>CACYXR010000009.1 GCA_902778455.1 uncultured Selenomonadaceae bacterium | reverse complement strand
CGGCGGCAAGCTGTGCCACCGCGTCATACGCCCAATGGTCGGCGGGAACATCCTCGAAGGGGTTTGTCGCGGCAAAAGCCGTGGACGCCGCACCCGACATCATGATAAAGCCAGTCAAAGTTGTTGCCAGTTTCTTTTTCATGAAAGTCGCTCCTTTGAATAGGTTGATACGATTTTCATAGTAGCACCATTGACCGGCTTTCGCAATAGATTTGTACTTTTTCCAAAGCGGCGGAAGCTAAAAATTCCCGACGAAAAGCGGAAACGCTTCCGTCGGGAATTTTTGCGGCCGATTTGATCAGAAGAAGAAATTCAGCTCCGTGAAGAGCCTGTACTTGGACAACTGCGACGCCTCGGCTTCGGCAGAGTACTCGTCATCCAATTGCTTTCCGAAGAAGTATTTGACCGTGCCCATGATATTTTTCGCGAATACATAGTCGACGCCCACTTCCACGCCTTTTTCCGAGTAACCTATTGCGTCATAGGTCGGCACAACGACAGCGAATGCACCGAGATGGCGGTAGGCGAGGAAAGCGCCCCACGAGCCTTTGGCGGCGGGGTTGGCTTTTTTGTAGTCCAGCTCGATGCTCCAGGCGCGCTTGGCGGAAGCCGCGATGGGCTGAACTCCATGACCCGGGCCGGTCGCTGTGGCCGGGTCTGCCGCCTCTCCCTGGGGGCTGGTTGTCCAGGCGTAGGCGCCATGGAGGGAGAGATTTTTATCGAATTTGTATCCGAGGCCCAAATCCCAAATATTGACAGACGCCGTACTGATTTCCTGGGAAAGGGCAGCGCCGTTGTTCCAGTGATGGAAACCGAGGCCCCATGTCCATTTGTCGGCGCGGTCGTTGTAAAGCTCGGCGGAGAAATAGTTTCCCGTTCCGCTATAGGTAAATTCCGGCAGTGCGCCGGCTGCTCCCGGCTGCGGATCATAGTCGGCATTGATCTGCGCTCCGTCGAACCACTTGGAACGTCCCCCCGTCAATGTCATCTTGAGCTTGTTGCCGAAAGTGACCTGGCCGCCGGACACATTGTCGTCGAAGACCATGCCGCCGTCGATGTTGCTGGTATAGGGCAGCTTGCCTAAAAGGATCTGCAAATTGTCATAGTCGCCCTGCACCCAGATCCGTTCCACGCGAAGCCCCGGCAGACCATTTCCGGCGGTCACGGCAGCAGCCGGGTCCGGCGCGATCCTTGTGTTGCTGTTGGTGTTGGCGGCACTATCCATGTCGCTGTTGTAGTCGATGCGGGCGTGGCCGGTCCAATGCTTGTTGATCTGCATGGAAGGCTCGAGCCGAAGGGTCAAATACTGTACAGCGGTCCGCAGGGGGAAGCCTTCATCCATGCCCCGTTCCGTGATATACCGATAGCGCACCGTGCCGGTGAACTTTACGTTGTCGACTTTCTTTTCGAGGGTCGCCACGCGGACGCCGAGCTGGTTCAGCTCATCGGCGAATTCTGCCGCCAGCTTGTCGAGCAGCGCCTTGTTTCCGCCGCCCTTCGCCATCGCGCGGGCGACCACGGCGGCAAGCTGTGCCACCGCGTCATACGCCCAATGGTCGGCGGGAACATCCTCGAAGGGGTTTGTCGCGGCAAAAGCCGTGGACGCCGCACCCGACAACATGATAAAGCCAGTCAGAGCTGTCACAAGTTGTTTTTTCATGAAAACCGCCCCTTTTATCAGATGATTTGATATGTTTTTTATCATAGCATTTTTGTCTAGCTTTCGCAATATATTTGAGCCAATGTTCCATCAATACATTCACCCATGCCCCATCACCACGCATATCCGGCAGACAGGCGTCTCAGCGCGCGGGCAGGGTCAGGCAGTGGGACAGATATTCCGTGTCCTCCATCTTCGACGAAGCAATCGCGTCCTCGATCGCCTTCGCCATGACCTCCGCCGCCAGCGTTCCCACCATATTTACGTCCGCCGCCACCGGCGTCCCGCAGGAAAAAGCATACATCGAACTCCTGCAATCCTGCGGCGGAAGCGAAAGCCCCGCCCTCCGAGCACCCAAAGGGACGTCATGCCGAGAACAGCGGTGTGGAATAATGTTTTTATCTTCATAGTGGATACCTCGCCTTCCTGTTATTATCGTGCCGGGGTTCAAACGTGAAACGGATACGGGCGCAGCCAAAATAAAACTCCCGCGGGGCGTCGGTTCTGCGGAAGTTTTTGCATATATGGGATTAACGATTTTGGGGCAAGGGCTGTAGGGCGGCGTATTCCAAGAGCGGCACGAGGTCGAAAACGCAGCTGTTCGCCGCGTCGCCTTCGGCCTGGATGGTCAGGCGCTCTTTGGAGGCGTATTTCACATGGAGGTAATAGCCGGGGCGATAGACGTTGTTCTTTTTGTGATAGCCGTTGTATTGGATGACGCCCTGCTCCTCCAGGAGCTGCGCCAGCCCGGCGACGTATTCCTCGCTGACTTCCTGGTTGAAGTCCATGGCGACGTAGGAATCACCCATGATGCGGAAGCTCATCATGTATTTTCCGTCCCGCTGCTCGATCTCCCAGCAGTAATGCCCGCTCTGCCATTCGGGGGTCAGCCCGTAGGAGCCGCCGTAATTCCTGAAAGTGAGGGCGAACTCCACGATTTCCCCGGATTCGATCGTTTTCGGCGCGTCCTTGGAAAGATCCTGTATTTCCAGCTCTTTCGCCAGCATATCCTCACGCACGAAGCGGTAACGATGCGGATCGGTATCGAAGACGATCTCCGACGCCTCCAGGCTGCCGTCGTCGCGCACGCGAATCTCGGTCATCATGCCGAGGTCATGCAGATTCTTATCGGGGTTCACCAGATACGTCATGTCGTCCGAAGTCTTCACCCGGAATTCGAAGGTCTTCGTCCAGGTTCCGCAAGTCACGGTGCATCGGTTCCCGGAAATATCCAGCGTCGTCCTGCCGTTCACATCCACCCAATGCCCCTCGATTTCCTTGAGCGTCCCCGAGCCGCTGGCGCACCCGAAGCAGAGAAGCATCAGCGCCGCCAACACCGCAACAACATACCCCATCCGTCTCATCGCTCCTTTTTGCACCCAAATCCCCTCCTCGTTCAGAACACTTCGCATGCCTATCATAACACAAACCAATGCAAACGAAAACTCCCGCGAAGGTTCACGGGAGTTTTCGTTTTTGGTGCGCCCGGCGGCGCACCAAAAACATTTCGACTAATCTAAAGTCGACTTTAGATTAGTCGAGATTTTTATTCAATCGTCATTTCGTGTTGATATTCTCCTTTTAGGAGTCCGTTACTGTGCATATAATCAATGAAATCTTGGATGATTTTTGCTTTTCTTTGGACAATGTTGGATTCCGTGAAATCGGAGGCTGTATTCGCAAGCTCTCGTAATTCTTGAATTTTGGTTCCTTCTTTCCGTTTCTTTTGTTTATTCTCAAATCCTATATAATATTTTGTTTTGTCAGAGAATTTATAATCAGATGCGCGGATATTGATCCGTTTTTCCAATAAAGATTTATTACCAAGACTTTCAATATTTTGTGCATTGGATAGAGAATGTTCTTTTTCCTGACGATTACGAGAATAGATATGCTCGATTTCAAGGGTGCTGTCCAATGGTAACTATTATTTCTGACATGATACCATAAAAATAGGGCAGCCCAAAACTCCCTTCTCTCGACGTAGCGATGCTACGCCTTCGAGGTCTTTTCCTAGACAGTCGAAAAAATCTCTCGCCAGATGCACGAATTGACTTAATCAGTGATTCCTTAATGTGTTACTCCACGCCCTATCCCCAGCATATCCATCAGCCGCTTAAACGTGTCCTGCTCATCTAGGCAGGTTTCGGTCAGGCGCTCTTTTTCCTTTGGCCATTCATTCATTCCTTGATAATAGAAATGCTTTTTCGCGTCCTCGATGATGAATGGGACGATATTGTGGCGCAGACATTCCTTCAGTGCGATCAGGCGTCCCACTCTGCCGTTTCCGTCCTGGAACGGGTGGATGTGCTCGAAAATTACGTGAAATTCGATAACATCTTGAATTGTAATATTCTCTCTTGCGTTGTATATTTCGAGCAATATGCGCATCCGCTCCGGCACGTCCGCCGGCTTTGTCGTTTCCCGCCCGCCGACGAGATTTCCCCGCTTTTTGTAGTCGCCCACGGCGAACCACGGGAGGCGTGCCTTTTTCGTGTCGTATTTCAGGATATAGTGCAGGCGCTTGACGAGGTCTTCCGTCAAAGGTTTCTCCGCCGTGTCGATCACATAGTCTATGGCGCGGAAGTGGTGCACTGTTTCCAGAACGTCGTCCACGGGAACGCCGTCCCCCGCCGGAATCGTATCGGTCTCGAAAATCATCCGCGTCTGCGCCTCGGTCAGTCGGTTACCTTCGATATGATTGGAGTTGTATGTCATGCGAACTTGCAGTTCATGGTACAGGCCGCCGGAAATGCCCGCGTCTTTCTCGTCCCGCAGGATTTGCAGGATCGCGTTGTCCGAGATTTCACGGCAAAGATCGTCTGCGCTACAGCCGAGACGGGCGGTGATTTTTTCCAATGTTTTTTTCGACAGCTTTTCTCCTTTGCCTATCTTTGCGATTGTCCGCGAGGAAATGCCGAGGGTCTCCGCTAAAGCGGTTTTTGTCAGGCCTGCTGCCTTTAGGCGTTTGTTGAGCGGTTCATAAGAAATCATGGCGCGCCTCCTCCTTTACTTATTTTATTTTATAGGGTAAGAAAAGTAAAGGTTTTGGAGCGAATAAAGGAGAAAAAGTAAAGGCCTGGGGGCTGCGGCAAAAGAAAACTCCCGCAAGGCATGTATCCTGCGGGAGTTTCGTTAAACTTTATTGATTTTTCTGCGCAACCAGCGCGTCGTACCATTCCTGCATGACTACGCTTGCCCTTGCCGACCCGTAGAAGAAGATCGCCTTGTAAAGCGTTTCCGTGCCGTCCTGCCGCACTTCGCGAACGTAGTTTTCATGGTCTTGCAGCTTGAAGAAGTCGTAGCGGAGCCCTTCGTCGGGGAACGCCAGCACTACGTACTCCCCGTCCGGCGTCTCGGCGTCGGTCCGCTCATACACTGCGTTCTGCAAAAGCCGCTCCGCGAAGGGCGCGGCGTCGAAATTTTTCGGCTCGATAGGGCCGTACTGCGTGGTGCTGACCGTATAACGAAAGTCCGGTTTATAAGCGGCGCGGGCGATGGCGATGGCGACCTCGCTGTTGTCGTAAACCATCGTTTCAAGGCCGTTTTCCTTGAGGAAATCCTCCCGCACCGAGCCCCACGCCCATTCATTGAGCATGGTCCACTGGTCCTGGTCGCGTTTCATCGCTTCGTTGTTCTCGCGCACATAGCGAACGTCCGTGGGGTGATAGTAAACGTAGCATTGGCCGTTCGCGTCCCGGGCGAAAATCTCAGCGCCGGACATATCCCCGCACAAAAGCTCGCGGCGCCGTCCTTCGTCCACGCGCCCGATGCTGAAAATCCATCCCGCGCCGCGACTGCCATAAGAAAGCTTCTTTGCCGCTTCGATGGACGCTTTTTCCGAAACGGAGAACAGTGTGCCTCCCTGTTCGCCCAGGATATCCGTCACCAGCAGTTTGTCGTACGCCTGCGGAATCGAGAGCCGGAGGCCGCCGCGCTCATAAACGCGCCGCGCCGCCTTTTCGCAAACACACGGAGCGCCGGCGTCCCCCGCGTTCCCCGCCATCGAGACCGCCGGGGCAAACGCCGCCAAAGCCGCAAGCATGGCGGAAACCGCAATTTTTTTACCGTTCATGTTTATCGCCTCCTATGCGGATATAATACCATAAAATCTGGACAAACAAAACGCCCGCGAAGAAAACCTCGCGCGCGTTTTGTCCGTTCTTTATTCGCTTTTCGTATCCATGACTGCCAGCGACGACACACGGTCGCCTTCCTCGGTCTTCATCAGCATGACGCCCTGGGTGTTGCGGCTGATCAGGGAGATCTCGCCGACGCTGGTGCGGATGACGATGCCGTCGGTGGTGATCAGCATCAGTTCCTGGTCGGGGCGGGCGACTTTGAGGCCGATGACCGCGCCCGTCTTCTCCGTGACCTTCATGTTGATGATGCCCTTGCCGCCGCGCTGGGTCACGCGGTATTCCTCGGCCTTCGTGCGCTTGCCGTAGCCCTGCTCGGTGACGGTAAGGATTTCGCTGTCCGCGGCGAGCTTGTCCATGCCGACGACTTCGTCCATGTCGTGCAGGCGGATACCCATGACGCCGCGCGTCTGACGTCCCATGGAGCGCACGTTTTCCTCCTCGAAGACGACGGCCTGCCCGTCCCTCGTGCCGAGGATGATGCGGCTTTCGCCGTCGGTGAATCGGACGCCGATCAGGTCGTCGTCTTCGTCGAGGTTGATGGCGATCAGGCCGCCCTTTCTGGCGGTGTCGAACTCCTTGACCACGGTCTTTTTCACGATGCCCTTTTTCGTCGCCATGAAGAGATACCGATCCTCGCGGAATTCCTTCAGCGGGATCACCGCCGTAATCGTCTCGTCGGAGGAAAGCGGCAGCAGATTCACGATGGCCGTGCCTTTCGCCTGACGCGCGGACTCGGGAATGTCGTAGCCTTTCAGACGGTAGACGAGGCCGCGGCTCGTGAAAAACAGGATCGTATGGTGGGTCGTCGTAATCAGCAGATTTTCGACGAAGTCCGTTTCCTTCGTGCCCATGCCGGTGACGCCGCGTCCGCCGCGCTTCTGCGTGCGGTAGGTGGCCAGCGGGATGCGCTTGACATAGCCGCCGTGGGTCAGTGTGATGACCACGTCTTCCTCGGCGATCAGGTCCTCCACGTCCATCTGCGTGCTGTCGATGGTGATGCGCGAACGGCGGTCGTCGCCGTACTTCTCGCGGACGTCGGTCAGTTCGTCCTTGATGATGCCGAAGATCTTGCTCTCGTCGGCCAGGACGCCCTTCAAGTATTCGATGGTCTTCAAGACTTCCTGATATTCCTCCTCGATTTTCTCGCGCTCAAGGCCGGTCAGGCGCTGAAGCCGGAGGTCGAGGATGGCCTGCGCCTGCTTCTCCGTCAACGAGAAGCCGCTCATCAACGCCTCGCGGGCGATGTCGGCGGTGCGGCTCTGGCGGATGGTCGTAATGACCGCGTCGAGATGGTCGAGGGCGATGTTCAAGCCCTCCAAGATATGGGCGCGGGCCTCGGCTTTCGCCAGCTCGTATTGGGTGCGCCGCGTGATGACGTCTTTCTGGTGCGCTATATAATAATGAAGAACTTCTTTCAGATTCAGCACCCGGGGCCGTCCGTCCACCAGCGCCAGCATGATCACGCCGAAGCTGTCCTGCATCTGGGTGTGCTTGTAAAGCTGGTTCAGGAGCACGTTGGCGTTGGCGTCGCGGCGAAGCTCCACCACGATGCGCATGCCGCTGCGGTCGGATTCGTCCCGGAGCGCGGTGACGCCGTCGATGACCTTGTCCCGTGCCAGCTCGGCGATGCGCTCGACAAGCTTGGCTTTGTTGACTTGATAGGGAAGCTCGGTGACGATGATCTGGCTCTTGCCGTTAGACATCGTCTCGATATGGGCGTCGGCGCGCATCTGGATCACGCCGCGTCCGGTGCGGTACGCGCTCTGGATGCCGTCGGTGCCCATGATCAGGGCGCCCGTCGGGAAATCCGGTCCCTTGATGACGGTCATCAGTTCCTCCACCGTCGCCTCGGGATTGTCGATCAGCATCAGCGTGCCGTCGATGACCTCGCGCATATTATGGGGCGGAATGTTCGTCGCCATGCCGACGGCGATGCCCGAAGTGCCGTTGACGAGAAGCTGCGGAAATTTCGCCGGCAGCACCGACGGCTCCTTCAGCGATTCGTCGTAGTTCGGCACGAAATCCACCGTTTCCTTGTCGATGTCCTGGAGCATCAGCTCCGAGATCTTCGACATGCGGACCTCGGTGTAGCGCATCGCGGCCGCCGGGTCGCCGTCCACCGAGCCGAAGTTGCCGTGGCCGTCGGCCAGCAGATAACGCATCGAGAAATCCTGCGCCATGCGGACAATCGCGTCGTAGACCGAGCTGTCACCGTGGGGATGATATTTACCGAGGACCTCGCCGACGATACGCGCCGACTTCTTGTAGGGCTTGTTCGAGCCCATGCCGGCCTCCTGCATCGCGTAGAGGATACGCCGATGCACCGGCTTCAGGCCGTCCCGGACGTCCGGCAGCGCGCGCGCCACGATGACGCTCATCGCGTAGTCGATATAGGAAGTCGACATGACCTCCGCCAGATTCACCGGAACGACTTTATCCTTGCCAATCTCCAAAATCTCACCCTCATTCATCTTGTCGTGTATTAAATCGCGTTTGTATCTGCGATAAACTCATTTCGCAAAGCATTTTATTATACCATAAAACAAAACAAAAAAACAGGCTCGGCAAAAGCAAATTCTGCTTTGTCGAGCCTGCGGAACTGTACGGGATACTCTCATATTTTCAATATTTCAGTATACAGATATCCTTCCCGCACGCCGGAATCGCTGTATACAACTTCCGTGCAGTTCAGCTCAGCGGTCAGCTCGTCGGCGAGGATCAGGCCCGGCAGCAGCGTATGGATGCGGTCGGGGGCGGCCAGCATCAGGCGGACGGCGTCCTCCTCTTTTGGCGGCGTATCGGAAACGTAGTGCGCGATCATTTCCCTGAAACGGCTTTGCTCCATGCGCGTATCGTCTTCCTGCGTCGAATACATTTTTTGGTACAGCGCGCAGGCGCTCTTGAATGTGCCGCCGAGGCCGCAGGCGACGACGTCATGCATGGGCGGCAGTTTGCAGCAAAAGATTTCCACCGCCTTGGCAACGTCCTTTCGGATTTCCTCGGCTTCCTGCGGCGTCGGCAGCAGCCCGTGCACATAGGAAACCTTCAACGAAAGGGAACCGTAAGGCAGGCTCCATTTTCGCGTAACGCGGTGGGCACGATAGAGCACGATCTCGGTGCTGCCGCCGCCGATGTCGAGAATTACGCCGTTGTCCGACGCGAGATCGTGGATGGCTCCGGCAAAATCGAAAGCCGCTTCTTCCTCGCCGGAGATTACCCGGATCGGGACGCTTGTCCTTTCTTCAATGGCTTTTACCGCTTCCGCGCTGTTTTTCGCGTTTCGCAGCGCCGCTGTCGTAAAGGCGACGACATTCCTGACTCCCATACCCGCAAGAAAATCCCGATATTCGGACACGACCTCGGCCGCGCGGCGGACGCCCTCGTCCTGCATCACGCCGTCCTTCACATACGCCGACAGCCCTACCGTATGCTTGCGCTTCATCACCTGCGTCGTATGATTGTCTTTGATTTCATAGACCGCCATCCGGATCGTGGTCGACCCGATATCGATCATCGCTTGAAGCATCCGCCCAGCACCTTCTTTCTAAACATTATTTAATTCCACGTCAATTAAAAAATATCCTTCCCGTCTTTTGTCCCATGCATTTTCTTTCGTATTATCTGAAAAATCTTTCCAAAGTCTATTTTCTTTCTTTCCATTCTGTGGTAGAATAAATTGAATGCGAAATAAGGCCTAGAAAAATAATGGCATATCGTTGCGACAACATCGGAAAGAAGGCGAAACGCTATGAAAAATAAATTGTTTGCATTGGTCGGCCCGCATGCCAGCGGGAAGACCGCGATCGTCCGTGAGCTTATGAGAGCGGGGGTCAATTATATTCCTCTCTATACGACGCGTTCCCCCGAGGCGTATTCCAGGAATCCTGTCGGTGCGGCGACCATGTACCGTTTCGTCGATAAGCAGGAGTTTTTCAAGCAGGATTTTTTGGTAAAAATCACCTATAAAGGCGAATACTACGGCATGATGAAACAGGACATCCTCGGCGCGCTCCAGACCCATGCGTGCAGCGTAGTCCTCTCCGACGCACAGGGGATCAAGCAGCTTTCCAAGCTCCTGAAGGACAGCTTCGAGTCGATTTATGTCATGGTCGATTACGTCACGCTGGTCGAGCGGATGCTCCGCATGAAGCATACCAACGACGAGATCAAGTACCATATCGAGTACGCCGAGAGCAACGGGGAATTCGACACCTGGAAGCTTTCAACCCATGTCGTGAAGAATATTATTTCCTTTGAAACGACAGTAAGGCAGATTCTCGCCATCCTCGGCATGAACGTGCCGGCGTCCAAACAGTGAGCCGGCGCCGAACGAGCATAACCTGACAATTTTGCGCAATGAATGCAAACCGTGGAATTAAAATAATTTCACGGTTTTTTATTTGATGATATTTCCGGCGAAGAGAAAATGCTTCAAAAAGAACATATGTTCCAATGTTTCACGTGAAACATTTTTGTGGGTTATTTCTTTTCCTTTTCTGTGAGTTTGCGTTATGTTATAATAAAAAAGTATATTTTTACGATCTTTAGGCGGTGAAGATTTTGGCGAAGGTGCTGGCTATTACGAATCAGAAGGGCGGCGTCGGGAAGACGACTACGGCGGTAAATCTGGCTGCCTGCCTTGGTGCGCTGGGGCGGCGCGTATTGCTTGTGGATTTCGACCCGCAGGGAAACGCCACCAGCGGCGTCGGTCTTGACAAAACGGCGCTGGAGCGCACGGTTTACCATGTGGTGATTGGCGGAGAAGATGTTCGCACGGTGATTCGCCATACGGAATTCGAGCTCGATGTGCTTCCGGCCAATGTGAATCTTGCGGGCGCGGAAGTCGAGCTGGCGACGGCCGGCGAGGGGCGCGAGTCTCGATTGAAGGGCGCTGTTGACGCGGTGCGGGATGATTATGATTTTATCCTTATCGACAGTCCGCCGTCCCTCGGCCTTTTGAGCCTTAATGCGTTGACGGCGGCGGACGGCGTCATCATCCCGATACAGTGCGAATTTTACGCGCTGGAGGGAGTCTCGGAGCTGATGCGGACGCTGGATCTCGTGCGGGATGGGCTGAATTCCGCGCTGGAAGTGTCCGGCGTGCTGTTGACGATGTTCGATTCCCGTACGAATCTCAGCGGGCAGGTCGCAAACGAGGTACGGGAATTTTTCAAGGAAAAAGTCTATGAAACGGTTATCCCGCGCACGGTGCGGCTCAGCGAGGCGCCGTCCTACGGAATGCCGATTATTGCATACGACATTCACGCGAAAGGCGCGGAAGTATACGCGGAGCTGGCGAAGGAGGTGGACGCGCGTGGCTAAGAAAAGAGGACTCGGCGGCCAGGGGCTTGGCGCGCTGATCAAAAAAAGCACGGCGGACACGAAGCCGGAAGAGAAAAAGAAGCAGGCCGCGCCGGTTCCGGCGGCGGACGACGCTTCCGCCGTCAGGGAGCTTCCGGTGGACAAGATTCGTCCGAACCGCGCGCAGCCGCGTAAGACATTCGATGAAGCGTCGCTGGAGGAGCTGGCGGAATCCATCCGTTATTACGGCGTATTGCAGCCGGTTCTCGTGCGCGCGCTGCCGGATAACGGCGAATATGAGCTGATTGCCGGCGAGCGCAGGCTCAGGGCGGCGAAAATGGCCGGTCTTCATACGATTCCCGCGCTGATCCGGAAATACACGCTGGAGGAAATGACGGAAATTGCGCTGATCGAGAATGTCCAGCGCGAGAACCTGAACGCGGTAGAGGAAGCCCGTGCCTATCATCTTTTGATGCAGAAATTCGGGCTGACGCAGGAACAGCTTTCCGAGCGCATCGGCAGGAGCCGTTCCCATATCGCGAATTTCCTGCGCCTGATGCGGCTGCCGGATCGCGTACAGGAAAGCCTTGTCGAGGAAGCTCTGACCATGGGGCAGGCAAAGCCGCTTCTGGCCCTGGAGGAGCAGAACCTGATGCAGCAGGCGGCGGACTTCATTATCGACAACAACCTGTCCACGCGGGACGCCGAAGGACTGGTGGCGCGGCTGCAAAAGGATCCCGACCTTTTCCAGCCGAAACATTTGAAAGAACCTGTCACGACGGAGCGCGTTTTCGTCACCGACGTAGAAGACCGGCTGAAGCTGATTTTCGGTTCGCCTGTCCGGATTGCCTGGGGGCAAAAGAAAAGCAAGATTGAGATCACGTTCAAAACGCAGGAAGATCTGGACCGCATCGTCGAGGCTGTCGAGGCTCTGACCAAGCAGCACGAGGACGAGGTGGAGTTCAAGAAGAAGCAGCTCCGCGAAGTCTCGAAGACGTTCAGCGTATAGCAAGGCAAAGATGTCCCCCGCCTCTTTAGGCGGGGGGGTATATCGGAGGTTGGAGGGGGGAATTCTCCCTCCGACCGCATGCCGTGTTGAAATGCTGATGAGAGTGGTTTTCTCCTTCGGAGAAAAATTGGATTTACGGCATTTTAGTTCAAAGAGAGGAAGATTTGTTTTCATGAATGATATTGTTGCATTTGTGGCGGGGAATCCCGGAGCGGCTCTCGGCGTACTGGGCGGCGTGATCGCGGTTCTGTTTGTTCTTGTGATTGTACTGTTCGCCCGTCTTTCGGCGCTGCGCTCGCTTTATGAGACGATGATGCGCGGCGGGGAGTCAGGGCAGTCGATGGAAAAGATGCTGCTTTCCCATATCGAGGAGACGCGCCATGTCGCCGAAGAAAACGCAAAGCTTCGATCGGAGAACGCGCGGATCGATGAACTCTTGAAAACGGCGATCACGCGGGTCGGCGTCGTGCGTTTCTCTGCGTTTCAGGATATGGGCAGCGACCTGAGCTACGCTGTCGCGATGCTGGACGCGTACAACAACGGCGTGGTGTTCTCGAGCATCTTCGCCCGGGAGGATTCCCGGTGCTATGTGAAGCCCGTCGAGAACGGGAAATCCCACTACACGCTGACGAAGGAAGAGGAGCAGGCGCTGAAAAATGCCATCGATTCCGCAAAATGAAGCTTTCCCAACAGGAGACGCGCTGTTTTCCGAGCAGGGGCGGCGTGAATTCTTTTCGGCGACGGGGGCGCGGCTGACAGACGGCCTGCCCGTTTGGGAAAAGCGTCTGTTGGCGCGGGATTTGATCGGCGCCCTCGGTCCTGTCATTGAAAAAGTATTGCGCGGGGCGGGGTTGAACGCCTGTCTTCGCAAAATCCTTTCTGTCCGCATCACGCGCGGCGTCCGCGAATACGGCTCCTGCAACATTCCGAGGGCCAACGACGCGGAATGCCGACTCGCGTTCAGCGGGCACCTTTTTTTCGCCGGAAACGCGGCTGCGCTGGTCGACGTGGTCGCCCATGAGCTGCTGCACGCGTGCCTTCCGCACCGCGAGGGACACGGCGAAGTTTTTCACCGTGGCATGGCACTTTTGAACGAGGCGCTGGGACTTCATATCGAGGTTTATTCGGAACAAAACGCCATCCGGCAATCGGAATCGCTTTACCGTTATAAAGTGGTTTGCTCCGCTTGCGGCAACCAATTTTACTACCTGCGGGCCGGCGCTGTGGTCAAGCATCCGTCCCGGTATCGCTGCGCGAAATGCGGGAAAAACGCGTTCAAAATATATCGGATTGCAGAAGCGAAAAACGAAAAAAATGACGGTTGAGGAAGAAAAGAAACAAACGATTTTTCATCAGAAAAAACGGAGGAAACTACGACGATCCAAATTCTTTTCTTGTCAAAATTTGCCAATAATGTTATGATGATTTTGGTTAATAATTCAAAATACAGGAAGGGGCGTTTTTTATGCCGAGAGGAGTCAAGAAAGCTGCGCCGGCGGTCGAGGAAAAAGGGAATATCCTGGATTCGTTCACGAACATCGGGAAGGCGGACAAGAACCGTTTCGCGAAGACGGCTGCGAAGATGGGGATCAGCCAGGAAGAGCTTTTGTCGCTGATGATCCAGGCTGTCGCGAAAGGCAAAGTCAAGTTCGCGACGAAGACAGTGTACGAAGTGAAATAATATTATAAAGTGCGCTCCCGACGATGATGCGGGAGCGTTTTTCTTTTGCTTTTTTGTCATTTCCGTATCAATCGGAAAAAGGATTTTTTTTTCGGAAGGCGAATATAAATCTATAGACTTGTTTTAGAAAAGAACGCGCCGATTTTGGCAGGAGGAGAATTTCGATGAAGATGGATATACGACGCAGGATGCGTCTGGTTGCGCTTTCGGGCGGCGTCCTGTCTTTCGCCGGGCTTTTGCTGATCGTGTGCGTCGGTGTTTTTCTGGCGGGGGGGAAGGTGACGGAGCGGCGTAACATTTTGGCCGAGTCCGCTTCCAGTTTCGTCGGGTCTTTCGCGGGCGAGCAGACGCGCCGGCGGCTTTCCGCTCATGTGACGGATAAGGCGCAGCTCGTCGAGCGCGAGATAGAGCATACGCGGCAGGATGCGGAATCTTTGGCGCAGACGATGTCCCTGATTCTTTCCAAGCCGGAGCATTACGCTCTCCGCGCGCTTCCCGATCCCCACAGGGGTACAATCCTTTCCGGCGAACCGTATCTGAATGTTTCCGACGCGGTGGCGGCGGGATCGGGCGAAGATTTATGGCAGGAAACGGAGCTCGCGGCGAATATCGCCGACACGCTGATTCCACTGGGGCGCTTTTATACGGGCGTATTCGTCGGCTCACGGAATGGATGGCTGATTGCGGCGGATACAAACCCGAAGGGCGGAGAGCTTCGGTTCACCGAGAAATTCCTTGCAAGCTATGACCCGCGGGAAATGAACTGGTACAAGCTGGCGGCGGAAAAAGGGGCGACTGTTTTCACCGACCTCTATGTGGATACCAACGGCAATCGCTGCATCACCTGTGCAACGCCGTTTTTCGACGCGCAGGGATTCGCGGGGGTCGTCGGCATTGATTGCAACGCTGAGGAAATCTACTTGCAGACGGGCAGTACGGGCGGCGCCACGTCCGCCAGCTTCATCCTGAACCGGGACGGGGAAATCCTGTTCTCGTCCAAATCGGAAGGAATGCTGGCCGTCAGCGAGAAAAAACGCGATCTGCGGCAGTGCGCGGAAAGTGACCTTGCCCTCGAAGCGGCGGCGATGACGGCGGGCAAGAGCGACGTCCAGCTTGTGACGGTGGACGGGCAGGAGGTTTATCTCGCGTACGCGCCGATGGCGTCTCTGGGCTGGAGCTTCGGGCAGATCGTCGGGCAGACGGAAGTGAACTATCCGGCGCAGTACGCACGGGACAGCTTGCTGGGGCAGATGCGGGAATTCGCCGACGACCTGCAGGGCGTATTTTTGCAGCTTTCGGCGGGCGGCGCGGTGCTGCTGCTCATCCTTTTGGGGCTTGTCCTGTGGCTCAGCGCGAAAGCGTCCGAGCATTTCGTGCGCCCGATTCTTTCCCTGACGGAAGGCGTCAAGGAAATCGCCCAGGGCAATCTCGACAAAAAGCTGGAAATCAAGACCGACGATGAGATCGAGCTTTTGGCGAACAGCGTAAACGCCATGACCGTCGATCTCAAGGCGTATATGGAAAATTTGTCCCGAGCGACGGCGGAAAAGGAGCGCATTGCCACGGAGCTTTCCGTCGCGCGCAAAATCCAGGCGGGGATGCTTCCCAGTGTCGCCCCGGATTTTTCCGGGCAGCCGTCCTTTGAGCTCGACGCTGGTATGACGCCCGCGAAGGAAGTCGGCGGCGATTTCTACGATTTTTATATGCTGGACGAGAACCGTCTCGCGGTCACGGTGGCGGACGTGTCGGGCAAAGGCGTCCCCGCCGCGCTGTTCATGGTCGTGGCGAAGACGGTGCTGCAAAACTTCGCGATGGCGGCGAAAAGCCGGGGCGATTTCGCCGAGGTCGTGGCGCACGCCAATGACCGCCTTTGCGAGGGCAACGACCAGATGATGTTCGTGACGGTATTCTTCGGCGTGCTCGATCTCCGGACGGGAGAGTTCGTCTATGTGAACGCGGGCCACAATCCGCCCCTTGTCCTGCGGGGCGGGCAGGAGCCGTGCTATCTGATGCCCGAGGGCAAGCCGGACAAGCCCCTCGGCGTGATGGAGGGACGGGCTTATCAGCAGTGCAGCATGACGCTGACGTCCGGCGATATGATTTTCCTTTATACCGACGGCGTCACCGAGGCAATCAACGAGACGGCGGAGCTTTACGGCGAGGAACGGCTGAAAGAAGCGCTTTCCGGTATTGATCGAAACGCGCCGATTTCGGAAACGCTCGGCAGCCTGCGCGAATCCATCAAATCCTTTGCAGGAAACGCGGAGCAGGCCGACGACATCACGATGCTGGGACTCAGGTATTCGGGAAATTGAAGCGCAAAAAAGCCCCGATTTTCGGGGCTTTTTCTGTTTACTCTTTCATAGGTGTATGATATAGTAAAAGTAGGGATTTTCCTACTTTTTAACAGAGGGGGAACTCATGATGGAAGCGACTGTGCCGACAACCTTTATAGATAACGCAAAAGTTATGGCTAAAGGACAGGTGACGATTCCTAAAGATGTAAGAAAAGTGTTGGGACTTGATAGCGGAAGCCGGGTGACTTTTATTGTCGAACAGGGAGTTGTGCGTATGGTTAATTCCGCAGTATATGCAATGCAGATGATGCAAAGTGAAATGCAGGGGGAAGCGGAAAGGTCGGGACTAACCTCGGATGAAGCTGTCAATAACCTGGTCAAAGAGATACGCAGCGAGGGAGAATAAAATACGATGCGTATACTGATTGACACCAATATACTGATTTCGGCGATATTGGGGAACGGTGTCCCGTTCCAATCCTATATAAAGGCAGTGTCTTATCCAAACAACGGAGTAGTTTGCACTCAAAATAATGACAGCAGCTGAATTCATGGCGATGTAAAGTTAGTTCCTGCATTGACGAAAAACGCGCTTTGGCGTTATAATTCCGGCAAGAGGAATTTTCTTGACCTACTTTATTTTTTAGGAGTGTCTTTTTGAAGAACCTTATTTTCACAACGGAGATTGTGCTGTAAGCGGGAGGCTTACGGAACAGTCTGCGAGCCTCCCGCCAATCCGTCAGTAAAAGGATTGACATTAAGGAGGCAAAACAAATGAATAAACATGACTATATCATTCGCAGGGAAACTTCCGAGGATTTTCTGACGGTTGAGAATCTTGTCCGCGAGAGCTTTTGGAACGTCTATCGTCCCGGCTGCGTCGAGCATTTTGTCTTGAAATGCCTGCGGGACGCCGAGGCGTTCGTGCCGGAGCTCGACTTCGTGATGGAGAAGGACGGGCGGATCATCGGGCAGAACGTGTTCGTGAAAGCGGAAATCCGCTGCGACGACGGCGCATCGTTTCCGATCCTGACGATGGGGCCTATTTGCATTGCGCCCGAATACAAGCGGCAGGGCTACGGCAGGAAGCTCCTGGACTATTCGCTGGAAAAGGCGGCGGCATACGGCGCGAAGGCTCTCTGCTTTGAGGGCAATATCGACTTTTACGGCAAGAGCGGATTCGTAGTCGCGTCGTCAAAGGGCGTCCGTTATCACGGGTTGCCGGAGGGCGCCGACGATTCGTTCTTCCTGTGCAGGGAACTGGTTCCCGACGCGCTTGCTTCGGTGCGCGGCGAGTACGCGCCGCCTCGCTGCTATTTCGTCGCGGAGGAAAACCCCGATGCGTTTGAGCGTTACGAAAAGACATTTCCGCCGAAGGAAAAACAGGTATTGCCGGGACAGATTTTTTGACGCTTGAGATCAGGGAAGACTTTCGCACAGTACTTTAGGAAACACTGAACAAGTCCCTCCACGCCCCTGCCGGTTCTTTTTCCGTCATGCCGCGTCAGATGGTATTCGACGTAGCGATGCTACGCCTTCACACCATCTTCCTTGCTTGACGAAAAAATCCCTCGACAGGTGCATGAATTGACTTATTCATTGTTTCCTTTATTTCCTGTGCGAAAGTCTTTTTCTTTTGAGCCTATTGCATGAAACTTCATTCTGCTTTATTATATTAGAAGATAATCATCAGGAGGGAGTCTTTATGGAGATAAAAAAAGAGCAAAACGGGAACGCGCTGACGATGTTCCTTTCCGGGCGGCTGGATACGGTGGCCGCCGCTGATTTCGAGAAAGAGCTGGAGGCGTCGCTGACCGATGTTACGTCGCTGGTCCTTGACTGCAAGGATTTGACGTATGTCGCTTCGTCGGGGCTTCGCACGTTCCTGATGGCGCAGAAGCGCATGAATAAGCAGGGAACGATGACGATGCGTCATGTGCAGGACGCCGTGATGGAAGTCCTTGCCATGACCGGCTTTGACGATCTTCTCCAGATCGAGCGGTGAACGCGAAGGGAGGGCTCGCTATGGCGGACGAGCTTCGCGTTGAGGCAAAGGTGGACAACCTGCAGCAGGTCATCGACTTCGCAACCGGTACGCTGACGGACGCCTGTCCGATGCGGGAGCGGATGCACATTGAATTGGTGACGGAGGAGATTTTTGTCAATATCGCCAGCTACGCTTATTCGGAGCCGGGCGGCTTCGCTGTCATTCGGCGAAGCGGCGGCGAGGGACCGGAAGGGTTGACGCTTTCGTTTATCGATGGCGGCGTTCCTTACGATCCGCTCAAAAAACCCGATCCCGATTTGACGCTTCCGATTGACGAGCGTCCCATAGGCGGCCTCGGTGTGTTCCTCGTGAAAAAAATCGTGGATGAAGCGTATTATGAGTACAAGGACGGAAAAAATATCCTGACCGTTCGCAAGGTCATCGGAAAAAACGGACAATAAATTTTGCGGCTGCAGCAGAAAACGCCGACAGTTCGATGCTGTCGGCGTTTTGCTATGTCCTTTATCTTGCGGGAAGGACCGGCTATCTTCGATGCGGAGGCTCGCCGTCCCGTCCTGGTTTGCTTTCATGACGGCGCGGACGCCGAAGGGGAGGTAAAGATTGTTCTTACGTAGCTGTTAAATTACAGCACAATCCCCCATTTTTTTGCATGGCGCAGGAAGGAGAACCCCCCGTCTGCGGCGAATACTTATGGCAGAAAAACGGAAGGGCGGAGGTTTTTTGATGGATTGGAAGGAATATTACGATCCGAGGAAAATTTTTATCTTCGGAAAGTTCATGTTGCTGTTTAACCTGCTTGTGTTCGTGGCCAACCTGCAGCGGCTGCCTTTTGTCGCGGCGCTTTTGGTGTTGATCTCGACGGTGTCCTGTACGCTGCCCTTCATGCTTCAGCATCGGCAAAAGGGAATCGCCGACGCCGAATATTTGCGGCGTGTGATTGTGCCGAGTTTTCTCGGACTGACGGTGTCGGTGCTGCTGCTTTCGCTTCTCAGCCAATGGATGTCGGGCTCCTATGGGATGAGCCACTACGAGGTGATGGGCAAGTTCTTCAATAATCGCGGGATGTTTTTCCTCGTGATGTCAAATTTCATTTTTGTGCAGATGATCATGAAGGAAGCAATTCCCTCCTATGAGCGAAGGCCATACTGGGTGCTGCTGCTGATTCCGCTGGTGTTGCTGGCTGTAGTGTGACGGCATCACTGCAAAGACGATTTTGTTTTGAGGGAAGTTGCTGACAAAAGATTTTCCAATGGAATACGAAAAAGGAGGAAAAGATATGGATACCATTTTCACGCGCATCAGCGTCCGGCATTTTGAGCCGAAGCCGGTGGAAGAGGAGAAGATTGACAAGGTGCTGCGGGCGGCATTTGCCGCGCCGTCGGCGAAAAACCAGCAGCCTTGGGAGTTCTTCGTTGTCACGAACAAGGACGTGCTGCAGGAGCTCGGCAATGCCACGCCCTACGCCGGTCCGGTCAGGAACGCGGTGGCGGCGATTGTCGTCGCCTATCGGAAGGAAGGTCTTAACGTGCCGGAGTTCGCCGAGATCGACTGCGCAATCGCCACGGAAAACATCCTGCTGGAGCTGGAAGCGCTGGGCCTGGGCGGCGTGATGATCGGCACCGCGCCTCATAAGGAGCAGATGGCGAAGGTGGCGAAGGCCGTGAATATGCCGGAGAATCTTGAGGCGTTCACGATCGTGGCTTTCGGATATCCGGCAAAGCGCAGGCCGCAGGAAGATCGCTACGACGCGAAGCGCATCCATTATGTGAAATAGGAAACGAATCAATACCGCAGCAAAAAATCCCGAAGCCGTTGATTTGCAACAGCTTCGGGATTTTTGTCTTGCTTTGGATTTTAGAACTGGAACCTCTTCAGCTCGTTCTGCAAATCCGTCGCGAGCTTGGCCAGCGAAGAACTGGCGGACAAGATTTCGTCGGAGGAAGCGGACTGCTCTTCCGCCGCCGCCGAGACGGACTGCATCTCGTCGGCAACGCGCTTCGCGCCGTTGTCGATGTTCTGCATTTCCTGGGCAACGCCTTCGGCTTCCTTCGAGACGCCTGCGACCGACGCCGACATGGCCTGCACTTTCGCCGAGACTTGCTCGATCAGATTTTGGATATGGTCGAACACTTCGCGCAGCGATTCGACGGACTGGGCGCCCTCGACGACCGCCGTGCGGCCTTCCTGCATCGCGGCGACTGCGCTGCTGGTATCGTTCTGGATTGCGCCGATCAGGTCGGCGATTTGCTGGGCCGCCGTCTGGGACTGCTCGGCCAGCTTGCGGACTTCCTCCGCGACAACCGCGAAGCCGCGGCCGTGCTCGCCGGCGCGTGCCGCCTCGATAGCCGCGTTCAGCGCCAGCAGGTTCGTCTGGCCCGCAATGCCCGCGATCGTATCGACGATCATGCCGATTTCCTTCGAGCGTTCGCCGAGCTTGTCGACCAGCTCCGCTGTCTCCTGCACGGTGTGCTCGACGTTCTTGATCTGCGCGACGGAGGATGCGACCTCGCCGCTGCCGTTCGCCGCTTCCTGCGCCGCCGAGTTGGAGTTCTCCGCGACTTGCTGCGCCTCGATGCGCATGCCGTCCACAGCGCCCGAAATGGTATCGATGCGTTCCTTGCCGCTGTCCACGGCTTCCTGCTGAACCGCGACCTGCGAAGAGGCCTCGGTGACGTTCTCTGCGACCTGCAGGGCCGCTTTCGCCGTCTGGGAGGAATTCGCGGTCAGCTCTTCCGCCGCAGCGGCAATCTGGTTCGTGGACTGCGCCACTTCCTTCATGAACTTGTTCAGGGACTCACGCATATCGAACAGCGCGCGCTGCGCGTCGCCGAACTCGTCGCCGCGGTCGGTGCGCTCGCCGGTCCGATGGAAGTTGCCGTCCTTCAGCTTGTTCGCGAGCTCGATCATGTCGGAAAGCGGCGATGTGATCGCCTTGATCAGCATGATGCTGAGGAACAGGAGCAGCGCGATGGCAACTACGGTGATGATTCCCATGGAAAGGACTGCCGCTGCGTTGTCTTTGTCGTTCTGCTTGTCGATGGCTGCCGCGTGTTCCTCGGTGGCCTTCAGCAGCTTCGCGAGGCCGTCGCGAAGGTCGACCGTCGCCTGCTTCATGCTGCGGTTGTACTCGGCGAGGCCGGTGGCGGTGTTGCCCGACTCGGCGGCCTTCATGGTGCTCTCATAAGAAGCGCGATATTTCTGCCATGCCGACTTGCACTGGGTGACCTGTCCGGCAAGATCCGGCATGGTGGCTGCCAGCTTCTCATAATTTCCCCAAATCTTCTCGTAGTCTCCGACCTTCTTGTCGGCGCCTTTCTTGACTTCCGCGTAGCGGGCAGGGTCGGCGATTGCCTGGTACGTGCGGACCTGGATGACGCGCATGGCCTCGATCTCATCGCCGAGGAGAGCAATGGCCTGCAAATTGTTCTCGTACATGTTCGTCATGTCATTGCCGGCCTTCGACAATCCGGACCATCCTCGGAATCCGATGACTACCATGCCGACTAATGCAATCACGACGAGAAGCAGAATTTTAAATGCTACTTTTACGTTATTCATTAGTAATTATCCTTTCCGCGGGCCTTATGTCTCAAAAAACGCGAAGCCTCCTTCCTGAAGCCTATATTTTTTCCCGCACTTATGGTGATTTAACTTTAATTATATTGCATTTTTATGAGAAAATCAATGGACGGGAAGGAGAACCTGAAAAATAAATGAAAATATATCTGAAAAAACTTTGAAAATCTTTGCGGCGGCGGGAAGGATTTTTTCGCATGGCGTCGAAAATGTCCTTAAGGTAATCTGTCAATGGCGTTCTTCCGAAAGGGCGCCAAACAGAAAGAGGTGGGGACGTGGACAACAAGGAAAAGAAGATTCTGATCGTGGATGACGACGATACGAGCCGTTCGTTGATTCGTCAGACACTCAACGATTATAATCACGTTTATGAGGCGGCGGACGGCGTTGAGGCGTTGGCCTTTCTGCAGCGCAACCCGGATACGTCGCTGGTTTTCATGGATATTCTGATGCCGCGCATGGACGGGCTGGAGCTGCTGGTTCGTCTGCGTCTTTCGCCGAAATTCCGCGAGCTGCCGATTATCATGCTGTCCGCGTCGCCGGAGGACGACGTCAACCTGAAGGCGACACGGCTCGGCGCGACCCGCTTTGCGTACAAACCTTACCGGATGGCATTGCTTCTGCAAATGGCCGAGGATCTTTTGAATTTGCCGCGCAAGGAGACAGATATCGTGCCCGGCAGCCTGGAATCGTTCATTTTTTCGCGCAGCCAGGCCATCGACAGCGGTATTATCGTCCTCGAGGAATCGGCAGAGGACGGCACGCTGTCGACGCTGTATTTCACGCCGACCTACGCGATGCTCTGCGGCTACACCGCGAGGGAATACAACGCGCTTGTCTCGGCGGGATCCGATCTTTTGACAACAATCCCGAACGACAATTTTGACAGCTTCCGCATGTCCGTCGGCATGATCGCCGAGGAAAAAATGCCGATGGCGTTTTATATGCACGTGCAGCGGCAGGACCGGCAGACGCTGACGCTTTCCTGCCTCGGCGAATATTATATGGAAAAGGACAGCGGGCATCCTTTGGTCTGCCTGATTGTCGATACGCAGGAGCTGGAAACGGAGCGAGGCGGTGAATCGGAGCTTTCCCATGAACGCCTGGACCGTCTGACGGGCATTTCCAATCGCGATACCTTTTTCCATTCGGTGCGCCGTATCCTCGACGAGCATCCGGATGAGAAATATGTGCTCGGCACCTTCGATATCGATCGCTTCAAGATCATCAACGACGTTTACGGCACGCAGGTCGGCGACAGTATCCTAGTCCAGCTGGCCGCGTCCACGGCCCGCGAGGTCCTCGGCAAAGGCGCCTGCGGACGGCTCGGCGGCGATGTGTTTGCATTCTGCATGCGCGAGGAGGATTTCGACCTCGAAGGGCTGCTGCAAAGCCAGCGGTTCCTGTCCGATAACCTCGGCCTCGCTTACAATCTCGTCATTCATACCGGCATCTATCCGATTGTCGACAGGGAAGCGGATATTTCGGCCATGTGCGACCGCGCGAATCTGGCGCGCTCTACGATCAAGGGGAATTTCAACAAGCGGTATGCGTATTACGACGAGCCGATGCGTGAAGCCATACTCGCCGAGCAGGAAATCCTGAACGATATGCAGAAGGCTTTGGAGACAGGCGCTTTCGTGCTTTACCTCCAGCCGATCTACAGCCTGAATTTTGAGAAGCCGGTCAGCGCAGAGGCTCTTGTCCGCTGGAAACATCCGGAAAAGGGAATCATCGAGCCGGGCAGGTTCATTTCGCTGTTCGAGCACAACCGCTTCATCACGAATCTCGACCATTATATGTGGGAGCTGACTTGCCGCTATCTCGCCGACAGGCGGGAACGCGACCTTGCGCCGATCCCGATTTCGGTCAATGTCTCCCGAGTCAACCTGTTCCAGCCCGATCTTGTCAGCGACCTGTTGTCGCTGCTGCAGAAATATGACCTGACGCCGTCGATGCTGCGGCTGGAAATAACAGAGACCGCCTATATGGACGATCCGGAGCAGCTGATTACCGCCTCCGAGAAGCTCCGCAAGGCAGGCTTCAAGCTCCACGTGGACGACTTCGGCAGCGGTTATTCGTCGCTGCATATGCTGAAGGATATTCCTTTGGATGTGCTGAAGCTCGATATGCGCTTCCTCGGAGACTTGGAGCCAAGCTCCAGCGCCGCGACGGTTCTCCTGGGCGTTATCCGCATTGCCCAGAACCTCGGCATGGTCACGGTGGCCGAGGGAGTAGAAACAAGATTCCAGCTTGAATTCCTCCGCTCGGCAGGCTGCGACAACATCCAGGGCTTCCTGTTCGCAAAGCCGATGCCCATCGACGAATTCGAGTTTTTCCTCGATTCCTGCCCGATCCTTTGAAGCGTAAAAACAAGAGCAGCCGCAAGGAAAATGAAAAATCCTTGCGGCTGCTTTTTTATGTTTCGGTGTCTTCCGCCAGCGGTATGGATAAACGTATCGTCGTCCCCTTGCCCGGCTCGCTTTCCAGCTTTATCCCGATATCGTGCGTCTCGGCGATCCAGCGGGCAATCGAGAGGCCGAGGCCGGTGCCGCCCGTTCCTGTACCCTCCCCGATTTTCGACCGGGAGCTGTCCACGCGGTAGAACCGCTCGAAAATCTTCTCCTGATGCTCGGGCGCGATTCCGATACCGGTGTCGCGCACCTCGACGCGGAGCGCGTTTCCTTCGTTCCGCGAGGACAGGGTGATCGTGCCGCCCGTCGGCGTGTATTTGAAGGCGTTTTCGATGAAAATGCGGAGCATCTGCCGCATGATCACCTCGTCGGCGAAAATCGTGCCCGGATCGTTGGCTTCGAGGACCAGCTTGTGGTCGCCCTTGACCAGGTCGGCCTTTTTCGCCACGTCCGCCAGCAGCTCCTGAAAATCAATTTGCTCTTTTTTCAACACCTGCCGCTTTTGGTCGGCCCTTGCGAGGAACAGCAGCCGCTCGATCAGCGCCTTCATGTTCTCCGCCTCGGTGCGGATGGCGGAAATGCCCTCGTCCAGCGTCTCCGCGTCCTCCCGTCCCCAGCGGCTCAGCATATCCGAGTATCCGAGCATGACCGTGACCGGCGTGCGAAGCTCGTGGGACGCGTCCGAAACGAACTGCCGCTGCTGCTCGAAGCCGGACTCCAACCGGTCCAGCATGTGGTTGATCGTCTGCACCAGCTCCGAAAGCTCGTCCTTCGCGGCGGGCATCGCGACGCGGCGGCTCAAATCGGAAACCTCGATGGCACGCGCTGCCTCGGTGATGTCACGGATGGGCTTCAGCGCCCGGCGGCTGACATAAAAGCAGGCGAGAAGGGCGATGGCGACACCGAGGAGATTTGTCAGGATCAGCCCGTGCCCCAGCGAGCGCAGGAAGTCGCGCTCCGCCGTAATCATGCGGATGAAGTGGAGCTGATATTCCTCACCGCGCCAGGACAGCGTCAAAGGCTCATAGTACATATAGAAATTGTCGAAACGCGAGACCTGCATTTCCGCGTTCGCCCAGAACGGCGGATCGGGAATCGTGTGGGACGCGACCTCTTCGATGGTCGGATAGTGCAAAGCGCTGTCGAAAATCTTCCGTCCGTCGGCGGTCACGACGCGAAGCACCACACCGGGCGTCAGCACGCCCTCGCGGTACAAAAGCCGCAGGAACGGAGGGGGCGGCACCCAGTTGGGATTTTGCCGCAGCACCCATTCCCTTGCCTCCGGAGGCATCGGTTCCGGCAGTTCCTCATCTCGCATCGTCTCCGAGCGCGCCATGGAGCGGCGAACCTCGGTAATACAGCGCTGCAGTTCCATTTCCGCCTGATGGTAGACGGAAAAATAGAGCCCCGCAACGGTCAGAAGGCTCGTCAACAGCAGGATGCTGATCAGGATTGCCGCGTTGACCAGCATCAGCTTCGTTGAAACGCGAAGCCTATCAATCTTTAATGACATAGCCTACGCCCCGCATCGTGTGGATATATTTCTCGCCGAAGCGTTCGTCAATTTTCGAGCGAAGATAACGGATGTAAACGTCCACTACGTTCGTGTCGCCGATATAATCGTAGCCCCAGACTGTCGAAAGAATCTGGTCCCGGGACAGCACGGTGCGCTTGTTCCGAAGAAGATATTCGAGAAGCTGGTATTCCTTCTTCGTCAGCTCCACCGGCTCGCCCTTGACCTTGACCTCGTACCGTTCCGGGTACATCACGAGATCCCGCGTCACGAGAATTTCCCCGTCCGGTGTGGCTTCCGCCGGCTTATGGGCGCGCAGCACCGCGCGAATCCTCGCCAGCAGTTCCTCGATGGCGAAGGGCTTCGTCATATAGTCGTTGGCGCCGATGTCGAGCCCCTGTACCTTGTCTTCGAGATCGTCCTTCGCTGTCAGCATGATGATCGGAATGTCCGACAACTTGCGGACGTTTTGGCAAATGGCCAGCCCGTCCATCTCCGGCAGCATCAGATCCAACAGCACAAGATCGTAATTCTCCTGCAATATCCGCTCATAAGCGCGCCGCCCGTTGGACTCCGTCGCCGTGACAAAGCCCTCGTGCTCCAGCTCCATCTGCAAAAAACGCGCGATGCGCTTCTCATCCTCCACGATGAAAATTCGCGTCTTCTCGTCCATCTTAGTCCCTCCTTCGGTTTTTCTTCCTATATATTATCGTTTCCGGGAAGAAAAGGAAAGGGATTTGCGCGACTTTTAAGGCAATTTTAAGGAAGGCCGCGTTGATATATAATAACGGAGCAAATGTTTGTACATGTCAATACCGTGTGAACTTATATACGAATTAAACTGGTATAATGTGATATAATAAGTAGATATAATAAGAATGTTATAAAGACAAAGGAAGGCGTCGGTCATGGAGGTATTCAACAACACAACAAGAGTCGTTCGGGATGACTCGGTAAAGATACTCTCTTACAGTCCCCAGACAAAGAGGAAGGTGCTGTAAGTGGGAGAGAATAAAACAACGCCTGCGCAGGGTGAGATCATTATTTATCAGACCGACGACGGCAAAGCGAAAATCGACGTGCGGTTTGAGAATGAGACGGTATGGCTGACACAGGCGCAAATGGCGGAACTGTTTCAGTCATCGCGCACCAATATCGTGGAGCATATCCGGCATATATACGACGAAGGCGAATTGGAGGAAATTTCAACCTGTCGGAAATTCCGACAAGTTCGGTCGGAGGGGAAACGTCAGGTCGCCAGAGAAATTCCTCACTATAACCTCGACATGATCATATCCCTCGGCTATCGGGTAAAATCTTCGATTGCAACACAGTTTCGCCGCTGGGCTACGGAGCGTATCAAGGAATATATCATCAAAGGCTTCACGATGGACGACGAGCGGTTGAAAGGGAACGGCGGCAACTATTGGAAAGAGCTGCTGGACCGCATACGGGATATTCGTTCGTCGGAGAAGATGCTCTATCGTCAGGTTCTGGATCTATACGCCACCAGTCTTGATTACGACCCAAAGAGCGACGAGTCCGTCCGCTTTTTCAAGATCGTGCAGAACAAGCTCCATTATGCGGCCCACGGACATACGGCAGCGGAGGTCGTCTTTGCGCGCGCCGACGCCGAGAAACCGTTTATGGGGCTTCGGACCTTCTCAGGGGAGATGCCTGTGCTGAAGGATGTGGGGATCGCCAAGAATTATCTCGACGAGCAGGAATTGAAGGTGCTGAACAATCTGGTATCGGGCTATTTCGATATCGCCGAGATCGCCGCCATCGAGCATCGCCCCATGTATATGAAGGATTACATCGCCCAACTGGACGCTGTGCTGACCTCCGGCGGCCGGAAGCTCCTTTCCGATGCCGGTACAGTCAGCCATAAGGATGCCATGGAAAAAGCGAAGAAGGAATATCGGAAATATCAGGCACAAACCCTCTCGCCGGTGGAAAAAGCCTACCTCGAAACAATCAAAGGCTTGGAGAAAACGGCGAAAAAGAAAAGCCGGGGGGACAAGGCATGAAATTCAAATAATGGACGATGTTTTCCTGATTTTCCCGGGACGCAAAAACCGCTCACACTCTTCGGTCGGATATTCCGGACATTGGCTGTGAGCGGTTTTTTTATGGAAAAACAACTTGTTTCACGTGAAACAAACGAACATAACCTGAAAAAAGGATGGAAGTGAATTTACAGATTTAAGTCCATTCATTATACTGGAATATAATAATAAAACGGGAGCGCATAATAATATGGAAATCTTTCATAACGACTGGGCGAATTATCTGAACGAGGAGCTGCAGAAGCCTTATTACCGCGAGCTTCGCGCGTTCCTGATCAACGAGTATCGCACGACGCGGATCTATCCCGATATGTACGCGATTTTCAACGCTTTGCACTATACAGCCTACGCGGATGTGAAAGTCGTCATTCTCGGGCAGGACCCATACCACGGGCCGGGGCAGGCCCACGGGCTTAGCTTTTCGGTGCAGCCGGGCGTCCAGCCGCCGCCTTCGCTTGTCAATATTTTCAAGGAATTGGCTTCCGATCTCGGCTGCAAGATGCCGAACAACGGCTGCCTGAAGCCCTGGGCGGAGCAGGGCGTACTGCTTTTGAACACAGTGCTGACCGTGCGCGAGCATCAGGCGAATTCCCATCGCGGGCGCGGCTGGGAGATTTTCACCGATAAGATCATCTCGTTATTGAACGAGCGGGAAAAGCCGCTGGCGTTCATCCTCTGGGGCGGTCCCGCGCGGAAGAAGAAGTCGATGATCACGAACCCGCAGCATCTCATCGTTGAGTCGCCGCACCCGAGCCCGCTTTCTGCCAGCTACGGATTTTTCGGCAGCCGTCCCTTCTCCCGCGTCAACGGGTTCCTCGAAAGCGTCGGGGAAAAGCTGATCGACTGGCAGCTTCCGGATATCTGAAACGTATAAAACCAAACAAAAAATCCGATACTTTTGACTCTGTATTCATGGGACTTTAGACATAGTTTCCTGCCATATCGTTTTGTGGTATAATACTTTTACCTCTCGAAAAATATTTTCGCGGCGGGTTGGGGTTCCGCCTTTTATCGGTGCTAGTTATTGGTTTTTGTATTTGGGGGCGTTACTTTTGGACAGCCGATCTTCATCGGATGCAACCCGGGAATACGTCATTAAGATTATTCCCGATCAGGGCGAGAAAATGCACAGCATCCGCCTTCCGATGCATTTGGTCAAATACGCGGCATTTTCCTGCGCGGCGGCCGCGGCTTTATTCGTAGGTTCTTTTGGGTATTCGGTCTACAGCGGGTTCAACTCATTCAGCGACCAGCAGGAGCTTCGCGACCTTCGCGCCGTCAACGCGGCGCAGCAGGAGCAGCTTTCCAGTCTGGCGAAAAAAGCCAATGAGCTGCAGGACGAAATGGACAAGGTCAATGAAATCGAGCGCGAGCTTCGTCAGATGGCGGGAGCCGATCCTGTCGCTGTGGAGACACAGGACGCGTCTGCGGAGCCGGTCGAGGGATTACCGCAAGATATTCCGGCGCATCCGGCGGCGGACGGTCAGGGCGGTCCGTGGATCGAGCCGAACGTGCGCAATGTGAATAACGCGCTGGACAATATTCGCAATCGTCTTGCGATGAGCCGTGAGAACTTGGAGCGCGTCCGCGAAGCTCTTCATGAGCAGCAGCGGGTCATCGGCTACCAGAATCAGCTTTCGGCCTATCTGCCGTCTCTTTGGCCGGCCAGCGGCGACGTCAGCTCGCCTTACGGTCTGCGCTGGGGCGGGTCGGATTTCCATCCGGGCATCGATATCGCCAACGATTACGGCACGCCGATTATTGCAGCGGCCAGCGGCACGGTCACAGCGGCGGGCTGGAATTCCGGCGGTTACGGCAATATGGTGGACATCGATCACGGCAATGGCATCTGGACGCGCTACGGGCACGCGGAGGCTGTCGCGGTTACTGTCGGCGAGACGGTGCAAAAGGGGCAGATTATCGCCTATATGGGCAGTACGGGATTTTCTACCGGGCCGCACGTCCATTATGAGGTGCATGTGAATGGCGAACTCGTCAATCCGATCCTGTACCTCGGCGGCGAATGACAGTTATATATCCAAGGGGAAAAGAGGCGCGGACCATGTTCGGAAGCGTGAAAAAACATATCGACAATCCCACGGGGGACATTGAGACAATCATCGGGAAAGAGACGACCATTACAGGACAGCTGCAGGGCTCCTGCAATATCCGGATCGACGGGCGCATTGACGGCGGCATTTCCGTCACGGGCAATGTGGTGATCGGGGAAAGCGGCAATGTGCAGGGCGATATCAAGGCGGGCAGTCTGACTGTGGCCGGGATGGTTACCGGGAATGTGGACTGCGAAGGCAACCTGAGCATCCACGCCACGGGGCAGCTTGTCGGGGACGTCCGCGTCCGCAGCCTGAATATCGCGGACGGCGGCATTTTCAAAGGCCGCAGCGAAATGGACACCCGATTCGGAAGCGCAGCGGCGGCAACCGTCCCCGCGAATTGAAACCCTTATAGAAATCGGTGACCGCCGCGCAAAATGCGTGGCGGTTTTCAAATTGCGCCGGGACTGCAATTCGTCCATCTGAAAAAATCCTTGCGTTTGTAATGATATATCGTGTGCGCGATTTGCGCGAAGTTGAGTTTGTTCCCTTTTACGGCACGGAAATCAATCCCTTTTCCTTTGTTGCTGTATACGGATATAAAGATTATCGAAAGTAAGGGAGGAGCGAAAACCATGTTTCAATTTGCCCACAACAATCTCAATGTGCTGGATTTGGACCGCAGCATGAAGTTTTATGAGGAAGCCCTGGGGCTGAAAGAGGTGCGCCGCATCACCGACGAGAATTTCATCATCGTCTATCTGGGCGACGCCTGTCACAGCCATCATCTTTTGGAGCTGACCTGGCTGAAGGATCGGAAGGAGCCGTATAATCTGGGGGACAACGAGTTCCATCTGGCCTTCACGACGGAGGACTTCGACGGCGCCCACGAGAAACACAAGAAAATGGGCTGCATCTGTTACGAGAATCCGGGCATGGGGATTTACTTCATTTCCGACCCGGACGGCTATTGGCTGGAAGTCCTGCCGGAGAAATAAGGGACGGCAGGTTTGACAGTCCCGTGCCGTAACTATATACTATATAATTACGGAAGAAAATTCGCATCCATAGGGGGCTTTTTTATGTTGGACATGAAATTTGTGCGCGACCATCTGGACGAGGTACAGGCGATGCTGGAGCGCCGCCACAACCCGATGAAGCTGGACGACTTTTCCGATCTGGAGAAGCGTCGCCGGGAAATCCTCGGCGAGGTGGAGGCGCTGAAAGGGAAGCGCAACGCGGCGTCGAAGGAAATCAGCGTGATGAAGAAGAACGGCGAGAACGCCGACGCGCTGGTAAAGGAAATGCGCGAGGTCGGCGACAAGATCGCGGCGCTGGACGGCGAGCTGAAGGAGACGGAGGATAAGCTCCGGGAGATCCTGCTGCGCATCCCGAACATGCCGAAGGAGGACGTTCCCCTCGGCGTGGATGACAACGACAATCCGGAGCTTCGCAAATGGGGCGAGCCGAAGCAGTTCTCCTTTGAGCCGAAGTCGCACTGGGATATCGGCGACGGCCTTGGTATTCTCGACGCGGAGCGCGCGGCGAAGGTTTCCGGCGCACGGTTCACGTTCTATGTCGGGCTCGGCGCGCGGCTCGAACGCGCCTGCATCAATTTCATGATGGACCTGCACGCGAAGCAGGGCTACACCGAGATGCTGGCGCCGTACATCGTCAGCCGTGACAGCATGATCGGCACCGGCCAGCTCCCGAAATTCGCCGAGGATATGTTCAAGATCGAGGGGCTGGATTCGTACCTCGTGCCGACGGCGGAGGTCCCGGCCACGAATTTCCACCGCGAGGAAATCCTCGACGGCGCGAAACTGCCCGAGCATTACACGGTCTACACGGCCAGCTTCCGCGCCGAGGCGGGCAGCGCGGGCAAGGATACCCGCGGTCTGATTCGCCAGCACCAGTTCAACAAGGTGGAGCTGATCATGTTCGAGCAGCCGGAAAATTCCTGGGCGGCGCTGGAAAAAATGGTGGACGACGCCGAGGAAGTGCTGCGCCAGCTGAAGCTGCCGTATCATGTGGTAACGCTCTGCACCGGCGATATGGGCTTCACGTCGGCGAAAACCTACGATATCGAGGTCTGGTTCCCGAGCCAGAACCGCTACCGCGAAATCTCATCCTGCTCGAACTGCCTCGACTTCCAGGCGCGCCGCGCGAACATCCGGTTCCGCCGCACGCCGAAGGATAAGCCGGAATTCTGCCACACGCTGAACGGCTCCGGCCTCGCCGTGGGCCGCACGGTCGCCGCGATCCTCGAAAACTACCAGCAGGAGGACGGCTCCGTCGTAGTGCCGGACGTGCTCGTACCGTACATGGGCGGCGAGAAAGTCATCAAGGCCTAGCCATCCCCGACGAATCGCGCAAAAAAATACTGCCGCGGGAAAAATCGCATTCCCGCGGCAGTATTTTTATTATTTGTTATCCTTCGCCAAGAAACTCAATGCGTCCGTCGCTTCCGACGCGGCAGCGGACTGGCGCTCCGTTTTCCGTTGAGGTCGCCGTGAAGTTCATCGGATCCGCCATCACATACCACTCTTTGTCATCGTCGCGGTCAACGGGCGAAGCCAGCAGCGTCATGGGCTGGACGCCGATGCAGGCCGGCTCCGGCATGTTCAGGTCGTAGACGCGGATTACGCGGCGTCCCTCCTGCAGGCAGTCCACATAGAGATAGTGCCTTCCGTCCTCGAGCCCGACCACGACGGGATGGACGTCCTCGACGGAAACGGGGTCGCTGATATTCATGCCGCCGAAAGTGATCACAAGCTCTTTGTAGCCATTACTGACCATCAGTCGATGATCGCGCGGGCTGTCGGAAAGCCGCGTGACGAGATACGGCTGCAGCTCCATCGCGTATGCCGCGGGGCCGACGCCGTAGTCCCCGGCGAAAAGCTCCGGGTGCTCGGAGAAAAGGATCGTCGTGGTGAAAATGCCTTCGGCGTAGGAGGCAATCAGATACGGGTTGAAATAGAAGGAAATGCCCCGCGCGTCCAGCGTCCATGGAATCGAGCCGTCCGAAACCATCTGCCGCACCATGTCCTGCATCAGCGTGCTGCCGTTTTGCATGAAGGAGGCGTCCGGGTAGTCGAAGCCCATTTGGGCGATGATTGCCGCGATCAGCCCTTCGGTGTCCGGGCAGACGTCGGACAGGGCGAGTCTCTTTCCCGTCCGGGCGTCGAAATTTTCTCCGCCGGAGCCGTAAGAGCCGTGCACGCCGCCTGTGTACGACGAGCCGGATTCCAGCAGGCTGACTACTCGCGAGTCGGCGCGGCGAATGAAGATATCCCGCGTGCGTTCGAAAGGTCCATAGAAAGTTCCGCCGTCCGCCTTGCGCGAGGCCCGTTCCTGGGCCGCGTCGGAGGTCATCTCGGCGCGGGCTGCATCGGCGTTTCTCGCTTCCTGCCCGGTGTACGCGGCAAGGGCTTTTGCGATGTCGTTATAGCTTCCGGAGCTGCCGACGAAATCGACGCTGGTCCAGTGGGAGCGGAATAATTCCCCGGTCTGGTCGCCGTCCGCGAAATACCGCGTGCGCTTTGTCAGCGGCAGATATTGGATCGACACGTCGGCCTCCGCCGCCAGTGCAACGGGCGTATCGAACTGCGGAACGGGCGCGCCCCCGACGGAAAGCGCCGCGCAAAGCGCCAGCGCGCAAATCGTTTTCTTTTTCATGGAACAGCCTCCCTTATCTTTTAATGGATATTTTCAGCATACCATATCGCCGTTTTTGCCACAAGGGAACGGAGTCCCTATCCGTGCGCAACTCGCGGCAGAGGATTGCGCCCGTGCTTTCGTAGCGTAATCAAAAGGTGGGAGGAAGTGTAAAAGGGCTGCCGTATGAAGGCAAAATCTTCATGGGCAGCCCCTTTTTTGCGCGAATTATTCAATTTTGACTGCCGCTGCAGCTTCATGCAAAAAGCTGTCAGCGTCAAATCTTGAACTGCTGCACCACGCTTTGCAGCTCCTGGGCCAGGGACGAAAGATTGCGGCAGGCGTTGGCAATCTCGTGGACCGTGGCGGTCTGTTCCTCGGTGGAGGCGGAAACTGTTTCCGATTCCTGCGAGGCGTTCTTGCTCATGTCGCTGATCTTCACTACCGCGTTGGAAATAACGTCCGTGCTGGAATTCAGGCCGCCGACGATTTCTTCCATGCGCTTCGACTGGGCGGCGACTTCGGTGACCATGTTCGCGATCTCGCGGAACGTATCGCCCGCGCCGTCTACAGCCGCCGTGCCGTTGGCCACCTGCTCGACGCCTGTCTGCATGACCTGGACGGCGTTGCCGGATTTCTGCTGGATGGCCTGGATGATGGTCGCGATCTCACTGGCCGACTGCTGGGACTGCTCGGCCAGCTTCCTGACCTCGTCCGCTACGACGGCGAAGCCGCGCCCGTGCTCTCCGGCCCGCGCTGCTTCGATGGCAGCGTTCAGCGCCAGGAGGTTCGTCTGGCCCGCGATGGCGGTGATGGTGTCAATGATGGTGCCGATGCGGTCGGACTCGCGCCCGAGCTCCGCGATGACGTCGGCGGACTGCCGTACCGAGGCCTCGATGAGCTTCATCTGTTCCACGGCGTTGTTGATGTTCTTCGCGCCCTCGTCCGCCGCCTCGTTGGTGCGGTCGATCTTTTGGTTCGCGTCAGACAGCGTGTCCTTGAAATGCGCCATGTTCCGCGCCAGGTCTTCCGTCTGCGCGTTGGCGTTTTCTACCTCAGTGAACTGTTCGTTGCAGTCCTCGGCAATCTTCACCACGGAATCCGCCACGAGATTGATGGCCTCGGCGGACTGCTCGGCGCTTTCCGTCATGGATTCGGAGGCCGTTGTGACGTCGGAAGCGGATTCCATGACCCGCTTCAGGAGCTTCGCCACATTCCCCCGCAGCGTCTGCATGGCGCGGCTCATCTCGCCGATCTCGTCCGAACGTTCCATATCCTCCGCGTGATCGGAGCTTTCGCGGAAATCGCCGGTGGACAGGACGCCCATGCGCTCCGTGATGCGGAGGATCGGCGCGACGATGCGGTTGCCGAGGAACGCGGCGACCGCGGCAATGATGATCTCGATGAAGATGATCAGCCCGGCAATCTTCATCAGCGAAGCGCGGAATTCCGCGTCGGATTCCGCCTGCCGCTGGGCGACGCGATCGTCGATATAGTCTACCCAGATGCCCGTGCCCAGCACCCACTGGTATGGCTCAAAGGCCAACGTGTAGTTGATTTTCGGCAGCGGTTTCGTCTCGTTCGGTTTCGGGAAGGCGAGCTCCGTGTATCCGCCGCCGTCCTTGCGGCCGTTCGCGATCATTTCCTGGATGAAGAACCGGCCCTGCGGGTCCTTGGCGTTGATGCGGGACTTGCCCTCGGCGTCGCGGCCCAGGAGCACTACGTTGACGCCCTCGTAAGTGTCGATCCAAAAATAACCGGCTCCGTTGTCATAGCGAAGATCGCGCACCAGATCGGCGGCCATCTTTTTGGCCTGCGCTTCGCTCAGTTCGCCCTTCTTCTGGCGGTCGTGGAGCTTCTGGATCAGGCTGCGTGCCACCTCCGTCTCCATCTTGATTTCCCGCTCCACGTCGGCGCGGAGGGTTTCGCGGTACAGCTTGATTTCCGATTCCTTTTGCGCGTTCATGTTCTGCATGAATATGGCGACCACGCCGACCAGCGTGACAAGCGATGCGCTGACCATCATCATGATGAACCTTGCCCGAAGCGAACCAAACATAAGATTTCCCCTTCCTTTTATACGAAAACGTGTATACATTTATAATCTTTATTATATCTGCTTTTTTTGTAGGCGGCAAGTCTTATGTTTTATTTTTTTGCAGAAATGATATACTAGGAAATAATAAAAACGAATGCAAGGTGGCAACTCATGAATGTTTTTGTTCCGCTCACAGCGGCGTTTCTTCTGATTATCCTGCTGCTCCGGAAGCACGTCCCCATTGGGCCGTGCATGCTGGCCGGCGGGCTCCTGCTTTGGCTGGCGCGGTCGGCGGACCCGGCGACGCTTTTCGTCGCCGCGCAGGAGACGCTTTCGCTGTCGCGCACCTACGATATCCTGCTGGCGCTGTATTTCGTCATGTGCCTCGAGATCGAGCTGCGGCTCAGCGGCACCCTCTCCGGTATGGTGAATGCGCTTCGGCGCGCCTTTTCCGGCGCGAAGGCGCTGCTGGCGCTGATGCCGGCCTTCCTCGGCCTGCTGCCGTCTTTGGGCGGCGCGCGGTTTTCTGCGCCGATCGTGGAGGAGCTTTCCCAGGGCATTTCCATTTCCCATGAGCAAAAATCGGCCATCAATTTCTGGTTCCGCCATATTTTCGAATTCTCCAACCCGATCATCCCCGGCATGATCATGGCGTGCAATATCGCGGACGTCCCCTTCAGCGAATTCCTCAAGCATCTGAGCTGGCTGACCATCCTCGCCTTCTGCGTGGGCTGGTTTATTCTGATCCGTCCGCTCCAAATTGACGAAGAGCCAAAGCCGCCGATGGACAGCGCGCGAAAGAAACGTGAGACGGCGGACCTCATCCTCGCATTCGCTCCGGTGGTCTCGACCTTCTTGCTGGTGGTGCTCTTCGATATGAACGCGTCCCTTTCCATGGGCGCGGTGACTTTCCTGCTGTTCTTCGTGCTCCGCGCCACGGGCCGCTTCGTCAGCGTGCGGGACACGGTGGTGGGCGCGCTGGACGGGAAGATGCTGGGGAATGTGCTCTGCATCCTCTATTTCATCCAGATCCTGACCGTCACCGGTGTGCTGCCGGAAATCGTCGCGGCCTTCCGTGCGTCGCCGCTGCCGATCCCCGTCATCATCGCCTGCGTGTCCTTCATCATCGGCATGCTGACGGGCATGTCCCAGGGCCACGTCGCGATCGTCATGCCGATCGTAGCGGCGATGGGCACGGGCAATCTCGACCTGGCGGGCGTGGCAATGGCCTTCGGCGTCGCCGGTCAAATGCTGACGCCCACCCACATGTGCCTCGTGGTCACCGTCGATTATTTCAAGTCGAATTTCTTCGGGACCCTCCGCCCGGTGCTGCTGGGGGAGGTCGTTTTGCTGACGATTTTCAGTATTTACACGTATTTTACGATGGCGTAAAATACGGATGACTCCGGACAAAGGAAAAGACCCGCGTTCCACTCGGCGCGGGCCTTTTTTGTTACGGTTATTTTGCTTCTGCAAGCGTCATTTTTGCCCGCAAAATCCGGCGGACGGATTCGTCGATGCGGGATTCGGGGATGGTTCCGTTTTGCACCGCCGTCAGCAGGCCGTTATAGACGTCCTGCTGATGCGCGTATTCGTGGCAGACCAGCACGAGGTCGGCGCCTCCCTCTACTGCGCGGACGCCCAGTTCTTTGAACGGGAAAATATCCGCCGCGCCCATTTCCAGGTCGTCGGTGACGATGACGCCCTGCCATCCCAGTTCCTCTCGCAGAAGGTTGATCATGACGGCGGGGGAAAGACTGGCGGGCAGTTTTTCGTCGAGGGCCGTATAGGTGATATGGGACACCATGACGAAAAACCGATCCGGTTCGCTTTGCGAAATCATATCGCGGAACGGTACGAGGTCTTCCGCTTCAAGAGTTTCCCTGTCCGCGTTGACGACGACGGTATCGAGATGGGTGTCCGCCTCGCCTTTGCCGAGACCGGGGAAATGCTTCAATGTGCAGAGCGTCTTTTCGTCCGCGTAGCCGGCGGCGGCTTCGCGGACGAAGGCGGCGACGGTTTCCGCGTCGGCTGAATAATAGCGGGGGCCGTCGCCCACGTCGGCCACCGGCGCGAAGTTCAGGTTGAAGCCGAAGTCGCGAAGGCTTTGCGCGGTTTTCTTCGCCCATGTCCGCGCCGTGACGGGGTCTCCGCTTTCGCCGATTTCCTGCTGCGCGGGGGGCGGCGGCAAGATGTCCGTCATGCGCGCCACCGGGCCGCCTTCTTCGTCGATGGCGATGAAAAGCGGCGGCTCGCCGTGCCGCGCCTCCTGCAATTCCTTCGTGAAGCGGCGCACGCCTTCCGCCGTTTCGAGGTTCCGGTCAAACAGGATCACGCCGCCGGCGGCGAACTCAGACAGCATGAAGCGGCTGTCGTCGTCGAGTTTCGTGCCGTGGACGCCGATCATCAGCATCTGACCGATTTTCTCGGAAAGCGTCATTTGCGAGAGGACGGCGTCCGTCCGTTCCTCCGGCGTCATGGGGGACGCGCCGCCGTTCGTCCTCGATTGCGTGGCCGCGCCTCCGCAGCCCGCGGCGAAGAACAGCGCGACAAACAGCGCGGCCAGGAAAAGCGAGAATTTACGTTTCATAGGGATGCCTCCAAAGAAAAAAGGGACTGCGTGTTACAGTCCCTTTTTCAGTTTCCTATTACATCTGGCGATAGACGCCGATGACCTTGCCCAGCACGGCCACGTTCTTTTCATAGAACGGCTGCATCGTGTCGTTTTCTGGCTGGAGCTTGACGCGATCCTTTTCAAAGAAGATGCGCTTGACCGTGGCTTCCTCGTTCTCGACGAGGGCGACGACGATCTCGCCGTCTTTCGCAGTGTTTTGCTCTTTGACGAAGATATAGTCTCCGTCGAAGATTCCGACGTTGATCATGCTCTCGCCCTGCACCCGCAGCATGAATGTGTCGTCCTGGGTGCCGATCAGCGAGGCCGGGACGTTGAACACTTCTTCGATGTTTTCTTCTGCCGTGATGGGGACGCCGGCCGCCACGTTGCCCACCAATGGGACGCGTACAAGGCTCTCCCACGGATTATCGCCGACGAGTTCGATGGCGCGGGGCTTCGTCGGATCGCGATGGATTTTTCCATCGGCTTCCAGCATATGCAGGTAGGAATGGACGGTGGAGCTGGAACTGAGCCCGACCTTTTCGCCGATCTCACGCACGGAGGGGGGGTAGCCTTTCTTCATCAGGAATTCTTTGATGTACTTGTAAATCTCCGCGCAGCGCTCCGGGGCCGTTTTATTCTTTCTGGACATGGGAACTCTCCTTTCGAACGTATGATTTGTCTCAATATACCATAGGATAATATGTTTGTAAACCCTTTTCCGGCGATTTTTCCGCGATTTTTCGTGATTTTTTTGAGAAATCTACAAAAACGACAGGATTTCATCGGGTTCCATGCCGTCGAAATCCTCGGCGGCACGGTGTTTCAGCAGCCTGTCCGCCTCGCGGTTGTGGTCGAGCTTTTCCATGACGCGGCCCAGCAGCAGGAGCACGGTTTCCTGGTCGGGAGGTTCGTTTTTTGCGGCGGCTTTGAGCAGCAGCGGGAATTCGGCGACGCGGAAGCGCAGGACGAACAGTTTGAAATTTGCAAGGAATCCGCCCGCGCAGGAAAAAGGGTACAGGCGAAGGAAAAGTTCGTTGACCGCGAGGTTTTCGAGGATATGGCCGTGCAGCGAATGGAGCAGCTCCTCGCTTTCCGCTTCATGCTCCGCGAGAGATGATGCGAGGAGGTTGAGACGCCCCGGCGTGTAGTCCTCCTCCGCTTCGTACAGCGCGGCCAGCAGCTCGGCTATATAGCGAAGGCGTGTGTACGGAGGTGCGCGGAAACGAATCTCCGCACTGGGCTTCACGTTTTCTGCGCAGGCCAGAAGCGACGCTTCGTCGGGCAATCGGTTCCCGTATCGGGCCTCGATGGTAGAGAGGAATCGTCCGAGATGCAGGAAGCGCAGCCGGAGGGATTTTTCCCGGTTCTGCAGGATGGCAATCATCCGGAGCTGGAGTGCGCGCAGATGGTCCCTGAGCAGAAGCGCCTCCATCGGTGGATGTGTGGACGAGGAGGCGCGGCGCGCCGGAGCTGTCCGTTCCCTGAACTGCATCGGCGCATCGGGAAGCAGCGCGAGCCGTGCCGCAACGGGGCAAGTCATCGCCAGCGAACGCTCGACATAATCGCCGAAGCGATAGGAGACACGGGGATACGACTCGCAAATGTCGGGAAGATAGGATTTGCTGTGTCTTTTCTGTAAACTGCAAAGGCCGTCCTCATCGAGGAACGCGCAGGCTCCGTCTTCATTGTGACTGGTTTCCCAGCCCGTCCCTTCCTTTTCGGTGAGCTTCGCGAAAATCGTTTTGCGTTCTTTTGAGGGCAGCCGCGCCATACGTTCCCACGCCGCCATGTCCACGGGAATGCGCCAGTCCCGGCAGCAATGGCTTCCGCAGGCCGCGCCGTCGCAGCGGAAGTCCCAAAGATATGAGGGCGCGAATACGCGCTCCTCGGATCTTTTCTCCTGATTCGATTGTCCGGTCCGTCCCCCCATGTTTCATTTCCCGCCTTTCTTGCTTTCCATATTACCGTGATTGCGGGAGCAGGTCAAGATGGGCGGGAATGGAAAAAAGCGATATATCTGTTCCGCAGGGGAATGAGATATATCGCTTTTTTGCAGTTGTTTAAGGAAACACTGATTAAGTCAATTCGTGCATCTGTCGAGGGATTTGACAACGACAGTCGGAAAAAGACCCGGTAGCGAAATAGTCCAGTGGACTGTTTCGCGGAGGGACTTATTCAGTGGTTCCTTAATCAGAAGTAGAAGTTCAGCTCGGTGTAGAAGTTCTGGGCATTATAATCTTCGGGGTCATTGGCCCCCCCCCAGGCCATATTCTTGCCGCGGAAATACTTGAAGGTCGTCATGAAGTTTTTCATCGGCACATAGTCCAATCCAAGCTCCCAGCCTTTCTGTCGGGCGTACATCGCGTCGTAGGTCGGCATGATTACCGCCCAGTTGCCAAGCTTGCGGTACGCGATATACGCGCCCCAGGAGCCCTTGTCTTTTTCGTCGGCGCCCTTGTAGTCGAGCTCAACGGACCAGGCCTGTTTGGAATTCCAATTATGAAGCTCATTATATGGGTCCAGCCATTCCTCATCCACAGACGGATTCCAGGCATAAGCGCCGTTCAGCTTCAACGTGTCGGTTATCCGGTAGCCGAGACCGACTTCCCAGATATTCAGGTCCTTATCCCCCTCGGCAATAACATCTGTATAATAGTCTTTATTTCGTAGATGATGGTATCCGACGCCCCAGGTGAACTTCGAGTCGCGGTCGTTGTACAGCTCGACAGCCTGATAGCTGCCTGTGCGCTGAACAATATCACCATTCTCATCCATATCATCCAGGACGTTCACACGGCCGACCGTCAGCGTGCCTTTGATCTCGTTGCCTACGGTAATCTGGCCGCCGGAAACTCTCTCGTCGAAAATCATGCCGCCGTCGACGTTGGTGACATAGGGCAGCTTGCCGAGCAGTATCTGGAGGTTCTTATAGTCGCCCTGCGCCCAGATGCGGTCGACCACGAACTCGTCCGGGCCATCTTCTCCAACCACATTGCCGCCGCCGGTCACATTCCTGGCGCTGTTCAAATCCGAGTTGTATTCGAGCCGCGCATGGCCTGTCCAGTTCTTGTTGATGGTCATTTCCGGCTCGAGGCGGAGACGGACATACTGCGAGTTCCAGTGCCCTCCATCATCGTCCCACTGCTTGGTGGAATACACATAGGCCAGTGTGCCCTGCCATTTGACATTGTCGACCTTCTTCTCCAGGGCGGAGACGCGGACGCCGAGGCTGTTCAGCTCGTCGGCGAACTCGGCGGCCAGCTTGTCGATCAATGCCTTGTCCCCGCCGCCCTTCGCCATCGCGCGGGCAACCATCTGCGCCATCTCGTAGCGGGTGATCTCCTGATCGCCGCGATAGGTGCCGTCGCCGTAGCCCTCGATAACGCCGTCGGCGGCAAGCTGCGCGATCGCGTCATAGGCCCAGTGGTCGGCTGGGACGTCCTCAAAAGGATTTACCGCGGCGAACACGGCGGAGGCCGAGCCTGTGAACATGGCTGCTGTCAGCGCGGAAACAAGAAATTTTTTCATACGAATTCCTCCCGATATGTAAAACATAACCAACACCCCATTTTTCGCCCCGTAGATTCCAGGGCTTTCGTTTCCTGCCAAACGTGTTCTCCCTTATGATAGCACGTGCGGAACAATTTGCAAGCTGAAAATGTGTTGCCCATCGGCAAAATCTGCTATAATGTAGGATATGATTTTTCAGATTCATAGGAGGTGCGTTTATGTCCCTCTTGGACGATACGCTCGCCCGCATACAGCCGCCGGATGATGCCGCGGGCGGCTCTGTGCGGGCGCGGCTGGAAGATGTTTTTGGCGGCGCCGCGCCGATGGGCGCGCTGGGCGAGCTCTTGGAAAAGTTTGCCGCGATCACGGGCAACGATTCCCCAGCGGAAATCAAGAAATGCGCGATCATCTGCTGCGCGGACCACGGCGTCGCGGAAATGAACGTCAGCGCCTACCCGGTCTCGACCACGGTGCAGATGACGGCGAATTACCTGATCTCGCGCGGCTCGACGGCAAACGCGCTGTCGAACTTTTCCGGTTCGGAGCTGCTCGTCGTCGACCTCGGCATCGCGTCGGACACGACATGGATTCCCGGATTGATCCAAAGGAAGATCGCCTTCGGCACGAAAAATTTCGCGAAAGGTCCGGCCATGACGCGAGAGGAAGCCGTACGCGCCGTCGAGACCGGTATCGAGCTGGCGGAAAAATGCGCGTCGGAAGGCGTCTGCTGCTTCCTGCCGGGGGAAATGGGCATCGCCAACACTTCCTCCTCGGCCTGCATCGTCGCCGCCGCCTGCGGGCTGACGCCGGAGCAGGCGACCGGGCGCGGCACGAATATTTCCGACGAGCGGCTGAAGGTGAAAATCGAGGTCGTGCGTCAGGCGCTGGAGATCAACCGCCCCGACCCGACGGACGGGATCGACCTGCTCTCGAAGGTCGGCGGCTTCGAGCTCGGCTGCATCGCCGGCATTATCCTCGGCGCGGCGGCGCACCGCGCTTTTGTCATGCTGGACGGCTTCAACACCGGCGCCGCGGCATTGATCGCGCAGGCGCTCTGCCCGCTCGTTCCCCCTTACCTGATGGGCTCCCATATCGCCGCCGAGCCTGCCCATAAAGCGACGCTCGAAAAGCTTGGCATCCGCCCCTATATGGACATGAAATTCCGTCTCGGCGAGGCGACGGGTTCCTCCATCGCGGTGAATCTGCTGGACGCGGCGGCGCTCGCCTCCGGCTATCTCGACCTCGACGACGGGGACGACTTTTTCGAGCATCAGACCATGCCTGCGAAAGCCGTGCCGCTGACGGACAAAACATTCGATTTTTATCTGGAGACGTTCCCGAAGCCGTCCCGGGCGGCGATGGAGGCCTGCCAATTCCGGCTCGACAATCTGGCGAAGCCGATCCACTGCCTCGGCTATCTGGAGGAGATCGCCGTGGAGCTGGCGGGAATCCTGGACGAGGAACGGCCGGATACCGACCTTTCCCGCACCTTGCTCGTATTCACGGACGGGGAAATGAGCGCGGCGCAGCGTCAACTCACGGCGGCCTTCGCGACCCACGCGGAGGCGGAGGTCAAGGTCGCGCGGCTGCGGCCGGACCGCCCGCTGACCGACGCCTTCGACTTCGGGCGCGAGACGGCGGAGGACATTTCCTTCTCGTCGTCGCTGCTGGCGCTGGCGCTGACGGAAACAGACGAAAAGGACGCTTTCGGCACGAAAGCGAAAGCCATGCGCGAGGCGCTGCTGAACGAGGACGGAAGCCTGAAATTCGAGCCGCAGGAATTCCTTGCCCATGTGCCGAAAGAGCTGCAGCCAGACGCCGCCGCGCTCCTGGGCGCGATGATCGCCGGCGCGCACAACAACTCGATGATCGTGCTGGACGACGAATCGACGGAAATCATAGCGCGCTACGCAGAGGCTCTCTGCCCGGCCCTCGCGCCCTACGTCCTGCACGTCCAGCCCGCGCTGCTGACGCTCGATATGACGGTCCCCGGTGGAGCGATCGCCTGTCTCGGCCTGAAGCTGGTCGACGCCGCGCTCCATATCCTGAACGACATGAAGACCTTTTCCGAAGCAAAAGTCCCGGTAGCCAACGACGGCCCGGGCGCGGGGCGACAGGTCGAATAACGGATGTTTATTGACGTTGGCAAATCCGCTGATATATAATGAAGAAAAAGGCGGTGACAATATGCCGGAAATAACACGATTTTATGGAATTGTCATTAAAATGTTCTTCAAACCGAAAGAACATGAGCTGAGCCATATCCATGCGCTTTACGGCGAATATATAGGCGAGTTCAATATCCAAACGTTGGAAATGATACAAGGCGATTTGCCGAAAAAAGCACAGGAACTTGTTACGGAGTGGTTGAAAAAATATCAGAAAGAACTGCAACAAATGTGGGACTGCCAAAACATCAAAAAGCTTCCGCCGCTTGTTTGACCAACGTCAGAAGAGGGGGTTTTCATGCTGCAGCGAATCAAAGAGATCAATCCGCTCCCGGATTATTGCCTGCGTGCTGTTTTTGATGACGGGCGGACTGTGATTTACGACGTGAAGGAAGATATCCGCACGCTTCCGGGGTATGAGGATTTAATGACAATAACAGGACTTTTCCAGCAGGTGCAGCTGGACGAAAGCCGTACCTGCGTGTTTTGGAACGATGCGATCGATCTCCCGAGCGATACGATTTACGAATACGGGGTCACACAGTGTGAACAATGATTTTTGACGATTGAGGTGTACTATGGATATCGATTTTCACTACGGCACGGTCTATGTGCTTGCCCGCTGGGCGAAGTTCGGCAGCGAGAACGCGAATCTGATCGCTTCCGCGTCTCAGCTGGTGGACGACAATTTCGACTCGACGCCCTTCTCCGACGAGGAGGAAAAGAGGAACATCGCCGAGGGCGTCCATGTCCGTTATTCCTGCCAGAATATCTGGGGCAACGTCAGCGGCAAGGGCAATCGCGAGATCTGGATCCCGTTCCACTTCCTGCCGGGCCTCGAGGGCGACACGCAGGAGGAGCAGCTGATCTGCAAGAAGAACAGCGAGCTTTCCCACAAGCTCGCCGACCGTCTGCTGGAAACGACGCTGGACAATACGAATTACACGTTCCGCCTCGGCGTCGGCCTGCACGTCTTTGCCGACACCTGGGCGCATCAGGAGTTCGCCGGCATCAACAACATCGTCAACAAGGTGCAGGACCTGATCTTCGTGACCTCCGGCTCCGTCGTCGAGAAGGTGCTGGACGACATTCTCGGCGCGTCGGCCTTCGTCAGCAAGATTCTCGACGAGGTCATGCCCCTCGGCCACGCCGCCGCCGTCCATTGCCCCGACATGCCCTATCTCTGGTGGAAGAGCGGCGAGCGCTTCACCGACGGGCGCAAGAACTGGGACGAGTTCATGGAGGCCGCCGAGGAAATCTTCCGCATCCTGCAGAAGGTCAGCGGCGAGGAAGTCACCGGTCTGTCCGAGGAGCAAAAAAAGAAGATCATGAAGAGCTTCAAAGGCATCCAGTCCGACGACATCAACGAGCGGTATCAGGAATGGCTGCGGCGCATCCACGAGAATTATTTCGAGATCGAGGACTTCGACGACAACGACGCGACGGCGGAATACAGCATCCCGTATATCTTCGAGGACATGGACTTCCGCCGCCAGTTCTACGACGAGATCAACGACCATTTCGACTGGGTCCGCGACGAACTGGAGGAACACGACATCTTTGTGCTGAAAAGCACGCCGATCTATTGAGACTACGTAAAAAACGCCGACCATCCCGTCGGCGTTTTTTATTTACGAAATTGTTTCACGTGAAACAAACGAACATAACCTGAAAATAAAATGAAAAACGAGCTGCGATTTCTTATTCCTATTGTTGTCAGACGCTTATTTTCAATATATAATTATTATTGGAACGATAAAATGACGATAATGGAGAACGTCTATGAGGATCAAATCGGTCAATGCCAAGTTTATGCTGCTGCTGCTTCCGCTGTTGGCGCTTTGCTTTGTACTGAGTTCCGGCGTCACCTATTATATGGCCAGCGATTTCCTTTCACGAGGCAACGTGCTGTTAGCGCGGTGCATCGGGAACGAGGCGGCGCTGCGGATGCAGATTTCCGTGGCGGATATCCATTTGCCGCTGAAGGTGGCGGCGGCCCATCCCGACGCGCTGCTTTCGGAGGACGAGGCGGTCGTCCTGGGGGAACTGAACGCATTGAAAAAGACGAGCCCGCTGAATGGGCAGATTCTGTTCGCCCGCCCGGACGGGCAGACGATTCGCGCCGACGGCGTGCGTCTCGACCGCGGCTCGCGGGAATACTTCCAGCGGGTGGTCCGTACCGGACTGCCCTATATCACCAAACCGTTCCTCGGCGAGACAACGCGGAAAATGCAGACAATGGTGCTCCAGCCGGTTTTCTCGGACGGCGAGCTGCGCGGCGTGCTGTTCGCTTCCGTCCATCTTTACACCTTGGTGGAAAAGGTGTTGGAGAAAGAGATTTTCTCGGACGAAAGTATTTACATCATCGCTGAGGACGGGCTGGTGGTCGGGTGCAGAGAGCAATCGGGGATCGCCGATCCCCCGAAGTTTGTCGGGGAAAACGCGACGGACGACCGGCTGGAAGAGGCGATCCGGACAGCAATCGCCGCGGAGGAGCAGACCTTCACGAAGTTCCGCGCGTCCGACGGCACGGAGCGATTTGCCGCTGTGACGCCTTTCGATCTTTCGGGCAACCGATGGGCGATTGTTTCCTCTTTTCCCCAGGAGCGGGTGAACGCCCGGATCCGCCAGCTTTTGGAGGCTGTAGCGGCGGTGTTCTTCGTCACGATCCTTTTGGCCTTCGTGATTGTCCGGTTTTTCGCGCACACCATCTCGGAGCCCCTGCATAAAATCGCCAGCGAGTTCCAAAGCATCGGTGACGAGCCGGCGCTGGAAAGCGGCGTGGACGAGATCGGGGCGTTGGCGCGGGGCGTCGAGAAAATGCGCTCCATCCAAGACGAGAACAAAAAGATGGAGCAGCAGGCTTTGTCCGACGAATTGACAGGACTGTTCAATCGTTTCGGATTCAAGCGGAAGGCCGGGGAAGCGATGGCCGAGCACGAAGGGCAGGTAGCGATGATTGTTCTTGCCGATCTTGACCATCTGAAGCACATCAATGACGAAATCGGCCATGCGGCGGGGGACGATGCGCTTTGTGCCGCGGCCCGGCTGCTCATGGAGGGCTTCGGCGAGGATGCTGTGATCAGCCGCTCGGGGGGCGACGAGTTCGTGATTCTGGCTTTTGGGCAGCATGGCGACAGCGCCAAGGCTATTGAAGGGGTGCGCAGGCTGCTTCGGGAATACAACGAGAGCAGCCGGAAACCGTACCTCGTGGAGCTTTCCATGGGCGCAGCGGAGTTTGTCTGCTCGCCGGACGCCGATATTTTGGGACTGATGCGCGAGGCCGACAAGAGCCTGTACAAGGCGAAAACACTGCGGAGGGAAACCGCGATACGATAGAAAGAAGGGGGGACGCGGGTATGTTGTGCCGGTTGTGTCTCATTTTGCTGGCGGCGATCTTTTTCGCGAGCCCGTGTGAAGCAGAGCCCTTGCTGAAGGTCGGCTATGTGAAATCGCCGGAGTATTTCACGCAGGACGCGAACGGCGATTATTCCGGGGCGATTTACGAGAATATCGAGAAGGCCATGGCCTATACGGAATACAACACGTCTTACCATGAAATCGCGCCGGGGGACGCGGAGCGCGCGCTGGCTGAAGGGGAAATCGATGTGTTCGCGGGGGTTGTGACGCGCCTGACCAACGGGACGGAGACGATGGACTTCGTGGGGCGGTATATCGCCGCGACTCCCGTCTATCTTTCACACCCTTACGGTACGACGCAGAGCGGACCGCTCCGTGTCGGCTATTACACGCCGCTTTACGGCGTGATGGTCGATTATTTCCAAAGCCATCCCGAAGAAACCGCGCTGGGCGCTCTCGGCGAATTCGAGCTTGTGCCTTATGACGACTTGGATTCGCTGCACAAGGATTTCCGGTATGGGTATATCGGCGGCTATATCACCAGCGATTTCGTGTTTGACGAAGCGGTGCCCGTGGAGCGGATCCTGTTTCCGGCCAATATCCTTCTTGCCGTGCGGAAGGGCAGGACGGACGTCAAGCAGGTTCTCGAGTCGGGCATCCAGAAGACGCTGCTGATCGACCCGAATTTCCGGGCCGTTTCCCTGCATCATACGGGCGGCGTCCCGCTGGTGCTGAGCGGTGAGGAACGGGAATATCTGCGCGCCCATCCGGTCATCCTCGCGGCCACCTCCGGTCACCAGCCGCCGCTGACCTATTTCGAGGGCGACGAGGCCAAGGGGGTTATCCGGGACATATTGGACATTGCAGAGACCGATCTGGGCGTCCGCTTCGAGCTGCAAAAGACAAAGAACAACACGGAAATGATGTGGCTCCTGGGCGAGGGAAAAATCGACGTCGCGACCCATTTCAACGCGAACTACAACCGGGCCGATGAGCACAAGGCGAATATCACGACCCCGTATTTGGATTTTGAATATGTGCCGGTTATGCGCCGATACGGGGAAATCCCCGACTCGCCGAAGGTGGCTTGCCCCCGCAATCATTTCTTTATTCAGAATTACGTCTCGAAAAACTTCCCCCCCGATAAGATTCTCTGGTGCGAAACCTTTTCGGACTGTTACGAAGCAGTGAGCCGAAGGAAAGCGGACGTGCTTTTCGCGAAATCCTTCACGGTCCAGCAGGAGCTTGCCAATTACAACGACCTCTATACCAGCGGACAGGGCGTCGCCCGTTCCCACATGGCGATGGCCGTCAGCGAGCAGGCCGACCCGCTGCTGCTCAGCATCATCAACAAGGAAATTGCCCATATCGGTGAAGCGAGAATCCAGCAGATTGTGCAGAAATATATGACGCAGACAACGCCGGAGCAAAACTGGAAGACCTTTATTTACGAGAATCCGTTGGGGGTTGTCGGCGCGGTGCTGGCAGCCGCCGCGATCGCCATCGGCGTGCTGGCCTATATCGGCCGGATCCGCGAAAAATCCTCGCTGCAGCTTTTCGACGCGGCCTATCGGAATCCCCTGACCGGCACGCACACCATAAGCTGGCTGGAACAATTCGCGCCGGACCTGATCCGGAAACGCCATAAAGAAGATTTGCTGGCTGGCGCGCTGTTTGTGATGAACCTCAGCGTCTACCGCTTCGACCTTTTGAGGGCCGCTTACGACCCGGAAGTCCTGTACGCAGGAATCCGGAAGCTGATCGGGGAAATGAAGGCGAAGAACGACTGGATTCTTTACGACGGCATCAGCTCGGAGCTTTCGGAAATGTTCCTGGTCTGCCGGAAGGTGGAAGGCATAACCTCCAAGGAAGCGACGGAAAAGCTGATGGCGGAGGTTTCCGAGTTCGAGGGCGAGAACGCGGATGTCCGCATGAGCTACAGGGCCGGTCTCTGTGACCTCCCGACGGAGATTCCCGTGGATTTGCGTCACATGATGGCGCATGCCGACGTGGCGCGGAACGAGGCCGTGCAGCATGGGGAAATCATCGGCGTCTACGATGAGGAACTGCAAAAACGGCGGGTGCAGGAAAAGAAAATCGAATCCCTGATGGGCAAGGCGCTGGAAAACGAGGAGTTCGAGGTTTGGCTCCAGCCGAAATACGACCTCCGCACCCATAAAATCATCGGCGCCGAGGCGCTGGTTCGCTGGCAAAGCCCGGAGCTTGGCTTCCTGATGCCCTTCAAGTTTATCGACCTCTTTGAGAAGAACGGCTTTATTATTTCTTTCGACTACTATATGCTGGAGCAGGTCTGCAAGCTGCAGCAGAAATTTTTGGAGGAGAGCGGGAAACTGGTTCCCATCGCGGTGAACCTGTCCGGGCTGCACATGCGCGAGGCGGGGTTTGTCGAGCGCATGCGCGAGCTCAAGGAGTCCTCCGGCCTGCCTGACAACGCGGTCGAGCTGGAGCTGACCGAGACCGCTTTCATCGACTACGACACGAAGGAGGAGTCTACCAGCGCGGCGTCGATTGTCGCGGCGCTCCGGGACATGGGGTACATCATCGCCATGGACGATTTCTGCACCGGCTATTCGTCCATCGCCATGCTGCAGCATCTGCCGATGGATGTGATGAAAATCGACAGGAGCATGCTGCTGGCTTCCGAGAAATCCGACCGTGGTCTGATGATCCTCAAAAACGTGGTGAATTTCGGCGCCAGTCTTGATATGCTGGTGCTCTGTGAGGGCGTCGAGACCGAGGAGCAGGAGCGCCTGCTGCTGGAAAACGGCTGCACCTACGGTCAGGGCTTCCTGTTCTCCCGCCCGATGCCGAAGGAGAAATACGTCGAGTTTATCGAGGCTCACGACTGCGCATAAGGAATTCCTTCCAACAGAAAACCCCGCCGTAGTCAATGCGCAATAAAGATCATTTTTAACCCTTGAATCCTGTGGGTGGAGTGAATTCTCCGATAAAGTTCCACAGGATTCTTATTTTTTGCACCTTTTTACCGTCAACTACTTGCTTCTCAGATACGTAAATCTTTTCCACAAACTCACGGATCAACCCAGCGCTGAGTTCCTTAATGTCGTTGTGCTTCCGCACTTTGGAAATGAACCGATTGGCGTCCTCCGCGCTGGCGTTGTTCTGCGCAATGACCGCTTTGAGTTCCTCCGAACGGCTTTTCAATTCATCCTGTTCCGACTCATAGCTCGCTAACATTTTAGCAAACTGTTCATCGCTGAGTTTGCCGTCCGCGTTGTCTTCGTAAAGCTTCTTGAAGATAGCGTCTATCTTCTTTAGCCGCTCTTGGGCTTTGTCAAGCTCTTTTCTGGATTCGCGCAAGGCCTTGGCCAGTTCCGCCTTGGACTTGTTCATGACCAGCTCAACGAACTCTTTCTCTTTCGTGCGCGTATAAGAGACAATCCTTTGAATCTCTTTCAGCAGGATTTTCTCGATTACCACGTTGCGAATCGAATGCGCCGTGCATCCGCGCCGCTTCATACGATATGACGAACAGACAAAATATTCGTGGCCGGGTTTGAGGCATCTCGTCCGAACTTGGTACAGTTTCTTGCAGCAATCCTCGCAGTACAGCATACCCGAAAGCATATTCGGCTCTCCAAGGGGAGTCAACCGCCGTCTTCCGTCTCGGATGCGCTGAACAATGTCAAACGTGTCTTTGTCAATGATGGCTTCGTGCGTATTCTCGACAATCAGGAAGCTGATATTTCAATCCACGCCCTCCATGCGGAGGGCGACGGGGGCAAAAAGACCCCTTGTCATTCAACCTTTCCGTGCATATTGTCAATCTCACGAAACCAATTCACCCTCGCGATAATGCTCAATCTTCAGGCCATCGATGCTTTTCAATTCGCTGTCGTCGAAGTTATAGTCCGCCAATTCCCGCGCACGAGATACCCCTTCTTTCTTTTGGGCTTTTACACTGCGATGGATTTTTGCCGACGCAACTTTTCCCGACTTGTTCGGATGCACGATCCAATAAAACTCTGTCATTTCCACGCTTCCTTCCGGCCGTGCGGACGATACGTCGTTTTCAAACAAAGTGACCAAGGCGTTCTTGATATGCTCTGCGTCTTCCTCGCTGAGGCCGGTCTTTTCGGCTAACTGTACGTTGATACTGCCCTGCATCTTATATACGCCGAAATCCACGCGATGCTTCATTCCCATCGTATCGCTGCTTTTCTTTCCGTCTTTGGTAGGCTCGCCGTTTACGCTCTTGGTAATCTGCATACTGGAAGCATTGATTGGATCGACGCTGACCGCCGTATGGACGGAGACCGGTCCTCTGACTCCGATGGAAACGCCGTCCGTATTGCCCTCGTCATCGCTCCCTTTTCCTCCCTTGAACGCAAACAACTGTCCGAAGGCGCGAACGTCCAGCCATGCTTTGCTTATTTCATTTGTCGCTTTCAAAGCGACCTTTTTTGTTTTTCGTTCGTATATAATCTGACTAAAGCAGTGATATGGAAGTTTTAGTTCAGAGGTGGAGATTTATGGATAAGGAACTACTGGCAAAGATAGAGAAATATCTCAATGACAACTACATCGAGCCTCAACGAATAGACCACCCAATGAGTTCACGAATTGAGAAGACATTTGATGATGGACAACAAAGAAGAACGGATGGCGAAAACTTGGGAATTAGAAGAAAAATACATCTTCGAGGCGACAGCAGCCTACGAAGGACGGAAAATGAGAGAAGTCAGTGGAAGGAGGATTGATTTCTCATGGACGACAAAATTTTTGAGCGGGCAATGAAATTGCAAGAAGCGAAGACCATCGAGGAGGTCAAGGCAATTTTAAGAACAGACCCGGATTTGACGGAGGAGGATATCAAAGAGGCTCCGAAATTCTGGAACCTTCCTGATTTAACGGAGGAAACGGATGATTTCAAACAACAGAAAAGCGAAATGAGTTGTGATGAGTTGATGATTCACTTGGAAGAACAATATGCAGACACGCTTATTAAAGCGGTTCTTTGTGACGATCCGCAACAAGAGGACGCCCGTTGGGATGAGGCATACAAGATTGACGAAGAAATGGAAAGGTTGCAACGCGATATGAAAGAAAAACCGCTTTGAGGGGCGATGGATGAAGATGGAAAAAGACTCGAACTATATATGGTTCCAATGCATATCCTCCTCGTGGGAACAGTTTGTTGAATGGCTTGACGCCTTGATGCCTGAAATGCACTTCGCTGAAAAACTCGAGGAAGAAGAAATGGACGAGGATGACAACTAAATCAGCAGCGAATCAGAAATATAGGGGTACAGATTTGTCCAGAGATTACATCAGGAGGAATGGAAAGATGAAAAAGAAAAAGCCTATACCGGAAGATCAGAACGAGCCGAAGAAAGTGAAAGACGAAAAAGGAAGCGTTTTAACGCCAGAGGAAATGTTGGAAATTCTATCAGGGGAAGTATCACCGGAGGAAATGATCAGACGTTGGGAGAAGGAGGCTGAAAAGGAGAACGGAAATTGACAATAGGCTGACCGCATGCATTTTTTAGGTGCATTGTTAAACTGGAACGAAAGAAAGGGGCGGCAGTAATGTCAGGAAATATAGAAAACGGAATCACTGAGGAAGAAATGAGAATGTTAGCGTCAGGAAAAATGACGGCGGACGAGTGGATAGAATGGGTAGAGAAGAAGCGCAAGGAAAGCAAGGAAGTATCACAAGCGGCGTTAGATGTAATATTAGACTTGACGATCCCGACAGAGGAAGCCTTGAACCGATCGGCGGAAATATCTATCAAAGAAGCGGAGGAGGACTGCCCGTATGGGCGAGAAAAAAGAATTGTCACCACAGCAAGAAAGAGAGTTGAATAAAAAACTGCGCTCAGCTTCTAGCATCGCTGAGATACAAGAAGGGGAAAATAAATGAACGAATCGAAAAGTGGTTTAATTTTCAAGTGGGCTATGACGGATGACCTTCAGGAGTTTGTGGAAATTGGGAAGAAACTTTTCCCAAAAACAACGACGGAGTTTCTAATACAGGAATTCGAGAAATCATACAAGGAGAGCGTGAACGGGGACAATGACGAAAGAACAAGAGCTGGATTTGATGTGTAGGCTGGTAAGCACTACAGACAGAGAAGAAGCAATAAATTTAGTTATGCAGTTATCGCCAGAAATGACGAGAGAAGAAGCAGAAGAAGTAACAGACAGAGTGCTCGGGTCAATCAATGAGGATAAATAATAAGCTAATGGAGGGCTCACATTCTATAGAGTTTTAAAGACAAGGAGGTGCTTTGAAAATGATGAGCGAATCAGAGAAAGATGAATTTTTCCGGTGGATTACGACAAAGGACAGGGAAGAGCATATTCGACTGACGCCAAAATTCCTTCCAGGTATCAGCAGGGAAGAAGCGGAGAGGCTGGCAGATGAAGCTGGGAAAATCGCATTAAAGGAGAATAGCGGTATGTCCGAGGAGAATAAGGAGTTCCAAGGAGAATCAAGCGTTACGGAGGTTAAGGAAAAAGATAATAAAGGCTGCAACATTGCTCCCAAGACCGAGGAGAAATGGTACGATCTGCAAGAAGCAAAGACAGACTCGGAAAGGGAAGCCGCTTGGCGCAATCTTTTAGAAGGTGACTGTTGGAAACTGAGTAAAGAGGATATGGATTTTTTAATGGACAGAGATGCGAAGTCGCAAGAAGGAGATGGGTGAAATGTGAGAAGGACGAGTATATCCATAGAATTAAAAATACGGATGCGAGTGAGGATTAGTTCAAGAACTATGAGTAGGAGAAAGACTGATATCTCTGGAGAGGTGGTTTTTCATGAAGGTCAACATAATCGGTTTTAAGCTTTCGGCTCATACTTTTGGTCCAGATAAGGAACCTACGGATGTAGTTGAAATCTATATTGATGGTAAAGAACTTAGTGATATCATTTCTTGTAGCTTGCCTTTGTGGCCGTCTGAGTTATATACAAGCTTGATGAGAGTATATGCCCTAAAAGACGAGCCAGTCAATATACGTGTGTGTTGCTGCGGATGTGTGGGGTGCTGTGACACAGAAGTTCATATCGATGAAACAGAGCATTTTGTTATTTGGTATGATTTCATCCAGAATTGTGAATATAGAGATCCGGATGTACTGTTTGCCTTTGAAAAAAAGCAATACTATACTGAAGTGGATAAAATCATACAATGGATGGAAAGCAGAAGGTTGGCATATTATATCGGCAATGTATTCACGGTATGGTCGGACGAGCTTAGATTTAATTATTTAGCGGAGAATCTCAGCAGTTTGTGTATTCTGAAGTCTGATTTCAATCCGAAGGTATATTCTGGGCGCGAAGAAGTGCTGAAAGTATTGAAATACAAACTATTGGATAGGAGTTATGATCAGAAGGAAAACGGAAATTATTTATACAGAATTGACTACGATAACCGGGAATTACAAGAACAAGGGTACAATGAGTGGTTTCTGGAATTAGGCTATTATGAAAAGCCGCATGATATTGTTATGTATGTTTTATTTAAGACCGATGATGAAGGACGGATTAATGAAATATTACTCAGCAGAAATAAGGAGTGGTTCCATCCTGTGTTCTGGTATCCATGGAATCAGGAGCAACTGAAACAGTCGGGAGATAGTCCCGAAAACGTACAAAAGGGAACTCAATCCCCAGATCGAGACCGTCGATTGGCAAGTTGTAAACTACTCTGGACGCGGGAACCTGACGAATAAAAGATGGGGATGTCGAGCACTTGAGATAAGAGGTGGCAGTATGGAAAAAACATATGAAGCAAATGTAGCTTTTTCAATCCCTTAACGGCTTGAACCCGTAGTGATACAGAACTTCATTGATTAAAAAAATGTCATATTGTTGATGCTCGATAAAATATCGAATGATAAGATCTTCCTTCGAACTCACTGATAAGTAATAGCCCGCGCGTTGCAACAAATCTTGCGTTTCTGTGTACTCCAATTCCAATGCAATAGCCAAAGCCACAGCAGTACTTTTGCTTGGCTTGTAACCCTTGTCCGTTCTGATTTTCGAGAACAGGCGCCGATCCAGATGCGCTTTCTTATAGACCTCAACATCGTCTTTCCCTTTTTCTAGAATCAGTTTCCATAGATGTTCAGCAAAGGAATCTTCTTTTTTGTTGTCAACAAAGGATTCTATTCGATTCTTCAATCGGTCAGTCCAGGTCTCATGACTGAGGTTGATAGAATATTTTACTGGCTCAGAATAATTTTCTTCTATATACGCTTCAATCTGTGTAAGCAAGGTTTCATTCATGGTCATGATTCCCCCATTCATGTATCATAATAGATTTTGTTTATCAATTCGACACAACATAAATATTTCCTTTAAAGTTCCGTCGTTTCACCTATTCGTTCTTTTTTCCATCCTTGTTGGATTGTCTTTTCTATCATAAGACAATCCAAAGCAAAGGAGGACGCTTCCAGAGCGAAAGGTGGAAAATAGAAATGTCTCTTCCAAAGCGACCTATCGCTTTCTACTTTATGCTATTATCAGTCCAAGAAAGGAGGGAAAGGTTATGGTTGAAGATATATTGGTAGGCATTAAAAAATAATAGTTGCAATATTTTGTGCGCCTGTAATGTTAATGTTTGGAGCGATTGCTATAGTGTTATCTCCGTTTATTTGGCTTATAGAGAGAATATGGCCCGAAAAAAAAGATACCATAAAGGCAAATAACTTCGCCCTCAGTCGATTATCCGCCCGTTCTGAAAATAATCTACCGTCAACAGAAGATCAATTGTTGGCAATTATATCGAATCATATAAATTATGATTATTCTAGTGAAGTAAATAGCATTGAATACGACATTACAAGATCATTCCCCTGTTTTAGATTTTATAGACTTTCTAGTGGGCCTTGTTATTGTGCGTTTAAAATTTATGATAAATCTTCAATTCAAGAATATGGGCATCAGACAAACGTATTTGATATAACAACGTATTCGTGCCAATTAGACGAATTATATGTAAGAAGAATGGATACTACTGTTTTTCGTCTAAATTTTAATTCCAATGTCGGTGGCATTATTAAGAAAAATGGGCGCCCTATTTCGAATATCAATTTAGGCATTTCTTCAGGTGCAGTTGCGGAAATAATAAATCGCCTTATACTTGATAAAGCAATCGAAATAAAAAAAGAGATAAAGAAGCCTAAAGAAATAGGTGATTTTAAAAATAACGAATTCTTTGTCCGTTCTATGGATTGGAGAGCATTTGAAGAATGGATTGCCTATATGCTGAACTTAAATGGCTATAAAGCATATACTACTGCCTCGACGAATGATGGTGGCAAAGATATTATTGCCCAAAAAGATGGAGAAACATACTATATTGAATGTAAACATTGGCGCAACGAATCCTCTATTGGTCGGGAACTCGTCCAGAAATTAGTCGGTTCTGCCGTCGGTGCAAATGTAAAACGCGCTATTTTTATTGCAACTTGCCCATACAACGATAATGCAAAAGAATATGCAAAACAACTAAATGCCGCTGGAATGATAACGCTTGAACTGTGGGGTATGAAGGAAATTTTGTCTCTCGCCAACAGTAAAAACGTGCAAGACAATGAAGATATTGTGCGTTTGCCTTCACAAGAAGAAACATTAGAACAAAATCTTTTTCCCACACAAGACACGTATTCAGAACCCACCGACGACGAGCGTTATGATTATTATAACACTGATAGCGATACTGACACGGAAGAAGATATTGAGTTTGACGACTTAGACCTAACTGCGGATGAAGTAAAAGAAATTTTGGCAGAAGCGTCTCTCGACGACTACGATGATGACGATGACCAAGCGCAGCTAGGCGAAGACGAGTCAAAGTGTAACATTCCTGATGCACAGCTCAATGAACTTATGGGAAACTGCCGCACGGATGTAGAGGAAAAAGATAATCTCAAACCTGAATTTCCAACGCATGTTACACAACCACAAAAAACTACAACCACTGTTCAGACGGGACTGCCGGGATTTGAAAACGAAACGCTAAAAGAGGAGGATATCATTGCCTTGCTCAAGAATTACAATATTAAGTATGTGGACAAGCGCCCATTCAAAGGCGCATTGTGGATTCTTGGCGGTGTCGAATTAAAACCGGTAGTAGAGGAAGCGCGTAAATTAGGTTTCTATTTCACTTTCAAAAAGGATGGCGGTAAAACAATAAAAGGAAAAGATTGTTGGTGGGCAAAATAAAATACTCACAATTAAGTGTCACAGCTAAATATACTGGATTATTTTCACATAATGGTCTTGTTGTTCTTGTTAATCCTGTGCTATACTTTGGGTGAAGGCAGACGACCGGAGTCGTTTTGGACGTTTAAGCTGGGGGATTTTGCATTCAGCATCCGGGGAGGCCTTCAAGGGAAGTATCGTTGGAGTAGGTCGAATCTTACGGCTTACCCATATCCAGCGGTGCTTCTTTTTGTTTTAAGATGATTGCCGTTTTCTTGTCTATTTCCTGATACTGTGATAAACTTTTGTCATAGATGCACTGACGACCGGGGAGATGTTGGCCTCATTTGAGGATTCAGTTCTGGGAGATACCAGTGCATCATATTAAGCATTCCCTCTGCCGAAGGAGTTTCGGCAGTAGTAGGTGCAGAACGCCTGCCCTCCTCTGCATCGTGGAATGCTTTTTTTCGGCGTTCAATTATAAAATAAGAGCCATGCAGGAACCTGCATGGCTCTTTCGCTCGGAGATTATCGATTTTTTGATAAGATCCTTATTTCATGCCCACAGTAAGGCGGGGTTTTCTGTTATTTTCATCAGAACGCCGGAACGATTGCTCCGCCGTATTTCTTTTCGATGAATTCCTTGACTTCCTTCGACTGGAGCGCTTTCATCAGCGCCTGGATCTCGGGACGCTTTTCGTCGCCCTCGCGGACGGCTACGATGTTCGAGTACGGCGAGGTCTTGTCCTCGATGAAGAGCGAATCCTTCGTCGGGTTCAGGCTCGCCTGCATCGCGAAGTTCGTGTTGATGACGGCGATCGTCACGTCGTCAAGGGAGCGTGGAAGCTGTGCAGCCTCGATTTCCTTGAACTGGAGCTTCTTGCTGTTTTCGGTGACGTCCTGGATTGTGGCCTTGACGCCGAGTCCCGCTTTCAGCTTGATGACGCCGGCTTTTTCAAGCAGCAGCAGCGCTCGGCCGCCGTTCGTCGGATCGTTGGGGATGGCGATGGTGTCGCCGTCCTTCAGCTCGTCCAGCTTCTTGACCTTCTTCGAGTAAACGCCCATCGGCTCCACATGGACGCCGCCGGCATTCTTCAGTTTCAGGTTCTTGTGCTCTCCGATGAAGTTCAGGAGATACGGCTCATGCTGGAAGAAGTTCGCGTCCAGCTCTTTGTCGCCCAACGCCATGTTCGGCTGGATGTAGTCGGAGAACTCGATGACTTTCAGCTCGATGTTCTGCTTTGCCAACATCGGCTTGATCTGCTCGAGAATTTCCGCGTGCGGAACCGGCGAAGCGCCGACCTTCAGCGTGACCTTCGCGCCGCCGGACGAAGCGGGCGCGCCCGAGGACGCAGGCTTTTTGTCTCCGCCGCCGCAGCCCGCCGCGAATACGACAAGGAGCAGCACCGAGAGAATCAATACCAGTTTTTTCATTTGACTTTCCCCTCCTAAATATATACATAGAAATATCCTTCTGTATCGTAATGCAAAAAAAGGAAGCTGTCAACAAGGACGGCTTCCTTTTTACGGCTCATCATCAGTCCGTTTCATAGTCAGGGATTCGCTGCCTTTTGACGACCAGTCCGATCAGGCAGAAAATGGCGAGGCCGGAGATCACGGCGCCGGCGATGCCGTAAAAAGAGGAGGGAGGCGGCTCGTCCTTCGGCGAGGTTTGCAGCTCCCATGTGAGATTCTTCAGATGGAAGAAAATCCGGATGGGATCGGCCTTGTCGTTAAAGTTTCCTTTTTCCCGAAGGATGAACGATTCCCCATGGTTGGATATGAGGGAAAGGCGATAATCCAGTCCCTGTTCGTCCAGGTCGTCAATTTCCGCGGCTCGGCAGAAATCTTCAAGATCGGCGGCCAGGGCTAAGAGCCCCCAAAACTTTTGCGCGTCTTTTACTTTCCAAAGTATCGGTGCACGGCAGCCGATGAGGCCGCGGCTCCTTTCCGACGGAACCAGAACATCCAGCAAGTATTCCCCTTTCTGGAAGGCTTGTTTTTCCAGGTCGCCCCTGTATCTTTTGCGGTCAAAAAAGTTGAGCCCGATCAGGCCCTCGTTGTTGGCGCGGGGGTAGACTTCCGAAATTTTGCCCCGCGGCGCGAGCGCCACGATTTTCAGCGAGACGCCGGTTTCCGCCTGCACGGCGTCGGAAAGGGTTCGGGCTTCTTCCTGAAAGTTGATGTTTTTCGCATGGCGGTTTTGGATATCCTTCCTCAATCTGTCGCCCTTTTTCGTGATGACGTCCATCAGGAAGACGATGCGGTCCACTTGCTCCTGCGTGATTTGCTCATGGCGTTTCCGCTCCTGATCCGCATTCCGCAACTGGAAAAACATGTGCCCGACAGACATCGAGAACAGGAAAAGCAGAATCGACAGGGCAATCCACAGTTTGCGCATCACTGCATCCTCTTTCTTCCCTACATTTCCTTTTTATTCAGCCGCTTCGCCAGTGAATTTCCCGCGAATTGGACGAGCTGGACCAGGGCGATCAGAACGACGACCGTCGCCAGCATGATTTCCGGACGGAAACGCTGGTAACCGTAGCGGATAGCCAGATCGCCGAGGCCGCCGCCGCCGATGGCGCCCGCCATGGCCGATTCGCCGACCAGGGCGATGACGACGGTGGTGAGCTGGGCGACGATACTGGAAAGCGCTTCCGGCAGATAGACGCGGCGAATGATCTGCATCGGCGTCGCGCCCATGGCGAGAGCTGCTTCAATCAGGCCGTACGGTACTTCGCGAAGCGAGGTCTCGACCTGCCGTCCGATGAAGGGAATCGAGGCCAGGGTCAGCGGCACCATCGCCGCGGTCGTGCCGATGGAGGTTCCCACCACGAGTCGGGTGAAAGGGATAATCGCCACCATCAGTATAATAAAAGGAATCGAACGCACGGCATTTACTACGGCGGCGACGACACGGTTCAGCGCCGGGCAGGCAAGTACGCCGCCCTTGGCCGTGACGACCAGCAGTACGCCCAGCGGCACGCCGATGGCCGTGGCGGCAATCATCGCGACGACGACCATGGCCACGGTCTCGCCGAGGGCTTTCATCAGAAGCGGGATAACGTCAGGCGACATAGCCAATCACCTCGATTCGCAGGTCTTTTTCGCGCAGGAACGCAAGCGCGTTTTCCACGGCCTCCGGTGCGCCGGAAAGCCCCAGGAGCATCCGCCCGTAAGGCGTGTCCTTGATGGAGTCGATATTGCCGTAAAGGATATCGGCTTCGACTTCGTATTTTCGGATCAGGGTGGAAATCACCGGCTCTCCCGCCGACGAGCCCACAAAAGTCAGCCGCACCAAGAGCCGCCCGCCGGGAATCGGCTCGGCGGAAATCGGCGCGTTCTGAAGGTCCGGCGGAAAGCCGCTGCCCATCAGCACGCTGATGAATTCCTTCGTCATGTCCCGCTGAGGATCGGTGAATACGTCGATGACGCGCCCGGATTCGGTAATCACGCCGTTCTCGATGACCGCCACCTTGTCGCAGATGTCCTTGATGACCTGCATTTCGTGGGTGATGATCACGACGGTCAGGCCCAGCTTTTGGTTGATGTCGCGGATCAATTCCAGGATTGCTTTCGTGGTCTGCGGGTCAAGAGCCGAGGTCGCCTCGTCGCAGAGCAATACCTTTGGCTCCGAGGCCAGCGCCCGGGCGATGCCGACGCGCTGTTTCTGTCCGCCGGAAAGCTGGGACGGATATTGCTGCGCCTTGTCGTCAAGGGAAACGAGGGCCAGCAGCGGCTCCACTTTCGCGCGGATGGCGTCCTCGTCCATGCCCGAGAGCCTGAGCGGGAACGCCACATTGTCATAGACTGTCGCCGACGACAGCAGATTGAAATGCTGGAAAATCATGCCGATGGATTTCCGCGCCTCGCGAAGCTCCGCGTCGGAAAGCGCCATCATGTCGAGCCCGTCCACGATGACGGAGCCGCTGGTGGGACGCTCCAAAAGGTTGATGCAGCGGATCAGCGTGGACTTGCCGGCGCCGGACAGCCCGATCACGCCGAAAATCTCGCCCCTGGCGACGGTCAGGCTGACGTCCTTCAGGGCAGTAACCGCCCCGTCCGCCCCCGCGTATGTTTTTTCGATATGGGAAAGGGTAATCATGGAAAAGTCTCCTAGTATGATAATAATACGATTGCTACATTATAATATAAAACTTTGTTCCCGACAATCAAAAAGAAAATCCGCCGCAATTTTAGCGACGGATGAAGCCTCCGATTTTATTATCTTTTCAGCGCCGGGTCCTCCGCCCCGTTGGCGCGGAACGCCGCCGCCCTGTCGCGGCATGTGGCGCAGACGCCGCAGGGGTTCTCGCCGCCCTCGTAGCAGCTCCATGTCAGCTCGTAGGGCACGCCGAGGGCAAGTCCTGTTTTCACGACCTCGGCCTTTGTTTTTCCGACGAAGGGGGCGACGAGGCGGATGCGTCCGTAAGTGCCGACAGAAATCGCGCTGTCCATCGCGGTTATAAACGTCTCGCTGCAGTCGGCGTAAGCGTTCCCTGCGGCGTCGTCGGCGTGGGCGCCGAGATACAGCCGAAGATCCTCCCCTTCGAAAATACTGCCTGCCGCGCTGGCCGCCACTGAAAGCATCAGTCCGTTGCGGAACGGCACATAGGTCGAGACGCCGCACCCGTTCCGTTCCGCAAGCTGCTCGGCGTAGCTCCGGTGTTCAATGTCGTGGGGCGCGCCGGACAGCAGCGCGCAGGTCGAACCGCGAAAAACAGGGGCAAGGTCGTATTCGTTGTGGCGAACGCCGTAATGCGCCGCCACGTGCCGCGCGGCGGCAAGCTCCCGCTGATGCTTCTGCCCGTAAAAAACGGAAATAGTCGCGACATTATCCGCGCCATATTCCCTGACCGCCATCGCGAGGCAGGTGGTCGAATCGACGCCGCCGCTGGAAAGGATCACCGCTTTCAATCCGTTTCACTCCTTACCTATATAGGACCTGATTAGCATATTTATTAGTCCTTTCTATCTATTCGTCATAAAATTATTTTTTCCTGCCGTAGGTAAAATTTCCCCATTAAGTTTTTTTCGGGTTTTTCGATATATAGACAAGAACGATTGTGAACGGGGAGGCAATACCATGAGCATGGATTCGATGAACGCGCTGGCCGCGCTTCAGGCTTTGGCGGCGAAAAGCGGCTCGACTGCGGATACGAAGAAGACGACGGAGGAGCAGAAATCCTTCAATGACGTCCTTGCGAAGATGCAGAAGGAGCAGGACGACTGGGACGCGCTGATGGACCAGGTGGACATCGCCCAGTATAAATTGGCGTTGGCGGACAGCTTCTGGTGCAGTCAGGCCGACTCGAGAAAGCATATCTCGAACTATTTAAAACGCCATCAGGGCCAGATGGGAACGGAGGCCTTGGAAAAACTTTCGGATAATATCTCGATGCTCAACCATCTGAACAGCCTCGGCGTGCTGAAGGGCAGCGTTTCCAACATGGAGATGACAAAGCTGAACCGACAGTTCTCGGCGGCTTACGCGTCCATGATGGCGGCAAGGTCCGTAGGCGGATATTTTTGAGCCGGGACAGACGAATACTTCCACAGATGCGCTTTCACTGCGAAGGCGCATTTTTTGTTTTGGAAAAAGCGGCGCGCGAAAATAAATCCTTCGACATTCCGTGCGGGATTTGCTACAATAGAGGAACATATATAGACATGATTGGAGAGAATGTTGTGGAATCGCTGCATATCGGGAATCATCTTTCTTCCGCGGGCGGGTATCTCGCTATGGGAAAGGAAGCGAAAGAGCTGGACGCGGACGTGTTCGCGTTTTTCACGCGGAATCCGCGCGGCGGCAAAGCGAAGGAAATCGACCCGAAGGATGTGGACGCGTTCCTCACCTTCGCGAAGAAGAACAAGATCGTGCGTCTCGTCGCGCACGCGCCCTATACTTTGAATCCCTGCGCGGAAAAGGACAGCCTGCGGACCTTCGCCCGGGAGACGATGGCGGACGACCTCCGGCGGCTGGAATTCACGCCGGGCAATTATTACAACTTCCATCCGGGCAGTCATGTCGGGCAGGGAACGCAGACCGGCATCGAGCTTTGCGCTGCGCTTTTGAACGCGGTGCTGCGTCCGACCCAGCATACGACGGTATTGGTGGAAACCATGTCGGGCAAGGGCTCGGAAATCGGCAAGACCTTCGCCGAGGTGCGGGCGATTCTCGACCGCGTGGAGCTTTCCGACCATGTGGGCGTTTGCCTCGACACCTGCCATATCTGGGACGGCGGCTATGACATCGTCGACCATCTCGACGACGTGCTGGCGGAGTTTGACGACGTGATCGGCATCGACCGGCTTTTCGCCGTGCATTTGAACGACAGCCTGAATCCGCGCGGCAGCCACAAGGACCGCCACGCGAAAATCGGAGAGGGACAGATTGGATTGGAGGCTTTGGTGCGCGTGATCAACCATCCGCTGCTCCGCCGTCTGCCCTTTATCCTGGAGACGCCGAACGACCACGACGGCTACGCGCGGGAAATCGCACTGCTTCGCGGGCGCTTCGGGGAGGACAAGAATGGAAAATAATTCCGCCGCGATGAACGGCGCAGACGCGCTCGGGAATGCCCGCGCGTATCTGCGCCGCTTTTTCGGTTACAAAGAATTTCGCCCGGCGCAGGCGCCGGTAATCAAGAGCCTGCTGGATGGGCGCGATACGGTGGCGATCATGCCGACGGGCGCGGGGAAATCGGTCTGCTTCCAGATTCCCGCGCTGCTGTCGTCCGGCGTCGCCATCGTTTTTTCTCCGCTGATCTCGCTGATGAAGGATCAGGTGGACGGGTTGACGGGGCAGGGCGTTCCCGCCGCGTTCATCAACAGTTCCCTGTCCCCGCAGGAGGTTTCCCATCGCCTCGCGGACGCGCGGGAGGGAAAAATCCGGCTGCTCTACGTCGCGCCGGAGAGGATTGACGACCCGTGGTTCGCGTCCGCCGTCGCGGAAATGGATGTGGCTCTTGTGGCTGTGGACGAGGCGCACTGCCTGTCCCAATGGGGGCACGATTTTCGCCCCAGCTACCGCGCCATCGCGCCGTTCATCTCATCGCTGCCCCGCCGCCCCGTGGTGGGCGCATTCACCGCCACCGCGACGCCGGAGGTCCGGGACGACATCATCCGCCTTTTGGGGCTTCGCTCCCCCGACGTCCATGTCAGCGGCTTCGACCGCCCGAATCTTTTCTTCGATGTGCGGCGCGGCGAAGACAAGGACAAATTCCTGCTGCGCTATGTCAAAGCGCATCCCGAAGAATCCGGCATCGTTTACGCCGCCACGCGCAAGCAGACCGACGCCGTCTACGAATTGTTGAAAAAGAAGGGGGTCCCCGTGGGGCGTTACCACGCGGGCCTTTCCGACGAGGAACGCCGCACGATGCAGGAGGACTTTCTCTACGACCGGCTGTCGGTCATCGTCGCGACGAACGCCTTCGGCATGGGCATCGACAAATCCAACGTGCGCTATGTCGTCCATTACAATATGCCGAAGAATGTCGAGGCCTACTATCAGGAGGCTGGCCGAGCGGGACGCGACGGCGAGCCGGGATGGTGTATCCTGCTTTATTCTCCGGCGGACGTGCAGACGCAGCGCTTCCTGATCGAGCATTCCGTGGAGGACGAAACGCGGCGCTCCTTTGAAAATGAGCGGCTCCAGCGCATGATCGATTATTGCCATACGCCGGGCTGCCTTCGGAAATTCATTCTCGGCTATTTCGGCGAGGACGCGCCGGACCGCTGCGAAAACTGCGGAAGCTGCGCCGCCGAAGTCGAAGCGGTGGACCTGACCGTGGACGCGCAAAAGGTGTTTTCCTGCGTCTATAGGATGCGCCAGCATTTCGGCATGGCACTGGTCGCGCAGGTGCTGACCGGTTCCGAGAATAAGCGGGTCAAACAATTCGGTTTCGAGAAGCTCTCAACCTTCGGGCTTTTCAAGGGACGATCCCAGAAAACAGTCAATCTTTTGATCCAGCGCCTCGTGGCCACGGGGTATCTGGAAGTGGAAAGCGAACATTCGACGCTTCGGCTGCTGCCGCCGTCGTATCCTGTACTGAAGGGGCAGGCGACGGTGATGCTGTCGCTGCCGAAGGAGCCGGAGGAGCGCAAGCCCGCCGAAGCGGCGGACGGCCTTTTCGACGCGCTGCGGAGCGTGCGGCGGCGCCTCGCGGAGAAGGAAAACGTCCCCGCCTTCGTGGTCTTTTCGGACGCCACGCTGCGCGACATGTGCCGCCTGACGCCGCGAACACTTGAAGAGATGGCCGAGGTCAAGGGCGTAGGCGAGCGAAAGCTCCGAAGATACGGGGAAGCGTTTCTTGCGGTGATTGCGGAGAACAGGAAATAAAAAACGCGGAACGTCGCGCATTGACGTTCCGCGTTTTTTATTTCCTGTTATTTGATTTTCCCCCCGCCGATGACATACCCGTCCTCGTCGTAAAACACTGCCGACTGCCCCGGCGTCGGGGCACGGACGGGATCGTCGAATACGGCGGCCAATGTGCCGTCGTCTTTTTTTTGCAGCGTCGCCATCGCGCCCTTGTGATTGTATCGAATTTTGGCGAAGGCACGAAGCGTTTCGTCCGGTGCAATATCCTCCACGCTCATGAAATTGAGGTCGCCGCAGAGTATCGTGGGGCGGTACAGCGATTCCTCGCCGCCGATCACGACCTCGTTTTTTTCCGGGTCGATGGCCGTCACATAGGCGGGATAGCCGAGAGCGATGCCGAGACCCTTGCGCTGGCCGACGGTGTAATGGGCGATTCCCTTATGGACGCCGAGGACGTTTCCCTCCTTGTCGACGAAATGCCCCGGCGGGGGCAGCTCCGCGCCCGTCTCGCACTCGATGTAGTCGGTATAATTCCCTTCGGTGACGAAACAGATTTCCTGCGAGTCCGGCTTTTGCGCCGCCGAGATTCCGGCGCGCTCCGCGATGGCGCGAACCTCTTCCTTGTCGTAGTCGCCGAGCGGCAGCATGGTGCGGGAAAGCTGCTGCTGCGTCAGTTTGTAAAGCACATAGGACTGGTCCTTCCGCAGCGACGCCGCCCGGCGGATCGAGAACCGCCCGTTCGGGAGCCGTGCGATCCGCGCGTAGTGTCCGGTAGCCGCGAACTCTGCGCCCATTGCTTCGGCGGCGTCCAGCAGCTGCGCCCATTTCACATAGCGGTTGCATTCCACGCAGGGATTCGGCGTTCGGCCGTGCAAATAATCGTCGATAAAAGGCTGCACCACGCGGCACTCGAAATCCGACGCGGCGCTGTGGACGGAATGGGGGATTCCCATCCGCAGCGCCATTTCCCGCGCCTCCGAAAGGTCGCAGCAGCGGCTGTCCTTTCCCTCCCAGGTTTTCAGCGTGACGCCGATAACCTCATGCCCCGCTTCCTTCAAAAGATAGGCCGCCACCGCGCTGTCCACGCCGCCGGACATGCCGACAACCACTCTGCTCATACTGTTTCCTCGCCTTTCCGTGTCTAAAATCTTATATATTATACTACAAGGGTATACATTTTTGCTGAACGCACGCTTTGCGTTCGGATTGCGTTTGCGAAACGTTCATATTATATCATAGATCTTATATTTCCACGGCTATGTGCGGAAGGAAAAATCCTCGGATTGTTTCACGTGAAACAAACGAACATAACATGAAAAATAAATGGAAGCTTAAGGAACCACTGAATAAGTCCCGCCGGGTCTTTTTCCGCCTGTCGTCGTCAAATCCCTCTCGACGTAGCGATGCTACGCCTTCGAGGGCTTTTCCTAGACAGTCGAAAAAATCCCTCGACAAATGCACGAATTGACTTAATCAGTGTTTCCTTAAAAATCTCGCTGCATGAAACAAGGATTTTTCTTTTGTTTCGCGAATAATAATAAAGTTAAGTTGGTATTGAAAAGGAGGTAAAGCGGATGCTGGAGGCTTTGCGGGGCGAAGTGGTGCGCTGCGCGCAGGAGGCGGAGGCGCAGGGGCTTTGTCGTTGGCGGTCCGGGAATTTCAGCGCGCGGGATAAAGCGACAGGGCTTGTCTGCATGACGCCGTCGGGCGTCAATCGGCGGTTGATGATTGCGGAAGATATTGTCGTGATGGATTTGGACGGGCGAGTAGCGGAGGCGGCGAACGGCAGGAAGCCGTCCAGCGAGGCGCTGATGCATCTCGCCGCGTATGAGGTGAGGCCGGATATTTGCGCGATTGCGCATACCCATTCTCCCTTTGCGCTGGTTTTCGCCGCGTTGGAGCGTCCGATTCCCGGCCTTGTGCTGGAGGCGGCGCATCTTCACTGCGAAGGCGGCTCGGTTCCCGTTGCGCCCTTCGCGCCGCAGGGAACGCAGGAGCTGGCCGATTCCGTGCGCGCGCCGCTTCGGATGGGCGACGCGATGCTGCTGGCCAGACATGGCGCGCTGGCGGTGGGGACTTCATTGGACGATGCGCTTTTGAAGGCGGCCTATGTGGAGGAACTGGCCGAGGTCGCCTGTCGGGCGGCGGCAATTTCCGGCGGCATGATGCCCGCGCCGCTCCCGCCGGAGGCGTTCGTGCTGCGGTATCCGGATAAAATAAAATAGAGGGGATAACTTGCCTTTCCCAAAGGGGAAGGATCAGAACGTGGATATTTTGTCTATCGACAAAAACTGATTCAAGGCGTTATATCGAAAACGCAGGCGTTCTCGATGAAACGCTGACAGAGGAGATTTTGTCTCTCGACAAAATCTGATTCAAGGCGTTATACCGAGGACAACAAGGTGTCCTTGGTGAAACGCTGACAGAGGAGATTTTGTCTCTCGACAAAATCTGATTCAAGGCGTTATACCGAGGACAACAAGGCGTCCTCGGTGAAACGCTGACAGAGGAATATTTTGTCTATCGACAAAATCTGAACAATGGCGTTATAATAGGCAAAGCATTTTTTTAAAAAATCGGAAAGGTGTTTGTATATCTTTATGGCAACTCGCGTTACCTCGATGACGGAGAGCGGGCTTTTGGCCGCTATTACCGTTGTCATGGCGCTGATCGGCGTTTATGTGCCTCTTTTGGGGACTGTGGCGGTTTTGATGTGGCCGCTGCCGATTCTTATTTTGATTGTGCGGCACGGCCTGCGATGGGGATTGATGGCGGTTTTCGTCTCGGCTGTGCTGACGGCGGCGCTGGTGGAGCCGGCGGTTTCCCTTCGCCTGGCTCTCGCGTTTGCGCCGGGCGGCATCGCCCTCGGCCTCGGTTTTCGGAACGACTGGTCGTCGGTGCGGACGCTGGCGACGGGTATAGCCGCTTCGATGGTCTCGAAGCTGGCGGCGCTTGCGCTTTTGTTCGCGATTACGGGTATTGAGCCGTTTTCGGCGCAGTTCGATATGATGGAGGCGTCCTTCGACCAGACCATAGAGTTTTACCGGGGGGTCGGCATGTCCGAGGACCAGCTGTCCGAGGTTCAGGAAAATCTCGTGCAGAATCTTTCGCTGATGCGCCTTTTGGTGCCGCTGGTCGTCGTCATGATGGGAGTGATGGATACGATGGTCAATTACCTGATCGGCGGCAAGGTACTCCGCCGCCTCGGGCATGACGTCAAGACGCTGCCGGCGTTTGTCGAGTGGCGGCTCCCGTCCGTTTTTGTCTATATGTTCGCTTTTTCCCTGATCGGCGCTTATTGGGGCACGACGAGGGAAATCGACCTGCTTTACCGGGCGTCGCTGAATCTTTCGATGCTGGCGACGTTTGCGGGACTTGTGGAAGGCGTTGTCATTTATATGTACGCGTGGCGGCATTACCGCTGGCCGAAGTTTTTCGGCGCGTTCGCATTGACGTTCATTTTTTTGAACGCGTTCCTGCTCCGTCTGCTGTGCCTTGTCGGGCTTTTCGACATGGTACTGGACTATCGGAGAAGATATTGGGGCGGGAAATGATCCGCCTGCCATTCCTTTTCTGTAAGGAGGGATAATCTTGCCTAAACATACCTCGTCCTGGCCCGACGTTTGTATCATGCTGGCGGCCTGCGGGCTTCTTGCCGCGGGGCTGGTCCCCTTTGACAAGTTTCTCGGGAGCGGCGCGCTGGTGTTGGTGCTTGTCCTCGCGTTTTTCGCGCGGGAACGGCAGATCAGGCGTGAGCGCGACCTTGAAGCGTATTTCCGCGACGTGGTCAGCTATATCAAGCCGGTCATGAATTATGCCGTCGACCGTATGCCGGTGTCGATTCTGATGGTGGACGAGGAGGGCCGCCTTCTGTGGTCAAACGCGGAGCTTGCGGCGCGGATATCCCCGCTTCCCCATCCCGAATACGGGACGCCGGTCAGCAGTTTTTGGCCCGAAATGATCTTGAAGCCGATTTGGGGCATGACCGGGGAATACATTTTCCGCGACAAGGAGATTTCGTACCGCGCTGAGTACCGCCCCGTCCCATTGAAGGACGGTTCGATCCTGATGGCTTTTTACGTCACGGATGTGACGGAGCTGGAACAGATGCGTGCCGAGTTCGCGGCAGGCCAGACGGTTCTCGCTTATATCCAGATCGACAATTACGATGAAGCGCTGCAAAGCCTTGTGGAGGCGGAGCGCTCGACGCTGTCCTCGACGATCACGAATATGCTCGACGCCTGGGCGAAGGAGCTTGGTTTTTTGATTCAGCGTCTCAATGAGGAAAAATATGTGGCGGTCATGGAACGCCGCGCCCTCGACCAGGCCATACAGAGCAAGTTCGACATTCTCGACCGCGTCCATTCCCTGCAGGGTTCCAACAAGCTGCCGATCACGCTGTCCTTCGGCGTTGTGGCCGTGGAACAGCAGACGATTCATGACGCGGCGCGGCAGGCGTTGAAAACGCTGGAGCTGGCCCTTGCCCGGGGCGGCGACCAGGCGGCGGTTTCCATCGAAGGCAAGACGCAGTTTTTCGGCGGAAAGTCGCCGGCGGTGGAAAAATACACGCGGGTCAAGGTTCGTGTTGTCGCCCATTCCCTGCGTGAGCAGATTGAGGCCTCGGACGAGGTCTTCATCATGGGGCACAAGAACGAGGATTTCGACGCTTTGGGCGCCGCGATGGGCGTGGCGCAGATGGTGCGGTTCTCGAAAAAGCCGGTCCATATCCTGCTCTCCGCTCTGAATGAAGGCATCGACAAATTTACCGAGCGGATGATGGACAAGCCGGAATACGCGTCGCTGTTCATCCATGAGAACGCGTTGGAAATCATGATGCCGGGGCCGAAGGCCCTGCTGATTATCGTCGATACCCATATACCGAAAATGGTCGCTTCACCGAGGCTCTTGGCGGCTATCCCGAAAAAAATCATCATCGACCATCACCGCCGCAGCGAGGACATGATCGAGAATCACCAGCTTTCCTATATCGAGCCTTCGTCTTCGTCCACCAGTGAGATGGTGTCGGAGCTGACCATTTATTACGCCGACGATTTGAAGCTGACGCGCTTCGACGCGACCGCGCTTTATGCGGGCATCGTCGTCGATACCAAGCATTTCGGCGTGCAGACCGGCGTTCGGACATTGGAGGCGGCGGCTTATCTCCGAAAAGCGGGTGCCGATCCTGTCTTGATCCGCCAGCTTTTCCGCGAGGACTACGAGACAAATCTGACGATGGCGAAGGCGATGGCGGCCTCCACGATGTACGACGGCTGCCTGATTGTCGCCACATGCAGGGAGGTTCAGCCGAATATCCAGGCCATTGCCGCGCAGATTGCCGACGGGCTGCTCTTGATCGAAAAGGTCCGCATGAGCATCGTGGTCTTCCAGCTCGCGCCGGACGTGGTCGGCATCAGCGCGAGAGCCGTGGGCGAGCTGAACGTGCAGGTCATCATGGAGGAATTCGGCGGCGGCGGGCACCAAAACGTGGCAGGCGCGCAAATCAAAAACGGAAACCTCGACGAAATCGAGGCAAAGGCCGTAGAGGTTGCAAGAAAATACATAGAGGAGAATGGTTAAAATGAAAGTTATACTGCAGCAGGACGTAAAAGGTACTGGCAAGAAAGGCGAGGTTATCGAGGTTTCGGAGGGGTACGGGCGGAATTTCCTGCTCCCGAAAAAGCTGGCCGTGCTGGCCAACGCACAGAACGTGAATCTTGCGAAGCAGAAGGCGGGATCGGCGGCGCACAGGAAGGCGCAGGAGGCCGACGAGGCGAAGCTTCTTGCGTCGCAGCTCGCGAAGGCGGAGGTCACGATCGCCGTGAAGGTCGGCGAGGGCGGAAAATTGTTCGGTTCGGTCTCGGGCAAAGACGTTTCCGAGGCTTTGAAAAAGGAGCACGGCGTCGAGATCGACAAGCGGAAGATTTCAATTGCGCAGGAGGTTACGGGCGTCGGGGATTACGAGGCCGTGATCAAGCTGCACCCGGAGGCGTCGGCGAAAATTATGGTTCATGTTACGGAAGGCTGATTTTGCATGAAAAGCCTGTTCAATTTTTTCCGGCGGGATTCCTCGCCGGAGGATAACAACGGCTATATGACGGAGCCGGAGCATCCTCTCGATCGGGAGATTGACGCGCTCTACGGGATGCTGGCGGACATCCTCGGTTCGGACAAGCTTGTGATCAAGGCGGGCAAGATGGACGCCATGCGGTTTATGCGTTCCCCTCGGCGAGGGGAACGCGTTCTTGCGTTGGAACGAATTATTCTCGAAAATCCTACAATTGAAACCATTCCCTCCGACGCGGAAATCCCGAAGCTCCTGACGGAGCTTTCGGAGCGCATTGCCGACCTGATGGCGCGGCGTTCGCTGGAGGACAAGATCGAGAAGAAGATTGCCGAGAAGCTGGAAGAAAATCATCAGGACTATGTCAAAGATATCCGCATGCAGGTGTTGGACGAGGAAAATCCGCAGAAGGAATCGCCCCAGGCAAAGAACCGTCGGGAAGCACTTGAAAGGCTGGACAAGGTAAAGCTGACCCAGTCGGTGATGGAGCTTTTGCGTCCGCAGAATCTCGGCGAGATTGTCGGGCAGCCCCGCGCCGTCCGTTCGCTCCTGGCGAAGCTTTCGTCCCCGTACCCGCAGCATTTGCTTTTGTACGGGCCGCCCGGCATCGGCAAGACGACGGCTGCCCGGCTTGTGCTGGAACAGGCGAAGCGCGTCGCGGCGTCGCCCTTCGCGGAGGACGCGCCGTTTGTCGAAACGGACGGCACGACGCTGCGCTGGGATCCTCGGGATATGACGAACCCGCTGATCGGCTCGGTTCACGATCCGATCTATCAGGGGGCGCGGCGCGATTTGGCCGATATCGGCGTGCCGGAGCCGAAGCCGGGGCTTGTCACCGACGCCCACGGCGGTGTTCTTTTCATCGACGAGATCGGCGAAATGGACGTGATGCTCCAGAACAAGCTGCTGAAGGTGCTTGAGGACAAGCGCGCGTATTTTGAGTCCACCTATTACGATCCCACAGACCCGAAGGTGCCGCCCTATATCAAGAAGCTGTTCGACGAAGGTGCGCCCGCCGATTTCGTATTGATCGGCGCGACGACGCGGGAGGCGAGGGACATCAGCCCCGCGCTCCGTTCGCGCTGCGCGGAGATTTATTTCGAGCCGCTGACGCCCGCGCATATCGTCCGCATCGTCGAGACAGCCGCGAAAAAACTGGACGCGGTGCTGGCGGACGGCGTGGCGCCGCTGATCAGCGACTATACCGTCGAAGGGCGCAAGGCTATCAATATCCTCGCCGACGCATACAGTTTTGCGCTGGAACGCTCCGAGGAAGGGACGCCCGTCGTCATCGGCAAGGAAGATATTTACGAGGTGGCGCAGGTCAGTCGTCTCTACCAGTATGTCAAGGACCGCTCGTCGGAAAAGCCGGAGATCGGCCACGTTTTCGGTCTCGGCGTTTCGGGCTATCTTGGCTCGGTCATCGAGATCGAGGCCGTCGCATTTCCCGCGCATGAAAAAGGGAAGGGCGCCGTCCGGTTCAATGAGACGGCGGGCAGCATGGCGAAGGATTCCGTGTTTAACGCGGCTTCCGTTGTGCGGCGCATGACGGGATTGGAGCTTTCCGATTATGATCTGCATATCAACGTGGTGGGCGGCGGCAATATCGACGGCCCTTCGGCGGGCACGGCGATCCTCGCGGCGATCACCAGCGCGCTGACGAAACGGCCGCTGCGGCAGGATGTGGCGGTCACCGGTGAAATTTCTCTCTATGGTTATGTACGTCCTGTTGGCGGCGTGTTCGAGAAGGCTTACGGCGCGAAGCAGGCGGGCATGAAAACGCTGGTGATTCCGGCGGAGAACAAAAAAGATATTCCCGAGTCCCATTTGGGGCTTTCGATACATCCGGTGGAAACGGCGGAAGAAGCCTTCCGCCTTCTTTTCGCGGACGGATGGAAGGAAGGAGGCGGCGACGATGGCCATGATTGAGCGGATTCCGCCGCAAAACATCGAGGCGGAGCAGGCGGTGCTCGGCGCCATGCTCTTGGAAAAGCAGGCCATCGTCGCGGCGACGGAACTGCTGAAATCGGACGATTTTTATCGCGAGGCCCACAAGCTCGTCTTTGAGGCGATGGTCGAGCTGGCCAGGCGCGACGAGGCAGTCGATCTCGTTACCGTCGTCGAGCAGCTCAAGAAGACCGAAAAGCTGGAAAAGGCGGGCGGCATCGCGTTCGTCACCTCGCTGGCCAACGCCGTGCCGACGGCGGCTAATGTCAAATACCACGCGAAGATTGTGCTGGAAAAGGCCCAACTTCGGAACCTGATCAATACGACTACCGAGATTGCGGGCATGGCGTACGAGGACGTCGAGGAAATCGGCGACCTGATGGAAAAGGCGGAAAAAGACATCCTGAAAGTCACGGGGCGCGGCACGTCCTTCGATTTTACGCCCATCGGCGAACTTGTCATCGACGTATTTGAAAAAGTCGAGAAGCGCTCGCAGGAGAAAAACGCGCTGACCGGCCTCGCCTCCGGCTTCCGCGATCTCGACCGCCTGACCTCGGGCTTCCAGCCCTCGGATCTGATCCTGGTGGCCGCCCGTCCGTCGATGGGAAAAACGGCCTTCACGTTGAATATCGCTTCTTACGTAGCGGTGAAGCTGAAGCAGCCCGTGGCCTTTTTTTCGCTGGAAATGTCGAATGTGCAGCTCGTCCAGCGTATGCTCTGCGCCGAGGGCGCCATCGACTCCCAGGCGCTTCGGGCCGGGGAACTGACCGATGACGACTGGAAGCGGCTGATCATCGCGTCCGATCGCCTGACAAAGGCGCCGATCTATATCGACGACACGCCGGGCATCACTGTCGCGGAGCTTCGGGCCAAGGCGCGCCGGATCAAATCGGATCACGGCCTTTCCCTCGTGGTCATCGACTATCTGCAGCTGATGCAGGGCCGGTCCAGCAAGAACAGCGACAACCGGCAGCAGGAAATTTCCGAGATTTCCCGTTCGCTGAAGGCGTTGGCCCGCGAGCTGGGGGTGCCGATCATCGCGCTCTCGCAGCTTTCCCGAAGCGTGGAGTCGAGGACCATCAAGCGACCGATGCTTTCGGACCTGCGCGAGTCCGGCTCGCTGGAGCAGGATGCGGATATCGTGATGTTCCTGTACAGGGACGAATATTACAATGAAGACAGCGAAAGGAAAGACCAGGCGGACGTCATCATCGCAAAGCACAGAAACGGTCCCATCGACACCATCACGCTGTTCTTCGAGAAACGCTTCACGAAATTCACAACCCTTGATTTTACGGCAGAATAAACAGAAAGACTGTCGCACGGAGACAAAAATCTTCTGCGGCAGTTTTTGTTTGCGCGGAAAGTATTTCTTGTGATTGCGTTTGCAAGGGAGAATATATGAGCCTGCAAAAGCTCAAGCCCAATGCAGCCGCGTCTCGGCAAGAGGAAAATACAGCCCTTTCGGTCAGTTCTTGCGATTGAAAACAGAGTTATTCTATGGTATATTGAAGACAGTTTCAAAACTTTAAAATTTTTTAAGTTTCGAAACCAAAGGGGCGGCGGTTATGAAATTGATAGAGCGTCCTCAATATTTGCAGCGGCTTATCGGGCTGCGGGGGACTCCGGATATAAAAATTATCACAGGCCTGCGTCGAAGCGGGAAATCCAAATTATTGCAGGCGTTTATGGCGCGGGTGTCCGCCGATACGCCGGACGCCAATATCATTTTTGTGGATTTTATGGAGCTTGTCAATGAGCCGTTGAAAGAATATCATGCTCTTTATGCGTATGTGGAAGCGCATTTCCGGCAGGGCGTCGAAAATTTTCTTTTTATCGACGAAGTCCAAATGTGTTCCGGCTTTGAGCTTGCCATAAACAGCCTTCATGCGAAAGAAAAATACGATATTTACGTCACTGGCTCCAATGCGTTCCTGCTTAGCGCCGATTTAGCCACTTTGTTTACGGGCAGATACATCGAGCTTCATGTTTTCCCGTTCAGCTTTGAGGAGTATTGCCGCTATCACGGCGATAGGGGAGGGCGGGATGCGCTGTTTGACGAGTATGCGATAAAGGGCGGTTTGGCGGGTTCGTATGCGTATCGTACGGAGCAAGATCGCAGCGCGTATATCGCGGAAGTCTATCATACGGTTGTCAACAGGGATTTGGTGCAGAAATATCGTTTGCCTGATACGTTCGTGCTGGATCGACTGGCGGAATTCCTGATGGACAATATCGGCAATCTCACTTCGGCAAACAATATCAGCGATACGCTGACTTCCAACAAGATTGCGACCAATCATGTCACGATTGGACGATATATCAAATATCTTTGCAGTGCATTTCTGTTTTATCCGGTCAAAAGATACGATATTCGAGGCAAGAAATATTTGGGGACGTCTGAAAAATACTATTTGAGCGATACGGGCGTGCGGCAAAGCGTACTTGGCAGCCGTAATATGGATTACGGCCGGCTATACGAGAATATTGTATGTATAGAGCTGCTTCGGCGCGGATATGAAGTCTATGTAGGAAAGCTGTATGCTAAAGAGGTTGATTTTGTTGCGAAAAAGGCGGGGGAACAGATTTATATCCAAGTCAGCGACAATATCGAGCATCCTGATACCTTTCGGCGGGAATATGAGCCTTTGCTGAAAATCAAGGATGCATACCCAAAGCTGATTATCGCCCGCACGAGGCATGGAGCCTACACATTCGAGGGAATATCCATTGTGGACATTGCCGAGTGGTTGTTGGAATAGAAAAACGCATCCGATGCAAATGTGTTTCTGCGTCGGATGTGTTTTTGATTGCTTTCAATCTTACGCATGTAGGAGGAGTGTTTCGGCGGTGCGCAAGATTGGAAACGTCGTTTTTCCAGCTTTCCGATGGCTTCGCGTGCAACAAAACAGTCGCCGGTGCTGTCCGCAACACAAAGAATACCCGACGGTGGTGGATTTCATAGCGTACTGCCTCTCCGCTCCGTAGTGAAGCATATCGTTGCATTTGCTTCCCTTTTCTCTTTCCATTTCGCACAGGAAAATATGGGGGCAAATGAGAAGAAATCATGAGGTTTGGGTATAGGCTCATATTTTTTCAAACCCTCTCATAATTTTTTGCGAAGAAAAGAAGGAAATGTCTGAAAAAGGGCGAATATTACAGATATGTGGAAAATGCCCCGTGACTTTCGGGGCGTTTTCGAGACTGAGGAGGGATCGGAATGCAGGAATATCAAAGCGCGGATCTGAGGAATATCGCCGTGATCGGTCACGGGCGGACGGGGAAGACGAGCCTTTTGGACGCTGCGCTTTTCAACGCGGGCGGTGCGCGCCGCTTCGGCAAGGTGGATGACGGGACTTCGGCGCTCGATTACGAACCGGAGGAAAGCAAGCGGAAGCTCTCTATTTCCAGCGCGCTGGCCGCTGTTGAATGGCGCGGCTGCAAGATGAATTTCATCGATACGCCGGGCTATCCCGACTTCGTCGGCGAAATGATTTCGGCGCTGAATGCGTCGGACGCGGCGCTGATTGTCGTTTCCGCGCCCAGCGGCATGGAGACCGGAACGGAAAAGGCGTGGCTGACCGTCGAGGATTTGGGACTGCCCCGCGCGATTTTCGTCAACAAGATGGACCGCGAGCACGCGGACTTCGAACGTGCGGTGGACGAGCTGCGCGCGCGCTTCGGCTCGGGTATTGTCCCGGTGCAGCTGCCGATCGGTAAGGAGGACACCTTCCAGGGCGTCGCCGACCTTTTGACGCTGCACATGAAGATTATCACCCATGAGGACGAGGAGCTTGTGACCGACATCCCCGAGTTCATGCAGGAGGCCGTCGAGGAAGCGCGGCAGCAATTGATCGAGGCGCTGTCGGATTTTGACGACAAGCTGATGGAAAAATTCCTCGAGGGCGAGGACATTCCGGAAGATGAGATTCGCGAGGCGCTGGCGGCGGGCGTGAAGGCTGCGAAGGTCTTCCCGGTGTTCTGCGGCTCGGCGCTCCAGAATATCGGCGTGAAAAAACTGCTGAAAGGGCTCGGCGCTTTGATGCCGTCGCCGGAAGACAGGACGTTTATCGCCACCGACCCGAAGACGGAGGAACCGGTGGAGCGCGGCACGGACGGCTCGTTCGCAGCGCAGGTCTTCAAGACGATCGTGGATCCGTTCGTGGGGCGGCTGACGTTCCTGCGCATCGTTTCCGGCGAGATGAAGGGTGACGCAACGTATTACAATGTCAACCGTGAAGCGGATGAGCGCATGTCCGGTATCTTCACGATGCAGGGCAAGCAGCAGATCCCGCTGCCGAAGGCTCATGCCGGCGATATCGTGGTCGTGGCGAAGCTGACGGTCACGAAGACCGGCGACACGCTGGCGGACAAGTCGGCCCCGATCCTGTTCGAAGCGCCCGCTTATCCCGGCTCCATGATGGTGTTCGCCGCTTATCCGGCGAAAAAAGGCGAAGAGGACAAGGTCTTCTCCGCCATCGGCAAGGAAGGCGACCAGGATCCGACGATCCAGATCGTCAAGAACAAGGAAACGAAGGAAACGCTAGTGCGCGGCATCGGCGAAGTACAGCTTGAGATCCTGAAAGAGCGCATCCAGCGCAAATACGGCGCCGAGGTCGATTTCCGCGAGCCGAAGGTGGCGCTGCGCGAGACGATCCGCAAGAGCGTCAAGGTCGAGGGCAAGCACAAGAAGCAGAGTGGCGGCCACGGCCAGTACGGCCATGTTTGGCTGGAAATCAGTCCGCAGCCGGCGGGCGAGGGCAACGCGTTCACCGAGACGATTTTCGGCGGCAGCGTGCCGCGCCAGTACATCCCGGCGGTCGAGAAGGGCACCGAGGAAACATTGGCGGCAGGCATCCTCGCCGGCTTCCCGGTGGTCGACGTGAAGGTCAATCTGTATGACGGTTCGTATCACACGGTCGACTCGTCGGAAGCGGCGTTCAAGACAGCGACGGCCATCGCGCTGAAGAAGGGCGTCATGGACGCGAGCCCGGCGCTTCTTGAGCCGATCTTCAATATGACGATTACCGCCCCTGAGTATTTCATGGGCGACGTCATGGGTCAGCTCAACACGAAGCGCGCGAAGATCCTCGGCATGGAGTCGAAGGGCCGCGACATGAGCGAGATCAAGGCGCAGATTCCGGCATTGGAGCTTTACAAGTATGCGACGGAGCTTCGCTCCCAAACGAAGGGGCGCGGCGATTTCTCGGTGGAGTTCTCCCATTATGAGGAAATGCCCCAGCGGATCGCGGAGGAAATTATCGCGAAGTATCAGGCGGATAAGGAAAAGAAATAAGGGATAAAAACGCCCCTGCCCTAAGAACGACGAACAGGGCAGGGGCGTTTTCGATAAAAGGGAGGCGATTGTATGGTGGCGGACAAGGAATTCATAGAGATGTGCCGCAGATACGCAACCGCGCGAAGCGAGGGAAAGCGCGGAAAAGAGCTGAACGAGCTTTACATCGCATGTATGGAAAAAGGCAGGGATCTCGACATGACGCGCTACGCGATAGAGGAAGCCATCGAAAACTGCCTGGAGGAACGGATGATATGATACTACTCTCTGTTAAGATATTTAAATCTTTACAGAGAGTGCATGAGACGTCACACGAGCGCAGCTCGGGTGCAGCACACGTGCGAAGATAAGTATGAGAAAAGAAGCGCTGCGGATGAAAGCAGCGCTTCTTATATATTCTCCCAGCCGTATTCCGGCAAATGCTTTTTGACCTCGTCCGTTTCTTCTATCCATCCGTCGCGGATCAGGCGGGCGAGGACGATGTGTTCGGCGACGATCTGGCTTTCGGCAAAGCGGCGGACGATGTCGAAAGAGAAATTCCCGTTCCTGACGAGGCGTTCGTATCGTTTCTCTGGGACGAGGACTTCGTCGGTGAAGTTGTCGATGTAGGTTTCCGCCGTTTCCTTGAAAAAGAAGTCGATGAAATTTGAGTTGCCGTTGACGATCCGGCTGATCTCGCGGAACAGCTCGCGCCAAAAGACGTCCTGCCGTTCCCGTCGGGCCGTCAGGCAAAGCATGCCCCGGCCGTCGGCCATTCTCCGGACGAAGCCCCGCACCGGTACGCCCTCGAAGGACGGGACGAGGCGGAAGGCGATGCCGCAGGCGGCGAAGGTTTTTTCCAGATGCATCGGGATTTCTTCTTCTTCATAAATCATCAAGTGCTTGATGGCGGGCAGGCTGTCCCCCAGCTTTTGGATGTCCATGGCGGGCGCGGTCTTGGCGTTTTCCGTCAGCCGCACGCACATCTGCCGCCAGGCGTGGAAAACATAGGGATCGATGTCGTTCGTGCCCTTGTGACGGGCGCGGTAAAGTATGGCATGGGTGATGTCCGGGATGACGCGGAGGTCGCTGACGCCCATGAAGCTTCGGAGCGCGAGGATGGCGTCGATATCGCTTTTCGGTTCTCCCAGCAGCCGATATTTTTTCAGGTGCGGCACGACGTCCACCAGATGCAGCGGGATTTCCAGCTCGTCGGGGTGAATCCCTGCCCGTGCCTTTTGTTCAAAGCGGTATTCGTCATATCGGGCCTGCATGTCGATCCACTGCTGCATGGAGAGGCCAACCGCATATTCCAGCCGCCTTGCGAAGGCGAAGGTGATATCCTTCGCCCCGCTGACAACCGTTTCAATATATTTTTCGGAAACGCCGGTGCGAAGCGACAACTCCTTGCGTGTCATTCCGACAAGCTCCAGTATCCCCGCGAGCCGTTTGCCCGGATGCTGCGGCGCGGATTTTTCGTCGTCCACCGTTTGCGCCCCCTTCCCTGAAATTCATCAACGACTCTATTGTATAGGAAATGTTTTGTTTGTCAAGAATGGTGAAACAGTTGCACAGCGCGGGGAAAAATAGTATTATAAAGAATGGCTGTAAAGCAATGAGAAAAGAAACAGGACATATGTATCTTGTGTTCGTTGAGGGGAAGGCGAATGGTGGAGCGCTTTTTGGGGAGCGTCGGGCGGTTTGTGATCCGATGGCTGCAATATACCGGGGAGGTCGTAATGCTGCTGGCGGAGACCATCAGGCAGCTCAGGCAGCCGCCCCGTATGCGTCATGTCTTTTGGCAGATGGCGCATCTCGGCGCGGATTCGCTGCCTATCGTGGGGCTGACGCTGCTATTTACCGGTATGGTCATGACGCTCCAGATTGCCCATGAATTTATCCGATTCGGCGCGCAGTCGACCATCGGCGGCGTCATTACGATTGCCATCGGCAGAGAACTGGGACCGGTGCTGGTGGGCGTCGTGGCGGCAGGCCGTGTCGGCTCGGCCATTACGGCGGAAATCAGCACGATGAAGGTCACGGAGCAGATCGATGCGCTCAGGGTCATGGCGACAAGTCCTATCGGGTATTTGATCGTGCCGCGCATGATCGCCTGCATGGCAATGGTGCCGGTGCTGACGATTTTCGGCGACGTGATCGGCATCATGGGCGGCTGGCTGATTGCCACGGGCTGGTCCGGGATTTCCACATATCTCTATTGGAATTCGATTTCGACCTTCGCGGTGGTTCACGATATTACCGGCGGACTGATCAAGGCGGCGGTGTTCGGCATGTTCATCGCGGTGCTTGGCTGCTACTGCGGTCTGAAGGCGCCCGCCGGGGCGGAAGGCGTCGGCATTGCGACGACCCGCTCGGTGGTCAGCGCGATTATCGTCATTTTCATCATGAATTGTTTCCTTTCGCTGATTCTGTATAAATAACGGGGCGTCCTATGATTGAACTGAAGCATGTGGACAAATCCTTCGGGCATAAAGAAGTGCTGCGGGACGTCAGTTTTCGGGTGGAGGACGGCGAGACGCTGGCGCTGATCGGCGGCTCCGGCTCGGGCAAGAGCACCCTGCTCCGGCTGATGATCGGCCTTGACCGTCCTACGGCGGGCGAGATCTGGATTGACGGCACGGAGATCACGGAGCTTTCCGAGGACGAGCTTGACGATGTGCGGCTCTCGATGGGCATGGTGTTCCAATACTCGGCGCTGTTCGACTCGATGACCGTCGGGGATAATGTGGCCTTCGGCCTTCGGGAGCACACCGATTACGACGAGGAAAAAATACAGGAGATCGTGCGCGAGAAGCTGCTGCTGGTCGGATTGCCCGGTTCGGAGGACATGATGCCCGGCGAGCTTTCGGGCGGCATGAAGAAGCGGGTGAGTTTGGCCCGGGCGTTGGCCTTTGGTCCGTCGATCATTTTCTACGACGAGCCGGATTCGGGGCTGGACCCTGTGATGACGCGAAAGATCGACGATCTGATTATCGAGACGCGAAAAAAACTCGGCGTCACTTCCATTGTCGTGACGCACGATATGGAAAGCGCTTGTCTCGTGGCGAACCGTATCGCCATGCTGTACGAGGGCAGGATCATAGCGATGGAAACGCCGGAAGAGTTTCGGCGGATGAAAGACCCGCGGATCCGGGAATTTCTCGGAAGCTTCGCGATAGATTAATACTAACAACTGATAAAATGTTATAATCAGTTGACGCATGCTTCGCGTGCGGCAATCGCACCTGCGTTGCGATTGTCGTCTCATGCAGACACTGTAAGGAATTAAGGAACCACTGAATAAGTCCCTCCCCCTCCGCGAAACAGTCCACTGGACTATTTCGCTGCCGGGTCTTTTTCCGCCTGTCGTCGTCAAATCCCTCTCGACGTAGCGATGCTACGCCTTCGAGGTGTGATATGCCACTGGCATGTCACGTCCTAGACAGTCGAAAAAATCCCTCGACAGATGCACGAATTGACTTAATCAGTGTTTCCTTAAAGATTTCTAACAGTGTCCGGTATAAGGGATTGGAATTGAGGAGGAAGGGCATGTCAAATGAAGTAAAGGTTGGCGCGTTTACCGTATGCGGTTTGGCGCTTTTGGCGGCCATGCTGGTCGGGCTTTCCGGCGTCACGTTGTTCGGCCCGAGCCAGTATACGCTTTACGCGACGTTTCCCGAAGTCATCGGTCTGAATCCGGCGGCGGAGGTTCGTTTCGCGGGCGTGCCCGCGGGCAAGGTGCTGAACGTCGAGGCCGAGGGTATGCACATCCTCGTTACGATGGCGGTCAACGAAGACATCCGCATTCCCCACGCTTCGAAAATTACGGTCAGCGCCAGCGGCTTCCTCGGGGAAAAATACATCAACATTCTGCCGGCGAGAGACGTCGGCGCATATCTGGAAAGCGGCGATCGCGTGGCGGGGACTCCGGAAGAATCCATGGACACGATGATGGCAAAAATGACGGTGCTGATCGAGCAGGCCCATGAAATGATGAACGGTATCAACGCCGTCATCAACAATCCTGAACTGAACTCCTCTCTCGTCGCCACTGCTGTGAATCTGAAGGACATCACGGGCAATGTGCGCGATATGACCGGAGCGTTTTCCCGGATGGCCGTGCATAATGAGGGAGAAATCAACCGCATGGTGCATGAACTGTCCATGCTGTCCGTAAGTCTTTCCAGTGCGGCGCGGGAAGTTGAGGGGATGGTCAAGGATTTCTCCGGCGACGGTGAGGCGGCGGCGAATCTTCGTACGACAGTGGCGAATATTGCGTCTACCAGCGCGCGTATCGACAATATGGCGAAAAGCCTCGAAGGTGTCGTGACCGATCCACAGACTGCGGAGGATTTGAAGGCGGTTCTGCACAACACTCGCGAGGTTACGGAAAAAGCGGACAAGATGATGAGCGGCCTCGGCGGCGGCGCGATCACTCCCGGCCTCGAGGTCATGTACAGCGGGCAGGAAAGCAACTGGCGCGCGAATTTTGACGTGACGGCGAACCTGTCGGAGAAAAGCATGTTCAAGATCGGCGTCAACGACATCGGCGAAGGCAACCGTTTCAACCTGCAGGCAGGCACCAGAATGGGGGCGCTGACGGCGAGGGCAGGCATTATCGACGGCGAGGTCGGCCTCGGTCTTGACGCCGACGCTGGAAAATACTGGCGTTTCTCCCTCGACGCTTACGACCTGAACAATATCCGTCTGCGGCCGAGAGCCAGCGTCCGCGTCGCAAAAAGCACCTACATATTCGGACAGGTGGACGACGTCAACGACGGCGACCGAAGGGCGACCTATGTCGGCGTCCGACAGGAGTTTTGATGTTTTCGCTGCGTAAAAAATCCCCCTTATGTTGCTGAAAAACAACATAAGGGGGATTTCATTTCGATGTCAACGGACCAGACTGTTTCTGTTGCCGTCCTCACTGGGCTGCTCGTACATGCCGCGGCGGACTTGGGTGTCGCTGCCGCCTTCCTGCTCGTACATGCCGCGGCGCACATCGTAAGCGTACTCGCGTTTTTCCTGCTGCTCCTTTTGTGTTTCTTTTTGAGCTTCCTTTTGCTCGGCGACCGTCGCTTCCGCCTGGGTTTCCTCGCGGCGTTCCTCGGCTTTGCGCTTCTCTTCGTCCGTGCGGCGCTGTTCTTCACGTGCTGCCTGGTGTTCCTTGTCGGCGAACTGGCCGAGGCGGACGTGCTCGTCGCTGCCGCCCTCCTGTTCGTACATGCCGCGGCGCACATCGTATCGCTCCCCGTCGTGCGAGAAGGCGGGATCTGCGTGAACCGCGAAAAGCGGCGCGCCTACGACTGTTGCGCCCAGTACGGCGGCAAAAATCCGACGGTTCCATTTCGTTGCCAATTTCATTGAAAAACCTTCTTTCTTAATTAAAATCTCTTTTGATATTATAGCATACGGTACACGGAATAGAGAAAAATTTTTTTCGTGAGATGAAAAAAGAAAAAGTTCTTGTTATTTGGACGGAATTTTCTTATAATGATTATGAAGTGTTTTGGAAATCGCTGATCAGGCCGAGAGGGTTTGTGCAGCGGTTTCTTTGTCCCGGCGGGGGGCCGGGACAGGAGAGAAAGGAGAGAAACGCATGGAACTGAAAGGCTCGAAAACCGAAAAGAATCTCTGGGCGGCGTTTGCCGGAGAGTCGCAGGCGCGCAACAAGTACACCTATTACGCCTCAAAGGCGAAAAAGGACGGCTATGAGCAGATTTCGCGTATCTTCGAGGAGACGGCGGGCAACGAGAAGGAGCACGCGAAAATCTGGTTCAAGCTGGTCGAGGGCATCGGCGACACGGCGGCGAACCTGAAGGCTGCGGCGGCGGGCGAGCACGACGAGTGGACCAGTATGTATCCGGAGTTCGCGAAGGTCGCGAAAGAGGAAGGCTTCGACAAGATCGCCATGCTGTTCGAGAAGGTCGCCGAGATCGAGAAGGAGCATGAGGCACGCTACAACCTGTTGCTGGCGAATATCGAGCAGGACAAGGTCTTCAAGAAGACAGACAAGATTATCTGGCAGTGCCTGAACTGCGGTTATGTCTGCGAGGCGAAGGAAGCCCCGGAGAAATGCCCGGTCTGCGAGCATCCGAAAGCGTATTTCCAACAGGTCGCAAAGAACTATTGAGGACAAAAAACAATCCCGCGCAGTTTCCGCGCGGGATTGTTTTTTGCAAAAACGGGCAAATTGTTTCACGCGATAAGAGACTGTTGAATGCGTTGGCTTTTTACAGTCTCTTATGCAGGCAATGCTCGTAACAAACGAACATAACATGAAAAAAGCTGAAAAATAAAGCCGCTTTATTCTTCCAGCGTGAATTCCCCGCCGCCTTTCGGCAGGCTGTCGAGGGTCGGGTATTTTTTCACGAAGGCGACCGGGCGGCTCCAGTCCACATAGACCTCCGTTTCTTCCCAAATGCGCGTCATCGCGATCTGGAAGCTGCGGACGTCGGCCATCGGGTCGATGGTTTTCGTCTCGAAATCGAGCAGCGTCATGTTGGGCACGGCAATCTCATGTGTCGTGCTGAGATATGCTTCGGCTTTTTTCTTTCCTTCCTCGTCGGGCAAGGTCACGACCGCCTTTTTGGCGTCGCCGTCGTATTCGATGTATCCGAGGGAATCCCCGTAATGGATCGCCACGCTGAACTTATTTTCCTGTTCCATAGTCGTCTCCTTTGCACAAGTCATATCTATATTATTATAACCGTTTCCGCGCGATTTGTCTGCTTTTATTTTTGCCCTTCGGGATTTTATGGAACTTTTTTGAAAAAATCTTGTAAAACCACTATTTTCGCGCTTGTCAAGTCTTGTATACAGTCGTCCTTTGTGATATGATGGGCACATAAAGACGGAGCCGTCTGGGATGTGCGTAAGCAAATATAGGTGTCTAACCGACTTCTTCACAAATGGGAACCCGATTTGAGCTTGCGGCTGTTGGATCGCCTCGACGCGAGGAACAAAAACAAGACTTAGGGCACCCACCTGCACATGCAGGTTTAGGCATATATTGTGTACGGCATTTTGGACTCCATCTTTGAATAGGGATTGCGATTACGCAATCCCTATTCTTTGTGTCACAGCACGCCCAATTCCTTAAATAAGACAATCCAACAAAAAATCGTCAGGCAGGACAGCGCCGAGGTGAACACGACGCAGTTCCCGGCCAGGTCGGCGTCGCTGTCCATCTGCTGCGCCATGACGAAGCCCGCTACGGCGCAGGGCGTCGCGAAAATGCTGATCAGCGTCGCGAATTCCATGCCGCGGAAGCCGAGCCACATGGCCGCTGTCAGGACGATGCCGGGAATCAGTACGAGACGCGAGAATACGCAGGCGACAAGCTGCGATTTGTGCTCTTTCGTTGAGCCGAGACGGAACGATGCGCCGAGGATGATCAAGGCGATCGGCGTGGTCGCCGCCGTGATCTGCGCGAGAGGCCGCAGTACCGGTTTCGGCACGGGAATCCCCAGCAGCAGGAACGCCGCGCCGACTAAAGCCCCGAGAATCATCGGATTTTTCAGTACGTCGAGGAACAAATGCGGATAGCTGACGCGCCCGCCCCGGAAAAATTCCAGTGTGAACACGCCGAGCACGTTGTAGATCGGCACGACGACGGCGACCATCATGGTCGTGACCGCGATATTATCGTCGCCGAACAGGTTTGCTATCAAAGGAATGCCCATCAATACGAAATTGCTGCGATAAATCGCCTGGATCATCGCGCCGCGTCGTTTCGGCGTTTTTTCCGTGAAACAGACGGCGGCGAAGGCGCAGATATAGACCACAGCCAGCGCTCCCAGCGCGAAAGCGATCAATCGCGGGCGGAAGGTGGTCGCGATATTCGTCGTATAGAGGTTGTAAAACATCATGATCGAGAAGAACACGCGGAACACCATCCGATTCACGCGCTTCAGCTCCGCCGCGTTCAGCAGGTCGAAATATTTGACCATGACGCCGATGAACATCAGGCAGAACATCGGGACGACTGCCTGGAACGCGACGACGAGGTTGGAAAAGTCGATAGGCATAGGAGTCATTCTTTCATACGAGTAATTATTTCTGTCCAATTATAACGCATTCGTTCCGGTTTTGCCACAGGCAAAACTTCCGCTGTCAGCGTTTCCCTAGAGGACTAGCTTCGCGTCGCAACGAGGCGGGAGATATATATGCAACGCTGGTTATTTGCCCAATCCCCTTGGGGACATTTTTTGCCGAGTTATAGGCGTTTGGGGATAAAATCGCAAGAGAAACAACTTTCAGCTTATCTTCGTGCAAATATTATAAAATGCAGACGAGGTGATACGATGGCAACACAATCGAAACGCCATGCGGTAGTCAATACCTCCCTTTGCGTCGCCTGCGGCGCATGCATGGAGGTCTGTCCGCGGGGCGCGATTACAGTCTGGAAGGGTTCGTATTCCGTGGTGGACGACGCGCTCTGCATCGGCTGCGGCCTCTGCGCGAGGGAATGCCCCGCTTCCGTCATCAGAATCGAGGCGCGGCCATGAAAAAATCGCATTGGTACAATTATCTCTGGATTTGGTCGGTGTTTTACTTCGGGATGGGGTTTTTTCACATCCTGTTTGCGTGGCTCGGTTTGATCAGCTTTTTCCTGCCGTTGGTTTTCGCCGTCGGCCTCGGCAGCAAAGGCTTTTGCAATCGCTACTGCGACCGGGGGCAGCTTTTGCGCGCATTGGGGAACCAGAAGGGCTTTTCGCGCCGGAAGGACGTGCCGGACTGGATGAAAAGCAGGGCGTTTCGATACGGGTTCCTGGCGTTTTTCATGGCGATGTTCATGAATATGCTTTATATGACATACCAAGTCTACACCGGCGCGTCGGAACTTCACGAGGTCGTGACGTTTTTCTGGTCGATTCCCGTGCCGTGGAGTTTTGCCTATGCGGGCGGCGTCGAGCCGTGGGCCGCGCAGTTCGCCTTCGGCTTTTACAGCATGATGCTGACCTCGGCGATTCTCGGCATACTGACCATGTTGGCCTACAAGCCCCGTTCCTGGTGCGTCTACTGCCCGATGGGGACGATGACGCAAATGATCTGCAGGCTGAAAGCGGGGACGAAACCGGAAGCACTGAAATAATGGCAAGTTTTTGCCCCGGTGAATTCCTCTTCGACAAAAGCTATTTTATGGAAGGAATTTTTTGCCGTGTGGCGAAATATATAAATGTTACGTTAGAGTGATTTCTCCTTCGGAGAAAAATTGGATTTACGGCATTATAAAGACTCATGTTTATGGGATTTTGCAACAGGGGGATGCTGTGATGAGATGCGGGAAAATTTTGGCGGCGGCCCTGGCGCTTGCGGCCGCGTGCCTCGGCGGGGCGGAGGCTGCGGCTTTGCCGGAGGAGCAAATCGACTGCGTCCTGAATCTGCCGGTCACGAACGGCGACGATTTGGAAATGCGCATGCGCGAGAACAGCGATTTCGCGGTCACGGATCTCGACGGGAACGGACGTCTGGAGCTGCTGTTTTTGCAGGAAATGAAAAACGGCGTGCCGGAGACATTCGAAGGGCAGGACAACGCAAACGTCCAATCGGCATGGCAGCATATCGCTGCGATTCCGGTGTATCGAAAGCTCTATGCTTATGAAGTCAGCGAAAACGGGAAACGGCTCGATCCCGTTGCCATCGTGTTTACCGACGACGAGATCGACCCGAATCTCAAATATCCGGATTTTGCTTACCGCGATACGAAGCGTAATATCACCTATTACAGCGTTTCTACGCTGACCCGCGTCGGCGACGCCGGCTACCGCGTTTCCATCCAGGGCGTTTCCCTGCAAAACGGCGGCTTGCAAATCCAGACGCTGGCTTCCGAATTCGGGAATTACGGGATTTATCAAGAACAGGGAACGCCGGAGGCCGTTTTCGACCATGCCGTGGACCGCTACGGCAAAGAATTGAGCCGGAGCGCTTTTTCTTCCGTCGCTTCGGATTACGCGGCGGGCTGCGAGGAGCGTTTCCGCGTAAGCATCGGCTGGCGGCCGGTACAGGCGCTGCGCGAGGCAAAAATGCAGCCGAACGGCATGAGAACTCTGATGCTCGATTCGTGGCAGGGCTTTTCGCTGGAACCGCTGAAACCATAAAGGGGAATCATCACCCCGGAACACCTCATCCACCGCTAAAGCGGTCCCCCTTCCCCTCAAAGGGAGGGCAAGAAATATAACCATTATATGTGAGGAGGAAAATGAGATGGACGAAAAGAAAGCAATGGAGGAAATGAAGCGGCTGAAAGGCACGGAGACGGAGAAGAATCTCGCGGCGGCCTTCGCCGGGGAATCCCAGGCGCACGTCAAGTACACATTCTTTGCCCGTCAGGCGGAAAAGGATCCGAAGATGTCGCGGCAGATTGCCGACGTGCTGGACGAGACGGCGGCGCAGGAGCGCGCCCACGCGAAGATTTGGTTCTGGCTTCTCGGCGGCTTGACAAAACCGACCTCCGAGCATCTGAAGATGGCAGCGGACGGCGAGAACGAGGAATGGACCAGCATGTACCCCGAATTCGCGAAAAAGGCGAAGGAAGAAGGCTTCGAGCAGATCGCGTTCCTGTTTGAGCGGGTCGCCGAAATCGAGAAGCGCCATGAGAAGCAGTACCGCCTGATGCTGGCCAACGTGGAGAACGAGAAGCTGTTCAAGCGCGGCGAGAAAAAGCTCTGGATGTGCGCGAACTGCGGCTTCATCGCCGAGTCCGTAGAGGCTCCGCAGGAATGCCCGGTCTGCGGCCATCCGCAGTCGTTCTTCGCGATCCGTCAGGAAATGGAGTAATAAATTATCACGACAATATCTGATTCGCAACCGTCGGCAGGCCTGTAGAAACAGCGTGGCGGCGGTTGCATGGGCGATGAAAAGGGGATCATTGTATGGGCAGGGTTTTTACTTATGAAGACAAATGCACCGGCTGCAACAAATGTATCGAAGCGTGCCCCGTGGACTGCGCCAATGAGGCGTATCTCTCTTCGGACGGGAAACGGAAGGTGCGGGTGGACGACCAGTATTGCATCCATTGCGGCGCGTGCCTCGGCATCTGTGACCACGACGCCCGCGATTACACGGACGATACGGAAGAATTTTTCCACGATTTGGCGGCCGGGCAAGCTATTTCCGTGATCGCGGCTCCGGCGGCGCAGGTCAATTTCGAGGATGCGGAGCATCTTTTCGGCTGGCTGAAATCCAAAGGCGTCAAACATATCTACGACGTGTCCATGGGCGCGGATATCACCACCTGGGCGTATCTCAGGGCGATTGAGAAATATCGGCTGGAGTCTGTCGTGGCGCAGCCCTGCCCGGCGATCATCAATTATTGCGAGCGGTATATCCCGGATATCCTGCCCTATCTGTCGCCAATCCATAGTCCGATGATGTGCCTGGCGGTTTATTTGCGGAAGTATATGAATGTGACGGAAAAGCTGGCGTTCCTTTCTCCCTGCGTGGCGAAGGCCGACGAGATCGGAGATTCGAACAACAGCGGGCTCGTGCATTACAATGTGACCTTCAAGAAATTGCAGGAAAAGATTGAGCGCGAGCATATCAATCTCCGCAGTTTCCCCGCCGAGGACTTCGAAGGCATGGAGGCGGGCCTCGGCCACACTTACAGCCGGCCGGGCGGGCTCAAGGAAAATATCTTTGTGACGAATCCTGAGATCTGGGTTCGGCAGATCGAGTCGCCGAAGCACGCCTACCCGTATTTGCGCGAATATTTGCAGCGGCGGCAAATGGGAAAAGCGGTACCGACGGTGGTGGACATCCTGAACTGCGGCGAGGGCTGCAATCGGGGCCCGGGCACAACGAAAAGAGCCGTACTGGACGATATCGACGCGAAGACGAACCGGAAAAAGAAGGCCAAGGCCGATGCGCAGGTCCGCCATACCGAGCAGGGGACGGAATACGCGCCCTTCGTCTATTTCGACCAGCACCTGAATGTTGATGATTTCCGGAGGAATTATACGGCCAAGGACGTGCACGGATTCTTTGACGACGAATATTTGGAGGACGTGTTCAACAGCCTCGGGAAAACCACGCAGGCCTCCCGGGAGATCAACTGCTTCGCCTGCGGGTACGGAAGCTGCAAGCGGTTTGCCCAGGCAGTGAAGCGCGGAAAGAACGTGCCGGACAGCTGCGTGGACTACGAGCGTCATCGCGTCCTCGTAGCGGAAGCCGATCGCCGGAAGAACCAAATCTCGGGCAAGGTCAAGGAAATCATCGAGGCAATCAAGCAGGTGGCGGACGCCAGTTCCGAAAACGCGAAGCACGTCAACGATATCACCCGGCAGATCGAGACCCTCACGGAATCCTCCGACCGGTTGAAGAACAGCACGGATACGGTTTCCAAGAAAATGGACGATTTTGCCGCCGCGTCCAACGACATCATGAAGATCGCGGGACAGACGAACCTTCTCGCGCTGAACGCGGCCATCGAGGCCGCCCACGCCGGAGACGCGGGCCGCGGCTTCGCCGTGGTCGCCGACGAGGTGCGAAAGCTGGCCCAGGCCACCGACGAGACGGTGCGTGAAACCCAAAAGAACCAGGAGTCGGCGGCAAAGGAAGTCCGCGGCATGACAGCGGCCTCGACGGAAATGGGAGACCAGGTCCGCGCTATCAAGGATTATATCCTCAGAATCTCGGCAGCCACGGAGGAGGTCTCCGCGCAATGCGAGGAAGTCTCCCGCACGGCGTCGTCGATGATGGCGGAAGAATAACACTTATAGGAAACAAGAACCCGTCCAATCATTTTCAGATTGGACGGGTTCTTATTATTCAGGGGCTACTGGTGATTATTTTACACCGCTTCCCCCAGTTTTCCTTCCAGATCATGGTTCGTCATCGCGCAGACCGTGGAGTCAGACCAGACGTTTTCCGCCGTCTCGATCATGTCGATGATGGTGTAGATCGGCAGGATCACGCCCATGAGTCCCAGCGGCGCGCCCACCGAGGACATCAGCGACAGGGTAAGGAAATAGCAGCCCATTGGGACGCCGGCGTTGCCGACGGCGGCCAGGACGGCAATGACGACCCATGAGAGCATAGTTCCCATTGTCAGCTCAAATCCTGCGTTCTGCATCACGAAAAGGGAGGTCACGAGAATGAACGCCGCGCAGCCGTTCATGTTGATAGTAGTGCAGATCGGCAGAACGAAGCGGGAGACGGCGGGATTGACCTTGAGGTTCTGCTCCGCCGAGGCCAGCGTGACCGGCAGTGTGCCCGCCGAGCTCTTCGTGAACAGAGCCACGGCAAGGGCGGGAGACATCTGGCGGAACACATGGATCGGGTTCAGCCCGCGTGCCAGTAAGAACAGCGGCAGCACGATGAAAAACTGGATGGCGTTGCCGCCGAGGACGACGGCGACATATTTGCCGAGAGCGCCGACGATGACGCCTGCCGCGATCTGCGCCGAAAGCTCCGCGGCGAAGGCCATGATACCCAGCGGCAGGATTTTGAGCAGGCCGCGGATCATCGTGAAAAGGAGTTCCTGCGCTCCGAGAAGCCCTTTCAGCAGCACGGCGCGGTTCTCCGTTTTCGGCATGAAGGCGAGGCCGATGCCCGCCGCCGCCGCGATGAAGATGATCGAAAGCACGTTGCCGGAAAGGAAGGGTTGGAGCATATTGTTTGGCACGACTGTCAGAAAATGATTATAATAGGAAAGGGAGCCAAGCTTTTCCAGCGGTACGTCCGCCGCGCCGCGGCCGATGACCTCGGCGGGCAGGTTCCCGGGCGCGATCCAGAGGTACAGCGCGAGCCCGACGAAAGCTGCCGCGAAGGTTGTTAAGAGCGTATAGGTGACGGCGTGGGCGAAAATGCTTTTCGTGTTCTTGTCCGCGCCGAGCTCCGACAGCGTGGTAATCACCGCGAGAGCGATGGTCGGCACGGCGATGAACTGGAAGAAACGTGTGAAAACGGCGGCGATGAACGAAAACAGCTCATTGAGCTGCGGGATGCCGAGGCAGCCGAGAACGCCGCCGATGGCCAGCGCCGCAATCCAAAGCATCAGCTGCTTGCCTTGCCCCTGCGGGCGATTTGCCTCCAGGACGGCGCGCGCCGTTTCGTCTACATTTGTATTTGGGTTCCGATCAGTCACGGAAAATCCTTCCTTTCTTATTGCATCTCGCGGAGCAAAACGTCGCACCGCATGGCAACATTGTAGCGATTTCGGGCTGAGTCGTCAAGGAAAGGAAATAGGGGAAGGCAAATATGGAAAAGAGGCTCATATAATGGATCTGTCCGCATTGAATCCAGACCAGCAAAAGGTCGCGAATACCCTCGACCGAAACCTTCTGCTTCTTGCTCCGGCGGGTACCGGGAAGACCGATACGCTTTCTATGCGTATCGCGCATATCCTGGAACGGAAACTGGCCGCGCCGGAGGAAATCCTTTGCCTTACCTTTACCAACAAAGCCTGCAGGGAGATGACGGAACGCGTCGAGGCGGCGCTTCCCGCCGAAGGGCGGTGCGTCATGGTGAAGACGATTCACGGTCTTTGCTGCGAGATCGTACGACAGGAGGCGAAGCGGCAGGCCGCGCTGTTTTCGGATTTTACGGTTTTCGACGAGGAGGATTGCCGGGAATTGCTTAAGGATCTGAATGTGGGCGGCTTTTCGCTTTCGTTGCTTCAGAATCTTGTCGGTTTTGTCAAGAGAAGCCGGGCGATTTACGACCTATACTCGGGAAACGAGACGGAGGATTATCGGCAGACTGTCGCCCGGCTTTTTGAGGAACAACGAGATAAGATGAATTCCCTTTGCGTTCGCCAATACCAATTCGACGCGAGCCTGGCCGATTTCTTCGCGCAGCGGGGTGCGGAGTTCCTCCTGGAATATAATCGGTCGCTTGCGGAGCTTCACGGGGTGGATTTTGACGATCTGGTCGAGCGGACGTATGCGCTTTTCCGCGAGGAAGCGGCTGCCCGTCGATGGAGGGATCGCTTTCGTTTTATCACCATCGACGAAGTACAGGACACCAGCGAACTGGAATATGAGATTTTGTCCAAGCTGTTCGACGGCAGGAATATCCTGCTGGCCGGCGATTATTTCCAGACGATTTACGAATGGCGCGGTTCACAGCCGCTGCGGATATTGGAGAGATATCGGGAAGACTGCGCGCCTGTGGAGATTTCCTTCTGCAGGAATTATCGCGCGACGCGCACACTGATCCGGGCGTCTCGGGCGTGCCTCGAAACATTATTCCCGGCGGAGCTTTCGGAGATGTACCGGGGAGATTTCGAGGCGGCCAGTCCTGAAGAGGGGGCGCCGATCGTGCTGAAAGCCTGTCGCGATTTATGGGAGGAAGGGGAATGGATCTATCGGGCGATTCGCAGCCTTGGCGTAAGCGATCCGTCGCAGGTCTGTGTGCTGACCCGGACCAACAGGCAGAATCAAAGGCTTTGCCGTGCGCTGGAGGCGGCGGCGCGGAATTACCCGCAGGAGCAGCCTTGGCCGTTCATGTTGATCGACGAGTTTCAATTTTTCCGGCGGCAGGAAATCAAGGACGCGCTGGCCTTCGTGAAGCTCGCGGTCAGCCGGCATGACCTCGTGAGTCTGCGGCGCGTGTTGAAGCGCTTCGGCCTCGGTATCGGCGCGAAAACCATCGAGAAGATTGAGTCGGAATCCATGCGGGCGGCGGGGCTGCGGCTGACGGACTTTCTCGATACAGAAGCGCTGGAGGCGGGCGATCCCTTCGCGCCGCTTCTGGGCGCACTGGTGCGGGAGAATATCGTCGTCTTCGACGTGGAGTCCACGGGCACGGACGTCATGACGGACGAGATCGTGCAGATTGCTGCGATCCGTATCGGCAAGGACGGCGAGACGAAGGAGACTTTCATGCGGTTCCTGCGGAACGACAAAAGCGTCGGCTCGTCGGAGGCGGTCCACGGATTTTCCGACGAATTCCTGCGGGAAAACGGCGAGCCGCCGGAAAAGGTTTTGACAGATTTCCTGGAGTTCCTGAGGGGCGCGATGATTGTCGGCCACAACGTGACCTACGACATTTCCATCCTGACCAGCGAACTGGAGCGTCTGGATTTGCCCGAGCCGGAGTTTGTCGGTTATTTCGACACGCTGGATATCTTCCGCCGGTTTTATCCGAATCTGCCGAACCACAAGCTGGAATTTCTTGGCGAGCATTTCTCGGTGAAGCACAAATCTTCTCATAACGCTCTCGACGACGTCTGCGCGACGGCGGAGCTTCTGCTCTATGCCGTCGAAACGAATATCATGCCCACAGTGGAGCCGCGCCGGGCCTGTGTCGCGACTTTCGGCAAGGTCTTCCACGCCATCGCCTCGGCGGTCACGGAAATGCGCGGCCTTGCCTGCAAGACGCGCCCGACGGATTTCCTCGCGCATATCGTGAAAAGCCAGTTGGAACGGTATTACGCGAAAGACCCGAAGCGCATGGACCATTTGCGGCAGCTTTACCGGATCGTCCGCGAGCGGGACAGCGAGTTGCTTTCGCCCCGGGAGTCGCTCAGGAAGATCCTGACACTGGCGACGTTGACGAACAGCGAATTCGAGATGAGCCTGAAAGATCATCCGAAAACCCCGGTCATTACCGTGCATCAGGCAAAAGGCGCGGAGTTCGACTACGTTTTTCTCGCGGGGATGCAGGAAGGCGTATTTCCGTCAATACAAACGATGCAATCCGGACAAACGGAGGAAGAGAAACGGCTGTTCTATGTCGCGATTACCCGCGCGAAAAAGCGTCTGTTCCTGTCGTGGCGCCAATACGAAAACGGCTGGGAGAAATCTCCCAGCCCGCTCCTGGTAAGCATCCCCAGGAAATATGTGGAAAACCGATAAAACGCAAAACTGCGCGAAGGCGATTCGCAACCTTCGCGCAGTTTTTGTCGTGCCTTCCCCGCGAGGGGACGCAATTCACCTTGCCTTCCCCTTGAGGGGAAGGTGGCGCGAAGCGCCGGATGAGGTGTAAAACGTAACGCCTAATGCAAGCTCAAGGTTTTAGCCGCCTCATCCACCGCTCAAGCGGTCCTCCGAAACAATCCGCTGGATTGTTTCTCCTCAAAGAGGAGGGTTTGTTTGGCTCCCTCTCTGAGGGAGGCGGCAGCCCAAAGGGCTGACGGAAGGAGTTTGTAAGCATTAAAAGAGAGATGAGTTTTACGGATTCAGATACTCTCGAAAAATCCGCCGCACTTCCTCTTGGTCTTCCGTTTGCCCCAGCGCGATCCTTAAAAGTATCCGCGCCTTTTGCGGATTCAGCACGCTGCCGTCGATGAATCCCGCCGCCGTATAGGATGGATCGGCGGGGAGCACCGGGCCGCTGTTCGAGCGCGAGGCGCGGATGACGACGATGCCTTTTTCGGAAGCCTTTACCAGAATTTTTTCCGCTTTGGCGGGGATGTTGCCGTTGCCCATGCCCGCATAGACAATCCCTTTCGCTCCCGCGCGAAGGGCGGCTTCCGCCAGCGTGCCGTCGTCGCCCTCATGCCCGTACAGGATATCGACGCGGGGCAGAGGCGTCTCGGCGGGAAAGTGCAGTCGGGGCAGATTTGGTGTGCGCTCGAACGCAACGCCATTCTCGTCGACATATCCAAGCGGACTGAAATCTGGCGACGTGAAAGCGTCGATTTTCGTCGTATGTGTCTTCGTGACTTCTTTCGCGGCAAAGATTTTGCCGTTCATCACGACCAGGATGCCCTTGTCCGCGGATTCAGGACGTGCGGCGACGCGCACCGCGTCGAGCAGGTTTCGCGGCCCGTCCGCGTTTCGCGCCGTTGCCGGCAGCATGGCTCCGGTCAGTACGACGGGCTTGTTTGTTTTGACGGTCAGGCTGAGGAAAAAAGCGGTTTCTTCCATCGTGTCTGTGCCGTGCGTGATGACGACGCCGTCCACATCGTCCCCTGCGACGATCTCATTGACGCGGGCGGCGAGTTGTCGCCAGATCTCGTCGGTCATGTCCTTGCTGTCGATATTGCAAAGCTGCTCGCCCCGGACGTCGGCAATGGACTCGATTTCCGGCACGGCGGACAGAAGCGCGTCAACGCCGATCACCCCCGCCCGGTACCCGGTGACATCCGAAGGCGACGGTGCGCTTCCCGCGATGGTCCCGCCGGTGGCGAGCACAAGGACACGGGGGAGGGGAGCAGCCGAGACTGTGCTCGTATGGGAAAGACCGGCAAATGCAAGCACAAGGGCCGACAACGATAATACTTTCCAACCCATGAATATTCTCCTTCACTTACAAAGTTTTTTGAACTCTTCCGCGACGAACTGCACGTTCTGCCCGACGACGACCTGCACGCTTTCCTTGCTCGGACGAATGACGCCGGGGACGCCCGCCGACTTGATCTTTTGCTCGTCCACGAGGTCGGCGTTTTTGACCTCCAGCCGCAGGCGTGTGATGCAATGGTCGATGGATACGATATTCTCCCTGCCGCCGACGCCGACCAGTACGATTTCGGCCATCTCGACGAACGCGCGGTTTTTCTGCGTGCGCTCTTTTGACAGTATTTCACTCTTTTCTTCCGATGCAGTATCCTCGTCCTTGCGTCCCGGCGTTTTCAAATCGAGCTTCGCAATCATGATGCGGAATATGAGGTAAAACGAGACAAAAGCCGCCAGCCCCAACGGAACGATCAGCCAAGTGTTCTGCGCTGCGGGCAGGCTCGCGGAAAACATCAGATCTGTGGCGCCCGCTGAAAACGCGAAGCCGGCGCGGAAATCCAGATAGGCGACGATCACGGTGAAAATACCGTACAGCATTGAATAGGCGACATAAAGCGCCGGGGCGGCGAACATGAAAGCGAATTCAAAGGGCTCGGTGATACCGCAGACAAACGAGCAGATCGCGGCGGAGGTCAAAATTCCTGCCGTAGTCTTCCGATTTTCCGGTTTCGCGCATTGCAGCATCGCGAGAGCCGCTCCCGGCACGCCGAACATCATGCAGGGGAAGAAACCGGACATATACATGCCCAGCGACCAGGGAACGTCCTCACTGGTATCCCCCGCCCAGAAATGGGTGAGATCCCCGAGCCCGATGGTGTCGAACCAAAATACATTATTCAGTGCGTGGTGCAGGCCGAAGGGAATCAGAAGACGGTTCAAAAAAACGTAAACGCCTGCGCCGACCGCGCCCATGCCCGCAATCGCCTGCCCGAGGGAAATCAGCGATTGGTAGAGAATCGGCCAGACGCAAAGCAGCACGACGGAAACGAGGATGGAAACGAGTCCCGCCGCGATAGCGACGCAGCGCTTGCCGCTGAAAAACGCCAGCCAATCCGGCATCTTCATGTCCTTGAATCGGTTGTAGCAAAGGGCGCCGATGACGCCCGCGAGAATACCGATAAAAGGATTTGCGATTTTCGCGAAGGCCAAGGTCCGGCCGGCGTCTCCGACAACGGAAGGCAGAAGCTTCGCGACGAAATCGGGAGAGAGCAGCGTCGTGATCATAAACCATGAAGTCAGTGCAGCAATGGCGCCGGTGCCGTCCTGGTTCTCCGACATGCCCACGCCCACGCCGATAGCGAAAAGCAGCGCCATGTTGTCAATCAGCGCGCCTCCGGCCTTTACAAGAAATAAACTGACCAACGGAGCGAATCCGGTCACCTCGTCGCCCTGCATCGAAGCGGGGCATAAGAGATAGCCTATACCCATCAAAAGTCCGCAGAGCGGCAGACAGGCCACGGGCAGCATCAAAGCCTTTCCGAGCTGTTGAACGAATTTTATCATAGAAAAAGTACGCTCCCTTCTTTCATATCATAGCACGAAAAGAGGTCTTAAGGAAGCAAACATTGCCTACGTCTGCAATATATGATATAGTAAAAAAATATAAATGCTTTTTGCCGGACAGCGGCAGAACGTGAATCCATAGGGCGGAATCCCTTTGGGAACCCGAGGAGGACTATAATCGGGCAATGAAACTGCACAAACACTCGTGGCAACTAATTAAATACGATCTGGCGCTTCTTTTTGTGTCTATGAGCTCGCTGCTGATGCTGGTAGACGTTCGGGCTTCCAAGTTTGGGGTCCGTGAATTTTTGCTGTATACGGCGGTGTGGGGAATATGTTTACTTTTGAGCCGTGCAAAGTTTGGAATTTACAGCCATATCTGGCGCTATGGAAACGCCGCGCTTTATCTCCGGCTAATGATTGCGGATACATTGGCGGGATTGTTTGCCTATCTCTATGCGTTGGGGACGCATATCCCACAGGTGCTGTATCCATCTTTGATGGACATTGCCCTTTTCAATCTGTTGCTGGCTATTGCGATGCGTCTCACATACCAATACTTGCTTGACAATGCGTCCCGGCAATCGTGGAAAATCCTGCAAAGTCGCCAATTGGCGAAAACGTTACTCAATGTGGACATCAAGCAGGAAAATACGGCCAAATGGCAACGGAGAAACGCTGCAATTGTAGGCGCAGGACGTCTCGGCGCCGACTTGATGGACGAACTCCTGAAAAATCCGAGGGCAATCTATCAGCCTTGTTGCTTCGTCGAGGTCGACCCTGAAAAAATCGGTCGCCAAATCAACGGAATCCGTATTTATTCAGAGGGCGACATGACCGCCGGGTTGGCGGAAACGCTTTCTATTGATACCTTCATTTTCGCTATATCGGATATGACCGTCGAGCGTAGGAAGGCGTTTTATGAACGTTATCGTGCATTCGGTTGCAAGCTTGCGATTTACGACTACCCGTCGGTGGAGGCCTTCCGGAAAGAGACGCGCCGCCTGCGGGCTTTCGACATTGAAGATTTACTGTTCCGCAAGCCTCGCTATATTATGGAAGGAAAAGCAGAGTCCTATTATCGAGGGAAAACGGTCTTGATTACCGGCGGCGGCGGCAGTATCGGCAGCGAACTTGCGCGCCAGATTGCCGGGATGCAGCCGGAAAGCCTAGTTTTGCTTGACATTTACGAGAATGCAACCTATGATATTCAGCAGGAATTGCAAGCTGCTTTTGGCGCAAACTTGAATCTCTCGGTGGAAATCCTTTCTATCTGCGACATGGGGCAACTTGACAAAGCCTTTCAACGGATTCGTCCCGATATCGTCTTTCACGCCGCTGCGCATAAGCATGTGCCGCTTCTCGAAAAGAATGTGGTCGAGGCCATTAAGAACAATGTATTTGGTACGCTGAATGTTGCGGACTGCTGTGAGAAATACGAAGTCGAAAAAGCCGTCATGATTTCCACGGACAAGGCGGTCAATCCCACCAGCGTCATGGGCGCGACGAAACGCGTCTGTGAAATGATTTTCCAAAGCCGAGGAGACAGCAAGACAAATTTCTGCTGCACAAGATTCGGCAACGTTCTCGGCAGCCGCGGTAGCGTAGTGCCGCTTTTCCGTCGACAGATTGAAAAGGGCGGCCCGGTCACGATCACCGACAAACGCATCACAAGATACTTCATGACTATTCCCGAAGCTTGTCAGCTGGTTCTGCAAGCGGGCGCTCTGAGCAAAGCGGGCGAGCTTTATGTCCTCGACATGGGGCAACCGGTCAAGATACTCGATCTGGCGGAAGCCCTGATTCGTTTGATGGGGCACGAGCCGTATAAAGACATCGACATCGTGGAAATCGGTCTTCGCCCAGGAGAAAAACTTTATGAGGAACTCCACATCCAGGGGGAAGCCTGTGAAAAAACAGAAAACGATTTAATTTATATCGAAAGGGATACGCCGAAGACGAGAGAGGAAATAAAAGAAAAATTGGCGCTTCTTCAAGCGGCGGTCAACAAAAACGAAAACAAGGAAGCCAAAGAAGCTCTGAAAAAAACAGTACCTAGCTTCTCCGGAGAACGTGACGCCGCAGATGGCTGATGAACTTGCAAGACAACAAGGAAATATCGTATAGCGCAGGAGGCATGCGCTATGCGGTTAACTTTTTTAAGTTTGTATGCAATTTTTCAGGTCGGCGTCAAATGATTGGAAAGATGGAAATATGTATGAAGGGTTTATCAAGCGAGCAATTGACGTCATGGTTTCCTTTTGCGGCATTATCATTTTGGCATTGCTTTATGGATTCCTTGCGATTATAATTTGGATTGACGATCCAGGCCCAGTTTTCTTTGTCCAAAAGCGTATTGGAAAAAATAAAATCCCATTTTCCATGTATAAATTTCGTTCTATGAAGATGTCGGCTCCGCATAATGTCCCTACACACCTATTAGAAAATCCGGATCAGTACATAACGAGAGTTGGAACATTTCTGCGCAAAAGCAGTTTGGATGAATTGCCACAGATTTGGAATATTCTAATCGGCGACATGAGCATCGTTGGTCCCCGTCCGGCATTGTGGAATCAAGAGGATCTGCTCGCAGAGCGGGACAAATACGGGGCGAATGATGTGCGTCCCGGGCTGACTGGCTGGGCGCAAATTAACGGGCGAGACGAGTTGGAAATTGCGGAGAAAGCAAGATTGGACGGGGAGTATGTGAGAGTTTTGAAATGCGGCGGATGGGATGCATTCCAGATGGACGCGAAATGTTTTCTCCGCACATTTGCTTGTGTCGCCAAGCAAGAAGGCGTCGTGGAGGGCGGTACAGGAAAAAAGGGCCGCCCATGAACATTTGGCTGATTAACCATTACGCAGTCCCGCTAAAATACTGGCCGGGGAACAGAACGCCACAGTTCGCGAAGTACATGCTCAGGGAAGGGCATAACGTTCGGGTCATAGCTGCCAGTACGGTGCACAACAGTGACGTCAATTTAATAGAAGATGATAGGCTGTATCGGGAAGAAACTGTCGACGGTGTGCCGTTCACTTATATTAAATGTCGTCAATATAAAGGAAACGGGCTTGGACGCATTTTTAACATGCTTGAATTTCCCCTCAAGCTTGACAGGGTATATAAGCAGTTTTTGGAAAAGCCCGACGTGGTTCTGGGGTCATCCCTGACGCCATTTGCCTGCATGGAAGCGATACGAATCGCGAGACGATACGGAGCGAAATCCATCGTGGAGATCCGGGATTTGTGGCCGGAGACAGCCGTGGCATACGGAATGCTGGGGACAAACAATCCCATATTGATTCCGATGCGGATGGCCGAGAAAAAACTCTATGAAGCCGCCGACGAAGTCATCTTCACTCAAGAAGGAGGCTATGACTACATCAAGGAACGCGGGTGGGAAAATGATATCCCGCAGACGAAGGTTCATTATGTCAACAATGGTATAGACTTGGAAATATTCGATCAAAATCGGGAAAAATTCCAGATTGAAGATGACGACCTAGATAACGGAGAAACATTCAAAGTAGTCTATACCGGCTCCATCCGGCGTGTGAATAACCTAGGGAAACTGCTGGATGTCGCGAGGCGAATTCAAAACCGAAAGATTAAATTTTTGATTTGGGGCAAAGGTGATGAACTTCCGGCACTGGAAAAACGGATAGAAAAAGAAAACATCCACAATGTCGCATTCAAAGGCTATGTGGACAAAATATTCATTCCATCTATTGCCAACCGGGCAGACCTCAACATCGTTCATAACGCGTCCACGCCAATATGGCGTTTCGGGGCGAGCCTCAATAAGCTCTTTGACTATATGGCGGCGGGGAAACCAATCTTGGCGGATTTTCCGTGCAGATACAACCCATTGATAACCTGCGGCGCAGGAATTGAAGTATCCAATCCCACAGTCGAAAACATTGCAAAAGCAATCGAGGATTTCGCGGCCATGGATAAGGAAACATATGCCGGATATTGTAAAAATGCCCGGAAAGGCGCGGAAGAATATGACTTCAAGAGTTTGACAAAAAAACTATTAGCAGTTATGACGGAGGAATGAATCAATGAAAGAAATGTTACTCAAGAAAATCAATGAACGCTCGCTTGTCGCTGGCGTCGTCGGCCTCGGCTATGTCGGTCTGCCGTTGGCGGTGGAAAAGGCGAAAGCGGGATTCAAGACCATCGGTTTTGATGTGCAGGCATCAAAAGTGGACATGGTTAATGCCGGGCAGAATTATATTGGCGACGTTGTGGACGAAGACCTTGCAAAACTCGTTAAAGAAGGAAAACTCTCCGCTTCGGCGGACTTCGGCGGTCTTCGGGAAGTGGACTTCGTCGCCATCTGCGTTCCGACTCCGCTCGACGCGCACCAGGAACCGGATACAAGCTACGTGGAATCTTCCGCGAAATCGGTGGCAAAAAACCTGCACAAAGGCATGATTGTCGTCTTGGAATCCACCACCTATCCGGGTACCACAGAAGGGTTGGTTCGCTCCATACTGGAAAAAGAATCTGGCCTCAAATGTGGTGAGGACTTCTATCTTGGCTTTAGCCCGGAGCGTGTCGACCCGGGCAATAAGCGCTTTAAAGTCAAGAACACGCCGAAGATTGTCGGCGCAATCGGAGAAGATGCATCGGAAGTCATCTCCAGAATGTATAGCGTCGTTTTGGATGGAGATATCGTTACCGTATCCACGCCTGCAGTGGCAGAAATGGCGAAAATCCTTGAAAACACATACAGAAACATCAACATCGGACTTGTTAACGAACTGGGAAGGCTTTGCAATCGCATGGGCATCTCCATTTGGGAAGTCATCGATGCAGCGAAAACAAAACCGTATGGCTTTCAAGCCTTTTACCCCGGCGCGGGCGTAGGAGGCCACTGCATCCCGCTTGATCCTTACTACCTGACATGGAAAGCGAGAGAATATGGCTTCCATACGACCTTGATCGAGAACAGCATGACCATCAATGACGGACAGCCGGAATATGTAGCAGAACGTGCCATGCATATCTTAAATCGGAACAAAAAAGCGATCAACGGAGCGAAAGTGCTTCTATTGGGCGTTGCTTATAAAAACGACATCGACGACTACCGGGAAAGTCCGGCAATTCGGGTCTGGAAGGAATTGAAAAAACTCGGCGCGGAAGTTTCCTATTACGACCCGTGGGTCAAGAGCTTCAATAACATGTACGGCGAAAGTGGAACCAGTATCCCGACGTTGACGCCGGAAATCATCGCATCCTATGATCTCGTCATCATCACCACTGCGCACAAAGACGTGGACTATGACATGGTGCAGAAGAATGCGCAGGCAATCTTTGACACAAAGAATGCGATGAAAGATATCAAAGTTAAAGACAACATCGAGGTACTGTAATGAAGGTAGTGACCGTTGTGGGGGCAAGGCCGCAGTTCATCAAAGCTGCGGTCGTGTCCCATGTTTTACGAAAGAAGCATACGGAGATTCTTGTTCATACGGGTCAGCATTTCGACCATAATATGTCGGATTTGTTTTTCGAGGAACTGGATATCCCGAAGCCGGATTACAACTTGGGAATTTCCGGCGGGACTCACGCCGAGATGACCGGGCGCATGATGATCGCAATCGAGGAAGCCCTGCAAAAAGAAAAGCCCGACTGGCTTCTTGTTTATGGGGATACTAATTCCACGCTTGCCGCCGCTTTGGCTGCAGCAAAACTCCATATTCCTGTCTGCCATGCAGAAGCGGGGGCGAGGCTTCATAGTCTGAACAATCCCGAGGAAATCAACCGGGTCTGCACAGACCATGTCGGGACTCTCCTGCTCGCGTCCACGCAGACGAGTTTGGACGAATTGAAGAAGGAAAACCTCGGAGGCCGTAGTTTGTTCGTAGGTGACCCGATGTATGATGCCTTCCGGGTCTACAGTGAAAAACTGAACATCAAAGACATCCGCCTTCGGCTCCTGACCGGGGAAGAAATCCCCGTTCCTGATAGCTTCTATTACCTGACCTGTCATCGGGAAGAAAACACAAAAGAAGACATGTCGCTTTTGGAAATCCTAAGAGCTATGGACACATTGGAAGCGCCGACGGTTTATCCCGTGCATCCTCGAAATCGGAACCACGCCCTCAAACTGCAGGCGCAACACGGCCTCTCAAAAGTGTTTCTCACGGAGCCTGTCGGCTATTTGGAAAGCGCTTGCCTTGTCCTCCATGCGGAAAAAATCGTTACGGACTCGGGCGGGCTTCAGCGGGAAGCCTTCTTTGCGGGGAAGAAATGCGTGACTGTTTTTGGAATTCCCATTTGGCCGGAAACCATGGTTTTCCATCGGAACGATTTGGCAAGGCCCGATGCAGAAGATATTCTGGAAAAACTGGATTTAAAACAGCAGATTGATGATTCCTACCAACCCTTCGGCGACGGGCATGCCGCAGAGCAAATTGTCCGGGCATTGGAAGGGTGCAAATAAAAAAGCAACATAATTAGGAGGAGTTAGATGAAATACGCACTCATCGGCTGTGGCCGGATTTCGGTGAACCATATCGCGGCGGCGCAGGCGAACAAGTTGGACATTGTCGCTATATCCGACATCCTGCCGGAGAAAATGGACGAAAAAAGAGCAAAATTTGATCTGGACGGCAATACAAAAGGTTATGCCGACTATAAGGAAATGCTGGCAAAGGAAAAACCGGAACTCGTGGCTATTTGCACCGAATCGGGGGAGCACGCGAGGATTGCGATGGATTGTATAGATGCCGGCTGCCATGTCATCATCGAAAAGCCAATTGCGCTCTCTCTTGCCGATGCAGATGCAATCATTGAACGCGCAAAAAAACGCGGTGTTAAAGTTTGCACGAGTCACCAGAACCGCTTCAACAAATCCATACAGAAAATCCGGGAAGCAATGGAAGCGGGACGCTTCGGTAAAATGTTTTACGGTACGGCGCATATCCGTTGGTGTCGGGATTATAACTACTACGCGCAGGCGCCTTGGCGGGGTACATGGGCACAGGACGGCGGCGCGCTGATGAACCAGTGCATCCATAATATTGATCTCCTGCGCTGGATGATGGGCGACGAAGTCGAAGAAGTCGTAGGCATGACCGACAAGCTGAACCATCCGTATTTGGAATGCGAAGACTTGGGGGTAGCCCTTGTTAAATTCAAAAACGGCAGCTACGGGATCATCGAGGGAACGACGGATGTTTACCCGAAAAATCTCGAAGAAACTCTCTATCTTTTTGGAGAAAAAGGAACTGTCAAAGCCGGGGGAACCAGCGTTAACAAAATTGAGGCTTGGAAGTTCGCTGACGGGCAGGATAAAGAAGAAGAAATCATTGACGAATTCCACGAGACCCCGCCGAACGTCTACGGCTTCGGCCATACGCCGCTTTACGCCGACATGATCGACGCTATCAAGAACAATCGTGAACCTTACGTGAACGGGGAAGCGGGGAAAAGAGCCTTGGAAATGGTGCTTGCTATCTACAAATCCGCAGCGGAAGGAAAATCAGTAAAACTGCCGTTGAAAAACGTATCGACCATGGATTTTGTGGGCCGATTCGGAAAAAAACAAAACCTCGGAGGAAAACCGTGAGTAAATATTTTGTTCATCCCAGCAGCTTCGTGGATGAAAACGTGGAAATCGGGGAAAACACAAAAATTTGGCATTTCTGCCATATCCAGTCCGGTGCTCGGATCGGAGAAAAGTGCTCCTTCGGCCAGAACGTAAACGTAAGCAACAACGTCATAGTAGGCGACGGCGTAAAAGTGCAGAACAACGTTTCCCTCTATGAAGGCGTGGTATTGGAGGATCATGTCTTTTGCGGGCCCTCCTGCGTATTCACCAACGACCTGACGCCGAGGGCGAGATACCCGAAAGGCGCGGCGGGATACAAAAAAACCGTCGTGAAGCACGATGCCACCATAGGGGCGAACGCAACAATTGTCTGCGGACATACCGTTGGGGAATATGCGACCATCGCCGCAGGGGCGGTCGTCGCGAAAAACGTGCCGTCCCACGCGCTGATGGCTGGCGTCCCCGCAAAGCAGATTGGGTGGGTGTGCGAATGCGGGCAAGTCTTAAATGAAAAACTGGTTTGCCCCGATTGCGGGAAACAATATGTGAAGCAGGGAGACAAAATCGAAGAAGAGGCGCATTAATGAAAAAGGTCGTTCACCTGACCAGTGCGCATCCCCGCTATGACCAAAGGATATTGTGGCGGGAATGCTGCTCGCTTTGCGAGCATGGATACGATGTTTCACTGGTTGTCAACGACGCAAAAGGCAGTGAATCACTGGGAAACGGCGTTCAGATACTTTCCACGGGCTTTGTTCCCGAGGGGAGAAGGCAGCGCATGACAGAGGGGGTCCGGCGTGTATACGAATTGGGATTGGCACAAGATGCCGATATTTATCATTTGCACGATCCGGAGCTTTTGATGATTGCGCTGAAGTTCAAACAACAGGGGAAGAAAGTCATTTTTGACAGCCATGAAATCCATGGCGAAGACATCAAAGCTAAGAAATATCTCCCTTTTTTGGCAAGAAACCTGATCGCTTTCGCCTATACCGCGTATGAATCCTACGTCTGCGGGCGTATAGACGGCGTCATTATTCCTACGCGCTTTGACGGCAGAGACGTGTTTGCAGGTCGGTGCAGACGGTTTTCAATGGTTGGAAACTATCCGAGAGCTTCGGAATACGAAGGAATCGAAATTCCTTCGTATCATGTAAGAGAAGGAGTCTGTTATAGCGGCAGCCTTACGCCGCAGCGTGGTATCACGAACCTTGCAAAGGCAGGGGCTATGATGTTGACAGACATTGTTTTGATGGGATCGTTTTCTTCGGAAGCATATAGACGAGAAATTTTGGAATCTAATAGGGGGCATATCCGATATCTCGGGCTCATCACCGACCGCAAAGAATTGTTCAGAACCTATACGGAGTGCGCAATCGGCGTTTCTCTGCTGCTCGATGACGGTCAGTTCAAAAAGCTTGAAATTATGCCGACGAAAGTCTATGAGTATATGGCCATGGAAATGCCGGTTCTTGTTTCTGATTTCCCATACAACCGAGCGCTGATTGAAAAATATCAATTCGGATTAACAGCCAATCCTGAAGACGTAAGCGACATCGCCTCAAAAATTCGATGGCTGCTGGATCATCCCGAAGAGGCGGAGGTCATGGGAAAAAACGGGAAGCGGCTCCTCACGGAACAGTTCACGTGGGATGTGGCGGAAAAGGAACTCTTGAAGTTGTATCAAGAAATCGAATAATAGCAAATTAAGCATTTTTACTATAAAAAACTGGGAGAGAAGTATGTGCGGGATCTGCGGATGGCTCAGTTCGGGCCGTCGGATCGATATCAACGTCCTGAAAAAAATGAATAACATCGCCTGCCATCGCGGTCCGGACGATGAAGGCTATGCCCTTATCTCCGACCATTCGGTTCGCCTGTATCGGGGGGAGGACAGTCACGGCGTCGACCTGCCGCTGCTTTTGGCAGACAGCGCTTGCGCCCCGTTCTTTCTCGCATTTGCCCATCGAAGACTCTCAATCTTGGATCTGTCCGTAAACGGCCATCAGCCTATGCGCTCGGAAGACGGAAAACTCTGCGTCACTTTCAACGGGGAAATCTACAATTACATAGAAGTCCGGAAAGAGCTCACCGCTAAAGGATACAAATTCTGTTCCGGTTCAGATACGGAAGTCCTTCTCTATGCGTACCGCGAATGGGGAGAGAAATGCGTTGAGCATTTCAACGGCATGTGGGGATTTGCGCTCTGGGATGAGGACAGAAAGAAACTCTTTTGTTCGAGGGACAGGCTCGGAGCGAAACCTTTTTATTACTACAGCGACGGGCAAAACTTCTTGTTCGCTTCCGAGCTTAAGCAGCTCTGCCAGAACCCCATGATGCCACGCGCCATGAACGACGGGCTTCTCGCATCCCAGATCATGTGGGCGCTCTACGACTTCTCGGACGAGTGCCTCATCAAAGACGTCAAAGTCCTGCGCGGGGGATATAACCTGGTCGTCGATTTAGACGGGGAGATAAACATTTATCCCTATTGGGACATCCATACGGATGTCGGAAAAACAGAAGACGCCATCGCCCGGGCAATGGAAATCCACAAAGATGCCGTAAAAATTCGAACACGGAGCGACGTCCCCATCGGCATGATGCTATCGGGAGGACTGGACAGCTCCACATTGGTCGCCGACGTCAGCGAATACTTCAAGGAAACGGGACGGACGGCGGCGGAAATCAATACCTTCACTTCCTGTTATAAAGGCTTCAAGGAAGGAGACGAAAGCGGCTTTGCCCATGATGTGAACCTGCACTGCGGGACAACGGAAAACTTTGTCTGGCCCGACGAAACGGATACCCTTTCCGCTTGGGAAAAAATGATCTGGCATGTGGAGGACACAGCCAGACTAACAGCCCTTGGAGCTTTCCTGACCGTTCGGGAAATCTCGAAGACCGGACTAAAGGTAATCCTGAACGGGCAAGGATCGGACGAGACCATGTTCGGTTACCCGAGATACTACACTTGGTACCTGCGGGACATCCTGCGGGAAAAGGGAGTCCTGAAATTCCTCAAAGAATGGCTTAATGTGACGGAAAACGGGAGCCTGCCGGTCTATCTCCTGCCCGCATATATGCTCTGCTTCCTGAACTACCCCATCAGGAAAGCCTATTGCCATTGGCGAATGGGGAAATACGCGTCGCCATATATGATGAAACTGTTCAATGCAAATGACAGCATGCGGAAATATACGGAATTCAAGAGCATGGCCGAGCTTCTTTATAACGAGCTGAGGAGTACACAGTTGACAACCATCCTTCATGACGACGACAGAATTTACATGGCCTTTTCCATGGAAAGTCGGGTCCCGTTCATCGATTACAGGTATATGGAGGAAGCATCCAAGATACCGGAGCCTTTAAAAATCATCGATGGATATATGAAATACCCACTTCGGAAATACGCCGAGGGGCGCCTGCCGGACAGTGTGGTCTGGCGTAGGGACAAGATGGGGTGGCCGTCGCCGAGGAATCGGTGGATTGACAGGTTCGACAGGAAGAGGGTTGCACAGATGCTGAAGAAGCCGAGATGCGGAAAATACTTCAATGTTCCAGCAATCCGAAAGCTTTGGGAGAAGGATCCGTACCACTATGCGGTAGAGGCGTTTTTAAATGTGGAGATTTTTATGCGGCTGTTTGAAGTGGCGTGAGTTGGGCGACTGCATTTTTGGAATGTGAAATAAAGGCAAATCTTTCCTGACGGACGACATTCTGAAGTCGTGAAGAGAAAGGGGTCAGTGTGAAACAAGCGGTTCTTGTAATATGGCAGCACAGAAAAATGCTGTGGGCCACTACGATGGCGGATATACGTTCACGATATGCAGGGTCGGTCTTAGGATTGTCCTGGCTGATTTTATATCCTGCGCTGTTATTGGCGACATATTCGATTGTGTATGGCTTTATTTTTCGTGTTCGCTTGGGGATGGACATTTCGGAATATATCTTGATGATATTTGCTGGGTTGATTCCTTTTTTGGGCATTAGTGAAAGCCTATCCAGCAGTGTCGTATCGGTGACGGCAAATTCTGCATTGGTCAAAAATACGCTCTATCCGATAGAAATTATTCCTGTAAAAGCAGTCCTTGCCAGCCAATGCACCGGGATAGTCGGCATGGCGTTGTTTATTGTCGCATTGGTATTATTCGGGCATTTGTCATGGTGGATATTGCTGGTTTTCCCCATCTGGTTTTTTCAGATATTGTTCTGTATTGGGATTGCATGGATTATATCGTCGTTGCAGGTAATAATCGAAGATATGAAAAATGTGATTACTATAATAATCATGGTTTTGATGATGCTGAGTCCGATTGCGTATACGACGGATATGGTTTCCGGTGAAATCAAGCTACTCCTGTTGTTCAACCCTTTGTATTATTTCATTTCCGCGTATCGCGATTGCCTGTTGCAGGGATGTTTCCCGAGGGGTTACGTCTTTTGGGCATTGGCGGCTTTTTCACTGATTGTTTACTGGGGTGGATATGTATTTTTTTCCAAGATGAAACAACTTTTTGATGACGAATTGTGAGGATAAACGGAATGGACAATGCAGTTGAATTGGAATCTTTGGGAAAAATGTATCGCCTTTTTGACAGTAAAAAGGACCGCATTTTTGATTTATTTGGGATTGATAAATTGTGTTTTTGGAATCGAACCCCCAAATATCGTGAATTTTGGGCCTTGCGAAATGTGAACTTAATAGTGCCGAAGGGAGAGCGTATTGGCATCATAGGGCGGAACGGTGCGGGGAAGAGTACAATGCTCAAACTGATTACGGGCAATCTTCGGCCAACCGAGGGAAATGTTCGCGTGAACGGAAAAATACAGGCGCTTATGCAGATCGGGACAGGGTTCCATCCTGATTTTACTGGAATAGAAAACATCCGCACGGCACTTGCCTATGCGGGTATGAGTTCTCGGGAAATCAGCCAATCCATAGACGAAATCATCGAATTTAGTGAACTGGAAGACTATATTCACCAGCCCGTCAAGTTTTACTCTGCCGGGATGTATTCGAGGTTAGCTTTTTCGGTATCAACTGCTGTGCAGCCGGAAATATTGATAATTGACGAAGTGCTGGGAGCGGGGGATGCTGCGTTCTTATCTAAGTGCGCCGATCGCATGAAACGGCTGACACAGGATACGGGCGCCACTGTTCTTTTTGTGTCGCACAGCATGGACAGTGTATTGGAAATTTGCAACAGAGCCATTCTTGTGGAACGTGGGGAAATTACCTATGAAGGAACAGCGTTGGAGGTTTCCAAGATTTACAATAAAAAAATCCGGGCCGAGGAAGAGCTTCGGGCAAAAGCAAAGGAATATCGTATCAGTCAAAAAAGCATGATGAACCTCGCTCAAGCGGACGAGTCAACACAGATATTGATGTTTCGGCTCGTCGGGGATCGGCCGCATCCCAAATATTCGCATCCTGTTTACGGCTGTAGGTTGAAATGTGGAGAAGAGATTGTGTCCGAACTTCATATAGGCGCTCCGGCCGACGATGATCTTGCACAGTTTACACGAGTAATTTCCGACCTCTCTGATAAAGGGGGAATGGATTGGAGCGGGTCAAAGAAAGAACGGGGAAGATACTTTAGGACATATTCGAATTGCCAGGGGAAAAACCAGCAGGCCTCTTTTCAAATGGCGATTCCCGTTTATCTGGCAATCAAGCCTTTGACGATATGTATAGACGCGGCACCGGATGAAAGGGAAAACGTCTATTTGGAGTATTTTAACGGGCAATCTTATTGCAGATTGGGTACATTGGAAAATGGGAAAACGACATTTGGGTTTTCTTTGCAAAAACTTGAGCAAGAACAGGGGGAGACGAGTCTCCTTCCGGAAGCGGCTCATGAAGATGGGCAGGGAGGCAGCAAGGTCGATTCAGATGAACTGCGGAAAAGCAACTCGATTTATGGTTCCGATGAAGGGATTGTCAATATCAAAAATCTGGATATCTTCGATGCAGACGGCAGAAGTATCAGATGTTTTTTTACCGGGGGCACGATTTGTTTTCAGATTCAGCTTTTTTTGAGGCGGGCCATCGAATCCTTCGTTGTCGTGGTTTGTATTATGAGCACAAGCGGCAAAACGGTGACTCAGGCATTTTGTAGAAGCGAGGATTTGGGGATAATCCAACAGGAAGGCGATGTGACTATCAAGGCTTGTTTGTCACCGTTGAGAATCGGCGCCGGGGATTATATGGCCAGCATCGGGGTGTTCAAAAGCTGCGATATGTCCCGCAATGCCGAGGAAGAATCTTACGTCGTGGCGGACAGAGCTCTTTTTTTCAAAGTGGAGCAGCCTATGTTGGTTCGTAAGACATTGGGGGATTTGTTGCACACATGTGAGTGGAGATTTAAAGACGTATCGGTCATATTTGACGGAACAACACTTGGGTGAGGAGAAATATGGGCTTGATATTGAATATTCTCATTGCGAAAAGAAAAATACGTCCTTTAGCGAAGAATCTTTTGCGCGCAGTTGCTTTGCAGGCGGATTTTGAGCTGGCGATTCGCCATGCCGACGAAGAGAAAATCTGTACTTCAGGCGGAGTGGCATATTCGGTTGCCGCGACACATTCTCTGTTGGAGGCGCTTGCCTATCTTGATGCGGATGCTCCGTTGACGGAATCGTTGAAGCTGCACCTGACGGAGATGGCTTCGTGGCTGAAAGAGCAAACCGGAGTTGGAGAAACATTCACTGATTTTTCGGTCGAAGAAATTTTGGAAGAAGTGTGTCGCCAAAGCGTGTTTTATACTGCGGGAGAGCCGGAAAAGAAGTTTTCCGGCTTTTGGTGCAAATGGAGGGAAAAGTATCCATATCCGCAAGAATTTCATGTGACAGGGAAAAGCGTTGTCAATGAAATCAATCGGCAGGAGGCGGGAGATTATCTGAAAGCGCATCAGGAATCCGGCAACGAGGCGTATATTGAAAATGCGGCAAAATCCCTGATGGCGGCAATCCCGGATGATGTGGAAAGTATTTTTGATATTGGTTCCGGTCCCGGCTATATTGACCGTTTGATTCCGTCGGATTACGCAGTGCTTGCAATGGACATCGATGAAGCAATTTTGGCCGGTAACCCGCGTCCAAGCTGTGTAGGTGACATTATGGACGTACCGCTTCCCGACCGTTCCGTGGATCTTGTCCTGGCTAGCGATGTAATCGAGCATTTGCCGAAGGAAGTTCTTCAGGCGGGCATGAAGGAGATGGAACGTGTCAGTCGCAAGTATATTTATTTGCAGGTTCCGTTCATGGAAGACCCGCTCTTGGCATATGCATACTGCCCGCAATGTGGCCATGTTTGGCATGTCAATCATCATAAGCATTTTTTTGATCAGGATCGGCTTTGTTCGTTGGTATCAGACGAATGGAAGCCCGTATTGGTCAATTATACTGGAGACGTTTTTTTTCATCGCAATGGTTTGATAGAAGCAAAACTGGCCGAAACACTTGGATGGGAGATTTATGATGTAGAAAATGTGCCATGTCCTCAGTGCGGAGTATTGAGCGTTCGCCAAGGAATGGAACACCGAAAAAAGTTGGATTGGATGACAGATTTTGACGTCGAATGTCCTTTCCCAGTCTATACGGAAATTGGTGTATTGTTTTGCAGGGCCGATGAGGAAACTGAACTAACGGAAATTGATGGCGCTTCGTTTTTTGAGCATCGTAAACGGAATGCTTTATCGTTCCATGATGGCGTGGATGTGAAATCGTCGTACAGCCGACAAGATTTGCTGCCCGGTCTTTATGCAGGCGATTGCCTTATGGAAAAGGATACGGACGCTTATTGCTTTCATAAAAACAGCAAAGCATCACAGGCATGGGTTGGCGTCACTTTTCCTGCACTTCCCGAATGTTATTCGGAAGTGGAGTTTGAAGGAGCGTTGGCGCAGACGGGGACTGTGCGAATGTCTATGTCTATGGCTGATGGCGAGAAACAGTCTTTTACCAGGTGGCAATGGAACGAGAAACAAAAACGTTATCGCTTGGCTCTGCCACAGGAGGCAGAGAAGAAACCGTTGTTTTTTAAGTTATATTTTGAGGAGTCGGAGTTAAAACTTTTTGCTTGTAGGCTGTTGGGGGGGAAAGACGTTTGCTATGAATGCTATAAAGCGGAGGATTCCGGATTCTTATGTTTTGAAGATCAAAATATAAAATATCGTCTGATTCTTCCAAATCCCGAAGGGATGTCGCTGTCTCATTGCCCCCAGGCTTGGCTGGAATTGACAAATGGGGTTTCTGCACGTACGCAGGACATATTGAAAAAGGCTTGCATAAGAGCTGTAATGCCATTGTCAGGTATGCAGGAACTTCTAAAAGAATCTGCGCGGACGGAAGAACGTATTGGATTATATAAAATAAATGGACTGGCTAATTTTCGATTGTTCTTTGGGAAAATGATTCCGTTTTTCCGGAGGACGGAGAATTGGGTTCGACGACACAAAAAGATATACAATCTATTGATTTCTTTGGGCGTAAAGAACTTTTATATGAGATGCAAGAGGCGGATGATGAAGTGAAAAAAAGAGTCGCTTGGTTAATTACTCATGACGCATATATTGACAGACGCATATTCTTTTTTGCCGATGTGCTGTTACAGAGGGGGTGGTCGGTAAGTTTGTTTCCTTCCGTATACACGGATTTAACCTGTGAATGCGACCCGGAATATGTTGTCCGTCCGATGGATTGGAATCTAGTGAAGCTGTACGGGCTTTCTCTTGCAGAGTGTCAAAGTGCAGAGCGTAATCTATTGGAGCGAATTATTTCCGCACAGGAAAACTATCATACTCAAAGGGGATACTATGCTGCGTCTTTTGGGCAGTTGTTGGATGTTGATCAGCGTCAGGGTGGGTATGAATTGATGTCTTCAGGGGGAAGATGGGGATATGTCGCCGGTATACGACAGGGGGAGCGGTGTTTGGTATATGATGGCTGCACACAACTTGTGACTGTAATTCCTAACCGCTCGACGGCAGCTTTGGCCCGAGAGTATGAGGAAGTCCTTTCCCGAACGAAGACAGACGAAATTGAAAATGGTGGTCATGTATCCTATGGGGACATAGCGGTAGGCTATCTATGGGGTAACCGCAGGAAGATGCTTGCCGCCCACTGCAAGTCAAACGACAACGGCGTTTGGGCTTTCCATGATTCTCCGCCCTCACTTTATCGGGGAACCCCGAAGCTATACAGCGAGCTTTGTTCGGAAGAATTAGGGGGGCAAACTTTTGATTGGACAGAATTTCGGACTCAAGTTTACGATTTTTCTCCGATATTTCGGCAAGTGACGTCGAATTTGAAAGATGAAAGGCCGGATTTAGTATATGTGGCCGATCTACCTACTCTTCCCATCGGAATCATGCTCAAGCGAACGACGGGCTGCAAATTGATTGTGGATTGCCATGAATGGTGGTATAAGCAGGAGCAGCTCTGGAATAGCGGGATGAAGAAAAGGATTGAAATATCTGAAAAGACCGAAGCGGAACTGTACCCGGAATGCGATCTCTGCATTACTGTGGGTAAATATTTGGCACAGGATATGTCTGCCTGCTATCAAAAGGATTTTCGGGTTATATATTCCTGCATGAGTTCAAGATTAAGCCTGCAGGAAAGCGGAATCGGAAGGGAAAAGGATTTCTGGAAGCAATTTGGCGTTCCGGAGAATGCGCGTATTGCGATTTTCCAAGGAAGTTTGACCAGCTTGCGGAATCTTGAAAATCTCGCCAGAGCCACAAAATATTTGCCGGAGGACTGTTATCTTGCCGTCGTTGGCGGTGGCGATTTTGAAGAAGAATTTTTGAGGATTGCCAAGGAAGAAGGAAGGTTTGATCGGCTTGTTATGGTCGGCTGGGTCAGTCAGGGGGACCTTTTACGCTATACGGTTAATGCTGATCTTGGCGTCTTGCCTTATACTGTCGTGGATGAATACTTTTCCTATTCCGTCCCGAATAAGCTGATGGAATATTTCGAAGCAAAGCTTCCAATCCTCTATGATTCTTCCATGCGGGAAATCACTATGGTTGCAGGAGAAAACCATGTCGGTGTTGGCGTGGATTTGAAGAATCCCGTACTTTTCGGGCAGATGATGGCAGAGCTTTTGCATGATGAGAAGCGGTTGGCAGAACTCGAGGCGAACTATGAGCAATGTCAGAATTTGTTTAATTTTGAAACGCAAAAGCAATTGTTTGAGAATATGATGAATGAACTGGGGTTATGATAGACAGTAGCGAGGGGAATTCGAAAAGCAATGAACAAAAAAAAAATATCGACGTTATGCTTACTGTTAATCGCACTCTTTTCTTTATATCAATGGAAGAATGCGGCTGTATCTGTCAAAGAGGTAGAAGATAAAGAGGCTCCCTCAAGCACTCAAACTCCGGTTGCCACGGCGGAAATTTTTTTTGACAATGGTGTTCCCGTTGAGCATATTATGGGGGTTGGAAAGGTGGAACATCCGAGTGCGATAGCTTTATATGCGCTTGCTTATATGGGGGATGACCGCTTTGATGATTTTGACGTAGTTATTTCTATGGATTACGCGGCGAATTGTGTTCTCTGGCTCAAGGAACATGCAGAAGGCGTTGGACCGGGAATGAAGGGGTGGCGTTATGGCTTTGACAATACATATAATGACGTTTCTATTCAGGCTCCTTGGTATTCTGCTTTTGGTCAGGCCTGCGGCATAGAGGCGCTGGTTTGCTGGTATGAAAAAACGGGTGACGAGGGGGCTTTGAATTTGGCGCGAGAAGCCGCTGAAATGCTTTTTGTGCCGATAGAAGAAGGCGGGCAGCTTTTTATTTCGGGTGATGATATATGGTTTGAAGAAATACCCAGCAAGGAGGGAGAGCCCTCTCATATTTTGAATGGGCACATGCGCGCACTACTTGCGTTGCGTCGCCTTTACGATGCTTCCGGAGACGAGGAGGTTTTTGATTGGTACCGGCGCGGCGTGGCAAGCTTGGTTCATTGGATGCCACTTTACGACACGGGGTACTGGATACGCTATGATTTAAATCCACAAAAATCAGGGTTGCTTTTCCGTTTCAACAATCCGTATGGAGAAAAGTTGCCAGAATTGGCCGTAGATGAGATACGGTTGGAAGATCCTGTTAGTGGGCAAAGCGCAATCATCGATGTTGGCGGTCAAAGTGATATGAAAGCTTCAAACGGTAATTATTTGGCGGGAGTGGGATGGCAAGCGGGAAGTTTAGTAGATGGACATACTGTGCGTCGACTTGTAGCGGTTGCGCCGGAGCCGGATGTCAATACTGCCAATACGAAGCCGAATACTTATTTTTATTGTAAGTTGCCGTCCGTATGGAACAATAACCTTCGTCGAGAGTGGCTAAAAATGACGATTCAGTACAAAGATGAGATGAGGGGGGATATTGTTATGGAGCAACGATCTATTGCTCCCGATGAGGAGTTTGTGACGATGCGTGACGGAGTATTGTCATTGACTGGTAGTGGTGAATGGCGGCAATGGAGTGTCCCGATACGTCCGCAGGATTTAGGCTGGCCAGTGGGGATGTCCTACGCCGAAAAACATAAGCAATATCTAGAGGAACTGTTTAACGATACATCAGAGTTGGCAATCTGGGAAGAAAAATCAAAAGAATATTTTCACAAAGCAAAAGTTAAGATGGGGTTAGATGTTGTATCGGGAGATGTGAAAATGGATGAATAAAGATGAAGTGGACTGCAATAAAAGATTCGAGTGTCAGATGTACTTTATGAATATTGGGAACAGGTGAACGGGATAGCTAAGAAGTGGCGTTGTTATCTGTGAACATATTAGGTGCCCCGTACAAGAGAGGAATTGATAAAAGTGGGGAAAAGATGGATCGTATTCTTTATCCTTATTATTGCAATGGTTATATATGGTTGCGGAACGCCAGAGCAAAAAAAAGAGATGGATTCGCTTCCACGTGTGGAATACAAGCTATCTCCCTCGAAAATGATTATTGATGAGACGCTAATTGAAGGGGCGAATGAAATCGTATTTGCGGTTACGCCGGAAGAACGGGCAAAGTATGTCCCCAAAACAATATGGCGTCAGGCAGAAAAAAATGTTGATGAAGAGGAAAACACGTTTACGTTTGTTGCTGCAAGTGAAAGGTTGAACGAAAAGGATATTGTACGTTTTTTGTCTGGTGATTCAAAGATTTTGCGGATGGGGAAAAACGATTGGTTTCTTTTGGCACTAAATGTCCCATATTGGCTGTCGGAATTAGGGATTTGTGCGAAAGGCAACTTGACCGCTATGGTTACGGATAGGTCGATGGTTAAGCATTACGAGGAAATGGAATTTTCCGTGCCTCAAGTTAAGGCTTTTGATGCGCCGTTGTTGTGTAAGTATCTGCTTGTCAAAGCGTCGGATGAAACAGGTGTGGAATTACGTTATTTACATACAAAAGGCAAGACGGTTTTTGCGAGCCAGATTGCGCGAACGATGGGAGAAAATCCTGTTGTGCTTGATGAGAAAGATCCCAAAAATCCATTAAATGTTTGGCGTTTTCCTTTAAGACGTAATTATTACAATTTGGCGGAGAAATTATTGGAAGGTTCAGGTACGCTTAGCAATCACCAAAAAATGATGGTGTTCATGGATTATATTGCTGATTTTTATGTTGGCTTGTCAACGAACGAGGTTGGAATTGAAGAGTATATCGGCGCATGTGGTGAATATAGTGATTTATTATCTGCGCTTGCTTGGACTCAAAAAATGCCGGCGAGAATAGTAACAATGGGAAATTATCCGACTTATAAAGGACATACTGTATGTGAGGTATTTTACGACAACGCATGGCATTTGTATGATCCTACTTATGGCGCATATTATACCGTGTCGTCGGCAGAGGAAGCGGAACATCCTTATGTGCTGGGATTTGAAGAATTGACTCAGGGAGGAGGGAATACGCCGGATGCGGTCTGTGTGGTGACGGTACCGCAGCGGCTGGAAAGGAGAGACTCTTATGGCTTCTTGGGGCCGCATATTTATGAAGCAGCAAATCCTAAAGGCGTGATTGGCCCCAATCATCCTTTGATTTATCCTTTGGTTCTAGAAATCTCATCTGATGAAAGATCATCGCTGACGGCGCAAGACTTTTCTACAAAGTATCAAGGCATCGAATATATTGGTGCAGCGGGAATAAATAATATGCATGAATGGACGTTGAAGGGATTGAAGGAAGGGGAAAGATATGATTTTGTGGTTACGGCGGAATCGTATAATGGAGATCGTCCCGGAAAATTTATAGCAAAAGCAATGTCTAAAAATGCATCCATATTGTTTGGAACTGAACACCACTTTGATAATGGAGAACCTGCTTCTATGCAATGGCGGATTACTTTTATCCCGTCATCCGATACGGCGGATGTTTTATTGACACATGACTACCGAGGACCAGATTTTTGTTTTGTCAGGTTTTCTGGTTTTGAGTTGCGGCGTGTGGATTAGGGGGAAAGATGATACAAAGGTATAAAACATTGCAAATTTTCTTTAGTTTGATTATTGCAATGGTTGTATATGGTTGCGGAATTCGAGAGCATAAAATAGAGATGGAGTCGCTCGAACGTGTGGAATATAAGTTGTCTTCCCCCAAAGTGAATCTTAACGATGAACTGATTGAAGGGACGAACAAGTTCATATTTGCGGTTACCTCGGAAGAACGGGCGAAGTACGTCCCTAAAACAATATGGCGTCAAGCAGAAAAAAAAGTTGATGAAGAGAAATGTTCGTTGATGCTTGTTGCTGCAAGTGATAGCATGAAAGAAAAAGACATTGTACGTTTTTTATCCGGTGAATCGACAAAGACTTTGCAGATGAAAGGGAATGATTGGTTTCTCTTGGCTTTGCATGGTCCTTATTGGGTATCGGAAATAGGTGTGTTGGCGACAGGAAGTTTGACTGCAATAGTCACGAATAGATCGATGGCAGAGAATTATGAAGAAATGGCATTTTCTATGCCGCATATTAAAGTTTTTGATGCGCCGTTGTTGTGCAAATATTTGCTAGTCAAAGCATCGGATGAAACAGGCTTGGAGTTACGTTATTTGCATATCAAAGGAAAGCAGGTTTTTGCAAACCAAATTACACGAACGATGGGAGAAAATCCTGTAGTGTTCGATGGAAAAGATCCACGAAATCCGTTATCCGTTTGGCGGGTTCCTGTAAGTAGCAATTATTATAAATTGGCGGATAGTTTATTGGAAGGTTCAGGTGCGCTAAGTAATCATCAGAAAATGATGGTGTTTATGGATTATATTTCGGAGTTTCAATTTGGACTGGGGAAAAATGATGATTTAACAGGAATAAACGAATATATAGGAAGATGTGGAAGTTTTGCAAATATGATGGCCGCGTTGGCTTTTGTGGAAGGCTTTCAGACGCGGTTGATAACATTGGGAAATTATCCAGAGAATGATGGTCATGCTGTATGTGAAGTGTTTTACGACGATCAGTGGCATTTGTACGACCCTACATATGGGTCATATTATACGACATCTTCAGCAGAAGAGACAGTGCATCCGTATGTGCTGAGTTTGGCAGAATTAGCAGAGGGACAGGGCGATAATCAGGATGTGGTCTGCGTAGTAACGACTCCGCAACGTTTGAACAGGAGGAATTCTTACGGTTTCTTGGGACCACGGATTTATGAGGACGCCAATCCCAAAGGAGTGATTGGTCCCACGCACCCTTTGATTTATCCGTTGACCATGAAATTCTCGTCCGATAAAAGTTCGTCTTTGACGGAAATGGATTTTTCTGCAAAGTACCAAGGAATCCAGTACATTGGGGCAGCGGGCGTAAATAATATGCAAGAATGGACGTTAAACGGATTGGAGGAAGGGGAAAAATATGATTTTGTCGTTACAGCGGATTCTTACAACGGAGATAGTCCAGGAACTTTTTTAGCGAAAGCTGTATCTACAGATGCGTCAATAATGTCGGGGGCAGAACACGAGTTTGCTAACGAAAAGCCTGCTTCTATGCAATGGCGGATTACTTTTGTGCCGTCATCTGATACGGCAAAGATTTTGTTGACACACGACTACCGTGGACCAGAATTTTGTTTTGTCAGATGTTCCAGTTTTGAACTGCGTCGTACAGATTGAGGGGAAGAAGGTACGGCGTCCGTCAGAACAGGTAACTTCGATGGTGTTCCATAACATATATCAATAGAGCAGAGGATGTTTCATGAAACGGTACTTATATATTGCAGGTATAGTTGTTTTGCTGGTATGTATAGGGATTGCATCCAAATATTATTTTGATGAAAGAGACGACGTTTTTCCGCAAAACAAGAATGGAGATTTGACGACACTTACGGTGGGGGAAGATTTTCGATACGTTCGCACCACAGAAAAAGCATATTGTGTATCTTTGGGAGAATATAGTAAAGATGCTTTACTGATGGCGAGATATGATAAGTTGGAAATGATCAGCAGAGAAACGGGAGAAATAAAGGAAATTAAGCCGGAGAATATGAATACGTGCGAAGTGGTGGGAGGCCCGGCTTCATTTGCCAATAAAAAGAAATGGAATCCGACAGGATTATATTATGATCGTCGTACAAATCTGCTTTATATTGCAAACTATAATGGACATAATATTTTGGTTGGAAGAATCACAGATTCGGAAACCTTTTTTGTTGAAAAAATGATTGTTGCTGAAGGTTTGACGTCGCCGGAAAATGTAGCGGTGAACGAAGTGGGCAATCGAATCGCTGTAGCGGATTATGATGGAAACAGCTTGTTCTTGTTTGATGATAAAGGTAATATGTTATGGCGTAAAGAGGTACCTTTAGCGCATGGTGTAGAAATCAGTGATTCGTCGGTTTACGGTACTAGCTTGAGTACAAGGGAGATTATACAGTTTGATTATGATGGCAATGAAATCAGGCGTGTGGGACATTGCGCGAACAGGGGCGTCAATGCTTACATGTGGCCAACGGCGTTGGAATTGTACAAAGGGAAGCTGATTGTCACGGATGCTCATACGGGGCGGCTTACTGTTTTGAATGAAAAACTGAAATATGAGACTGCACTGGGCGCAAATGGACCGTATGTGACAAATTTTAGCTATCCTTATACGGCAATTGGCGCTGAGGACAAGATTTATGTGGCGGATACTTTTGCTAATAGGATTTTAGAAATGGATTTGTCAGGAAATTTACTAAAACAGTTTTCCAAGGAAGTACCTCGAATGCAACTTAGAGGAAGCTCGCCATATGTGCCGCAATATCCTTATGATCTTGCCTATCTTTTTGAGAGGCAAAAAGAAGTCCCGCAGTCTTTTTTTTGCGAGGGTTATAGCAGTGATATGGACGTTGTGGCGGGATTTAGTTCGTTTTGGCTGATACAGGGGTGCAATAAAATACAAATACCGTTGGTAGTTTATCCATCTAATGCGACATGGCTGAATCGATTTTTTCGGAATAACTATTTTTACAATATGTGGTCGTGCAAAGTATCTGCCAAGAATCATATCTATTATGTTTTTGGCTCTCCACAATCAGCAACCTTTTTGTTTTTTTGTTCTGATGTTGATTTCGTTGGGATAATTAGGTTCGGAAAACATAATACATATTATATTGATGGGGAATTTATTGGAGATCAAGAGTATTGGAAAGTGTTTTTGAGTGATATGGGGATGTTGACAGATACTTTTGCCAATCAAATTGAAGAAGGGAAAACACGGTATCAGGCTTATAAAGATACGTTTGTTTCGTATTATTATAAAAAAAAGCTGCCGGTTGATATAACTCCTGAGGAGGATTTTGATGCGTGGCTGGCGTTCCAATGTACGCAATCCGAAAATGGAAAATCACTTTTTGAGGCAATCAAGCAAGGAACAGCTACGACGGATGATTACAAAAGTTATATGGACGAATGCTATCGTGAGCCGAGTAAGCATTCTGTTTTTGAGCGATTGTTATTTCGCACCTTTGTTGGAAACCGCAACAATAAGATGAATATTGAGTAATATCTGATTTCCAAGCTTTACGTTGAAATGAGAAGCAATTCATTACGCAGGAAGATGGTGACAGATGAAACGAGGTTGGAATTTTTCCCTCTTAATATTATTCATAGTGGTACTTAGTGTGTCAGTATATTTGTTTGTAAGAATACCTCATGGACAAGATGTATTTTTTCAAGATACCCCACGGCAGTCAGGCGTTCTGTCTGTTAAGGAAGTCCAACATATCAACCTTAAGGTGAATAAGATGCTGGACTATGGTGAGGGACCTCGTGTTGAAGGGCGTAATCCGACAGAAAAGGAAATTTTAGCGGCTGGTAAAGGACATTGCGGAATGTATGCTTATTTGCTTTGCAAAGAATTGTTGCGTCATGGCGTTGAAGGAATTGCTTATGATTTGAGGACGTCTCCTTATGGCAATCCTGCGGCATCCCATACTGTCGTTGAAGTGCAGACAGAGGAAGGGAGAAGGGTATTTGATCCTACGTATGGTATTTTTTATCATAACGATTTAGACCATCTTCTGACATGTGAGAATGTGCCAGATTATCGAGGAGGAATACCCTCGGATAAGGATTCGTACTATTTGACGGATCGATTTTGGTCGGAGGTTGTTCAAATTGTTCGTTATACAAATGTTTGCAACGTATACGACTTGAATTTGTTGCGTTGGACAATGGCTATGTCTTCGGCGAATCTTCCTCAAACTGCATTAGAGGCCATTTCCTCTATTAAGATAGATGAATCGTTGGAAAAAAATTCTATTATGACTACTTTTCATAATGATGAGGATTTTTATCGGATAGAGGTTGGATTCAAGGAGCGTTTGTCCGAACCTTTTTTAGCGGAATGTCGCATTATGGATTCGCAAGGGAATATCGTTACAGTATCTGGTAGATTGCATAAGAAATCATATTCGATTGAATTCCAATTGGACGAGGCAGTCACGGGGCAATCTGTACAAATCAGCTTTCAGTCAGAAACACAACAATTACCGCCTTTAGCGTACTATAACGTGTATCAGTAATATTGAGGAGATTTCATGAAACGATATTTTTTTTTGGTGGGAGTGGCTATTTTGCTGACCAGTATGGGAGCTGTATATTTTCAATTTAGATCACCTGTATTAAATGATGTTAGCAATATGCCGAAATTTACGGAAAAATTGACTAATGTAAGTGACTATCTTTACCATATTAAATTCGATGAATCTTATTATCCGTGTAAATTAGAAGAAGATGGTAGTTTATTGCCACATCCTTTATATGGCTATTATGTAATAAAAGATTACATTGGCCAATATGAGAAAACGGGAGAGGATAGTTATTTAGCTGCAGCAATAATTGTAGCTGATTCATCTATTAATAAGATGAGAAAAAGGAAAAATGCTCTATGCTTTTATTATCCTAAGGGATTTATGAATTATTCGGCATTTTATAAAGAGATGTATTCTGGCCTGACACAAATGAGTTATGCAGAAATTTTTTATAAATTATACAGCATAACTTTGAATGAAAAATATTTGAATGCATCTAATCAGTGCTTCAATTCACTAACTATTCCGATTGATGAGGGGGGAGTTTTTTGGAATGTAGAAGGGAATTCTTTTATTTCCGAATATCCTTTTGAAGTTCCGGATTTAGTATTAAACGGGGAATTGTGTATTGCAATTTCTTTACGTAATTATGGAGAGATGAATCTTAAAAGAAAAGATGAATGCGAGTATTTGTTTAATTGTCAAATTGATACTATTAAAAATTATATAGAATTATTTGATATTCCATCGATTCACACATCAAGATATATGCTATCAGGACCAATGTGCTTTCAAATAAATACAACGGTATCAGATATTAAATTTGGAGATTGTATAGTTAGTATTCCCAATATCGGTGAAAGAAAAATACTGAGGAAGAAATCATCTGAAACGACAAGGTATGATTCGTATATTTTTGACGATGAATTGATTGCAAATGGTTTAAAATTAAATATAATGGTCTCGAGAATATCATATCCTAAAGAAAATACAATTTCACTTCAATATTTTTCAAATGAAACAGGGAGTATTTCATTTTATGCTTACGTTCCTGAATTATCTCCTAAATGGGTAGATGGAATTAATCCCCAATATACACTCATAGGGAAATATGATGTAGAAAAAGGTGAGGGAGAAATAATAATACCGATTAGATGGATTAACGAGTATGTTTTCGGGAATCCTTGTGTGTTTAATTATATTGGAGCTGGAGGTTTGTACTATAATTCATATCATTATGCTCATATTGATTACTTTAAAAAGATATATGAGTATACTGGTGATGAGATATTTAAGGAATATGCTGATAAATGGGAAGAGTACATTAATCATTGGTATGAAGATAAAATATGGAATTCAAACGAAATAAGTTTTGAAAAGTATCATTGACGAATAAGTGTCATTTTGGGCATTTGTAGATTTTTCGTAACAATAAGAACGATTATATTAAGTTTCTTGGCTTAATATGTGGAGGCATTTCTATTTGGCGTTTTGGGAGCAGTGATTCCATGATCTTGCGTAAGATTTTCGGTGTAAGATGGAATATGCGGAAATAGTTTAACTTTGAGGATATGAAACGCGGTGGTATAAAAGATGCGGTGCATATTTTTGTAATCGTCTCTGTGGAGAAGAAATGTTCTGGCGTTGTGAACAATTATTCATACAAATTATCAACTGTAAAGTTTAGAACACGGGAAAATTCACGAACATTGTTTTAACCGGTGTATTGGATAACATAAATATAGATATTGGTATCCGGCTTAAATTTCAGAATGGTTCCCTTACGGAAGTGATTATTGGGGTGCCCCGTTGAGTATGAAGCCGTCGGTAAATCCGTTGATTCCCGGCATAAACGCTTACCATTCAGATTCATTGGCTCTTGTGTTGGGCCTGATTCTGTATTTTGAAGCATTGGCGACTTTTGTATCTGTGCTGTTCTCAGAAACAGTAAGTAACACTTTTTGTTTGTCCATAGACAGGCGTTTTTCGTTTACGATAATGGGGGGCGTCATAATAATTTTTTGCCGCCGTAAGCATGGACGCCACTTCCGTTCTTGGTTTCTTTTTAATTAAATTATGGGACGGATACCTTTCAAACAAGAACATGCAAAATTGATATTACGAGAAGCCTATTGTTAAGTGGAAGGTTTAATAGAATGAGGATAGTACAAGCACAACTTATGTGGTAATAATATATTCGAGGGAGGGAAAAGTATGTGTTCTATTGCGGGCATGATTAGCCTTACAGGTGATAGGATTCCAGCATTGGCGGGGAAGCTTGGTATGATGAATGAAATCCAGGCGCATCGGGGGCCGGACGGCGAGGGAATATGGACGCGGGAGACTGGAAATGTTGGCTTTGCCCACCGGCGTCTCAGTATCATCGATCTGGAGACAGGGAAGCAGCCTATGACGGATGGGCATGGAAACTGGGTATGTTACAATGGGGAGATTTACAATTATTTAGAGTTGCGTCAGGAATTGGGCGGCAGTTTCCAAACTACCAGCGATACGGAAGTCATTCTTCATGCTTACGAGAAATGGGGAGAGGCGTGTGTGGAGCATTTTTCCGGTATGTTCGCCTTTGCCATTTGGGACGAGAAGAAGCAACGCCTTTTTTGCGCGCGGGATCATTTCGGTATCAAGCCTTTTTATTACGCCGTGGTCGGGGACGTTTTTCTTTTCGCTTCGGAGATGAAAGCGCTTCTACCTTTTCTACCTTCGATTGAAACGGATTTGGAGGCGTTTCAGGATTATCTCGTATTCCAGTTCTGTATGGATGGAAAAACCTTGTTCAAGGGGATACGAGAACTGGAACCGGCGCATAGTCTGACGATATCGGCGGAAGGGGAGATTCGTAAACGGCGCTATTGGCAGGTGTATTATCGTCCTGACCTGTATCATACGGAGCAGTATTTTCACGACGAACTGGAGGCGCATTTCCGGCGTTCGCTTACGTATCATGTTCGAAGTGACGTGCCGGTGGGAGGTTATGTCAGCGGCGGCGTGGATTCCTCGATTACATCGGCGTTGGCGAGGGAGCTTTTGGGAGACAGTTTTGAAGGCTTTACGGGAAAATTCAGTCTTGGGCCGGAGTACGATGAGAGTGAATATGCTAGGGAAGTGGCTAGGGCAAAGGGATTTCCGCTTTACGAGATGGATATTGCCTCGCAGGATTTTATCGACCATATCGGCGATGTGATTTACCATTTGGATGTACCGGTAGCGGGGCCAGGGTCGTTTTCACAGTACATGGTGTCCATGTTGGCTGCGAAGCACCGTAAAGTGGTGCTTGGCGGACAGGGCGGAGATGAAATTTTCGGCGGTTATACGCGTTATCTTGTGGCGTATTTCGAGCAGTGCATTAAAGGCGCGATTGAAGGGACGCAGCAGACGGGAGCATATGTAGTCACTTATGAGTCGATTATCCCGAACTTGTCCAGTTTGCGGAATTACAAGCCGATGCTCAAGAGCTTTTGGAGCAAGGGCTTGTTTGACGAGCCGAGTAAGAGGTATTTCCAGTTGATTAATCGTGCACCTGCGATGGAAGACTGCATTCGGCGCGACGGTTGGCCGGAGTATGATCCTTACCGGACGTATGAACGATTGTTTGTTGCGGAAAATGTCGACAAGCGTTCGTATCTTGACCGTATGACGCATTTTGATTTCAAGACGTTGCTGCCTGCGCTTTTGCAGGTGGAAGACAGGATGAGCATGGCGCATGGGCTGGAGTCCCGCGTTCCGTTCCTGGATCGGGAGATGGTAGAATTCGTGGCGACGATTCCCGCAAGCATCAAATTTAAGAACGGGACAATGAAGTATATCCTGCGTTCGGCGATGAGCAAGTATGTGCCGGAGCGTGTGATGAACCGCACGGACAAGATGGGATTTCCTACGCCTTTCGCCGTATGGGCGAAAGGCGAGGCTCGGGATTTCATTTGCGATACGCTGTCCACGAAGCAGGCACGTCAACGGCAATTTATTGATAATGAGAAAGTGATGACGAAGATGGAAGGAGAAGGCTCTTTTGCACGAAATCTTTGGGGATTTTTCTGTTTGGAGCTTTGGCAGCAGATATTTCATGACCGTGCGTGGGAATACCGTCGCAAGTTAGAGTCTGCGGAAGCCGTTTAGCAATTATCATCAAGGGATGTACGCTGGTGGTGATTTACTATTTTTAGGGAGGATTGGTTATGCAATTTCGTGACTTACAAAAGCAGTATGAGGTTTTGAAGACGGACATCGACCGTTCCGTTGCGGAAGTCGTTTCTTCGGCACATTTTATTTCCGGGCCGCAGGTGACGGAGCTGGAGGGGAAGCTGGCGGAGTATGTCGGCGTTCGCCACTGCATTACCTGCGGAAACGGGACGGACGCTTTGACCATTGCCTTGATGGCTTGGGGCGTCGGCGAAGGGGATGCGGTGTTTGTGCCGGACTTTACGTTCTTTGCCTCGGGCGAATGTCCGGCTGGTGTCGGCGCGACTCCGATCTTTGTAGATGTGGACGAGCATACCTATAATATTGACCCGGTCAAGCTTGAAGAAGCGATTGTCAAAGTTCGGGACGAAAAAAAGTACCGCCCGCGGGCGGTGGTGACGGTCGACCTTTTCGGGCTTCCGGCAGACTATGATGCGATTCGTCCGATTTGCGAGAAATACGGGCTTTTGCTTTTGGAGGACGGCGCGCAGGGTTTTGGTGGGGCGATTCGAGGAAAGCGCGCGTGCTCTTTCGGCGATATCGGGACGACGTCGTTTTTCCCCGCGAAGCCTTTGGGGTGCTATGGCGACGGCGGCGCAATTTTCACGGATAACGACGAGTGGGCGGCCTTGATTCGCTCTCTTTGTGTGCATGGCAAAAGCGGATCGGATAAATACAATAACGTACGGCTTGGCGTGAACAGCCGTCTCGATACGCTGCAGGCGGCAATCCTTTTGCCGAAGTTCGAGGCGTTTCGTGAGAATGAATTGGATGCGGTAAATCAGGCGGCGGCGTGGTATACGGAGCGGCTCAAGGGGACGGAATTGGTTCTGCCGGAAATTACCGACGGCTTTGTTAGCAGTTGGGCGCAATATACAGTGCAGTTGCCGGAAAAGATTGATCGTGCGAAGCTGCAGGAGCAAATGAAAAAAGCGGGTATTCCGACGATGGTGTATTATCCGAGGCCGATGCACGGGCAGGGGGCGTTTGCGGGAACGGACAGCGCCAAAGCGGATTGCCCTGTGACGGAACGACTTTGCGAAACGGTATTGAGTTTGCCGTTGCATCCGTACATGACGAAAGAAATTGTGGCGAAAGTGTCCGACGCGCTGATGTCCTGTTTGGCTTAACTGTTTGCGCAGAGAATATTACTATGGTTTTACAGGATAATACATTGTGAAGGAGCTTCTCTTGCATGAAAGCCGCATCCATTGTACAATGGATGCGGCTTTTCTAACTATGACATCGGAGCGTGTTTATCATGAAGATTATCATTCTTGCCGGCGGGGGCGGGACTCGGCTTTTTCCGCTTTCCCGGGCTTGTTATCCGAAGCAGTTTTTGCGGATCGGGGCGGAGCGGTCGCTTTTTGGGCAGACCTTGGAGAGGTTTTTGCTTTTGGCGGCTCCGGAGGATCTTGTCGTTGTGACGCAGGAGGCTTATTTTTTTCATGTGCGGGCGGAGCTTCGCGAAGTGGGGGCGGATGCGGCGCATGTGCTTTTGGAGCCGGTGGGGCGGAATACTGCGCCCGCGATTGCGTTGGCGATGGCTTATTGCCGTGAGCGGCTGGGTGCTGGTGAGGATGAGGTGCTTTGCGTTTCGCCGTCGGATCATGTGATTCGTCCGGCGGAGCGGTTCGCAGAGTTGGTGAAGACGGCGGCGGATCGCGCGGCGCAGGGGGATATTGTGACGCTGGGCGTGAAGCCTGACGCGCCGGAAACGGGCTACGGCTATATCGAGGCGGAGAAAGGCGACGCGGCGGTGCGGCGCGTGATCCGCTTCAAGGAGAAGCCGACACGGGAGACGGCGGAGGAATATCTGCGTGCGGGTAATTATTATTGGAACAGCGGGATGTTTCTGTTCCGCATGGGGACGATGCGGGAGGAGTTTTCCGCGTTTGCGCCGGAGCTGTCGTGTCTCGCTGCGGGAAGCGTGGCGGCGGCTAAGGAAAGTTTCGAGTCGACGCCGTCGATCTCGATCGATTACGCGGTGGCGGAGCGGTCGAAGAAAATGGCGGTGGCGCCGCTTTCCGGTATTTCGTGGAACGATGTGGGGAGCTTCGACGCGATTGCCGATATGATGGCGGACGATAAAGGCAACGCGTTTTCCGGCGACGTCCGCGCGAATGATTGCAAGAATACGATGATTCTCGGGGACGAGCGGCTTGTGGTCGGGATGCATTTAGAGAACCTCCTGGTGGTCGATACGCCGGATGTACTGCTGGTGGCGCGGAAGGGCGATTCGCAGGAAATCCGCGAGGTGGTCGAGACGCTGAAAAAGGAAGGCCGCAGGGAGACGGAGGAGAACGTCACGATGTACCGCCCATGGGGCAAGTACACGACGCTGGCTGAGGGCGACGGCTACAAGGTCAAGCGCATCGTGATCAATCCGGGGCAGAGCATCAGCCTGCAGATCCATTATCATCGCAGCGAGCATTGGACGGTGATCAGCGGTACGGGCAAGCTGACGCTGGACGGGAAGGAAATCATTTTCCGCGAGAACGAGAGCACCTATATCCCGATCGGCACCGCGCACCGGTTGGAAAATCCCGGCAAGCTGCCGCTGTCGATTATCGAGGTGCAGAACGGAAAGTATTTGGAAGAGGACGACATCGTGCGGCTGGAGGACGCCTATGGGCGCGTGGCGGAGGAAATTGAGGAGGACGCTTGACGAATGGAAAGACAGAAACGGGTTTTGGCGGTGCATGATATTTCGGGCGTGGGCCGCTGCTCGCTGACGGTGGCGCTGCCGATCATTTCGGCGGCGGGCGTCGAGTGCTCGGTGCTGCCGACGGCGGTGCTGTCGACGCATACGGGAGGGTTCACCGGTTATACGTGCCGAGACTTGACCGAGGATTTTTTGCCGATGGCGAGGCATTGGGAAAAGCTCGGGGAAAAATTTGACGCGATTTATATGGGGTATCTCGGTTCGTTCGCGCAGATGGATATGATGCGTGAGGTCTTTTCGATTCTTGCGGACGAGGACACGTTGATTGCCGTCGATCCTGTCATGGGCGACAACGGGAAGCTCTACGCGGCCTTCGATATGGCCTTTCCGCCCGCGATGCGCGAGCTTTGCACGCTGGCCGACCTGATCAAGCCGAACATGACCGAGGCGGCGCTGCTTCTCGGCGAGGAATATCAGCCCGGGCCGTACACGAAGGAGTACGTCGAGGGGCTTCTTGCGCGTCTCGCGGAGGCGACGAAAGTGCGGCAGATCGTGCTGACCGGCGTGTATTTTAACGAGAAGAGTCTCGGCGCGGCGACCTTTGACGCGGAGACGGGCGAGATCGCCTACATTTGCGGTGAGAATGTGCCCGGCCTCTATCACGGCACAGGCGACGTCTTCGGCAGCGCGCTTGTCGGCGCGCTGGTGCGCGGAATGACGCTTTCGGAGGCGGTGCGCGCGGCGGTGGATTTCACCGTGGCGGCGATACGGACGACGGCGAAGGCCGGAACGGATATCCGCTACGGAGTCAATTTCGAGGCGAATTTGCCGGTGTATATGCGGGCGTTGGGGATTATTTGAAAAAGATTCGGTGGGACTTGTTTGGTGTTTCCTTAAAATGCGCCCGAAAGTCGGAAAGGGGCAGCCGAAGCCGCCCCTTCCTTCCCGAAGGCTTGCTGGATCCTTCGGGTATGTGCTGTGCTGTGGTCTTGCTACTTGCTCTCCAGCCACTTGATGATGTAGTGCGCGAGAATCTCTGCGGCTACACTCACTCCGAGCGCAAGCAAAAGGTGTGCTATTGAAACCAAAGGCGTCCCCCCTTTCGGCTGGGCGCTTCACAGCACGTTCATTATACCATTGATTTTCAGACGATGCTATGTTATAATACAATTGCAATAAAGGTTTGCTATTGTTTCCAAAGGTTGATGGCGGAGGTGCTGGCTCCGCCATTTTCCATTTTTATAACACGGTTGAGTTCGTTCGGGGGTGACGCAGGATGGATTTTTCGGGCTGGAAGCGGCGGATTGCGGCGGCGCTGGCGGCGCTTGTTTTTGGCGCGCCTGTTTTGTCGCCGGCTGCGCCTTTTTCCGCGCGCGCGGAGGCGGCGGACAGCGCGGATGTTTTTACGGCGCTGGCGGGGCTTCTTGGCACGGCGGGGATGTACAGCGGATATCTGTCCGCGATCCTCGACGCGGGCAACAATGCCTATTATCAGGAGCAGACGAGGCTTTATGACGAGCATGAGAACGGCGTCGACAGGAATCCCGCCGACCATCGGATTGTCGATGAGGTCATGGAGGGGCTTATCGAGCGCGGGACGTATGTGCTCGACATCCGTTCGCTGCCGTTCCGCTGGAATGTGAATAACAGTACGGAGTTCAACGCGGCCTGCTTTCCAACGAACTATATCACGGTAAACAAGGGGCTCGTGATCGGGCTGAACGGCAATATCGATGAGATTGCCGGCGTGCTTGCCCACGAGATGACTCACGGCGTCAAGCTGCACGCGGCATATAACTACGCGCGGGCGGCGGCGCAGGCCTTCGGCATCAATTTCCTCGGCATGGTGACGGGCGCGGTGCGTCCTGATGTGGTGGGGGTGCTGGCCGATTATTCTGTCGCGAAGAACGTCATCCTGCCCGCCGAATACGAGGCGGACGAGGGCGGATTTTATCTCGCGGCCAGTGCCGGATTCAATCCGGGCGGCCCTGCGGCGGCGATGGCGCGCATGGACTATATGACGAAGCATCCCGACACTTTCGATCGAAGCTACGGCGCCGATCCTTACGACCATCCGGACACGGACAAGCGCGAGGCAAAGCTGGCGGATATGATGACCGCGTACAGCGCGGGGCATGTGACGGTGCAGGACAGGAAAGAGATCCTGATCGACGGGCAGCCGCTTCTGAAGGCGTTGTATTCGACGGACGTTTACGACGACACGCCGGAGCAGGCGTATCTGATCGCGGGGGGATTGGCGCACGCGTTCCATAAGTATGCGACAGCGGAGGAATGGGCGTTTCGCCCGGGAGAAAACGGGCGTACCGCGTTCCTGGATTCCGACCGCGTGTATGCGTATTTGCAGGACGCCGTTGAGCGGAATCACGCCGAAGCGGAGCTGGAGCGGCTTGTACGTGCGGCGTATGCGAGCGAGGCGACGACGGGCGCGCGGGAGAAAATGAAGGCCGAGGAGGCGGAACGGCTTTCCTATTGGCAGGAGCGTATGGCGAAAAACGCCGACGCGAACGAAAAACTGGTGGAGCGGCTGTACAAGAACGCTGACGCTTACAACGACATCAACGAGCCGGAGCTTTCCATCACGGAAGGCGCGCGCACTTTCCATTGTGACAGGAGAGATGTGAAGCTGGCGGGCGTCTACGCGGTACGCGGCCGCGCGAAAGCCTTGCAGGGCGATTTTGAAGGCGCAATGATGGATTGTGATTATGCAGTCAGTCTCGATCCGAAGGACGCCTATGTGTTCCTGAACCGTGCCGAGGTCAAGCGGGCGATGGGCTTGCCGGAGGCCGCGCTGGAGGATATCTCGAAGTCCATCGAACTGGACTCGAAAGCGATCGCTGCGCACAAGATGGCCGCCGACGTCGAGGACGAGCTTGGACGCAAAGACGCGGCACGCGGGCATTACGCCGCATACCACAAGCTGGTGCCGGACGCGATGGACATCCCCGACGAGTACTACAAGCTGATCGACCCGAAGCAATGGGAACGCATCGAGAAGGAGCGCGAAAAGGAACGGAAGCGTGCGGCGGAGGAACGCCAAAAGCGCGAGGAGAAGAAAGCCGAAGCGGAAAAAGAACCCGCCAAGGGCGACACGCAGAAGACAAACAGCGACGAGCAGAAAAAATGAGAATCGCCGTCCAATCCGAAATGAAAAGGATTGGACGGCGATTGTTTTTTTATTTTTTTCCGAACAGCTTCGCGATGTCGCCGAAGGGGGAGCGTATCGAGGACTCGCCTTCTTCCCCGGACGGGGGCAGGGCGTCGTATTCTTTGTCGTCGACTTCTTCCAGGAACGCATTGGAAGCGCCGGGAACCGCGATCGGGACGAGCAGGTGAGAGAACCAGCTGTCCCTGGCCGCGCCGTGCCAGTGTTTGATTTCCGCCGGGACATTGATTATATCGCCGGGGCGGAGCGGCTGCGGTTCTTTGCCCTCCTCCTGATACCAGCCGGCGCCGCCTGTGACGAGAAGCGCCTGTCCTGCGTTGTGGTGGACGTGCCAGTTCGTCCGGCAGCCGGGTTCGAAGGTCATGTTGATGACCGGGCCGCCCCGGGGGACGAGGTGGTTCAGATAGGTCTTGCCGGAGAAGAATTTCGCGACGTCGCCTGTCAGCGGTTCGCCGACAGGGAAAAGGCTCGGATTGTTCGCTTCCGCGTCGTGTTCGTCGACAGGGGCTTCCATGCTCTCATTTTCGGCGGCGTTTGCCGGATCTGCATCCGAGGAGGCGGGTGCGGAGGCTTCCGGCGCGTTTTCGTCGGGAGCGGTTTCTGATGCGGTTTCCTCCTTCGCAGATTCCTGCGATTCCGTCGCGTCGCCCGGCTTTTCTTCCGTGGGAGGGCGGAAAACCCATCGATTGACTGAGATCATGACGTTCACCTCTGTTGCAAATTCTGTGGTATGCGGATGAAATTTTAGATTTGTTCAATATATTATAATATTATTATATTCGACGCGAAAAATCAATTTTCCTTTCGTAAAAAAATCGTCCCGAAACGATTTGGTTGAACCGTTCGGGACGATTGAATGCTTATATATTTTCCTTATTTTTCCTTCTCGATTACGTCTTTCTCATATTCGAAGCATTCCTGGGCGATATCCTTGGAGAGCCAGATCAGGCAGATCAGGTTCGGGATGGACATCAGTCCGTTCATCGTGTCTGAGAAATTCCAGACGATCTCTAGGGTCGTGGTCGCGCCGACGAAGGTGATCAGCGAGAAAATCACGCGGTAGGCCATGATGGCGGGGCGGGCGCTGACCAGATATTCCAGGGCTTTCTCACCGTAATACTCCCAGCCGAGGATCGTCGTGAACGCGAACATCGCCAACGAAACGGAAACGATGATCGGCGCCGAGTCGCCGAAGGCGGACTTGAACGCGAGAATGGTCAGGTTCGCGCCGGAAACCAGCTTGCCTGTCGCAGGATCGGTCATGCCGAGGACGCCGGAAGACGCGATGACGAGCCCCGTCAGCATGCAGATAATCATCGTGTCGAAGAAGGTGCCGGTCATATTGACATAGCCCTGACGGGACGGATGGTCCGTGCGGGCCGCCGCAGCGGCAATCGGAGCCGAGCCCATGCCTGCTTCGTTGGAAAAGACGCCGCGGGCGACGCCCCAACGCATAGCCGTCAGCATCGAGGCTACGATGGAGCCGCCGACGCCGCCGGCCACCGCCTCCATCGAGAAGGCCATGCGGAAAATCTCGGCGACGCCGGCCGGGACGGCAGAAAAGTTCGTGAGAATGGCGATGACCGCCGCGATGAAATAAAACACCGCCATGAAGGGCACGATGACGCTGGACACCATACCGATACTGTGGATACCGCGCACGAGGATCAGGAACGAGCAAATCATGATGATTGCGCCCGATACGGTCGTCGAGACGCCGAAGCTTGTATGGATTGCCGAGGCAATCGAATGCGCCTGCGTCATGTTGCCGATGCCGAAGGAGGAAAAGACCGCGAACAGTGCGAAAAGCGTCGCCATGAGCCCGCCGAATGCGCCCCCGATACCATTCTTCATCGCGTACATCGGGCCGCCGGCCATTTCGCCGACGCTGTTCGTCTCGCGATACTTGACTGCCAGCACCGATTCGCCGTATTTCGTCGAAAGCCCGAACAACGCGCTGACCCACATCCAGACAAGCGCGCCGGGGCCGCCGAGAACCATCGCCGTTGCGACGCCGACGATATTGCCTGTGCCGACAGTAGCGGAAAGCGCCGTCATCAAAGACTGGAACGGCGAAATATCGCCCTCGTGCTGCTCCTTTTTTTCGAAAATCATGCCAATGGCGTAAAACAGGTTGCGCCAGGGCAGGAATTTCAGACGGATGGTCAGGAAGACGCCGGTGCCGACAAGAAGCGCCAGCATAATCGGTCCCCAGACGAAATTGTTCACGTCATTCAGCAATTGCTCAAGATTCATAGTTTCCTTCAAAACCTTTCTTCAGCAAATCCTTGTATAGACAAGCCTTGCCGTTTATCAAGACGCGAAAAACCGCGCCCGAGTAATAGTATAGAGACTTGACTTAATTTTGTAAAGCGGAAACAGGGGAAACCTTGATAAATTCGAAAAAAATAAAGAAAGATACGATAAATTTCGAAAAAATTTAGGCCGAAGAATAAAACAGAATTCCCTTGCCAAGCAATATATATTTGTGGTATATTGAATCTGCAAACAGAGGGAGTAGCCTTACGGTCTGCATCGTCAGGACGGGTATTTATACCCCGGTGCGGTCGGCATGGTTTGGAATCGTGCAGCGAGACTTTGCTTTGCGCGTAGTTGGCGCGCGGCGAGGGGCTCGCTGCTTTTGTGTATGGGAGGTTGTTTTATGGATCCTGTAGTTTCTGTTCTTATCGCGTTCGCGGTACTGGTATTCGGCTTCTGGCTTTTGGTGAAGGGCGCCGATTATTTTGTGGACGGCGCGTCGGCGGTGGCGCGCCGGCTCAGCATCCCGCCTCTCGTCGTGGGGCTGACCATCGTCTCCATGGGCACGAGCCTGCCGGAGCTGGCAGTCAGCGTGACGGCGGCGCTGGCAGGCAGCAACGAGGTGGCTGTCAGCAACGTGACCGGCTCGAATATTTTCAATCTGATGGTGGTTTGCGGTGTATCGACACTGTTCGCGCCGATGGTGGTGGACGACGAGACACGGCGGAGGCAGCTGCCCTTCTCAATCTTCTGCGCGGTGCTGATGGCGATTTTCGGCATGACGGGGCCGGCAGAAGGTGCGGGCGTCATCGGCACGATCGGCCACGTGGAAGGATGCGTGCTGCTGGCGTTGTTCGTTGGATTCCTCGCCTACACCGTGCATATGGCGCGCAAGGGGCGGAACGACATGGAGGAGGATGACGGCGAAGAGCTTCTCTCTCCGATGAGGAGCGCCGTCTATATCGTCGGCGGCATCCTTGCCATCAAGTTCGGCGGCGATTTCGTCGTGGGCGGTGACGCGGTTGTCGCCGGGCATGCGCTTTCCTACGGCGCGGTGGCTATCGCGAGGATGCTGGGCATGAGCGAGACGCTGATCGGCCTGACCATCATTGCCCTCGGCACAAGCCTGCCGGAGCTGGTCACGTCGGTAGTGGCGGCGCGAAAAGGCGAAATGGACATGGCCCTCGGCAATGTCATCGGTTCGAACATCTTCAATATCCTGTTCATCCTAGGTACAGCGACGGCAATCCACCCTGTCAGCTTCACGATGGAAAATCTAGTGGACGACGTGATGCTGATTTTGTTCAGCTTGTTGGTCTGGCTGTTCTCGGCGACGAACGGAGGAAAACTCATGAAGAGCGAAGGAATCACGATGCTCGCCTGCTACGTAGGCTTTGTCGCCTACGCGATTTGGCGGGTGTACGGGGTTTGAATCTTGAAAATTCATCATAGCAATAAAAAAGAGAGCCATCAGGCTCTCTTTTTTATTGCTATACAAATGTCAATTCGTTTTCGCATCCTCTTTTGCGTCGGGATTGGCGAGGTGGTCGAGGGCGTAGGAACAGCATTGGGCAACGAGATTGTTCATGGAAACGCCCTGCTGCTGGGCGACGGCGCTCAAGCGGTTCACAAGGTTTTCCGGCAGGCGAAAGGTCTTGTTTACCATTTCAGGCTTTTGCACATAAAACATTGGAATCCCCCTTCATATAGTATTTTATGTATGATTTTCGATAAAATACACACATTAAAAATACTACATAAATATTACAGTTATAATTTGCGTGTAAATTGCACTTGTAAAACACACCCACTAATGATAAAATATTTTATGTATAAAGTCGGAGCTGTTATGATAAGAGCCTAGGATTACAGGGAAAGATGCGGAAGGGAAGGCGCTGTGACATGAGATGGAATACATGGAATAAAATCTTGTTGGCAGCTTCATTGTGTATGATAACTTGTGTGACGTTGCTCGCAGGCTTCGAAAATGTTGTCGAGGCGCGGGCGCATGTGAGCGTAGCGGAACGCGAAATGAAAAAGAGCCGCGATTATCAAAAATCGGACCTTTATGAGAGGGCGCGACGCATCATTTATGGTCAGAATCCGCCAAGTGGTCCGGAAGGGCGGGTGCGGATTGCTATTGTAATAGATGGCGATGAAGACCTGATTGTTGAAAATCGCGTCAAGGATGAAATCTATACGCAGATTCGCAAAAAATTCCCCCGCGAAGAGTTTGCCGTCATGAAGGGTACGGATGTAATGACGAAACTCTTGCAATATGAGGAAGATAAGGGGGATGAATGGGAGCGATGGTCATCGACAGGAGAAAGCAATGCGCCTGATCGGGCATTAGACAAGGACGGATTGAGAATTCAACCGCAGCAGCCGAACAATATTTCTTATGTGTCTCGGTCGGATTTTGTTCGAGCTGGACGTGAATGTGATTACGATTATATTCTTGCGGTGACGGTCTCTCACGGCAATTACTATGAGGAAAAACATACATGGTTTCCCGTGCCTCCGATTACAAGCACAACAATGAAAAAATCAGTTTGGTTGCGAGTACGATTTGTAGATTTAGAAAGCGGAGATTATCTTTATCGACGAGATGTAGTGGCTTATGGTGAAACAGGCGGGGCAGGAACGGGTCGCGCGCGCAAATACCAATGGGGCGTCCGTGAGGCGATGAAGGAAGTCTTGGACGACATTAATGTTACGTATTGAGATAATCGGCTTGGAGTGGTGACCATGCGATACGGGAAATGGTTGGCGGTCATGGCGGCAGTGGCAATGCTTTCTCTGCCGACGGGCACGGAGGCGCGGGAAAGTCGTTTCGAGGGCGGCTCGGAGGAAATCGAGGAAGATACGACGGGGCCTGTTTATACAGGCGAGCATGCATGGGATGAAACAGAGCCTCACGCCGACGATTGGTTCACGAATCCGTCTAAAAAAGAGGATTATGGTTCGGACTCGGATGACGGCAAAGATGCAGAGGAAGAGGAGCAAAAACGAAAAGCGCGATACATCGAGATTTGCCGCGACGAATCCTTCATCTACAGCATGGATCGGAAAGCTGCCTTTTATACGCACATCCCGCATACTATCGACGAGAAGATGATCGACGTATGGATTAAGCTGGAGCCTTTGGAATATGCGCCGGAAGACTACACATATCCGCCCAAATATTATTTGGAACATTACTTGATTCGCCCAAAGAGAAAGCAAATCCAATTCCTTTGTGAAATTGAAGTCGCGGGACGCCCCGCGAACGACGTCGAGGATAAGCGATACGACCCGCGCCGCTGGGAACGATTGGTTCCTGGAAGTATCGAGGACACTATTTTCCACGCCATTCTCCAGCACAAAGGCAAGATTCACGACGAGTCCACCGCCAATGGGGCGTCGGCCCGCGATTATATCGAAAACACGCTGAATATTTCTCTGTAATAAACAGCTATATGTAGATTTTAGGATTTTGCGGCGGAGTTTCTAATGTTAATAGCAATAGTTTCTTTTATGCAAGAAACTATTGCTATTTTTTATAAAAAATCATATTATAAAAGAAACTTCTAAAGGGCGAGGAGGGGTGACATGATACCGCGAGAGTGCTATATGCGGCAGATTCGGGATTTCATGGATCGTCCTGTTATCAAAGTCTTGACCGGGATGCGTCGGAGCGGGAAAAGCGTTATGCTGGAATTGATCCGGGAGGAGCTTTTATTACGAGGCGTCGTGCCGAACAATATCGTATTCATCAATCTTGAATCTATGCGGTATGAACGGCTGAAGGAGTACCACGCGCTCTACGACGAAATCGCAGAACGGGCATCGAAAGTGGAAGGGCGCTTGTATCTGCTTTTGGACGAAATCCAGGAAACAAGCGAATGGGAGCGGGCCGTCAATTCTTTTCGGGTTGACTTTGACTGCGATATTTATTTGACAGGCTCGAATGCCAAGCTGTTTTCGGGAGAACTGGCGACGCTTCTTTCCGGGCGGTATGTGGAAATCAAGGTGTATCCGCTCGGTTTTCGCGAATTTATGGCGTTTGCGGAAGCAAATCCGGAGGAGGCTGGCCGATCCGAACAAAAGTATTTTTTGTCTTATCTTCAGTTCGGCGGGCTCCCGGGTATTCACCAGATGAAATGGGAAACGGACAGGCTGTTGCTCTATTTGCAGGATATCTACAATTCCATTTTGTTGAAGGATGTCGTTGCCCGCAATCGTGTCCGGGATACAGCGCTTTTGGAAAAAATTGCCGTATATTTGATGGACAATATCGGCAATACGTTTTCGGCGAAAACCATCTCGGATTTTTTGAAAAGCCAGGGGCGCCGATTGAGCACGGAAACCGTCTATAATTATCTCGCTGCGATGGAATCTGCCTGCCTGGTGCATCGCGTGGCCCGATATGATATCAAAGGGAAGAGACTCTTGGAAACGCAGGAGAAGTATTACCTGTCTGACTTGGGGCTTCGCCATGCGGTGATGGGGTATCGGGAGCAGGATATTGCGGGGATGCTGGAGAATGTTGTTTTTTTGGAGCTGCTGCGGCGTCATTTTACGGTCTATATCGGAAAGCAGCAGGATGCGGAAGTGGATTTTGTCGCGGAGAGAAACGGCGAAAGGCTGTATATCCAGGTTTGCTATCTGCTGACGGAAGAAAACAGGAAGCGTGAATTCGAGCCGTTGGCCAGGATTCAGGACAATTTCGAGAAAGTCGTATTGTCGATGAATGAAATGACGGGGCGTGGCTATGAGGGTATCCGGCACAAAAATATTGTGGAATTTTTGCTGGAATCGTCGGATTCTTGTGCGGCGGAATCATAGAAAGGATGACTATTCCGGGACGTCGGAAGTCGTATTCTGTTCCATGTATACACACTAAAGCCATTGACAAACGCGGCGCGGATTGCCATAATATCTTTATATTTGCGGTGAGGAACGCTGCAAAATCTTCGGGGAGGCGGCTTTGATGCGGAACGTGCTTTCCGTCTATGTGCATAACCAGCCGGGCGTTTTGGTGCGTGTCGCCGGCATGTTTTCCCGGCGGGAGTTCAATATCGACAGTCTGGCGGTGGGCGTTACCCAGTCTCCGGAGTATTCGCGGATTACCGTTGTGGTCCACGGGGACGAAGGCCTTGTCGACCAGATGATGAAGCAGCTGGAAAAGATGCCCGACGTTGTCGCGGTGCAGCGGCTGGATAAGGATTCCGCTGTGTTCCGGGGCATGACGATGATCAAGGTCAAGGCGGACGACACGAACCGTCTTGATGTATTGAAGATGGCGGAGCTTTTCCGGGCCCATGTCATCGACGTGCAGGCGACAACCCTGATTTTTGAGATTACCGGCGACGACGAGAAAGTCACTGCGTTTGTCCAGCTCCTTTCACCCTACGGCGTTCTTGAGGTCATACGGACGGGCCTCATCGGCCTTGAGCGCGGGGAGCATACAATAAAAGAACATTGTGAGGAGAGAGAGTACTATGGCAAAAACTTATTATGACCAGGACGCGAATTTCGACATTCTGAAGAAAAAGACTGTCGCTGTTATTGGCTACGGCAGCCAGGGTCACGCCCATGCGCTGAACCTGAAGGACAGCGGCGTAAAAGTGATTGTCGGCCTTTACGAGGGCTCGAAATCGAAGGCGGCGGCGGAGTCCCACGGGCTGAAGGTGCTGCCGGTGGCCGAGGCCGTCAAGAAGGCCGACGTCACGATGATCCTGATTCCGGACGAGAAGCAGGCCGACGTCTATAAGAGCGAGATTGCGCCGAACCTGAAGGACGGCAGCGCGCTGGCTTTCGCTCACGGCTTCAATATCCACTTCAAGCAGATCCAGCCTCCGGCTAACGTGGACGTATTCATGGTTGCGCCGAAAGGCCCGGGCCATCTCGTTCGCCGCACCTTCGTCGAGGGCAGCGGCGTGCCGGATATCTTCGCTGTCGAGCAGGACGCTTCGGGCCACTGCTTCGACCTCGCGCTGGCTTATGCCCGCGGCATCGGCGGCACCCGTGCAGGCGTGCTGCAGACGACCTTCAAGGAAGAGACCGAGACCGACCTCTTCGGCGAGCAGGTCGTGCTCTGCGGCGGCGTCACCCATCTGATCCAGAACGGCTTCGAGACGCTGGTCGAGGCGGGCTATCAGCCGGAGATCGCGTATTTCGAGTGCTTCCATGAGATGAAGCTGATCGTCGACCTGATGTATGAGGGCGGCATGGCGAAGATGCGCCGTTCGGTCAGCGACACGGCGGAGTACGGCGACTATGTTTCCGGTCCGCGCATCGTGACGCCGGAGACGAAGAAGGTCATGAAGCAGGTTCTCGCCGAGATCCAGGACGGCACCTTCGCGAAGAACTGGCTGCTGGAGAACCGCGCCGCCGGTCGCGCGAACTTCCTCGCGCTCCGCGAGCAGCACGCGAACCATCCGATCGAAAAAGTGGGCAAGGAGCTCCGCAGCATGATGTCGTGGCTGAAGGGCCAGGACAAGCTGGAATTCTGATATTGCGCAAAACAAACGAAACGCCTGTCGGGAACGATTCCCGGCAGGCGTTTTTTCATGGCGCGATTTTTGTATAGCTTACCAAAAGGATTTTAGTCGAAAAGCGCGAATATAAATAGGTAATCATTGAAAACAACGGAGGCGTGAACGATGCCCAAAGACGTTGCTCTCCGCTCCAGCGCGGCGGAATACCTGACCTTCGTCGCTTCCACGGGCGAGCGGGGAGAAAGTATTGAAATACGCTATGAGGAAGAAAATATCTGGTTGACACAGAAAAAACTGGCGCAGCTTTATGATGTAAATATCCGGACGGTTAACGAGCATATCAAAAAAATTTATGCAGACCATGAGTTATCAGAAGAGACAACTATCCGGAATTTCCGGATAGTTCAAAATGAGGGCGGACGTACCGTTCGTCGCAAGGTAAACCATTACAATCTTCAAATGATTATCGCCGTCGGATTCAAGGTCAACTCCGAGAGGGCGGTGCAGTTCCGCAAATGGGTGAACCATATCGCCAAGGAATACACCATCAAGGGCTGGGTCATGGACGATGAGCGTCTGAAACGCGGCACCTATCTGACGGACAAATACTATGAGGAACAACTGGAGCGTATCCGCGAGATACGCGCCAGCGAGCGGAAATTCTATCAAAAGGTCACGGACATCTACGCGACGGCGGTGGACTACGACAGCACGGCAAAGGCGACTCGCCGTTTTTACGCGAACGTGCAGAACAAGATGCATTTCGCCGTCCACGGCCATACGGCGGCGGAGCTGATCGTGGACAGGGCGGACAGCCGGAAGCCGCACATGGGGCTGACTTCATGGCAGGACGCGCCGAACGGGAAAATCAAGCCTTCCGACGTCATCGTAGCAAAAAACTATTTGGCCGAGCCGGAAATGCAGCAGCTCAATCGCATGGTGTCAGCCTATCTCGATTACGCCGAGGACATGGCGAAGCGGAAAATTCCACTGACCATGGCGGACTGGGAAGAACGGCTGAACCGTTTTATTGAAATGTTTGAATACGGGCTGCTGAAAGACGCGGGGAAAGTGACCGCGGAAATCGCGCGCCTCCACGCTCTCAGCGAGTTCGAGAAATATCGCGTGATACAGGACAAAGAATACATTTCCGACTTCGACAGATTCGTGATGGAAGAAGGAAACTGAATTAAGAAAACCGACCGTTCGCTTCAAATCCGGCGAACGGTCGGTTGCATTTTATTGGTTCAGTTCTTTCGCGACGTCCTTGTCCCGTTTGCCCAGTATCCAGCCCAGCAGCTTGATCTCGTTGAAGACCAGCAGCTTCTGTTCCTTCACGTTTTCGGTGCTTTTCAGAAGCTGGCGGTATTGGTCAAGGGCTTTCTGGTAGCGGGCCTGGATTTCCGCGCGGCTCCGCGTTCTTTCCTTGCTTGCGTCGTGCATTTTGTCGGTATATTCTTCCAGCGTCATACGATACGCCTCCTCTCTTCGCCTTTACGAAGGCGGAACTGTCTGACCATCTGCTGCATCTCGGTGGAAAGTTTCGCCAGCGAACGGCTGGCGTTGGCAATTTCGTCCATGCCGGCTGCCTGCTCCTCGGAGGACGCCGAGACGCTTTGCGCCTCGTCTGCAACCGCGCGCGCCTGGCGGGAGACGCCTTCCGCGTTCGCGGCGATTTCGGCAACCGGGCGCTGCAGATCCTCGATGGTCTTCATAATGTTTTCCGTGGACTCGCGGACGTTTTCGATCTGCGAAACGATGCGCTGGAAGTATTCGCCGGTCTGGGTGACGTTTTCCTTGCCTTCCTGCACGGTGTCGCGACCAAGTTCGATGGAGTGCACCGCCGCGTCGGTGGAATCCTGGATGGCGCGGATGCGTTCGCCGATCTGTTCCGCCGCTGTGCGCGATTCCTCGGCCAGCTTGCGGACTTCCTCGGCGACGACGGCGAAGCCGCGCCCGTGCTCGCCGGCGCGGGCCGCCTCGATGGCGGCGTTCAGCGCCAGGAGGTTCGTCTGCCCTGCGATGCCGGTGATGACTTCGACGATCGAGCCGATTTCCTTTGAACGTTCGCCCAGCTTCGAGACGGTATCCGCCGACTCCGCTACGGTTTCGGCGATACGGTTCATCTGCTGGACCGTGTTCGCCGCCAGCGTGTTGCCTTCACTCGCTCCCTCCACGGCGTCGTGGACCCCCTTCATGCCGGAGCGTACGACATCGACGACGTTGTGCATGCCTTCCTTCAGGCGTTCGATGCGCTCGTTGGTCTCGGTCAGCGCGTTCATCTGCTCCGCTGCAGACGCCGAGACGTTGGTGACGGCCTCGGCGACGCTCTGGGTCGCCTGCGCCGACTGTTCCGCGTTCTCGGTCAGGCTGTCGGAGCTGGACGCGACTTCCTCCGCCGTCCCCTGCATACGAAGCAGCACGCTGCGGGTCGCGTCGAGCATTTCGTTGAAATAGTTGGCGATCTCGCCGAACTCGTCTGCCGTTTCCAGCTCGATGTTTTGGGAAAGGTCGCCGTCCGCCGCCTTTTTCGCGGTGGTGGTGATCGTCTTGACGGATTTTCGGATGGCCTTCGTCAGCACGACGAGGACGAGAATGGAAATCACCAGGATCAGGATACTGGCGGCAATCGCCATCTTGATGACGGACTGGTACGCCGCCTCACCGGCGTCCAGGGCTTCCTGCGTGCCTTCACGGCAGCTCTTGGCGTCTTCTTCCATCGCGTCGATCAAAGCGGAAAATGCCTTGGCGGTCTCTTTTTCAAGGAGCGTATCCGCCGCCTTCCGGTTGCCCGCGTCCAGCAGCTTGTCGACCTTTTCCACTTCGGAGCGGTAGGCTTCCCAAAGCGCCTTTTCCGTGTTCAGGATCTTGAAGTCGCTCTCTTTTTCCTCTTCCGTGTCGTATTCCGTCTCGTTCAGCGTTTTCTCGTATTCGGCAAAAGCCTCGTTCACCGTGGCGATGCGTTCCTTTTCCGCCTTCGCCCACTCCTGCCGTGCCGCCGGGTCCTCAACGGTGATGCGGTACATCAGCGCGCGGTGCAGCCCGGCCGCCGTCTCGGAAATGGTTGCCACGCGGTCGCGGGACTCCATCCAGTCGCCGATGTTCCGGACTTCCTTGCCGATGTTCTCCGCCGAGCGTACGGCGAAATACCCAAAGCCCGCGAACAGCAGGAACAGGATGCCGAAAGCCAGCGCCAGTTTTTTCGAGATGGAAAGCTGGTTCATACAAATCGCCCCTTTTGTGGATAATATTAAATAATCTTTCGACACAAAGCAAAAAAATCCTGCAAAAATCGCAAAATGGGCGGAATAATATCCGCTTATCCACATTTTTATTCACAAAACGTCCCTTCGGTGTGGAAAACTTTTCTTTTGCGCCTGTATTTGTACATCGGTTGTTCACAAAATATCCACCGTTTTTCCCTTGCCTTTCACAATGAAATCTTTTATCATATAGGAGGCTTGAAATTCAAAATATTACTCCGGCTATTAAATTTCGCTGCAAAACTCCCTTGCCTTCCCCTTTGAGGGGAAGGTGTCAGCGAAGCTGACGGATGAGGTGGAAAGCCGCAACGCTTAACGTCTGCGAGATCTCGAAGACACCTCATCCGTCGCCCTGCGGGCGCCACCTTCCCCTCAAGGGGAAGGCGAGATTTCGTGATTTTTAATGGCCAAAATTACAAAAAGGAAGGGATTTTATGAAGCAAAGATTTCATCGGTTCTTTTCCCTGTTGCTGACGCTTGTCTTCACGCTGGCGTTCTCGGCAATTGCCTGGGCGGCGGACGTGGTGATCCTGCACACCAACGATATCCATTGCGGGATTTCGGACAATGTGGGCGTCGCGCGTCTCTCGCAGTACAAGAAGGATTTGAAGAAACAGGGGCTCGCGGTGCTGCTGGCGGACGCCGGCGACGCGGTGCAGGGCGCGCCGATCGGCAAGCTCTCGAAGGGCGAGTCCATCGTGAACATCATGAACGCCATCGGCTACGATTTCCTGATCCCGGGCAATCATGAGTTCGACTACGGCATGGAGCAGTTCTTCAAGCTGAACGCGCTGCAGAAGACGAAATACGCTTCCTGCAACTTCACCGACCTGCGCACGGGCGAGCATCCGCTCCGGGCCTATAAGATTGTCGAGGCGGGCGGCCACAAGATCGCCTTCGTCGGCGTGACGACGCCGGAGACGCTGGCGACTTCGACGCCGAAGTATTTCCAGGATGACAAAGGGAAGTTCATTTACGGCTTCTCCGAGGATGATTCGGGCGCGAAAATCTACGCCGCGATCCAGAAAGCCGTAGACGCGGCGAAAGCGGAAGGCGCGGAGTATGTGATCGTCGTCGGTCATCTCGGCGTGAACGGCTCGATTCCCAAGTGGTCCAGCATTACGATCGCGGAAAACACGCGCGGCGTCACGGCTATCATCGACGGTCACTCCCATGAGCAGTTCGAGAGCCTCATGGCGAAGAACAAGGACGGCAAGGACGTTCTGATCACCCAGACCGGCACGAAGATGCAGACGGTGGGCAAGCTCGTCATCCACGACGACGGCACCATGACCTCGACGCTGGAAAAGGACGATACTTTGCCCGCTCCCGACCCGAAAATCCTGAAGGTCATCGAGAAGGAAAACAAGAAATTCGAGCCGATCCTGAAGCAGACGGTGGGCGAGTCGCTGGTCGATCTGTGCGAGCGGGATCCCGCGACGGGCGAGCGCCGCGTGCGCAGCCAGGAGACGAATATGGGCGACTTCGTGGCCGACGCGTTCCGTGCCGTGCTCAATACCGACGTCGCTCTCGTGAACGGCGGTTCGCTCCGCAACAAGATCTCGAAAGGCGTGTTCACCTATCAGGATATCCTGACTGCGTTCCCCTTCGGCAATATGAGCTCGGCGGTGGAGGTCACGGGACAGACGATCCTCGACGCGCTGGAGCTCAGCGCGATGAATCTGCCCGACGAGAACGGCGGGTTCCTGCAGGTCTCGGGCATGAGCTATACGATTGACGCGACGATCCCCTCCACGGTGGAACTGGACGCTCACGGCAGCTTCGTCGCGGTGCGCGGCGACCGCCGTATCAGGGACGTCATGATCGGCGGCAAGCCCATCGATCCGGAAAAGATCTACACCGTCGGCGGCACGACCTATGTGCTGAAGGACGGCGGCAACGGCATGGTGATGTTCAAGGGCGCGAAGCTGATCGACGACGGCACCCTGACCGACGCGGACATGATCATGGAATATGTGCAGAACCACATGAACGCGAAGATCGGCGAAGAATACGCGGACTGGCAGGGCCAGGGCCGTATCACGATTATCAAGTAATAACAATCGCATAATGTCATAACGAAGGGCCTGTTGCAGATTCTCACGTGCAGCAGGCCCTTTTCAATTCGGTGAATAGATTTTTTGCATTTTGATGCTCCTGTGCTGGAATAGCTTCGGAGAGGTGTAAGCTGTAAACAAAAAACTGCCCGGAAGGGATTCCCCTGTGGGCAGGATTTTATTGGGCGTTATTCAGCGGACGAACAGAAAACGTGCAAGCGGCCGTTGTCGTCTTTGATGGTGAGATTCCGTATATGGGATTCGTCATCGGGTACGGTTATGTTCAATCGGTGCGCTTTATTGTCGATTTCGTAAATAAGGTTGGCGAACATGGTGGCGGGAAGCAGGAGCGGCACTGGAAAATTCGACCTGTGGGCAATGATTATCATGTGGGGATAGATGAGGCCGCCAAGCTGAAAGACCGGAATCTCATAAAGCGCGCCTTTCGTCATGCCGCCAAGGCCGCCAAATTCAATTTCGTCTTTTACCTTGGTTGTACCTAAACGGCGAAGTCTTTCCTCGCCGTTCATCCATACGGGATAGATTGCGCCTGTATCAATCATGGCATCCAAGGAATGAAACTTATCCAGCTTGACTACAGGGCGCTGATATGTCGAATCTAATTCCATCGTCATCTGTATCAAGTTTTGTCGCACCCCCAAATCAGGACTTGTCCATACGGAAAATTTTGCGGCGTTGTGTATTTTGTAATTACATCTTGACCGTCAATCTGCATGTCATATAGTTCATCGGAGGTTTTGTCTGTGTACTTCACGACTGCGGTGCCAACGCTGCCGCCGTTCCATTCCACCTCGGACAGTCCTACCCACTGGTCGGGATAGGTTTCCTGAATCTCTTTCCAAGTCATGCGCTTTTCCATTGTGTTCAGCTCCTTTCATGGATTTTCTTTTCTTTATCATATCGTTTTCCCTATCCACTGTCAAACAGGAGGTAATCGCGAAATCGATCGCGGAAAACACGCGCGGCGTCACGGCCATCATCGACGGCCATTCCCATGAGCAGTTCAAGAGTATTATGGCGAAGAACAAGGAAAGACGTCCTGATTACCCAGACCAGTACGAAGATGCAGACGGTGGGCAAGCTCGTCATCCACGACGACGGCACCCTGACTGACGCGGACATGATCATGGAGTATGTGCAGAACCACATGAACGCGAAGATCGGCGAAGAATACGCGAACTGGCAGGGCCAGGGGCGGATCACGATCATCAAGTAATACACGGCATAGCAAAGACCGTCACACGGAAACGTGCGGCGGTTTTTTCGTTTTCCGGCCTGTCTATCCCCTGTGGGAGCTTGTGCGGATGAGAATGAAAAGAGTAAACTGTTGAAAAATATATTGAAACAATAGCAGGAAGTGGTTGCGAAAGAATGAAACGGTATGTTTTGCGGCGGCTTTTGGCGTTGATTCCCGTGCTCCTGGGAATCACGTTTCTTTCTTTCGCCCTGATGCGGCTGGCGGGGAGCGACGCGATCACGGAGATGTATTCGGGCGTCGGGGCCGCCGTCTCCCAGGAGACTTTGGACGCGGCGAGGGCGAAGCTGGGGCTGGACAGGCCGTTTCTCGTCCAGTATCTTTCCTGGCTCGGCGGCATGATGACGGGCGACATGGGCGTCAGCTTCGTTTCCGGGCGGGACGTATCCGATACGTTCCTTTCAAAGCTGTCCGCGACGCTTCTTTTGGCAGCGCTCAGCGTACTTTTGACCGTCGCCGTTTCGCTTCCCCTCGGCGTATTGTCCGCCGTCGCGAATCAAAAGGCGAGGACGGCGCGGGATGCCGGCCTGCGTTTCGGCTGTTCCCTGCTGGATTTTGTCGTGCGGCTGGGGAGCTTTATCGGCAATTCGACGCCGAATTTTTTTGTGGCGCTGCTGTTGATGCATTTCCTCGCCATCCGGCTCGGATGGCTGCCTGTGATTTCCAGCGGCGTGACGCTCGCGGGCGCGGTGATGCCGACGCTGACGCTGGCCATCGCGATGTCGGCGAAGTATCTCCGGCAGGTGCGGGCGGCGGTGCTGGACGAGCTGTCGAAGGACTATGTGACGGGCGCGAAGGCGCGGGGCGTGGCGGACGGCGTGATTCTGACGAAAAGCGTGCTGCGGTCGTCGTTGATGACGATCGTGACGCTGCTCGCGCTCTCCGTCGGTTCGCTCTTGGGCGGAACGGCCATCGTCGAGACGATCTTCATGTGGGACGGCGTCGGGAAATTGGCGGTGGACGCGATCATGATGCGCGATTATCCGCTGATTCAGGCCTATGTGGTCTGGATGGCGATTATCTATGTCAGCGTGAATCTCGTCGCCGATATTTTGTATCTGGTGCTCGATCCGCGCGTGAAGCTTGGGATGGGCGGTGAAACGAAATGACGGCTGAACCGACGGTTCGCGAGGCGATTGTCCATAAGAGCAGCGGCAAAACGCGGCTCTATATATTCGGCGCGGCAGCGATCCTCTTGATTGTCGGCGCGCTTTTTTCCGAGAGCCTTTGCCCATACGACCCGTATCTGCAAAATCTCGACGCGGCGCTGCAGCAGCCGTCGGCGGCGCATATCTTCGGCACGGATCGCTTCGGGCGCGATATGCTCTCGCGGGTCATCGCCGGAAGCCGCGCCAGCATTTTCTCGACGTTCCTGCTGGTGGCAATCATCACGGCTGTCGGCACGGCTGTCGGCGTTTTCTGCGGCTGGGCGCGGGGACGGGCGGACGATTTGCTGATGCGCGGTTCCGACCTTTGCCTCGCGTTCCCCGGGCTCGTCTTCGCGCTGGCGGTGGCCGGCGTCCTGGGCGGCGGCCTGCACAACGCGGTGCTGGCCCTGGCCGCGATCTCATGGCCGAAGTACGCGCGGATTGCCCGCAGCCAGACGCTTGCCGTGCGGGAGACTGCCTATCTGAAAGCGGCGATGCTCGCCGGATGCTCGACGACGCAGCTGATCGTGAAACACATTCTGCCGAATATCGCGGGTCCGATCCTGGTGACGGCGATGCTGGATATCGGCACGATGATGATGGAACTGGCGGGGCTTTCGTTCCTCGGTCTCGGCGCAAAGCCGCCTACGGCGGAATGGGGCAGCATGATGAGCGAGACGCGGGGGCTGCTGCAAACGGTCCCGTGGGCGGTCTTCGCCCCCGGCGTCGCGATCTTTGTCGCCGTCATGGCGTTCAATCTTTTGGGCGACGCGGTGCGGGATTGGATGGATCCGAAGATGAGAAATTAAAAACGAGAGAGAAGAGTAAGCGCCTTGCCACCTCATCCGTCGCGCTTCGCGCGCCACCTTCCCCTCAAGGGGAAGGCAAGGCAAGTTTCGTGATTTTTAATGACCGGAGTAACGCAATGAATGAGATTTTACGATATGTAAATGTGACAATTTCCTACAACGCCGTTCCCGTCGTTCATGACGTCAGCTTTTCCCTGCGCGAGGGGGAAATCCTCGGCGTTGTCGGCGAGTCCGGCAGTGGGAAAAGTACGCTCTTGAAAGCGGCGATGGGACTCTTGGGGCCGGGCGGCGTCGTCACCCGCGGCGATATATGGTTCAAAGAGAGGAATCTCCCCGACCTGCCGGAGGAGGAATTGCGGCGCCTTTCCGGAGCGGAGCTCGCGATGATTTTTCAAGACGCGGGCGCGTCCTTTTGCTCGATCCGCAGCGTGGGCGCGCAGCTTTTTGAGGCGGTTTCCGCCCATGAAACCATTTCGGAAACGGACTTTCGCGAACAGGCGGCGGCGCTTTTGCAAAAGCTCCGCTTTGAAGACGCGGCGCGCATCCTCGAAAGCTATCCCTTCGAGTTGTCCGGTGGCATGATGCAGCGCGTGGGCATCGCCGCCGCCATGCTGCTGAATCCCGCCGTGCTGCTGGCTGACGAGCCGACCAGCGCCCTCGACGTGTCGGTGCAGAAGCAGGTTGTGGAGGAAATGCTTTTGATCCGCGAAATCTGGCATACATCCATCGTCATCGTCACGCACAACATCGGCGTCGTCCGTGCGATGGCGGACCGCGTGGCCGTGATGAAGGACGGGCGGATCGTGGAAAGCGGCGCCACGCGGGACGTGCTGGAGCATCCTGCGCAGGAATACACCAAAAAACTGATGGCGGCCGTGCCAAAGCTTAGACTTCGGAGGGGAGCATGACGACGCCGATTTTGCAGGCGCAAAGCCTCAAAAAGATATTTACGCGGGACGGGCAAAGCGATTTCCTTGCCGTGGACGGCGTCAGCTTCGACATTTCCGCCGGGGAATGCGTCGGACTGATCGGCGAGTCCGGCAGCGGCAAGAGCACCGTCGCGAATATGATCGCCCACTTGCTCGATCCAACGGAAGGCAGAATATTTCTTGACGGCGAGGACGTAACGGACGCCGGGGCGCGGAAGATTTTCCGCACCGTTCAGATGATTTTCCAGTCGCCGCAGGAATCCTTTGACCCGCGCCGCACATTGGGCGACGGCATCGGCGAGAGCCTTTTGAATGTCGGGCAGTCCCGCGCCGAGGTCCGCGGGGAAGTCGGTCGGCTCTTGGAGGCCGTCGGCCTTTCGCCGGATTTCGCGGAGCGCTACCCGCATGAGGTCAGCGGCGGGCAGTGCCAGCGGGCGGCTATTGCCCGCGCCATTGCAATCCGTCCGAAGCTGCTGATCTGCGACGAGGCCATCAGCGCCCTCGACGTCACTGTTCAGGCGGAAATCGTCGCGCTGCTTTCGCGCCTGATGCGGGAGCGCGGCATGGCCTGCCTGTTCATCTGCCACGACATCGCGCTGGCGCAAAACTTCTGCGGCCGCATCCTCGTCATGTACAGGGGAAAGATCGTGGAGGAAGGCGCGCCCGATGAGGTCGTGCAGTCGCCGAAGCGGGAATATACGAAAATGTTGATCGAGAGTGTGCTGTGACGTAACCTGGCCTTCCCCTCTGGGGAAGGGGGACCGCGTTAGCGGTGGATGAGGTTTTTTGGCGTTACGTCGGATACAATTGTTACGTTTTAAGGACCTCACCCACCGTCTTCGACGGTCCCCCCCTCCCCATAGGGGAGGGCTAGGGATTTAGAAGTTTTGGTCATGAACTTTTTTAAAGGAGCACCTACATGGAAAACTTGAAGGACCATATCAAAAGCTATTGGACGAAGCGTGCACCGTCTTTTGTCGAGCAGCGGCTTCGGGAATTCGGGAGCGGGAAGCGCGGGCTTTGGCTCAAAGAAATCGCCCGCTGTCTGCCGCAGAAAAAAACGCTTCGGATTCTCGACGTCGGGACGGGGACCGGTTTCCTCGCCTGCCTGCTGGCCGCCGAAGGGCATACGGTCACGGGCATTGATCTGACCCGCGAGATGATTGCCCGCGCCGAGGATTTCGCAAAGGCGGCAAAAGTTCCCGCCAAGTTCCTCGTGATGGACGCGGAGTGCCCGGATTTCCCGCCGGAAAGCTTCGACGCCATTGTCACGCGAAATCTGACCTGGACGCTCCCAAATCTGGAAAAAGCTTATCGTTCATGGCATGAGCTGTTGGCGAAAGGAGGGACATTGATCAATTTCGACGCGGATTATTGCCATGAATTTTCCGACGCGGAGGACCTCGCGCTGCTGCCGAACCACGCGCACAAGCTGATTCCCGCCAATCTTGTGGAAGAGAACGACGAGATCACGCAGGAGCTTTGCGCGTACCAGAACCGGCGCCCCGAGTGGGACCTGCGCCTGCTGATCGACGCGGGCTTTTCCCGCGTCACGGTGGACACGGGCGTATGGAAGCGCGTCTACCCCGAGCCGGACGAGTTTTACAATCCGACGCCGATTTTCACGATCTCGGCGGAGAAGTAAGAAGAAAGAAGGTTCAACATGAAAAAAGTATTGGCACTGTTTTTTGCCCTTTGCCTTGCCGTCGGTCTGTTGACTGGCTGCGGCGGAGGCGGCGGGGACAAGGGCGCGGCGACGAAAAAAATGGTTGTCGGCGACACTACCTTCACGCCCGACAATCTGGAAAAAACCATCAACCCTCACGACGAATATTCCGGCTGGGCCTGCATCCGCTACGGCGTCGGTGAGACTCTCGTCCGATACAGCGACAATATGGAAGTCAAGCCGTGGCTGGCGGTTTCGTGGAAAAACGTCGACCCGCTGACATGGGAATTGACGCTGAAAGACGGCGTAAAGTTCCACAGCGGCCGCGCAATGGACGCCGCCGCCGTCAAGGAATGCCAGGAGGCGCTGGTCAAGAACCATGACCGCGCCCCGAGGGATTTGATGATCGACTCCATCGAGGCGAACGGTCAGAAGCTGACCATCAGGACAAAGGAGCCGCGCCCCGCGTTCCTCCATTATCTCGGTGATCCCTATGCCTGTATTGTGGACGTCAAGGCGGGCGTCAAGGACGGCATCGTCGTCGGCACCGGCCCTTATATCGCTGTCGACTGCAAATCCGGCGACCATCTGACGCTGAAGAAGAACGCGGATTACTGGAACGGCACGCCGAAGCTCGACGAGCTGACGATAAAGGCGATTTCCAACGGCGGCACGCTGTCGGCGGCGCTCCAATCCGGCGAGATCGACGCGGCTTACGGCATGGCCTATGAGAGCTATCCGTTGTTTCAAAACGACAAGTTTCATTTCTCGCAGGTCGCGACCTCCCGGGCGTTCTTCCTCTGGATGAACTACCGGAGCCCGATTGCTTCCGACCCCGCAGTCCGCAAAGCGATTGCCATGGGCGTCAATAAGGAGGGCTTCGTCAAGACGCTGCTCCGCGGCAACGGCTACCCCGGAGCCGGAGCCTTCCCCGCGGGCTTTGCCTTCGGCGGTGACAAGGTGAAGACGGAAAGTTACAATCCCGAAGGGGCGAAAAAAGTCCTCGAAGCTGCCGGCTGGGTGGATACGGACGGTGACGGCATCCGCGAGAAGGACGGGAAGAAGCTGACGGTTCGCTGGCTGACCTATCCGAGTCGTCTGGAGCTGCCGCTCCTCGCCGAGTCTGCGCAGGCGGAACTGAAAAAGATCGGCATTGACGTGGAGGTGAACAGCACCGCCAGCCACAACAAGCTCCGCAAAGATTCCGCGGCTTGGGACGTCTACGCCAGCGCGATGGTCACGGCGCCCACCGGCGATCCGGAGTATTTCTTCACCTCTTGCTGCCTCGATAGTTCTCCGGTGAACAATGGTCATTTCCACAGCGACAAGCTCGAAGCGCTGGCGAAGGAACTGTCCGGCGAATTCGATCCGGCGAAACGGGCGAAGCTCGCCGTAGATATGCAGCAGGTCCTTCTGGACGACAACGGCTACGTCTTCTGCTCGTTCCTGCAGATGAGCCTGATCTCGAAGAAAAACGTCGTCGGCTACGACGCCCATCCCTGCGACTATTATCAGATCACAGCGGAAACGGACAAAAAATAATCGTGTGAATGTTTCACGTGAAAGAATAAAAAAACGGCAAAAATCATAGGATTTCTGCCAATAAACACAACAAACAAGCCCACACTGTGAGCCTGTTAAATAATTATTCCCACCTT
>CACYXR010000008.1 GCA_902778455.1 uncultured Selenomonadaceae bacterium | reverse complement strand
ATTCGACGCATACGCTTTCGCATTTTGTCCTTGCACCTATTATATCGTATTTTCTAAAAAAAACTTAATACCTTTTTGAAATTTTTTTAAAAAATTTTTTAGAGCGTATGTTGTATTATTTTCCCCTTTCGTTATGTATCGGGGCGAAAGGAGGTGAATGAACATGGCGGTTACGAAAACGATGCAGAGCACGAAGCTGCTCCTTGCCGTTGAAAGCGATGTGGCGGCGGACGGCTCGGCGGTCTATACCCAGCGCACCGTCCGCAACGTCAATCCGGCAATCGCGGACGAGGACGCCTACGACGTCGCTGCGGCAATCGGCTCTCTCCAGATTTATCCCGTCGGCGACATCGCCCGTCAGGATCTGTCGATCCTGTCCCGTGCCTAAGGAAACGCTGAATAAGTCCCGCCGCGCTCCTGTCGGGTCTTTTTCCGGCTGACGTCGTCAAATGCCTCTCGACGTAGCGCTGCTACGTTGTCGAAGCATTTCCTAGCCAGTCGAAAAAATCCCTCGATAGGCCCACGACTTGACTTAATCATCGTTTCCCTAACGGATCGGGAATGAAGATGTATGAAAGGAGGTGAACGATATGGCAAAGACGCTGAATATGAGATTTGCGCTGGCGAATGGCAGGACGGCGACCACGAGTCTCGCGCAGCCGAAAGACGAGCTTTCGCGGGAGGATGTGGAGCCGGTGATGCAGTTGATTGTCGACAAGCAGGCGATCCGCGTCAAAGAAGCGAACGCGGCGGGAATCAAGTCCGCCGTAATCCGCGAAGTGAATGAGACGAAGCTCATCTGACAAATTAAATATGGAAGGAAACTCCCCGACGTCATTTTGCGGCGTCGGGGAGTTTTTTGCTGTGTGTTTGTTCCTGCGCGGCAGGATTTTTTTTGTTTTTGTCAAAGTATACATCATATATAATATGGTGAAGGTGATGAGACGATGGGAAGGATTGTGCGCGAGGGGACGCGGGTGCGGCTTCGGGCGGCGGAGGAGAAAGATCTGGATTTTATTCTCGCGTCGGAGGCCGAGCCGGAAAACGCTCGGTATATCGTCCCGGATTCCCGCGTTTATCATCAGGATACCTTGGATTCGCCCGCGGGCATTCATTTCATCGTCGAGCGTAAGGACACGGGAGACGCGGTCGGCTTTCTGATGGCGATGGGGCTGAACAGCCCGGACCATGAGCAGTATTGGCGCCGCGTGATTATCAACGAACGCGGCAAAGGCTACGGCAAAGAGGCGATGAATCTCCTGATGGCCTGGGCCTTCGAGGACGCGGGCGCGCACCGGGGATGGCTCGACTGCAAGGATTACAACGACCGCGCGCTGCACGTTTACGAATCTGTGGGGCTCCGGCGCGAGGGGCTTTTGCGGGAAACGATCCTCGTGGACGGGAAATATGAGAATCTCGTGGTGCTCGGCATTCTCGAAGACGAATGGCGCGAACGCAATAAGGGAAAATAAAAAAGGGGGGAATGATATGACGGCGGTGAAACGGGTATATCTGATCGTGCTGGACAGCTTCGGCGTCGGCGCGCTGCCGGACGCGGCGGCTTTCGGCGACGCGGGATGCCATACGCTGCAGACGATATTGAAATCACCTGCTTACGACACGCCGAATCTGGCGGCGCTGGGGCTTTTCCATATCGAGGGATTGGACGGCGGAGAAGGCACACCGAAGGGCGCTTTCGGCCGCTGCCGCGAAATGTCCCATGGCAAGGACACGACGACGGGCCATTGGGAAATCGCGGGCATCATTTCGGAGCACGGCATGCCGACGTTTCCCGGCGGATTCCCGCCGGAGTTGATGAAAAAACTGGAAGAAACCTTCGGGCGTCCCGTGCTTTGCGGCGAGCCCTATTCCGGCACCGAGGTCATCCACGACTACGGGCAGGAGCATGAAAGAACGGGGGCGCTGATCGTTTACACGTCGGCGGACAGCGTATTGCAGATCGCGGCCCATGAAGCGGTCGTATCCCGCGAAGAGCTCTACGATTACTGCAAAAAAGCGCGGGCGCTGATGCAGGGCGCATGGGGTGTCGGGCGCGTGATCGCCCGCCCGTTTATAGGCGCGTACCCGGACTACGAGCGCACGGCAGGACGGCACGACTATTCGCTCGACCCGCCGGGGACGACGCTCCTGGACGTGCTTTCGGCGGCGGGGCTGACAACGATCGGCGTCGGGAAAATCTCGGACATATTCGCGGCCCGAGGCGTCGGCCGTCATATCGCGATGGACGGCAACGACGACGGCATGGAAAAGACCATCGCGACGCAGGATGAGAATTTTACCGGGCTTTGCTTCGTTAATCTCGTCGATTTTGATATGAAGTACGGCCATCGGCGGGACATCGAGGGCTACGCGAAGGCGGCGACGGCGTTTGATCGTCAGCTCGCGCGGTTCATGGAGCGGATGCGCCCGGACGATGTGCTGATGATCACGGCGGATCACGGCTGTGACCCCGGCTTTTCCGGCAGCGACCACACGCGGGAATATACGCCGATTCTCGTCTGCGGCGCGTCGGTGAAAGCGGGCGTCGATCTCGGCACGCGTCGCACCTTCGCCGATATCGGCGTGACGGCGGCGGAAATGCTCGGGGAGAAGCTGGAATGCAAAGGCGTGAGCTTTTGGGATGAGATTTGTGCAAAAGAATGAACAAAATACGGTCATGAAGAAATGAAGGGGAGGAAACTGAAATGACAGAAAACGACAAGAAGCTGATTGCCGAGGCGAAGCGCGTGCGCGAGTTTGCCTATTGCCCCTATTCCAAGTTCGCGGTGGGGGCGGCGGTGTTGGGGGCGTCGGGGGAAATCTACGGCGGCTGCAATATCGAGAACGCGTCTTTTTCGGTGACGAACTGCGCCGAACGCACGGCAATCTATAACGCCGTTTCCGCAGGGGAGGAGGACATCCTGGCAATCGCCGTCGTAGCGGAAGGGCCGGAGCCTGTACCGCCTTGCGGCGCGTGCCGCCAAGTGATCGAGGAGTTCCGGATTCCCCATATCGTAATGGCGAACCTTGCCGACGAGGTGAAGGAAATGACGCTGGGAGAGCTGCTGCCCGGCGCGTTTTCCGCGGAGAATATCATCGAATGAGGGGCTCGGGGAAATATTCGGCGATCCGGCTGCTGGGCGCGCTGCTGTTTGCCTTGGCTCTTTTTGTACCGGGGGCGGAAGGCGCGGCGACAGAGCCGACGGGAAAATGGCGTTTGGACGGTACGGCCTCGGCCGATTTGCCGCGGAGCTTTCGGCTTATGACCGACAGTTTTTCCGAGGAAGCAGGAATATCCCCGGCAAGGACCGGATTGGATTCGCTGCGGATTTCCGCCAGCGGACAGCCGTCCTATGCCGCGCTTGCCATGCTCAATGCGAGGCTTCGCGCGGCGGCGGGAGCGGGCGACATCTGGATGGTCGATTTGCGCCAGGAATCCCACGGCTACGTCAACCACGCGTATCCCGTGAGCTGGCATAAACAGAGAAATTGGGCCAATTACGGAATGACCGCCGCGCAGATCGAACGGGACGAGATCGGGCGGCTCGCGGCGCTGCTCGGGAGCCGGACCACATTCGAGCCGATGGGGCGATATGATACCGCGCATTTTGAGGCTGTCATGCCGGACGTCGTTTCCGTGACAACGGAAAAGGAGGCGGCGGAAAGAGCAGGCTTCAAATATGTCCGAATTTCCGCCGCCGATCAGGCAGCGCCGAGCGACGCCGCAATCGACGATTTTGTGCGTTTTGTCGCCGGGCTGCCCGAAAACGCCTGGCTGCATCTTCATTGCCACGCCGGACATGGCCGCACCACCACGTTCGCGGTTTTTTACGATATCATGAAAAATCCCGGCGTGCCGTTGGAAACCATCGTCGCAAGGCAATACGCGCTGGGCGGCACCAATCTTTTCGCGCCGGCCGAGAGCGACGACTGGAGGGACAGGGAGCGCCGGAAGCGCGCTGATGTCGTTCGCGCTTTCTACGTCTACGCAAACGAAAACCGGGCCGACGGATTTCGTACGGCATGGAGCCGATGGAAGCGGGGGAAAATGACATTGTAACGATTTTTCCGTTCAGTGCCGCAAGAAATTTTCCAGAGCTCTTGCATTTTGAATTCTGCCGTGGTATACTAACCATTGTTCAAAACAAGTGGGGACGTAGCTCAGCTGGGAGAGCGTTCGGTTCGCATCCGAGAGGTCGAGAGTTCAATCCTCTTCGTCTCCACCAACAACACACACAATTTCTGTGCAGAAGGTCTTGGATTTCTCACGGAATAGGAAAACAGTCGGTGCTTGCATCGGCTGTTTTATTTTTTTTCGTCAATTTCTACGCCCCCTTTCTTTTAGTTCTCCGCGGCTTATGGCGTAGGATTGTTCCGTAAAGCTTTTCCTGTAAAACAAAGGGACGAGATTCAGGATGACCTGAATCTCGTCCTCGTTTACTATGACCTTCTCAACGTATAGATCTATGAGTTGCTGCATCTCGTCGAGGGTTTTCGCCCTGAACATTTCCTGCGCTTTTCGGAAATAGCCTTCCAGTTCCTTCTTGTCCGGTATGTCCAGCGCAAGCGTGGTTTTTTCCTGCGCGATGAAGCTTTGGAGTGCAGCTTTTTCATCCTCCAGTTTCTCCATCTTCGACAGAATAATGGCGCGTTGCTTTCTGTCCACCCCATCGGCAAGGATGTCGGAAAGGTTCTCCAACTTCGCATCAATCGCGTGTGTCTCCTTCTCCAATCGGTGCAATGTCTGGCTCATCTCCTCGTTCTTCTTGCGAAGGTATTCCTCGAACTGAGCGATGATGATGGCTGCCATGCGGTCGTTGAAGATGGATTGCTCAATCTGCTCCATGACGAAGGATTCGATGTAGTCGCGGTTGACCTCGCGATTGTTGCAGATAATGCCCGTTTTGCGTGCTTGCTTATTGCAGCGGTAAGTGATGTTCGGGGGCTTGTTGCCTGTGGACTTCTTACGGTTGCCCGTATAGGTGCAGCCGCATTTGCCGCAGACAATTTTACCTGTCAGAAGATACTGCTCCTGATGTTTCTTCACCCCACGATAATAACGCTTACGCCGCTTCAGAATTTCCTGAACCTTGTCGAAATCCTCTTCGGAGACGATGGCTGGGACACCGCCCGGAATGACGATCATGTCCTCCGGCAGATTTTCAAGGTGGGAATTCCGTTTCTTGGTGTACGGATCAGCAGGGCTGGCGCGGTTGTAAACATAGACTCCCTTATACTTCGGGTTGTGGAGGATCTCGTATATAGAGTTCTTTCCGAACTCTCGACCTGCTTTGGTCTTATAACCTTTTCTCCGCAACACCATAATGATTTCACTGTATCCGTGCCCGGATAGGATGAGGTCGAATATCAGCTTAACCGCTTCGGCTTCAAATTCATTCACGACGAGCTGGCGCGTGGTCGGGTCTAAATCGTAACCAAGCGGCGGTATCCCTCCCGTATGCTTACAGCTTAGGGCGTTTTCCTTCAAGCCCTTTCTGACTTCGCGGGCAAGATTCCGACTGTAAAACTCGTTCATGCCCTCGATGACGGACTGAAGCAAAATCGTTTCTGGCCGATCCTCGTCGAACGGTTCCAACACACTCAAAAGTGTGATATGATTGCGTTGGAGCTTCATCCGATAGGCAATGCTGTCATTCCGGTTTCTTGCGAACCGGTCCAGCTTGTGTACGATGAGCAGTTGGAAATCGCCCTTCGCAGAATCTTTTATCATCCGCTGGAAATCGGGACGATCATCGGTTGTCGCCGACTTTGCACGGTCAATGTATTCTGCGACGATGATAATGTCATTTGCAAGAGCGAACTCTTTGATAGCGCGAACCTGGGCATCGATGCTTTCGTTCCGCTGGTTGTCGCTGCTGAACCGGGCGTAAAGAGCCGCACGAAGCGGCTCTCCTTTCGCCTGTTTTCGAAGGCGTTCTAGTACACTCATACTGGGGTCTTCCTTTCCTCGCTCAATATTTTAGCCAGAATTGAAATCAACGGCTTGTCGACCGCCTTATCGCAGTGCTCGGGAAGCACATTCATGATTGGTTTTTGGCTGCCTTTCGACTTTTTAGACCGTGGAATACGGATTTTTACGCGTTGAAGTCTCACGGTATCACCTCCGCTTATTGATGGGGAAACAGCCAGTGCTCGACGAAATCTTTCGGGATTAGGGGTGCTCCGGATGGCCCTCGAATATGGGGGATGATGCCGGTCCGGATGCCTGCTCGAACCGTCGCAGTGGTTGTCTCGAGTTCCTCTGCGAGTTCATCGACCGTGAAAAATCCTCTTTCAATAAAGTATTGCGATCCACTTATCAAAATAATCATTTTTTTCGATCCTTTCTTGTTTCCGGGTGCACACTGAACCCTGTTATGCCGTTTGATTCGCCTTTCAGACCATTAAACCCAACGAGCCCAACTTGCTTAGGACGGCATTATCTTGTCGCTCTTCCTCTCGCCTTTCGAAGTTTTTGTCTATGAAAAGCCAGCAATCGTTATTAAGGGAGTCGACGTTTGGCATTACAGGATAGGCGTTTTTTCCGTTGTATCGCGTGAAGAAGCGCCTACTGTACGTAGCATACGCTTGAGCGATAGCAAGCTGGGGGGTTGGATACCAGCGCGCCATCGGGTATATCAGATCACTGTGCAAAAAAATGTTTAGAACGTCTCCAATGTCATAGCGAATCCCGAAGCCGTTGATGCCGATAACCGCCCATGCGCCGCCCCAGTCGATCGGAAGCTGTGGAATATAGCCTGTCGACCCGCACGCTTGTCTTTGTGTTGCGGGTAAGAGCGATTCGTCAGTTGTTAAGAGGTATTCCCCGGAAATTGCTAGGGACATTGGTCGCGCGTTGTTGTCGCGTTGAACCCCGTAAAAACTTATGCCGTACCGTTGAAACGCCAAATCGTTCGCCTCTTCAAGTGAATCGACTAGGAAAAGCTCACAAGGCGCTTGCGTACGTAAGGTGATTTCATTGAAAATGTCTTGTGCGTCGGAAGTAACTCCTACAACCGCACTTATCATCAAAAAAGTTTTCGCCATTTTTTTTACCTCCAATTCTTAACAGTTATTCTTTTTCTTCGAATAAAACCCGCTCAACTTCGCGCATTTTCAAAAATATCATTTTTATCGAAACACCTCCCGTTGTTTTAACCATACGAAATGGCCGGCTTTTATGGTTCCCTTCGTTATACAGCTCAAGTAATTGATTATCACGAAGGGCGAACATGACATCGCTTTCTGTAGCGGCAAAACCATTTCCTCGGAAATATTTCTCCGCGTAGGTATAAGCGCGGTGCGCATCAATCGCGAGAACACCGCCTTCTTGAAAGCCGGAATACACCGATGCGTTTCCACGAAACTGCTCGCGCGAGGAGGCCATTGGCAACAGGTTTTGTTGTACCCCCTGCAAGACTGCGTCAAGAAACAGCTTGAACGGCTCATCTTGCGCACATAATCTTTCGTTGTACCGCATAAGATCCACAAGAATCGACGTCCATTGTGCCCGATAATCTTCGACAATGGAATCGCTCAGCGAGCCTGTCGTTTGGCAAAAATCGAGAACAATCTCCATTAACGCGTAAAAGTTTCGGAAAGATTCAGCTTGGCGTGCAAAGCGCCATTCTTGGGGTGGCGGTTTCGTACAAATTATGCGCCTAACAATTGCCGTGAAGTTCGGTTCGATGTAAGAACGTATGCAGGCGGCATCGTAGCAATCCAACCATGAAGGGACTTTTTCCAATTGCGATATTTTTAAATTTTCCTGAAATCTTCGCAAATTCTCGCTGGAGAACGTATCCGCGGTAACTGGGACTTCGATTATTCTGGTTCGCGAGGACTGCTGAAGCGAACATAACGTGCTTTCGCCTGTAATTACTACACCATAGCGCGTATTGACCTGCTCGAGTTCAGTTCCGCCGTTAACAGACTTTAATCGCCCCCTGCTGTCGCAGTATTGGCGTAAAAAATCTTCGAGTTTACGAATAGTTTCCTTATCTTTTGCGTTTTTAAGGTCATCGATGAGCACGGTTCGGTCGTGGCAGCTTTCTGCGTAAAGTTCCATGCCGCGAGGTGTGGACGTGAAGTTGGTTCCCGTTGTCCCGAAGACGATCTCGGCGCTGGAGGTTTTTTTTGAGTTTCGTGGCCCAATCAATGCGAGAATATGCTGGATTGGGTGCCCGGCATCATTGAAAAGCTTCGCGAGGATGCCAGCGTGTCGGTGCAAAAACAATGGAACGGTCGTTCTCGGATTTCCTATTCCAATAAGCGCGAGTCCGCCCAAGATTACCTGACGCAAATCCATGCCGCCGATGTCGGCCAAACAGTAGTCGGCGCAACAATCTGGGTCGCTCCCGGTATGGTATCTGCAATCGTCTTGCCAACCTGCAATAGCATATTCTTTCGTATGTGGAAGCCCAGAACGACATGCCTCGAAGGTCATGGATAGATACTCTCGGAAGGTGCTTTCGGCATTGGGAAAGTCAGAGAACAACCGGAACTGTGGGTGAGTATTCCGCAGCTCACGATAAAACCTTTCGATAAAGTGTTCGAATAACATCGAGAACGGCGTGTTGCCTGTCGTGCTGCGAATTATAAAATGGATCTTCTCTTGATTACTTCGCAGACCGACGAGCGTTGTAAGGGAATGGATTTCGACGATAAAGTTCGCCAAATGCTTCTCTACAGATATCCCTTTTTCTGATAGGATAGTCTTATACAACTCGGTGCCTTTTTCATAAAACGCGCCAAGTTGCCGCGATTTCTCCATTAACAGGTGGGGATTATTCACAGAGGGACGCGGTAGCCCCGTATACATCATCGGCTTCCCCGCGGCTTGCAGTGCATCCGGACTTACAGCTTTGCTTATTCCTTGTGCAAGTTGGAACTCGTTGTTGAGCTCGCAGTTGCTTTTGCCGACCACAGCGTCCGCGAACTCGCGGGGCTGAAAGTCAGTGGCAGGCTTTGCTGCTGACTTTTGCGCCGTCAAAGTAAATTGCTTTGGCGTAGAAGCTGCGTTATCATTAGCCATTGTAATTCCTCCTAGTGATTAAGTTAGGGCGAAAACTCCTTCAGGCGGCACGAACCGCTGAGGCCATTGGCACCGCGCTCCCCATAGTTTTTGCTCTTGCCTCCCTTCAGAAGTATCTCTAGCGGGCCGAAAGCGTTTTCGCCGATGGTGACCAATTGGCGTTTGGTTCCAAATCGTAGTGTACCCTTGAGAAGAATACTTAGCTTCCACAAAGAACTTCAAAACGCATCTCTACTTTTCTGATAGAGAATCCACGGCCGTTATCGTAGCCGAATGAAGGCTTAAAATAAGGAGATTTTGTGAGATGTAATCAGCAATTTGCATTTCGGCGGGAGGTTCGTGGAAGACAGCTGCGAAATAACAGAGGGTGCACGAGCATTTTGGGAGTGGGGGGATTGCAGTGCCGGATTTGTCGTAATTGGCTATAGAGAGTGACACTGATGGTAACTGGAATCGTATACCAAAAAGAGCCAGTCCGGATTAAGATAACCGGACTGGCTCTTTTGTCGTTGTGGTGCGCCCCGCGGCGCAGGTTTATAATCGGTGAAAGACCGGAATCCGCTTGGTAGCGGGAAGGATATAGCCGAACACCAAGGGGGCCAACGCGAAGTGGAATCTGAAGGAAGGTACAGGCAAACCTCTGGCTTGACGAACAGAAATCGCATATACGGCTATCGCTGGGGAAAAGGCCACCACACAGGTTGAAGTCCAATAGCTACACGGAACAAGTGGCGGTAGGTGCGGCAGGTAGGTGGAGGGAAAGAACCGCGTGGAACCCAGGAATGTCTGCACAGGACATTCCGAAAGGAGCAACCACGCCCGCGAGGCGCGCTGAATGTGCAGAATTCAGCAGAGGACATAGTAGCCAAGAGGCGAAGGGACGCATCAGTAAGAGACCCAAGTAAACTGGAAAAGGAGGAGAGATCGAAATGGCAGAAAACCTTGAAAATGGGGCCTGTCCGCAAAAGGATAGTGTGGAACATGAACGATATGTGGGAGCGCGAAGGTCGTTCTGATGGATATAGAAGTAACGGGGCAGTACATGAAGAAAGACGAATATACCTAGCCTTTCGATAGCCAAAGCATATTAGTTCGTATGCGTCAACTACAGAAATCGCAGTGTACCGAATGGTACGAACGGCGGTGTGAGAAGACTGCGTTCTATTACCGCCTCATACTCCATTCAGCTAGTCAACCGATTCGATAATCCTTTTTGATCAGCTCAAATATAATTAGGAAAGAAAGAAGCAATGAAAAACATAGAACGTTAGGATAGGTATTTGTTATATATTAATTAAGCTGGTTTCTTCAATATTTAACTCAAACTCATTCGCTATTATGGAAGATTAAGATAAGCTGGCACTTCATTGGGGGATTCAAAATTTGTAAAAATATCCCGCCAACATTTTATTTTATCAATCTCTTCGCAAATATATTGACGCTGCTTCAATATATATTGATCAATCATGTTAACTGTCTCTAATGACGTTTCATTCAATAAATTCCTGCGTTGAACAAGATATACTAGAAACAATCGAACTTCCTTACAAGCGTTGTTTTTGGGTTGGTTCATTATAGTACTTAGCTTTACTTCTCTCTTCCCGCGTTTTAGCCCATAATGTTGTATGGTTAACGTGCTTTCGGCAGACTCTGCGCAGCATTGCATCAACGCAATAAACTGGAATATAGAAACACTTTTCATCCACGGATGGATAATTACTTGCATTAAATTCCTAGCCTTGCGAAAACAATGGTCAAAATTAACATTTTTAGGGATTATATTAAATATAAAATCTTTCAATCGATCCGTTAATAATTTATATAAAGTGTTATAATCATATTTAATACAGTGAGCATCATTCCCGGATTCACGCATGCTATTCTCTCTCATATAGTTTCTAAAATGTTTATAGTGTTTCATTTGAGATGATTTTAACGGCGACATAATGATTTTTGAATTGTTCAATATATATTCAACCGAACGAACATCGTTCCATACTTTCATTTTCAGTAATTCCAATAAAATGCGAGAAAACAAGTTGGGTTCTTCTTGATCCTTTTCATGAAATGAAAACTTAAATAAAGGCTGGCTTTGATTTAAGAATTCCGCTAACTCAGAATTCCAATGCTGTATATATGCATCTTCAATTTCACGTGGGAGAAGTGAATACCATTTGAAACATTCATAAATTGCAGTTGAAAAAAGGACAGACTTGCGTGGTTCATTTTTAGCCAGTGCACGTTGTAATGCAAAAATAAATGCATTCATGTCTCTTTGATATGAAGAAATTTTCGGATCCACTAGAGATAATATATTATTCCCGCTATTGTCAAACAAGTCTAATGGCATTCCTTTTCTACTCCATGTCTTTGGGGGTTGCTTTCCAGGAAGCTGTTCGACATTGTTTTCTTGTTGGGAATTAATATATGTACCAAACATCTTAAAAAAATGAGTTGATTTAATTCTATTATCCGAGTTATTTTCCGTTTTTCTTTGTTTTGGCTCTTCAATTTCTAAGGTGTTAAATTTAATTGATTCAATAATATCACATATAGACTCATATTGTTTATTTAATACTTCGGATTTTTCGATTTCATTCATGTCCAATAAAAATATATCTCTTAAGTGATTCTTGATGGTATGATTGTTATCATTCCTACGTTTTCTCTTTTTTTCGTTGCTATCTTCTTCAATATAATTTTTATCAAAATCCTCTGGCGATTTAGGAATACCCATATCTAAAACCCAGAATGGTTTTGCAGATTTCGGATAGTTCTCATTTTCATCCCAATATGCAAAGAAAAACATTTTTCCGGGATATTGTCCATATAAGAAGATATTATCCATGTTGTTTGCAAATACACGAAATTGATTAATTTGATTGATATCAAGTTTTTTGGGGTCAGACCTTGATGATAATTCGTTTATTATCTTTATTTCATTTATTAAATTTTTTAGTTTATGATTTTCATCAATCAAGTAATTAATATATTTTTCCGTAATTTCATCACCAATGTAATTTTTTAACTTGTTTATTATTTCATCTGAAGGTTGAAATGTTGCAGTAGCAATCATTATCCCCAACTCATTGGGCGCCATGGCATAGGCCACAGGAAATTTATAGCTTTCTATTAAAAGTATATATTCAATCAGTCGCTGAAAATCATTTGATTCATTATTATCAACTGCGCTGATTATTAATTTCGAAAAAGTCTTATTCATTTCAGATCCGAAATATTTTTTATCTCTAAAGTATTCTTTCATCATCTTCTTTACCCACTCTTTCATCATTTTTTCTTTATACTTTTTCTTTACAGAGGTGAGGGAAGGGCAAGATAGCGTTTTGTATATACAACATCTTGATTCGTTCGTTCCCATGCTTTGCCGCTATCATTGGGAGCGGCTCAAGTTTTCCAACATCGCCACTGGTTCATATCTTTTTAGCAATTTCTGGACAGTAGCAGTGGACATCCGTTCCTTTGCAGCAATCTGCCGTATGCTCATTCCTTCATTTACGTGGAGAGCCGTAATACGTTTCGCATCATTCGTGGTATACTTTGATGGTCGTCCTCCTTTGTTCTTGGCGGCCACCAGCTCCATTCCGCTTCTTTCCAAGATTAAAGCAATCAAGGTTTGAAATGCATTGGCGCTTAAGCGAATCTCCGTGTATTTTTCTTCGCAATTATACATTTCCCCTAATGGATCGTTGTCGTCTGCCTTTAAAGACGGGCTATCCTCCACAATTGTCAGCCCTGTTTCGTTGTCCTCGATTATGGCGACAATGATTTTGCCATCAGGATTACCTTGCAACAAGAAGCTTGTTTTATCTCCGATACTCTGCAATAGGCGCGGCCTTTTCTTTCGCACATCTTGCCGATAACGCAAGTCGTTGATCCATTGTTTGTTGCAATCGTCCATACATTACTCCTCCTTCGATGACATATTATATTATACCACAGTATCAAAAACGTATCAACAACATATAGAATACGGCTGCATTCTACCTTCAGGGTACGGAAATGTTAGCCCCCGTGTGCAGTCAACGAATGATTTCGTATAATTCTTTGCGGAGTCCTGGTTTATGCCCATATGACTTTGCCTCTTGACAGTCATGAGATGAGTGTGTTTTCACGGTTTTCTCCGATTTCCCGTTTTTAACGAGCGCAATACCCGACAGGCTAGGCGATATCTGTACCTGTTTTTGGGGGAAAACGGAGAAATTTGAGAAACCAGTCCGTCATCGACTGTTTGGCGCTTCCCATAAGAGAGCTTGTTGCAAATCATCCAAAGACAATTCGGGAAAAGCCCGGTGAAATTTTCATTGGTATGTAGCGGCGTCGAAAATATGGCGCCGCTTTTGTTTCAGCTTCGTATCCCGAAGGGGAGGGAGGGAGAACTAACCTTAATGGGGGGTAATCCATACTCCCGCAGCACTTCGTTTGCTTTGTGCTTGAAATAGTTGACATGGTGGCCTTGTTGGTACAGAGAGCCGTCAATGCCAACGGCGTTTATCATATAATGGCAATGGATATTATTGGTGCCAAGAGAGTGAATGGCTCCGAACACTTGCCTGTCATCGCTGATTAGAATTTGGCCAATCCTAATGCAGATGTCTTGAACCTCTTCTGGACTAAGAGTGATACCGGTATCAAAGCTGAAGATAACTTGGATGTACGGATGCTTTAGACCTTCTCTGCAAAATACGTCTTGAACAAATTGCATTTCCTGTGCCGGAGCTTCGGGATTTACCCCGATGCCAAACACCCCTTGATTACCAGTCTTCTCCTCATTGCTTAAATAATCAACCATCTGTTGCAGTGATCTGGGTGTAGCATTTACATGCTTCATGATGCACAAAGGGCGCACCTCATTTCTTTTTCTCGGCACAGGCCATTATTGTTTCAATTCCTTGTGTAGCAACATCCCTGAGTTTTTGTGCCGAAGCAGGATTGCATTTCGCTATTTCGTTCAGATTTTGGTTGATTTGGTACAGCGCTTTGGCTAATTCCATGCCTCCTTCAATATACTTGATTTCCTTGTGCCGCAACAGATAAAGAACATATTGCGATAAGTTCATATTCAGCGCTTGTGCCTCGAATATGTATTGCTGTTTTTCCTGTTCTGCAATTCGGATATTAAGTATGTTGTTTTTCTGGCATTGTGGAATCTTTTTCATTGTATTTCCTCCTTGTATATACATTTTATTTTTATGTACATACAATTTGAAAAAATATTACGCCGCAGAACAATATGGAACTCTTCTATTTTAGATGGTTTTTTGAATTCTTCATCCTCGGCATCGTAAACAGCGTTGTTCCCGGATCTCAGAATCCCCCCACTGGAATGAACGTGAAGGGACTTCTGGGAACCAGGGGGAATCTGTGTAATTGCCTTAGTTAGGCCTCAATTAGGATCGTTATTTCTCCGTTTTCGCGATTTTCCCGTTTTTTTAGCATGGATATCGGCGGCTTTACTGCAATTGCATCCGTTTTTTATTTGGGGAAAACGGAGAAATCGGGAAACGGATTATATCAGGATTCTACGAGCGCTTACGCAACTTGTTCTAGGATTTGTGCTCCGCGTTCATCGTTTATTTGTTTTTCCTTCTCTGCGTTTCCATCCGTTTCGATGTCGAATCCGACTGTCTTACTGATTGCCTTAGCCCGCTCGCTCATTTGCTCGACTACAGCAAGCTCTGCCGCCGTCAACGCCCTTTCCATACGAAAAGCGACTTTAGTATAGACAATACCGCCTTTGTTCGTCGCTCGGACAAGGGAGAAATGCGTGAGGATAGCATTGCTTTTTCCGTATTTCGGCAACACGCGCATCATGTAGCGGCTGAAATCCCGCAAGGAGCCTGTCGGGAGCGACATAATCATTGGGAAAATCTCGCCATCCAAGAGAAGATAGAGCCGACGCCGCTCCTTGCACGCCTTCGCTCCGTTTTCTCCCGTGCCGAACTGGTCAAAAACACAATGCTCGCAAACGCCTCCCGGCTCGCCCATTCCCGTTGCGCCGTTCATACTTCCGCAATCAGGAGGATTGTTGCCTCCCGTATATTTCTCCTTGTAATACGCCCGCATCGGATGATGATACAGAATCACCGCCGAAAACTCCTTGACCGTCTCTGTCTGCTCCGGGTCTTCGCTGGGAAACTCGAAAGATGTCACGCCGCCGATGGGAATCTTGATCTGCTCAAACACCGCCGAAAGCCCGTCCATCTCCTCGGAAAGAGCCGATTCCACCTTCTGCAAGGTTTCAAAGCCTTCTGTAATGCTCGTTTCCTTTGCGGTGGTCGCAATTGCTGTCGTTTTTGCTGTTTTTGCCATTGTGGTTTCCTCCTACGCTAATTTTTCTTGGATTTCCTGTAGTTCTTGTTGTCGGTTGATTTGCCGCATTGTCCAGCTATGAAGATTTTCCGTCTGCCCTTCAATGTAGCAAAGCAGTCTCTCGATATCTTCTCTCTCAAGGCCGACGGTGTAGCCTTCCTCGTCAAGCTTCACAAATGCAAGATTGCCGAATAGCACTTGGTCTTCGCTAATGTAGAGCGTCGGAACCAGCGGCTCTCGGAACAATCCCTCGTCATCGCATACCACATCGTAGGAATACCCGTCCACATCGATTGCCACCATATCGATACACCGGCAACCGAGTAAGCGGTAATACTCGCTCAGCATATCCGCCTCGTCAATGGCGCGGATATGAGGATTCAATGTCTTTTCATCATGGTTAACTTCAATCGTCAAGATTATCATGCAGGATTCACTTCCTTTCTACGAAATCCGCTTGCCTCTTTCGTAAAATTTTTCTATAATTTACGCATAAGAGATTACGAAAGAAGGCGATGGTTATGCCGGCAATCAAGCCGATTTCCGATTTGCGAAATTATCCGTCCGTGCTCAAAGAGATTGCACCCGGTTCTCCTGTATTCCTGACAAAGAACGGTCGAGGAAGATTTGTTCTCATGGATATGGACGAGTACGAGCAATCCAAGGCAGCCGCTTCGCTTTTGGCTGAACTTGCCAAGGGGGAAACTGCTGCAAAAGAACGGGGTACGATGACCTTTGATGAACTGAAAGCGGCACTTAACGTATGAAGACATATCCGCTGGCAATTTCTCCGGCCGTTTATGACGATTTGGTGGAGATCCGGACATATATCTCGGAAACGCTTTCCAACCCCGAAGCAGCGCAGTCGATTGTCAGCGATCTCTTGGGCGCAATACAATCTCTGTCCGAGTTGCCTTTGCGAGGTACTCTGCTGAAAACGGTCGTGCCGCTTCCGGTAGCTTATCGGTTCATCCCTTGCCATAAATACCTGATTTTCTACCGCTTGACGGAAGAGGACACGGTTTTTGTCTCCCGCGTACTTCTTCGCAATCGAAACCATTGGCGTCTGCTTTTGCAAGATGACTTTCCGGCAGATTGGGATGAATAATCCTTATCCTGCCTTGAATAGCTGCAACATCTTTATTTCCCTCGCGTACGCGCAATGTTCCCTCGCGTCGCAGAACTCCAGACATTTACGGTCATGCCACCGCTCCCTTGTCGAACAGACGGCAGGGAGCTTTTTTGTGTCCAGCGCTTCCTGGAGGCGTTTTGCCTTTGCCTTGAAGTACCTCGTCAGCCAGCGGTCGCTGATACGATGGATTGGAATTAGGTACACGGCTTTCGTAATTCCTCGCTCCGCAGATGTCCGAAGGCTGTTGTCCCGGCAAATCGCCTGTATGACCATCCGCTTTACCATGAAGCCTGCGCTTTCCAAAAGCTTTCTATAGTAATTGAGCTGAATTGCCCAGTCCATGACGTGACGGATGCCGTCATAGCGGAACTCCTTGCGCGTCCGGGGCTGTCCCTTCTTGGCTCCGGTTTTGTAGACCTCTCCCGTGGGCACATCCACTTTGTAAATGCCGAGCGCCTTCATAATTTTGTAGCTGCTGGTGACTTTCAGATCGCCAAGCGTTCCGTCGCTCTCGTCGAGAATTTTGCCGTACAAGTCAAACTTTCCGCTTGTCACGGCGTCCTTCAGGCGGACCTCGCTGAGGATTTCCCCCTCGGTACATTCCTCATGAAGCGTATGGACGGCCTGCCCTTGCAGCGCGTATAGAACTCCCTGCGGGTCTACGGCATAGTCCACCGTCTTTTTGAGATACGATTCCCGCACGCCAGATATTAACTCAGTTACCGTCGGTTCGGTTATGCCTCGGTCAAGGGATTGGGCAATAGCCCTTAATGTCGGCAGGAACATACATCTTTCCTGTTGCTGACAGCGGTTCAGACATTTCAAGATGGGAATTTCTCTCCCATTGGGACAAATAAATTTCGTAGCCGGCATATTTGCCTCCTTTCCTCATCCTGCACCATATTCGTACCTATAAAGATTACGAATGCCTTTGATTCCGTATTTCTTCCAATAGTCACCGAGCTCCACCGGGTCATATAGGTCAAGCAGCTCTTCATAGACCTCTTGCTCCTCTCCGGGTACATCTTTCGGGATTTCAGCACCGGTCAATCCCTTTTTATATTCTTCCGAGTAATCGTAGGGAAAACCATAATAGCCGCCATATCCACCAAAGCGCCAATACGCTTCCATGTACTCGTATTTCGGGAAATCCGGTTTTGCCGCATCGGAAACCATTCCGACCACTTTCTTGACGACCGCCTTTAGCTGCCTGCGGTTGATGTACTCGCACGTTGTATGTGGATGGTAGTATCCGCAGGAAAGATTGACGGCCGCTACTTCTAGCTCCGGAGCCAGAATGGATATATCGCTGAAAGAGCCGTATTGTGTCTGAAAGCCTTTCTCCGTGATGTATGCCTCGAACTCCGGATTATCACAGCCATAGTAAACGGCGTAGTTTTTCCCTTTGCGGTCGAGTTCAATGAGCATTTTGAGGTCATCCAATTCTTTCGGCAACAGTCCTGCCCGGAATGATTCACAGAAAGCCCGAGCACCTCTGGCGCCTATTTCCTCGTCGCAGGTGAACAGAAGCCACGGCTTTATCTCCGAAGCCTCGTGAACCTTGACAATGCCATACACGCCACAGCGGTCGTCTCCGCCGATACCCTGCGGGGACATCAGGATATTCCCGCCCTCGGATGCGCAGATGGCCTTGACTTGTTCCTGATGTACGGTGTCCAAATGAGCAATCAGCAGGGCAGGGGATTCGCCGGGAACAAGAAGAAAGCATCCCGGTTTCCAGATTGCGTTCTCCGCAAACATCTTCTGAAGCCGCTTGAACAAACCTTCCTGCGTCGGACGCAGATAATCTTCCAAAGTTTTCATGCCGCCTCACACTCAACCTTCGCCAAGCAAGCGGGGCAGAGCCCGTCCCTCATTTCCTCTTTGCGGAAGTATTCGACGCAGATCTTGCACTCCTCGTAATGCTCGTCGCGGCAAGTGTCACAAACTTCACGCTCTGCTCCATAATCGTTTACACAGGTCATATTCGTATCCCTGTGGTATTCCTCGCAATGCGGGCACTGAGTATAATGATCGTCAAGGCACTGATGACAGACACGGCTTCCACCATGCACTTCAGTCATGGTCCCATCGGGGAAATAGTTCTCGCATTCATCGCAACACGTATAATATTTGCTTCGGCAATCAGAGCAAACATAAGTCAGTTGACCGTTCTCGTTCCACACCCCGTAAAGATCGTCGCTGGATTCTCCGCACTGTTCGCAAACGGCCCTCTTGTCGTCCGTGCAATTGTTACAATAAAGCCCCTTGCTGATTTCATCGCCGCAGCAAATGCATAGGCCGGACTTTCCGATGGTGAATGGCACAAAGTCTTCCTTATGGTCGCTGCAAATACTGAGCTTCGGATTAAAGTTCTTAAATGTCCAATCCTTATAACCGCCAAAGCCGAAGTCCGCATCAATATCGCAGAGATGGTTCCCATAGTAGTCAACGGTCCTCCAGTAGTTCACTGCGCCCTCTAATTCGGAGATTTCCCGCTGGATCAAATCACGGTACAGCTTGGAATCCTCCTGTGCTCCGCATGTCCCTCCGTTAGCGTCGTAAAGGCGACTTTGCAAAAGCAGACCGTTCCCCGGCTTGTAGGCGAAAATCTGCCGGGAGTTCTTGCGGTTGTTTAACGTCTCCGGTACATCGGGATTCGTAGCGGTGAAGACAATGAAGGTGTAGTTGTCCCTCGCGTAGCCGGAACATCCGCAGGTATAATCTGAGTCCTTGTCATTGAAAGAGTGGCAGCTTGTCAGCATATCATCCCGCTTGTCTTCCTTTGGATTGCTCATAGTCAGGAAATGGGCCGGGTTCAGCGAAACGAAGAGCTTGAAGGGAATCTTCCGGGAGGAAATCTCGTCAGCGAACATAGCATACAGGCGTTGGAAATCGCTGCCTGCCGTGTCATCCGAGATTTTTAATGCGTCACATAACGCTTTGAAGACGCGGCTGTATTTTTTCTTCGGTGCATACGCGTCGGGAGCCAAAGCCTGAATTGCGGCAATCGACTCCTTGAGGTCTTCTTCTTTTGGTCTTGTGAAAAAGCTGATGGCTTTGGCAATTTTGCGGTTTGTTTCATCGTCGGCATCCATCCGGATCGGTGTAAGAATCTCCTCCGCCAGTTCATAGACCCGATAATAGTTGGGATTGTGCGTCCGCGTCCCGTTGATGACAAGGGCGTCCAATTCTTCGTTCCAGACGGGGGACTTGCGGAACAAGTCCCGCAGGTTTTGTTTCGCATATGTGCTGTCCTCGGCCAGCGTGTCCACAAATGTGCCCGTGATGTCGTCCAGAATCTCCGTCTGATACGTGTGCGCCTTGTAATCTTTGATGGCTTGCCAGATGTTTTCTTTTGCCAGCTTGATTTTTTCCTGTATCTCCATAATCGTTGCCTCCTGTTCTTTGCGCTATGGTATTTGTCCAGAAAGAAAGAGCGGCGCTTCAATCGGCGCCGCTCTCCAAACCTTACGGGACATAGTATTTCACTTTTTTCGTGTAGGCCCCGCCGTAATAGTCCCGGACCCAGTAATCCGCCATCGTATCAATATCCGTGGTTTCCGCGTACCGCATATCCCAACGTACCGCTGCTTCTTCGTCCGGCGTTCCGTTCTTTTTTAGAGGAACCGCGGTAATGTAATACCCGGTACCTTGATACTGCGTGCCTTCTTTCGGCGGGATAGCGGTAATGATCCAGTCGGTGGTCACGACCTTTTTCGAGTCTGCCTCCGGTCGGTATTTGACTCGGATTCGGGTCTGTTTCCAGTGCGATTCATTGCCTGTGTCAGCCATCTTCAGCCTCCCCTCATGCAGAAGCCAGCTCCCGGATCGGAGTTGCCGTCAATCGCGGAAGGATCTGCCGATGGTTCTTTCCCTCCGGCAACAGAGGCGTCGGAATCGGCATGGCCAAAATCTCTCCGCCGATGCGCTCAAGTTCTGTTGCTCGCTCATAATCCGTACAGATTTGGCTAGCCGCTGTCACGGCGTTCATCAATCCGTATCGGCTGTTGTCCCCGCTCAGGAAAAGCTGACGGAGCACATCGCCGCGCTCGGCCTTCGTGAGTTGGAACTTATCGGCCAAAAGCTCCACTTCCTGCATCGGTTCATGCTCCAACGGAACGTGCATCGCTTCCCGCATTCGGTTGACCGCAAGCTGGAATTTTGCCTCGTCTGCCGCGACGCGCACAATGTCCTGCGCCATCATGAAGAAGGTCTTGTCCGCTTCCTGAAGGGTTTCGTCCCGGTAAAGCTCATAGGCGGCGTCTTCGCTTTCTCCGATTTGGCGCCCCACATGATATTTCCTTTGCGAAAAATCCTTGCAGATCAGACCGTTCTTGCAGACAAGCCGATAGACCAGCGGCTCAACGCGAAGACTTCCGAGCCCGACTTCGCTGTTGGACACGACGAAGCCTGCCTGTACCGCGTCCCCTACGGCGACCTCCGCTTTCATCCGCTTGTTGAGGACTTTGAGGTACAGATGGCTTTCCGTGACCTCACAGCTCTCAATCGACGCACCCTTCATGTCCTTGATGACAGGTAGCACCGCCGCACACAGCTCCAGATTGTCCAAACGACGGTAGCGGTCGGACAGGAATGCGCGCACTTTTCCGTCGAGGACACGAAGCATCCGCCGTTCCGGATTTTCATGGAGCCAAGTGTTCACATTTTTGTCGAGCAGTTCGGGCTGTTCCGCCTGCATCTTCTGGTAATAGCGATAGGGAATCCCCAGCCGCGAAGCGATCTGCTGATGGGCAATCAACCCCACCGTAAATTTCTCCAGCTTGTCCTCCATGTACAGTCGAAGCGTGGATTCCTCCGGCGTAGTCTGCATAACGAGATTTCGCGTGTCCGCGATGAAGTCCTGCCGCGCGCTCCGCTGGCGCTGGAGTTCCGCTCCCAGTTGTTCCAGTGTTCTGCCTTGTTTCATGATGAGTTTCTCCTTTCTAATTCTCGCCCGATTTTGGGCATAAAAATAGCGCAGACGTTTTTCGCCTGCGCTTTGTTGCCGCTTCTCTTTTCGATATATATTACCCTTCTTGATTGGTTGCCGAAAGTGGTGGGATACCATATTATTTTTGCTTTAGCTTCTACGATTGCTTTTATTTTATCTAAATCTTCCCGTGACAGTTCTTCGTATGGACCATCAAATTCATCATAAGATCCATAACCGTTATAACCGCTTGGACAAATTCCAAGTTGTATTCTGCCCATATCGAAATAAGCCAATGCTTTACCAAAGCGGTCTTGATCCGCTCTCAGTTCTTTATTAAAAGCCTCCAACTCATTTTCATAGTCCAGGATAGCGCCATCTCTTCCGTCGTCCTCACCATTATCCCACTTTATCAGCGTAAGATATGGATGCTTATCGTATTCCGTATAAAACCTTTCCTTGAACAGTGCATATTCTTCTTTGTTCTTTGGATAAGGAATCATGGAAAAACGTTTCGTATTTTTACATCTTTCTTCATAAGTCAAATCAACCATCTCCTTTTGTCAACAACTTTGTGCATCGGCACATTGATAATAGGCATAGCGCAGACGTTTTTCGCCTGCGCGCATAGCCGTTTATTCCGTTGCTTCGTTCCACCGCTTCGAGCATTCACGGAGCAAGTCTTTTTTCATCATTATGATGCCATGACTCCCATACATTTCCTTGTATTTGCCCCGCAACTGTTCAAGTTCTCCGCCATTGGGAAATATCGCATTCTCGTAAAAGGCATCGAAATCATGCAGGGATGCTTTCAGGGATTCATCGCTCATATCAGAGAACAGGCTGCTTTTCTTGATATAAACTCCTTTCGTATCAATCCGTTCCTCGTAATAAGCCCTGTTGAACTCCCTTTCAGGAAAAAGATGCGTATCAGAAGCTGCAAGAACGGCATTATAGAAATTTACTGCTTCCTCCGTTCCATCGAAGGCACGGGTGTCTCCCCAAGCTTGAATTTGCTTTTGAAGAAACTTGATGATATGCTCCTGAAAAATGTCGGTGTTGAATTTAAGGACGTAGACTTCGTTTCGTACTTTTACGGCCATAATTGAAAAAATAGCCCCGTCATATTCAAATTGAATTTCCATGTTTCCGTATGCTTTCGTCGGAAGATGCGCAGTGAGGACATAGTGCATCCAATCATAATCATCAAGCACAAGCTTGGTTTCAAACGTGTCGCTATCGCCGTTTAGATCAAAAGCCGACAGCTCTTCATCATATACAATCGGTTTCAGTGCCTCGCATTTCTTTACGACTTCATCTGTGCCAATGATGTTACGCTTTTTCTTTCCCATTTTTCCCTATCCTTTCACTGTTTGTAATATTTGGGGCAATATGCCCCGACGGTTTCCTAAGTTCCTCTATGTTCCGCAACAGAGGCCTGCGGTATGCGGTGCATCCGCATCCGCACACTGAGCTTCAAAAAGATAATATATTCCTAAAAGTTCGTGCTTTCACGAAGCACCTTGTTAGCACTCAATCAAGATTCCAATAGCTTTTCCATTGTTACCATGCAAACATTTCAGGAATCAATCGTTGTTTCGTATAAGGAGTCAGCGATTTCTAACCACATGCCCTTAAGATATGTTTTTCTCGGCGTCGAGCAAAGATTTATGTACTGTCGTTCCTCATCGCCATCTTCAATCGTGCATTCCCCGTGCTGATTCTTACGCACCAGTGTGTCAACCAAATCCTGCACGGTTGACATTGCCTCCACTTCTTCGTCAAATATCTCTGTCCCAAAGGTTTCTTCAATTGCCATGATAGATTCTACAATATCCAGCGAATCCATACCCAAATCTGCAACAAATCTGCTTTCTCTCTGAATATCTTTCGCGTCGACGTCCAACTTGCTCACAAGCACGTCGCGCAAAACCTCAAAAATCCAAGTGTTTTCTTCCGGTTCTTTGAGTTTCCAATAGGCAATGCTTGCCTCAAAAACGTCTGCCTTGTTTTTCACCTTTTGCTACCATTCCAATGCTTTTTCGCGGCTCGCTTCGATTCCTACGCCGTCTCGATATATATCCCCTAAAACGAACATCGCCGCAAGGATGTCCACTTCGGCCGCCTTTTTCAAGCAAATTCTCGCTTTTTCATTATCCTGCGAAACAGACCCTTTTCCCTCCATATAAAGTAATCCAAGGAAATATTGTGCATAAGGATGTTCCGCGTTCAGCGATTGCCCTTTTTGTATCCATTCATATACCTTTTCATAATTCTTGTCCCAATAAAAATGCTTCATCAGGGCGCCAGCAGCACGATTGGCTCCTGCTGTAAATGCCTTTTCATACCAGGAAACCGCTTCTGGAGATTCCTCCCTCTCGGCTATTTCGCCCAATGCCATCATCGCATCTGCTACTCCGCTGTCCGCCGCTTTTTTGTACCACGCAATAGCGGCAGGTATATCCGGTTCAGACATCAGGTAAGCGTAATAGTCATCACTGTAGATTTCCCCGAGCGCCATCATTGCATCCGTATTTCCGGCACTCGCTGCTTCTTTGAACGCAAAAAGTTCCGCCTTTGGATTCCTCTCAACGTCTTCATAATTAGAATTAAATCTTCGCATTGACATATGTTTCTCGCCTCCTCAATATAGATTAATTTCGGAAAGAGTTTGTTCAATATCTTTTTGATATTGTATTCTTTCTTCTTCTGTTAACGTTGTTAATTCTATAACCCCCTTGGACCTTCTAAAATTCTCAATTTCCTCGATTTCTTCTTTGGTGTATGTATTCTTTTTATCTTCTTTATCTTTTTTAATATACGCTAAATGGGCAGCGGCTTCTTCCACTGATATTGATCCGTCTTTTTTAAGATCACGAATCGTTTTAATTCCACTTTCTAAAAGAATATCGCCGTTCTCGTTAAACCAATGCGGGTATTCTTGCTTTGCTATTTCTGGATTCATGGCAGTGTAATGTTCTTTAAAGAACTCTGTTTCATAGTCATTATTGATAGATTTGTAGTAGTATTCTTTTCCTTCTTTGACAATCTTTCTGCAGAATTTTCTTGTTTCTTGTATGGTCTCTTGATTAAAATCTTTTGGTTTGTTCATTACCAGCTCTCCTCCCATACTTTGAAACGCTTGTCAGATTCTTTCTGTGCTTTTTCGATCTCTCTACGGTTTTCTTCTTCTTTTAGAGTACTATCCTCTGGCCATTTAGAATCCCCATATAATCTTGAGATATAAACTACCCATGGCCGAATTATCCCTGAGATACTCCTTTCCGTCTGCCATATAATTTCCCGCTTATAAAAAAGGAACCGCCGCTTTGGCGGTTCCCCCCTGGTCGCTGCCTTGGCGGAGAAAACGGGCGCCCTCCAATTTATCGCCGGCTCCGCGCCGCTTCCCTTTTCCAGCAGAACCGGAAAAGGGAACGTTGCTTCGTCGGCGGTATATCTTTTCATCATTGAATGCGGCAGGCGAATCGTCGAAGCGTCTGGCGTTAAAGCGAAGAACGCAGTACGCAGAAAGAAGAACGATTCTCGGACGGTTGCGACGCCGTCCTTGCGAAAACCTTTTCATCATCCAATGTTGTGTGTACACGCTGAACGCATACAAGTATGCAGCCTCACAGTTCATCTGCACCTGAACCGAAGGCACGCCCGTTTTCTCCGCCAAGGCAGCGACTTCGTGTACTGGCACGTTGATCTTTGGCTCACGGCGCTGTTGCCGCACAACTATCAACGTGCCCGTAACCGGCCTCTTATTTCCGTTTCGCCAGGAAATCGTCGAGGACGTTCTGCACGATGTCGTTCGGGTCGAATTTCGGCTCGTAGTCCACGACCTCCGCCAGCAGGGCGCGGTCGATTTCCAGCGAGACCTTTTCCGCCTCGGCGAAAAGCTTCTGTGCCTGTGCCTTGACCTGATTGCGGTCGAAGTCGAGGGTGGTGACGACGTCGATGTCGTAGCTGAATGTCGTCGGCTTGCCGTCCTTGTCGAGGACGTAGCCTGTGCCTCCGTTCCGCCGTAAGGAGTGCGTCGCCTCGAAGCTCGTTTCTCTCCGAAGCCGATCCGCAAGCTCGCGGCGAGAGCGGTTGACGATGACCGCCGTGTCGAGGTCGAAGGCCATCTCGCTCTTCGCTTTGTGGACGGCGGAAGCGAGTTTTTCTTCCTCATCCATGAGTAAGCGGCAGAAGTCGATGACCTGCTGCACGGTATAGCGGCGCGGCTCGGAAATATCCACGTCCTCGTCGGTCTGCCCCGGCAACACCTTCGCACGAAGATGCTTCTCGACCTTCTTCGTGAAAAAGCTCTCGCTTCCGAGATAATTCTGACACACGGTTTGAAGTTCTCCGAGGAATTTCTGATGACGGAACGCTTCTTTTAGAGTAAGCATAGGTGTTTTCTCCTTTCTTTTCGGTACGATATTTCCCTCTTGGCTGGAGTATATCACATGGATGCGATAGGTTTTATCGGTCGGAAAGACATCGTCAAATCTGCCCCAAATGTCCACGTGCCCCATCTGTTTGACCGCTCTGGAGTGGTCATAAACATAATATGCAACTGAAAAGAACGACTTTAGCAAGAACAGTTTGCTGAGCCATACTTGCCAAAAGCTTAAAAAGCATGCGCTTGATACACTTTTAAGCTACTTAACGCTTACTCTCGAACCCGTTACCCCCTTGGAACACTCCACCACAGTTCCTGCCCAGCAAATGGCTCTATCTCCAATGATTCTTTCCTTATGAGTCTTCCAATCATTCTTCATCTATACGTTGCGCGGAAAGAGCCCACCGTAATCCAGCCGCTCGGCGAATGTTGTGCTTCCGTCTTATAAAATATTTTCAACGTAAGATTTATTATGGTTATTGCTATTTGAATTGCCGGTCCTTCGACCACCACGAAAACTTTTTGTACATCGTTTCCATGCGCATAATCATGATATTTGATCTGAATACCAAGCTTATTTTCGACTTGGGCAATTCCGTTTGAATAATATTGGATGCCATGACCGCAAACTATATCATTTTTTATTTTTATTGTATTTTTACCTGTCTGCTCTATATAAACAAATTGATTTGTAATAAAAATTCTGTATGCCGATTCAGTTTCGACTGCAGGCGGCTCGTAAACGAACAATGGGATTTCTTCATCAGTGGCACTTGCAGCATAAGACGTAATCGCGTATTGAATCTTGTTTAACGCCATCAATGCCCATTGGTCGTTCGGGTCAAAAGAATTTGCTTGCAATCTTTGGGATTGCACAAAAAAGAATACATTCGACACAGGATTACCCTCATAAAGCAATTCCGATACTCTGACGATATGAGCATTGGGTTCTGCGCCCAAAATATCATTGTACTTCGCCAAATATTGGTTGAAATGTATCCGCGCATTTGAAAAAACTTCCTCGAACTTATATCCGTATTCCTGAGCATAAAACCACGCAAAACTCCCTCCGGCACAAACGATTGTCGTATAATCTTTAGCAACCACGTTTTTGCCTATTTCAATCAGACTTTCCGGAAAGAGAACAGCCTTTAAAGCACATTCTTCAACAAAGTTACGCTCCCATCGAAGAGTGTTTAATGCGTTGTCACCCAATTTTTCTAGGCCTTCCGGCAGTTCAATCCGTTCAAGATGGCTACAAAAAGCAAATGCGCTCTCAGCAATTTCTTTGACCGTCGAGGGAATAATAACCTCTCTTAAATTATAACTTGATGCGAACGCCTCAACACCAATTCTCTGCAAACCTTCGGCAAACTCAATTTTTTCCAGTTGGGAATCCGTAAAGCAACCTTTAGATATTTCTCTAATCCCAGAATGCAAGATTAGTTTCTTAGCACGTGTCCCTTGGAATAGTCCTTGCTCGATTGCCGTATACTCTTTAGGAATTTGAATATCTTCACTGTCCCAATTAAATGACAAGACACCCGTATACCCCCACGGGTTTCTTCCATCTTTCGCACGTTCACGAATCATAGCAGCAGCAGGACTGTCAGCATCCAGATCCAATTTAGGTCCCGTAGCTCCCCCTATATTGTCTCCTAAATAGGTTACGCTATCTGGAATGCGCAAGTATTTTAGGCCCTCACAGCCCCAAAAGGCTCTATTCCCAATATATTCCAATCCTTCATTCAGAATAACTTCTCCAAGGTTTTCGCACTCCGCAAAAGCTTCTTCGCCAATTGTCTTCAAAGTATCTGGCATTCTGATAGACAAAGGCGGGGCACCTTCATTGCCAAAACTGCATTTGTTAAATGCGCCACGTGATATTTCACGCAATGTACTTGAGAAATTTAAGCTCTGTATATTTTTTTGTAAAGCATGCGAATATTCACCAATAACATAGTCTTCATTCTCAGTGGCAATGATTCTTTGATTCTGACTACCGTCTCTTACACGTTGCAAAACCTTATTCATATCTTCTAAAATACTGCGTCCAATCTCGGAGGCATAACGGTCTTGCCACTTCTTGATTATTTTAAGATCCCTTTCTATCGTCTCTACATCTTTGTCAATATACAATGATATAACTTCAGTCTCCCCATCAATAGCACTTAAAATATTACCACTAACTATGCCAGTGAGACCGGCAATTATATCGTAATCATCCGATTCACGGTCAAGATGAAACTCAATTTTTATTGCCTCTCGGAACGCAACATTTTTCATATAGCTGACGATATTACCCAAATTGAAATTCTCAGCATATTCTTGCAAGCTCCCATCAGCATCTCCGAAGGTCATTAAATAATGGATATACGCTTCCTGCGAAAATGGATTTAAACGAAAGACTTTCATGAATGCATCTTGCAAATGCTCTCGATCTACACGATTATTTTTTATATTGTCTAGAATAACATTGGCGCGTTCAGCAGCATTGATAGGAAAAGGGCGAACCCCAACCATGTACAATGCTTCTTTCTTGAGAAGTTCACCTGCTAAAGCAAGTCCATATTGAAGTGTATTGATAGTACGTGGATCCTCATACAGTTCTTGCTTGCTCTTGCGTTCCCAGTTGTCCGTAGATGCATTTCCAAACATATTGAAAACGCCATGCGCGGCTCCTGTGACCGCGTTAATGGCAGCTGCTTCCAACATACCTTTTGCAGCACCTTTCAACCCGAATCCACCGCCGACCACACGAAAGCGTGTTTCTTTACGATATTCCCGTGCGTCACGCTCATTTTGCGCCTCACTTGTAATCAAATCAATCTTCTGAAATACACCTCCACAATAGTTTTGCCATATTTCCAATGCACTTTGTCCATAATCATCCGCAGTGAGAAGCTGCTCCTTTTGAATCTCATACACTCCAAGCGTTCCCATAAATCTCAGAATGGACTCTATTACAATATCAAGGCATTTCATTCCCTTGTCATACAAAGAAGAGGTAACGGCTCCAGCTTCGCGATAATAGCTATCAAATGTTTGTTTGGACTCTTTTGTGGATTCCTCCAACATCATCATAACAGATACATACGTCTTTACGTTCGCGGGGTAGGTTATTTGACAATCGCCAATCCGCACATTAAATTCATCTGTATCTTCTGATTGCCTTTCACCGGTTCCTTCTTCTGAATACCCAGCTCTTATTGATGTTTCTTGTTGTGATAAATTCGCATGAGGATCCCCTTTCTCATCTATGCACTCTTTATTCAAATACGGCTTCCCAATTTGCCTCTCCTGATTTTTAAATGACAACGGAAACTCCGAGTTTTCCTCTATTCCTTTAATCTCTGAACATATTCTCTTTATTATTGACTCCAAGTTCTTAATTTCTGAACGAATCTCGTTTAGTTCCCCCTCTTCGACTTTTGCCATCCTACTATTACCGTTATCTTCATATTCTTTCCTTGATTTTTCCGTACGTTGCTCGCTTGAATACAGCCCCTCCAATTCCTCTTCTGTGTGCTCTTTCTCTAACCGTAAAATTTCCAAACACTGTTCTACGGGTGAAAGAGACATCATGTTTTCCAAGCGTGCAATATCGTCTTGTAATTTTTCTATTTTCACCGCTACAATTGCCATGCCTAAATTGTCATTTTTTCTTTCGGCCGCTTGCTTTTTATCTTCTAATCGTTGGATTTCAAATCGTAATTCTTTTAATTTTGATGGTAATACAGAAGAAAAATTCTCATTCTCATCCTCTTCTAACACGAAATCATCATCTTCAATTTTAGTCCCACATTTAGAACAAAATTTTGCATTATCTTTTAATTTTGCACCACACATATGACAAAACATTTTTCTCACTCTCCTTGTTATTTATTCTCAAAACAATTAGCAAAAAATTCCCCTTCAAAAAAAACACTGATTGTATCCTCTTTTCATGCGATTTCATAATCTCTCATAGGAATATAGACAAGAACCATCCAAGCAGCATTATAATAATAATTAAACAACCGACCCCATTTCTAGAATCATCTTGCTCGGAATGACTAACGTGAGCTTGATTCGATGAACTATCTGGAAGCGGATTTGAGGAATTGGAAAGAACTGAATTATCATTTTTATTTTCTCTTTTTTTCAATTCCTGAATTGCTTCAGCATTCCCAAACTCTGCAGCTCTTTTGTACCACACAACAGCTGTTTCATCATCTTTTTCAACAGATTGCCCTTTCTCACACATTTGTCCGACATGATACATCGCCTGTGCATTACCCATACATGCTGCTTGTAAATACCAATCTATTGCTGCTCGATAATAGGGTTTTCCATCCGTCAGAGTACCCCGTTCATACAATCTTCCAATTGTCAGCATTGCATTATCATTTCCCAAATCAGCAGCTTTTTTGAGCCATATAAATCCTTCTTGAATGTTATGCTCTGACCCGAATCCCATAAGATATGAACAGCCTACTGCCTCCATAGCGACAGCATTCCCCAAATCAGCAGCCCTCCGAAACCATTGAAAAGCTTCTTTATAGTCTCCCTGCTCGAATACTTCATCACCTTTTTGATAAAACTCTTCCGATTGCTTCTTTCGTTCTTTCTCGTCCATGTGCCCAGTATCTACAGCCATCTCTCGCTCCGGCAAAGACAACTTCGTACGGGAATCTAGTTTATTTTCTTCAATTTCTATCTCATCTTCTTCAATTTTTGTTCCGCAATTTGTGCAAAATTTAGTATTATCTTTTAATTCGGTTCCACAAATATGACAAAACATTTGTATCCACCCCCTAACAGATGATAACAGCATATGTATGAAATACTAGTTAAAGTTTAAAGAAATAAAGCACTAACATGGAAGTCTTACTTCGAATATATTTGATAAACTAGTGATTTTATTATATCTATTCCACTATCATCGACATAGAAATTCAAAGATGATCTGGTTCCAGATAAATGCAAAGTATTTCCTTTTCCGCTCCACTCGACTGAGCAAACACTTTGTATCGGCATTTCTTTTACCAAAGTCCCCAACAGTCGACTTTGCAACATAATAAATCTCATACCCGTAACCACCAATACATCATCGCTGAGAAACACTGTAACTGCTGCATTTTCATCTGTATTATGCCCAAGACTAACTCCACCGATTTGCTCGCCATCAAATAGCATTTTGCATAATTTCTTTTTTCCTCCAAAATTCAACAACCTTTGTCTTGTATGTTCATCGTCCATATAATGATAATTAACCATCGTACTATACATATCTTCAAATTCACGTTCATTCATTTCAATTCCTCCATCCACAATTTTTTGAATTACATCATTTCTCGCAATCAGATTATTATTTCTTTACATATTCTACTAGTTTTTCATACATCCCATATAGCTTGGTTCCTTTTTTGACTATTGTTGGCGTTGTCATAGCCCCAGTATCTAAATTATGCGTCATACAGTATAATTCATTATCCTGTTTCGCAAATCCAATTACTGTACGATACCTTTTTATATCATCATCATCGTAACCTACCAGCGCCTTAACCTCAGATCCATTCCCTTGAACACTTCCTGAGTCAAAATATATTTTGACATTTTTTCCATCAACTTTTTCCTCTGCCAAAAACACTTTTCCATTTGGCAAGTTTAATTCTTCTGCTTTCTGTTCGTTCTTCCTTTTTTCTTCAATTTTATTTTGTTGTCTTTCAATCTGTGCAATTTCTCTTTCTTCTTGTTTCTCAGTGGGGACTGATGGTGTCAACCGACCGCCAATCATGCCCAAAATGGCAACGACAATCCAAAGTATCCCTATTTCCTTTAACACAGGTATTTTTTCTCCACCTGTGAAAATTCTATAAATTAGTTTTATTACGCTAAAACACCATGCAATACTTACAAGCCCCGCAAACATCGTAAATACACGTCCAACTATTTCCATTATATATCCTCTCTTTTCTCACGTTAGCCTATTGGAACCTTCTGGGTACTATATCATTCTCACCAATATTTGCGCGCATTCAACAGCCTCCCTTGGTGAGACAATAAACAGTCACCCCCCATGCCAGAAACAGTATTCTGAACGATTCAAGCGTATTATGAAAAATAATTAGGATGAATTATGTCCTAATGGCCAAATAAATTACAGCAGAACTTTTTCTTTTTCTGCGAAACTTGCTTTAGGCGTTCGACAACGGCCGGATCGTCCAAGAAAAAATGAGCGCCAAGAAGAACCAGCACTTTTCGTGCAAGGTTGCTCTCGTCGCTCAATAAAAGTTCCAACGTATCGGCCAGCCCTTGGCCAATCATCGATGCATGGCTCTGATGGTCGAAGAATCCGCGGCCGTTCCACTCCAGCAGTCCTCGCCCCCGGAATACCTTTCGGATGATGGACATAGCTTTCCCTTCTTCGAAGGTGTCCACGTAAATCAGAGGAAAGCCTGCGTCCATGTAACGAACCAAACGCGTCTCAAAGTTTGTCATACTGCTTCCTCCTCTGTTTCCGTACACAAGTAGAAGCACCGCTCAACCTTTCTTGCAGCGCATCCGGCCAAATCAGTCGATTTTGCTTTCGGTAAAACGCGATAATAACGAAATTTATGACTCCTCCTCGAAATGGCAAGCGTCCTCCATCACATAATCATTCATTTGCGCCATCGTCTTATCCAGTTCGGCGTTCAGTTGGCACATTTCCTTCACCATTTCCTTCATCTCATTGAAATCCATTTGGGTTGGCGTTTTCTCCCCGTCGCTGAACCAGTCATCTAAATCGACGGGCGCAGAAAGCTTTACGTTCAGTTCCCGGGCGACGCGGATAAGCATGGGGAGCGAGATGGACTTTCCCGCACCGCACTCAATTTGAGAAAGATAGTTTTTGTTGATATGGAGCCGTTCGGCAAGTTCCACTTGCTTGATGTTACGCACCCTGCGGAAATAGCCGATACGAAGGCCAATGCGCCGAATTTCCTCCAAACAGCTTTCATCTTTCTTCATGCTCTCAATCCTTCTCTTATCAGTTGATTGTGCAAACCTTACTCCTATCATCATTATAAACGAACGAGAGAAAGAAGGAGACGCCCTGGTAGGCGTATTATCTTAGTAAATAGCTACACATCATTTGCCTGGAGGCGCTGTATGCCACTGACGTTGCTCTGTTTCGTTAAATGTAAGGAACAGAGTAAAATCAATGTTCAGGATTTCGGCGAGATCAAGAAGCAGATCCAACGAAATTGCGCTGTCATAGTGGCCATTTTCAATTTTACTCAAGGAACTTTGGCTGATATGGGCTTTTTTAGCAAGGTCATTCTGTTTCATCCCTTGCACCGTGCGGTAATACATTATTTTGGCCCCAACTTGCCGAAAGACCGCATCACGTTTCAGTTTCAAGGTCACACCTCCACTTTTAATATTATCCCACAATTTGCAGTAATAGGTTGGAATATTCACGCCCGGTTGAAATGGTTTTCATCCGAAATTAACATGTTTTTCGCAAATTCATTAAAAACGGATGTTCTGCTTCCTCTGCAAGAACAGCGGGCTCTTATTTTTTGAACATCTTCAGTGCACATTCACCCCTTGTCGTATGGGGGAAGTAAAAGCCCCGAAGACAGCAGCGTGTCTCCAGGGCTAAATCTTTGCTCAAAGAAATAATATGCAATCCAAATTAAGCTTTTTTACATGCGGCGCAGATCTGCAAAAAAGCGCCCAAGGAATGGACAACGATAAGAAGGGCTATGTGCTCCTCAAATAAGCGGGATGTGCGATGATAATTAAAGATGAACTGTCCACAAGCGTTGGTGATTTTCCTTTACTTTATCCACATATAATTCAATCCATGGCAATTCGCCGAAAGAGCCCCCTTGACATTTTAGAGTATATGTTCTATTATATGCAGAACACACACTCTAAAATGTTCTGTGAGGTAGACTAAGCATGTCTAAGTTACGGCACGTCTATATGGGCATTGACTTGAAATCATACTACGCATCCGTGGAGTGTGTGGAACGCGGCCTTGACCCGCTGGACACGAACCTCGTCGTTGCCGACGAAAGTCGCTCCACGGGAACTATATGCCTCGCTGTCTCTCCACCGCTCAAAGCGCAGGGCATTCCCGGACGTCCTCGGCTCTTCGAGGTCATCCAAAAGGTGCGGGAAATCAACAGTATGCGGAAATACCACGCGCCGGGACGGAAACTCGTCGGGGAGTCCGTCAGCGACGCCGAGCTGAAAGCCCATCCCGCGATGGCACTTTCTTACATCACCGCTATGCCGCGCATGGCTCTATATATCGAATACAGCAGCCGCATCTACCAAATCTATCTCCGATTTGTCGCACCGGAGGACATTGTCGTGTACTCCATCGATGAGGTGTTTATTGACGCAACACCGTATCTCGCTACATATCGTCTCACGGCGCATAATCTGGCGATGGAAATGGTGCGGGCAGTACTTCGCGAAACAGGCGTCACGGCCACCGCCGGAATCGGAACGAACCTCTATCTCGCCAAGGTCGCGATGGATATCGTAGCGAAGAAGATGCCCGCCGACAAAGATGGCGTCCGCATCGCTGAACTCGATGAAACTGCCTACCAGCAAAAGCTTTGGAACCATCAGCCGCTGACGGATTTTTGGCGAATCGGCCCCGGCACGGCGGCAAAACTAGAAAAGCACAGGATGTTCACGATGGGCGATATTGCCCGCTGCTCGATCGGAGGGGCTACAGAGTATTGGAACGAGAATCTTCTCTATAAGCTCTTCGGCGTAAATGCCGAGCTCCTGATTGACCATGCATGGGGCTGGGAGCCTTGCACGATTGAGGATATCAAGGCATACAAGCCGCAATCGAAGAGCCTTTCCTCCGGTCAAGTCCTGCCGAAACCTTATCCTTTCGCCAAAGCGCGGCTTATTGTTTGGGAAATGACCGACCTCCTCGTCCTTGATCTTGTGGAGAAAGAACTCCTGACCGACCAGTTGTTGCTGTATATCAGCTATGACAAGGAGAGTCTGAATTCTTCATTTCATTACCACCGAGGTATATTTGGTGTTGACCGTTACGGTCGCCTAAAACTCGCGCCAGCACATGGCTCTATCAATCTTGATAAGCCGACTTCTTCCGCGAAGAGAATCGTGGCGGCAATGATGGAACTGTTTGATCGCATCACCAACCCCGAACTTCTTGTCCGTCGCATCAACATCACCGCCAATCATGTAATTACAGAAGCTCAAGAAGAAGAACGGGCACAGTCCTTCGACCTATTCGCGGACTTGGACAAACAAGAGCAGACAATGGAGCAGGAGCGTCGGGAACGGGCTATGCAAAAAGCTGTCCTGAAAATCCAGCACAAATACGGGAAGAATGCGCTTCTCAAAGCCAGCAACCTTGAAGAGGACGCAATGACAACAGAACGAAATCAGCAGATAGGAGGACACAGAGCATGAACGCACCAGCAGGCAACCCCCACAAATACGATGATATGATTGGCCTCGGGCACCACATATCAAGAACGCATCCGCCGATGGCAAGAATCAAACGCGCTGCGCAGTTTGCTCCCTTCGATGCCTTGGCAGGCTTTGGAGCAGCCATCAAAGAAGCAGAACGGGAAACGGGAGAGAAAAAAGAACTAAGCGAGGATGAGATTTATATGATTAACGCAAGACTTGCTGTTATCCAGCATCATATCAAGGAACAACCGAATATCGCCGTCACCTATTTCCTTCCAGACAACAAAAAAGCCGGAGGCCGCTATGTGACGGTCTCCGGTAATATCAGAAAACTGGATGGTACAGGTCATCAGATAATCATGGCTGACGGAACGAGCATCCCTATTGATGACGTCCGATTCATCGAGGGGCGCTTGTTCGATGCCTATGAGCAGTATTGACGATACGTCCCTTCCAGCCATGGGGAGCAGATTTATCCGAAATTTAGGGAAGAAAAAATTTTTCAACCTGTGAAATAATTACTTTTTAGTCTCTTTTTTCGATTTTTCCGCATCCTAATAATTCTCAACAGGGGGCGGAACGTATATATTAAGCGAATATCATTGTCGCTGCAATGAACATAATGATAAACAATCTCCAATAAATTCACTAAAAACGAAAGGATTGATAATCATGATATTTGAAAAGTTATTTCATACAGCGACGGAAGCGGCTGCCATTCTCAACGTGAGTACCCAGACAGTTTACGGCCTTTTGGAATCAGGGAAACTCCGCGGTTTCAAAGATAATCCGTATTCTTCGTGGAAGATTACAGAGGAGGCTATCGGGGATTATGCACGCCAGCGTGAAGCAGAGGGATTGGAAAAAATGCGAATATATCAAGAAAAAATGAGAATTAATGGCAGGAAAAAAGATAGCAATTAGCTGAAGAATCAGCAAACATACAAATAAAATCAAAGGAAGGGGCGAAAAACGAATGAATGATATTGCGGAACAACTAATAACTGTGGAAGAGCTTTGCGACATCCTGCACATCGGAAAAAATGCAGCTTACAAGCTACTGAGTTCCGGGAAGATCAAATGCTTCCGCATAAGCAGGACGTGGAAAATCCCGCGCGAGGCCGTTGAACGCTATATCCGGGAGCAGAGCAAATTGATATGAACTGGGAGCGGGGGAAACCCGCTCCTGCCGTTTTTGTGCGAGCAGATTGTATCCTCTTTACTTGTAAAGCAAAATGCGTTACAATGATTATGCGAGGAGGAGATTAGCATGGAAAAAACAGCAACTTTGAATTTGCGTGTAAGTCCATCGGTCAAACAGCAGGCAGAGCAGGTCCTCTCCAGCCTTGGTGTTTCTATGGCCACCGCAATAGATATTTACCTGCGACAAATTGCTCTCGCTGGCGGAATTCCGTTTCCTGTCAGGCTTCCGCCTGTGCCGGAAAGTATGAATGCCGATTTGATGGATGGAGAAACGCTTCGACGTACTCTAATGAAGGGAATAGACGATGCCGAGGCAGGGAACCTGTATGACGCAAAAGAGGCGTTTTCTATGCTCCGGACGAGGCGACGTGCATGAAAAAATACAAGGTTAAGCTCTCGGAAGGAGCCCTATCCCGGTTGGATGCGTTGTATGATTATATTGCCTATAAACTCAACGTTCCGGAGACGGCACAGGCGCAGACGGCTCGGATAGAAGATGCTATCATGACGCTCGACAGTTTGCCGGAGCGTTGTCGCGTCCTCTTTTCGCGCCACGGGCATGAATTACGCCGGCTTATGGTAGATAACTATTCAATTTTCTACTACATTAAAGGGCCAGATGTCATTGTCACGGATATATTGTATAGCAAGTCGGATATAGAACGTCATTTGGAAGGATTTGACGACAGGCAGGATTTGTAATGAATGGCGGATAAGAGAGGCAATCCGTTTTTGCATGAATCTTTTCGGCGCGTATTGTTATCGCTATATCTCTGTGGTATAATCTGTGATGCAAATATGAGCAATCTCCTTTCTGTTTGCATAACATAGAATATTGATAATTGCTTGTGGTGGAGATCAATCTTCGCACGAAAAAATCGTGTGTGTTGTTGGTTTTGCTTCGTCTCCACCAAGAATAGCCACACACCTTTCGGTTTTCTAATCTTGCTTGGTGTGTATAAATAAAGGCGATCAGAGAAATCTGGTCGCTTTTTTCTATGTCGCGAAACGATGCGGTCGAGAGTTCAATTCCCTCCGGCTCCACCCAATTAACCCACAAATAGCGAATGCGAAGCGTGAGGTTAGCGAGAATATATACCCTTGTGGTATCATATGAACGCTTAGCGAATGCGAGCCGCAGGCGAAGCGTGAGGTTAGCGAGAATATATACCCTTGTGGTATAATCAAATGATACCATGCGAGGGGGGAATGATATGATTTCCGACGCGGAAATCCAGCGGATTGCCAATGAGGCTTCGTACCGCCGCGGATGCCGGTACCAGAGGGACGGTGCGGTAGACGTGACGCGGCGGGACGACGGGAAAGACACGACTTATTATGAAGCTGAGGTGGAAGGTTCCGGGCCTTTTGCCTATTTCGTGACGGCGCGGGTAGCCGGGAATCGGGTGGTTTCTTATTCCTGCGACTGTCCCGCGGCCGATCTCTACGACGGCGCATGCAAGCATGTCGTCGCGCTGCTGAAGGAAATCCAGTCGACGGAAACGCCGAAGCCCCGGCACGGCGACAGCGCGCTTTCCGACGGTGCGCGAAAGCTTTTTGCCGCCTTCGCGCCGGAAATGGCAAGAACGGAAGCGGCCGCGCCGCTTCGCCTCGTGCCGAAATTCTGCGTGGGCTTCGAGTACCGTTCCCAGACGATGTGGCTGGAATTCCGGATCGGGCGCGAAAAGCTGTATGTGCTTCGCTCGATCCAGGACTTCCTGCGGCAAATGGATTCCGGCGCGCCGATGGTCTTCGGGAAGGATTTGACGGTTTCCCCCGCCGGCCTTTGCTTCGAGGACGGCGTTTCGTCCCGCCTTTGGGAATTGCTTCGCGACGCGCACCGCGACGAGGAAAGCATGTACACCTACAGCGCCTTTTTCCGCTCGCCGGCGTTCCAAACCGTTTTCTCCGGCAAGCGGCTGAAGTTGTCGCCGTCGCTCCTGGGCCGCTTCTGCGCCGCGATGGGCGACGAGTCCTTTACGGTGGAAGTGGAGGGATACAAGGCCACGGAAGGCATGTTTTCCGAAATCGCGCCGGAGATTTCCGTGGATCTGGAGGACAGGAACGGCAGCGGGCGGCTGGAAATCACGACGGAAGGCCTTGTGCTCAACCTGACCTCGGACGGCGAATGGTTTTTGCAGAACGGGCTGATCTGTCATGTGCCGAAGGAACGGCGCGACGCGCTGATGCGCTTCATGGCCGCCTTCGGCGACACGAAGGCCGTCGATATCGACAAATCGGGCATGGCGGATTTTTTCTCGCTGGTGCTGCCGCAAATGCGGAAGGCCGTCAATGTCCATGTGGCAAGCTCTTTCGCCGAACGGTACAAGATGCTGCCGCTGGAGGCGGAGGCGCGGCTCGATTACCTCGGGGACGGCGTCTCAATCGAGATGACGTTCCGCTATGGCGAAATCTCCTTCAATCCTGCCGCGGAGACACAAAAAAAGCCTGCGCCGGGCATGACGGGGCTGATCCGCGACGCGGAAACGGAACGGGCAATCCTCTCGCTTTTGGACGCGTGGGGCTTTGCGCGGGAGGACGGGCGGTTCGTACAGCTTGAGGAGGAGCGCGCTTATGACTTTTTGAGGGAAGGGCTGCCGGAGCTGTCGAAGCTCGCCGACGTCCTTTACAGCGAAAGCTTCACCCGCCGCCCGGTGCAGTCCATGCCGCCGGTGACGCTGGGCGTCTCGGTCAATCAAGACAGCCTGTTGGAACTGACCTTTTCCGGCGGCGATTTCGATTTTGACGAGCTGATCGAGATCCTTCGCTCGTATCGCTTGAAGCACCGCTATCATCGGCTCAAGGACAACACATTCCTCTCGCTGGACGGCGAGGGGCTTTCCGCGCTCTCGGATTTCGCCGAGGAAACTGGGCTGGCGAAGCTGAAGGGCGGCAAGGCGGAGCTGCCGTTGGCGGAAGCCCTTTACGTCGACACGTTGGCGAAGGAGACAGAAGGCTTCCGGCTGTCCGTCGGCAAAGGGTTCCGTGCGCTCGTGCGCGACATCCGCAATCCGGCGGAGTCGGAGCGGGAAATCCCGCCGGAGCTTACCGGCGTGCTGCGCGACTATCAGGCGACCGGCTACCGCTGGCTTTCGTCGCTGGCGGCCCATGGGCTGGGCGGCATCCTGGCCGACGACATGGGCCTAGGCAAGACGCTCCAGACCATCGCGTTCCTTTTGGCGCGGCGCGGGCCCGATATGCCGCCGGCCCTCGTGGTGACGCCGACGTCGCTGATCTACGGCTGGCTTGACGAGATCGCGCGCTTCACGCCGGAGCTTCGCGCCGTCGCTGTCGCGGGGTCGAAGCCGCAACGCGAGGAAATCCTGCGCGACGCGATGCATAAGGGCAAGGACGTGGTAATCACCACCTATGCCACGCTTCGCAACGACATGGAATTCTATGAGAAATGTCATTTTTCCTGCGCGATCCTCGACGAGGCGCAGCATATCAAGAATCCGACAACAAAGGCGGCAAAGGCGGTCAAGCGCATCAAGGCGGACTGCCGCTTCGCGCTGACGGGCACGCCGATTGAGAACACATTGACCGAGCTCTGGTCGATTTTCGACTTCCTGCTGCCCGCTTATCTCGGCGCTCACACGACCTTTCACCAAAAATACGAGACGGGCATCGTCAGGGACGGGGACGCGGGCAAGACGGACAGCCTGCGGCGGCATATCGCGCCGTTCATCCTGCGCCGCCTGAAGCGCGACGTGCTGACGGAGCTGCCGGACAAGACCGAGAGCCGCCTGACGAACGAAATGACGCCGGAGCAGGAAAAGGTCTACAAGGCCTATTTCGCCCAGAGCCGCAAGGAACTGGCGAACGAACTGCAAAACCGCGGCTTCGACGCCAGCCGGATCAAAATCCTGGCGCTTCTGACGCGGCTCCGGCAGATCGCCTGCGACCCCGCGCTGTTCCTCGAGAACTACGACGGCGGCTCCGGTAAGCTGGACCAATTGGAGGAACTGGTCGGCGACGCGGTGGCGGGCGGCCATCGGCTGCTGATCTTCTCGCAGTTCACCTCGATGCTTCACCGCATCCGCGAGCGTCTCGCCGTCGCCGGGCACGACTGCGAATATCTGGACGGGCAGACCCCCGCCGCCGAGCGTCTCCGGCTCGTCAAGGAATTCAACGCGGGAACGAAGCCGGTGTTCCTGATTTCGCTGAAAGCCGGCGGCACCGGCCTGAACCTGACCGGCGCTGATATGGTCATCCACTACGACCCGTGGTGGAATCCCGCCGTCGAGGAGCAGGCCACCGACCGCGCCTACCGGATCGGGCAGATGAACAAGGTGCAGGTCGTGAAGCTGGTCACGAAGGACACCATCGAGGAAAAAATCTTCGCGCTGCAGGAACAGAAAAAAGCGCTGATCGACAAGATGATCCAACCCGGGGAGAGCTTCCTGTCAAAGCTCACCGAGGCGGAGATACGGGCGCTGTTTGAGTAAAAAGAAAAAGCCCGCCGTTGCGGCGGGCAGAAACATATATTGAGCAACATCGTCAAATTTTCAAGTCTTCGAAGAGTTTATCCGGCGTAGAAAATAGACGGCTCAGGTTTTGGTTGGCACGAACATTGGTTAAGTCGTTTTTCAATTCATTATTCGTTTTGGCAGTTGTATGAGAAAGTTGCGTCGGTTTTTCCAATTCAGGTGTCGTACCAATCCGCTTCGTGGTTATTGTCATGGCCATCCACTCCGCTCTAATCTTAATTTATATGCCTATTCTACTATATTGTAGCTATATTGCAAGTTAAATAAGAGTAAGTTCTATGGAATATATTAAAACTTAAAATTTCCACATGAATAATTCCAACAAACCTATCTATTATCCCGTAAACCAAAACTTCCGTCGTAAAAAAATCACGAACTCTTGCCTTCCCCTCGAGGGGAAGGCAAGGGAATGTTGTTACTTTTAATCTTATGCCATTAAGTTTCAGAGTGATTGTGCGTGTGGGAAGTTTTAATTAAAAATTGATGTATCAATCAGGAGGGCGCGTCATGGAACGGATTGTTCTTCATATCGATATGGACGCGTTTTTCGCTTCTGTCGAGCAGCGCGACCATGAGGAGTATCGGGGAAAACCTGTGATCGTCGGCGGGCTGGGACCGCGGGGCGTCGTGTCTACCGCTTCCTATGAGGCGCGGAAGTTCGGCGTTCATTCGGCGCAGGCGATGGCGATTGCGCGGCGGCTCTGTCCTAACGCGATTTTCCTTCATCCCGACCATGCCCGGTACAGCGACGTGTCGCGGCAGATTTTCTCGATTCTGTCGCGTTTTTCCCCGGTCATCGAGCAGCTTTCCATCGACGAAGGGTTTCTCGACCTCACGGGCATGGAGCGGCTGATGGAAAATCCCCGTGTCTACGGCGAGGAAATCAAGCGCGCCGTGCGGGAGGAAACGGGACTGACCGCTTCCGTCGGAATCGCGCCGAACAAATTCCTCGCGAAGCTGGCCTCCGACCTCGAAAAGCCGGACGGCCTCGTGGTCATCCGGCCGGAGGACGCGGAAAAGGTTCTGGCGCCGCTGCCCGTGAACCGCATCTTCGGCGTCGGGAAAAAGACCGAGGCACGGCTTGCCGCCCTCGGCTTCAGGACCATCGGTCAGCTTGCCGCTGCCGACAGAGGGAAACTGGCTCAGGCCCTCGGCAATCGGATGGCGTCGCAGCTTCTCGCCCTCGCCCACGGTCTCGACGAACGCCCTGTGGAGCCTCGGCGCGCCGCACAGTCTATCGGGAGGGAGGAGACCTTCGACGAGGACATCCGCTCCCGCGAGGAAGCCGAAAAAGTGCTGCTCGCGCTTTCGGAGGAAGTCGGATGGCGTCTGCGGCGGCAAGGGCTTTTCGCGCGGACGATTACGCTGAAGATCCGTCTCGGCTCCTTCGACACCTTCACCCGCCAGCAGACGCTTCCCGAGCCGATTGCCTACGATGAGGATATCTTCCGGGAGGCGCAGACACTGTTCCGGGCTTTTTCCATGCCGCCGGGGCAGGGGATACGGCTCCTCGGCGTCTCCGCCGGGAATCTTTCGGAAGGTGGGGAGGTTTCGCTTTTCGACGACCACGAAAAGAAGGATCGGCTCTACGGCGCGATCGACAGCCTGAAGCGTCGCTTCGGAGAAGGGGTGGTGACGCGCGCCGCGCTGCAAACGCCGAAACAATAAAAAGAGGGGCAAACCACCCCTCTTTTTATTGTTTTAAGGTCGTTTTTATCGAAGGAAAGTGATCCGTCGATAAATGGCATGCTTGTACAAGACGCATGCACGAGATTTCCGATTTATTTTCTGATTTTTTCTTTCGTTTTTTTGAAGATAGTTTATTCGAAGGAGCGCTGCTCCTTCGAGCATCCTCGCAAAGGGGCTGCGCCCCTTTTGAATCCCTGCTAAAAATCGCGATGGGAAGCTGCAATAAAGATATACATTCCGTCCGCGTTTTAACTTTAGCTTGCGCGGGGCTCAGCCGCCGCACATCAGGAGTGAACGTGACGGAAGGGTGCGGCGGCAAGGCCCGGCGAGGATAGTGGTGGACGCTGGTTTTGCGAGTTTTGCGGAATTAGCTCGCGCCACTGGTTGTGTTTCGGGCCTGAGTTTGCGCGGTTTTCGTGAAGCGAAGCATTCGTTGCTTGTTGGAGGCGCTCCTTTGTTACGCTGACAGAATTTGCGCTTGCTCCTATCCTAAAACGAGCTTGGGACGCCGTGCCCTGTGTCTAAGTTCACCGAATTGCGCGGCGTCCAGCGGTGGCGTCAGCAATCGCCGGAACGCGGCTTGTTTGGTGGCATTTCTCTAATCTTGCGTCGCGAATTTGGGAGGTTTCAAAAGGAGGGCTTGTCCTCCTTTTGTGGGGTTCAAAGGGGTGAAACCCCTTTGGGACGTGGACGTATCCTTTTTATCCAATTAAGAAACGTTCCGCCACGAACACAACAATGCAGCAAAACGCCGAAACCTTGAAAAGGCTTGCTCCGAGCCATGCCAGGATCGCTCCGAAAATCAGCGCCAGCATGCCCGAGATTGGCGTCTGCGTCGCGTGGATGATGTCGGGGAAGGTCATGACCGCCAGCGTGATGTACGGCACATAAAACAGGAACGAGCGCACGAAGCGGCTCTTGATCTGCCGGCGGATCAGCGTCAGCGGCAGGATGCGTATGGCCAGCGTGACCGCGGACATCACGAGGAGATAGGTCCAAATGCTGTGCTTCATGTCTCACTCTCCTCATCTTTCCGCGGATATTTCACGGCGGCAATCGCCGAAAGCACGACGGTCAAAAGGATGGTCCTCGTGCCGCCGGACAGTTCCGAGATTACCGGCAGCACCGAGGCGGCGAAGCTGGCCGCGAAGGCCAGCAGGACGAAAGCGCCGATGACGCGGTTCACCCGCGCGGGCGGGATGATAATCGCGAGGAACATGCCGTAAAGCGCCACGGAAAGTGCGCTGACGATTGCCGGCGGAAGCGCGTTTCCCGCCATGATGCCGATGGCCGTGCCCCCCGCCCAGCCGGGCAGCGCCACGAGCATCGCGCCGTAATTGTAATAGGGGTCGAGGGGCGCGGGGCGTGCGGCGGAAATGCCGAAAATCTCGTCGGTCACGTCGAAGCCGACGAAAATCCGGTGCCAGATCGAAGCGTCCGGTGCGAAGCGCTGGCTCAGCACGCAGCTCATCAAAAGATAGCGCGCGTTGGCCACCAGCGTGATCAGCGCCATTTCCAGATACGGGCTGTCGGCGGCGATGACCGTGAAGGCAGCGTATTCCCCCGCCGAAGCGTTGTTGAAAAAGCTGGCGAGAAAGCCCTGCAAAGGCGAAAGGCCCGCGTTCCGCGCGGCAATGCCGAGAGTGAACGCCACGACAAAATAACCGAGGGCAATCGGCATCCCGTCCCGGATGCCCTCCCGCAGCACCTCGCCGTGGGACGCGAGAAGGCCGGACTTGTTCAAACGCACATCGCGCGCCTCCTTTCCGTAATTCTTATTTTTGCATTTTTCGTGTGACTTATATATTGTAATGAAAGCCATCTCGTTTGTAAAGACAAAAAGCCGCCGCGCGAAGCAAAACGCGCGACGGTTTTTGCATGAGGGGGACGTTAGGTTTCCTTTATTCGCTGAAAAGGTCGGTGGAGAGATAGCGTTCGCCGGTATCCGGCAGCAGGGCCACGATGGTCTTGCCCCTGTTCTCGGGACGCGCGGCCAGCTTCGCGGCGGCGGCCAGCGCCGCTCCGGAGGAAATGCCGACGAGTACGCCTTCGGCACGGGCGAATTCCTTGCCGAACAGGAACGCTTCCTCGTTGGCGATCGGAAGAATCTCATCGTAGATATTCGTGTTCAGCGTGTCCGGCACAAAACCGGCGCCGATACCCTGGATCTTATGCGGCCCCGCCTGCCCTTTGCCGAGCACCTGTGAAGCCTCCGGCTCCACCGCGACGATCTTGACCGAAGGCTTTTTCTCCTTCAGATATTCGCCGACGCCGGTCAATGTGCCGCCAGTGCCGACGCCCGCGACAAAAATGTCCACCGCGCCGTCGGTGTCGTCCCAGATCTCCGGCCCGGTGGTCGCCCGGTGGGCCGCAGGATTCACGGGATTCGTGAACTGCGAGGGGATGAACGCGCCCGGCGTTTCCTTCGCCAGAGTTTCCGCTTTCTCGATGGCGCCTTTCATGCCCTTCGAGCCGTCGGTCAGCACGATTTCCGCACCATAGGCTTTGAGAAGGTTGCGCCGTTCGACGCTCATGGTCTCCGGCATGGTCAGGATTGCCCGATAGCCGCGCGCCGCCGCCACGCTGGCGAGGCCGATGCCCGTGTTGCCGCTGGTCGGCTCGATGATTACCGAGTCCTTTTTCAAAACGCCGCGCTTTTCCGCGTCCTCGATCATCGCTTTCGCGATACGGTCCTTGACGCTTCCCGCCGGATTGAAATATTCGAGCTTTACCAGCAGCGTCGCCTGAAAATCCTTTGCCTTCATAAAATTATTCGCCTGGAGGAGCGGAGTGCCCCCGATCAATTCCGTCATGCCCTGATAAATTTTGCCCATGAAAAACGCCTCCTAAATATGGATATAGGAAAATTTTATACAATATTTCATAGTTTGTCAATGGGGATTTTGACGAAGCGTGCCATTCTTGACAATTTTGGCGCTTTCTTTTATGATTTTTCTGTGATACGGAGAGTAATTGCGGAAAGGAATGAACCAAATGAAGCTTTTGAAAAAAACCGGGGCGATGCTGGCGGCGGCTTTGCTGCTTTTGGGAACGCAGCCCGTCATGGCGGCGCCGAGCTTGTCGGAGGAAGAGGTTTTGATGGCGAAGGCGGACGCGAACAAGCTGGTGCCGAAAAAACGCGTGAGTTTTGTGTTCCGTTCCCAGTCGGAGGCGGAGGTTTTCGGACGCACGCCGGACGAAAACAAGGAACAGGAGATCGAGGCGGAAGCCTATCTTCTGACGCCGTATTGTCATGTGATGAGCATTCAGCTTGAGCAGGGGCGCACCGGTCATGTGGATTTCGCCGCGCTGGAGCAAGCGGGAGGGACTTATCAGCTGCGTCTGCGTTTTTCCTGCCGCAATCTTGACCGCGATGGGCTGGCGAACGCCGAAATAAAGATTCATCAGGGCCGATTCCATGAAATCGAGCCGACGGCGCGCCGCTACACGCTGGTGCAGCGCGCGAAGGACTCCGAGCTTGGCGGCTCGTCCTGGAGCCGCATCGGCCTCGTGCTCGATTTGCCCGCCGAGGCAATCGCGGCAGATATGCCCATCGAGGTCGAGGTCGTCTATCAGAAAAGATATGCGCTGCACTTCGGAGAGCTCCACGCGGACGGCGCGTTCGACCAATTCGAAACAAAGGCGCCCGTTTTCTCATGGTCGCCGCTCCATGACTCGCTGTGAAATTGTTTGCGAAAAAACTACAAATTGTTTCACGTGAAACATTCGAACATAACCTGAAAATAAAATGAAAACTGCCTTCTCTTCCCGGGGAAGGCAGTTTTGCTGTAAGCATGATGCGTACGCGGCGGTTGTGTTCCGGCTGCGCGAGCGTGCGGAGATATTTATTGTCTTCGTTTTTTGTTTTCCCGCCGATATTCATTTGCGCGGTGTATTCTTTTCGCGGTTTTTATTGAAGCGGATATGGATTTTGTGCTAAAATACTTTAATGGGAAAGTTTTGGAAAGAAGGTGCGCCGTTGAAGATCATGTTTTCCGCCGGGGAAGCGTCCGGCGATCTTCATGGCGCGCGTTTGGCGGAGGGCGTGAAAAAAATCGCGCCGGGGGCGGAGCTTTTCGGCTTCGGCGGTCCGCAGATGGCGGCGTCGGGCGTCCGGCTTGTCGCCGATTGCTCGGAATACAGCGTCATGGGCGTTTGGGAAGTCCTTATGAATCTTTCCCGAATCCTTTCGCTCTTGAATCTTCTGACCGAGTCGATCAAGCGCGAGAAGCCCGACCTTCTCGTCTTGATCGATTATCCCGATTTCAACTGGCGGCTGGCGAAGCGGGCGAAGGCGCTCGGCGTCCGCGTGTTTTCGTATATCCCGCCGTCGGCGTGGGCGTGGCGCAAGGGCCGCGCGAAGGACTGCGCGAAGCTCGCCGACGAGTTCGTCGCGATTTTCCCCTTCGAGCTTCCCGTCTATCAGGCGGCGGGGGCGAATATCTCCTTTGTCGGGAATCCTTTGGTGGATACGGTGCGCCCGTCGATGACGGCGGAGGAGGCGCGGGCGTTTTTCAGCGTAAAGGACGGCGATTATCCGGTCCTTTTGCTTCCGGGCAGCCGGAAACAGGAAATCTCGCTGGTGTTTCCCGCGATGCTGGAGGGCGCGCGGCGCATCGCGCAGGAAAAGCCGGAAACGGTCTTTTACCTGCCGGTGGCCCAGGGCATGGATCAGTCCCGCATGGAACGCATGGCGGCGGAGGCCGGCGTCAAAATCAATTTCACGCGGGAGCATACCTATGACTTGATGTCGGTCATGCAGTTCGCGCTGGCGACGTCGGGGACCGTGGTCATGGAGGCGGCGCTGATGGGACTTCCCTGCATCGTGCTTTACCGTTTGTCGCCGGTTTCTTATTTTATAGGAAAACTTCTTGTGCATGTGAAATGTTTCAGCCTGCCGAATATCCTGCTGGACGAGATGGTGCAGCCGGAGCTTTTGCAGGACGAGGCGAATCCCGCGCGGATTTTCTCGGAGGCGCGCAAATTCTGGGCGGAACCGGGGCACAGGGACGCAGTGCGGGCGAAGCTGCAGGAAGCCTGCGCGCTTCTCGGTGAACCGGGTTCGTCGGAGCGCGTGGCGCAGCGGATCGTGGCCGCTGCGGGAGGCGGGGCATGAAGGGGTATTTTCGACTGCTCGCCTATATCAAGCCATATAAAAGACGGCTGCTGGAGGCTATCGTCTGCATTGTCGTCGCGGCGGCCGCGAATCTTTATTTGCCCTGGGTCATCAAGGACATGATCGACAAGGTGCTGGCGGCGCGGGACATGGACATGCTGAACCTGATCTGCGTCGGCATCGTCGTGATCTTCTTCATTCGAGGGATTTTTTATTACGGCCAGGGATACCTGGTATCGTATATCGGCCAGCGCGTGATCGTGGACGTGCGGGACGTACTATTCCGAAAGCTCCAGCGGCTGCCGATTGCGTTTTTCGACCGGAAGCAGACCGGCGAGATCATGAGCTATATCTCCAACGATGTGGCGGCGCTGCAAAGCGCGCTGGTGGAGCGCATGGTCGAGATGATGACGGAGAGCGCGATCTTTGTCGGCTCTCTGGCGATGATGGTGCTGCTGGACTGGAAGCTCAGCATCCTGACGCTGATCACGGTGCCGCTGGTCGGGCTGGCGATGGATATTTTCGGCAAGAAGGTCCGCTCGGCGGGCTCGGTGATCCAGGAACGGATGTCCGACATCACGGCGCTGATGCAGGAAAGTATTTCCTCGGAACGGGTGGTCAAGTCCTTCGTGCGGGAGGAGTTTGAGATTGACCGGTTCCACGAGCAGAACGAGCTGAATTTCCGCGCGGTGATGAAGGACGCGCAGCTTTCGAGCCTGCTGACGCCGACGGTGGAATTCCTCGCGGCGCTTGCTGTGACGGTCATTATCTGGTTTGGCGGCAAGGAAGTCGTGGACGGCGTGATTACGGCGGGCACGCTGGTGGCGTTCCTGACCTACGCGGTGAATCTCGCGAACCCGGTCAAGCGGCTTTCGCGCATCTACGCGCAGATACAGAAAGCCATGGCGGGGGCAGACCGCGTATTCGCGCTCTTGGACATGGAAGAAACGGTGACGAACGCGCCTGACGCGAAGACGCTTCCGCCCGTGGAAGGGCGCGTATGCTTTTCGGACGTCAGCTTCTCCTATCGGGAGGATGTGCCGGCGCTGTCGAACTTGACGTTCACGGCGGAGCCGGGGCAGATGATCGCTTTTGTCGGTCCCTCCGGCGCGGGTAAATCCACGGTGGCGAACCTGATCCCGCGTTTCTATGATGTGACCGGCGGCTCGATCACGATTGACGGTCACGACGTCCGGGATGTGACGACGGAGTCGCTGCGCACGCAGATCGGCATCGTGCCGCAGGAAACGGTGCTGTTTTCCGCAACAGTGCGCGAAAATATCCGGTACGGACGGTTGGACGCCACGGATGAGGAAATCGAGGCGGCGGCGAAGGACGCGGGGGCGCATAATTTCATCATGGCGCTGCCCGAGGGCTACGATACGGAAATCGGCGAGCGGGGCGCGAACCTTTCCGGCGGACAGCGGCAGCGTATCGCCATTGCCCGGGCGATTTTGAAGGACCCGCGCATCCTGATCCTCGACGAGGCGACCAGCGCTCTCGACACCGAGAGCGAGAAAATCGTGCAGGCGGCGCTGGACCGTCTGATGGTGGGGCGCACGTCCTTCGTCATCGCGCACCGGCTTTCGACGATCATCAACGCCGACCGGATTTATGTGCTGGACGGCGGCAGGATCCGCGAGCAGGGCACCCATGAGGAGCTTCTGGCGGCAGGCGGCCTGTACGCAGGGCTTTATCATATACAGTACGGGAAAAGTAATTAGCCTTCCCCTATGGGGAAGGTGGCAGCCGAAGGCTGGCGGATGAGGTTTTGAAACGTATCGATTAATGCAAGCGCAGCGCTGAAAGACCTTACCCGCCGCAAGCGGTCCCGAAACAGTCCGATGGCCTGTTTCGCCCCAAAGGGAAGGGCAAGTCTATAACAAAGGGGAAGCGTAATGCAGTTTTTATACAACATCGCGGCCATTATCGTGGTATTGCTCATCATCCCTGTATTCCTGGTTCGAGCTATCCGCGAACGCGGTTTTATCGAGCGCATTCGCCAGAGTCTCGGATTCATTCCCGAGGACGCGCTGGAAAAAGTCGCGAAGAAAAACTGTATCTGGGTACACGCGGCGTCGGTCGGCGAGATCGTGGCGGCCAGCCCGCTGATCAAGGAGTTCCGCAATGAATTCCCGAAAAGCCCGATCCTCGTCTCGGTGGTAACGACCAGCGGCTACGAAATGGCGAACCGCATCATCAAGGACGCGGACAGTATCATCTATTTCCCGCTGGATTTGCCGTTCCTCGCGGCAAGAGTCGTGCGCCGGATCACGCCGCGCGTGTTCATGCCGGTGGAGACGGAGCTGTGGCCGAACTTCCTGCGGGAATGCCGCCGGATGCGCATCCCGGTCATGATGATCAACGGCCGCATCAGCGACAAGAGCGTCAAGCGGTATCGTTATCTGTACAGCCTGAAGGACGAGATGATCGGCACCATCCAGAAATTCGCGATGCAGTCGCCCATCGACGCCGAATACATTATCCGTCTCGGCGCGGATCCGAATCTCGTCATCGTCACGGGCAATACGAAATATGACCAGACCTACACGGACGTCGGCGCCGATGAAAAAGCGGAGCTCCTTGCGGAAATGGGGCTCACGCACAACGGCGGCATTCTGTTGGCGGGCAGTACCCACCGCGGCGAAGAAGATTATGTATTGAAGGCTTTCCGCGCTTTCCGGGGGAAGTCGCCGAATGCGAAACTGATCATCGCGCCCCGCGAATTGCTGCGAACCCGGGAGGTGCTGATGATCTGCCGCCGGGCAGGTTTTTCCGTCGCGCGGCGCACGGAGCTTCTCGAACATCCGTCGGAAGATCATGATATCGTGGTGCTGGATACCATCGGCGAACTGGGCAAGGTGTACAGCATCGGCGACGTCATCTATGTCGGCGGCAGCCTGATCGCCCATGGCGGACACAATATCCTGGAGCCGGCGGCCCACGGCAAGGCCATCATCGTCGGCTACAACATGGTCAATTTCAAGGAAATCCATTCGCTGTTCACGAAGAGGAACGCCGTCGTCACGGTACAAAACGAATCGGAACTGACGGATGCGGTGCTTCGCCTTTTTGAGGACCCGGAAGAACGGGCGCGCATGGAGCGCGAGACCCTGGCCATCATCAACGAGAACAAGGGCGCGGCCCGCCGAAGCGCGGTGCTGCTCCATGAACTCCTGAACAGTGTCGAGCAGTATCGTCTTGCCAGCGGTCAGATCAAGTCCACGGACAAGGTCGAGAACTTCCAGACCTTCTTCTATCAGATTATTCACAGCCAGGATGCCCATGGTGTGGTCGTGCAGCTGTTCCTGGCGGTGCTCTACGTATTCTCGCTGATTTACGGCGGTCTCGTCAATCTGCGTCTGGCAGGTTACAAGCTGGGCATATTCCGCCGCAAGAAGCTGGACTGCTATGTCATCAGCCTCGGCAATATCACCGTGGGCGGCACGGGCAAGACGCCGACGGCCCAGCGCCTCGCAAAGGAAATCCAAGGGCTCGGCTATCGCGTCGTCATCCTGAACCGCGGTTACCGCGCAAAATGGAAAGGCGACGTGGGCGTGGTGTCCGACGGCCAGACGCTGCACATGAACGCGACGGAGGCCGGCGACGAGGCCTTCATGCTCGCGAAGCATCTGCCCGGCGTGCCGGTCCTGATCGGCCCGGAGCGCTATCAGACGGGCAGCTACGCTATCGAGCATTTCGGCGCCGAGGTCGCGATCCTCGATGACGGCTACCAGCATTGGATGCTGGAGCGCGATATGGAAATCCTGCTGATCGACGCCGTGAACGTGTTCGGCAACAGCTATATCCTGCCGCGCGGCACGCTCCGCGAGCCGATTTCCCATATCGACCGCGCCGACGTCTGCCTGCTGACGAAGGTCGATCAGGCGACGGAGGCCTCGCGCGATTATATTCATCGCATTATCCGGGAGGAAAACGGGCATGCGCTCGTCGTCGAGAGCGTCCATCAGCCGAAGGGCTTCATCCGGTTCGAGGAATGGGCGAACAACATCGCCAGCCCCGGCGTCGACGTCGCCGAGATGCGCGGCAAGCGCGTCATGGCGGTCTCGGCTATCGGCAACCCGGCCTCTTTTGAGCAGACCCTTTCCGATATCGGCGCGGTGGTCATCGAGAGCCTGCGGTTCCCCGACCATCACGATTACACGGTGCAGGAAATGCTGGACGTGGCGGCGCAGGCGCAGCTGCTCGACGCGGAGGCCATCGTGATCACCGAGAAGGACGCGGTCAAGGTGCCCGCGGAACTCTTGCGCGAGCGGGCCGATTTCAAGATCCCGATTTATGTTGTCAGCGTCGAGGTCACGTTCCGCGACGGAGAGGAAGAATTCATCCATCTTATGAAAGAAAGCCTGAAAGAGAAAATGAAAAGAAATGAGAGGCTGTCGGCATGAAAATCCTTTGTGTGATACCTGCTCGGTACGCTTCTACGCGGCTCCCGGGAAAACCGCTGAAAGACATTGCGGGAAAACCGATGATCTGCCGGGTTTACGACCGGGCCTCGCAGGCGAAGACATTGTCCGGCGTCCTCGTCGCGACGGATGACGAGCGGATTTTAAAGGCGGTGGAATTACACGGCGGACGCGCGATGATGACGGCGAAGGACCACCCGACAGGAACCGACCGTCTTGCGGAAGTTGCGGCGGCGAATCCCGACGTCGATTTGATTATCAACGTGCAGGGGGACGAGCCGCTGATCGAGCCGTCGCTGATCGACGAGCTGGGGCACGCTTTCGAGCATGACGACGGACTGCAGATGGCGACGGTGGCGACGCCGATAACGGAGGAAGCGGAGCAAAGGAACCCGAACAACGTCAAGGTGGTCATGGACAAGAACGGCTGCGCGCTGTATTTTTCCCGGTCGCTGATCCCGTATCCGCGAAACGACGCGGGAACGCCCGTATACAAGCATATCGGCATTTACGCGTACCGTCGGGATTTCCTGCTGGCTTATGCGAAAATGAAGCCTACTCCGCTGGAGCGGGCGGAGTCGCTGGAGCAGCTCCGGGCGCTGGAAAACGGCTATAAAATCAGGTGCATCGTGACAAACGCCCGGTTTGTCGGCGTGGACACGCCGGAGGATTTGGCGAAGGTCAATGAGATATATAAAATGAAAGAAAAAGAGGAGGCGGCGAAATCATGAACACGGTCAAGATCAGGGATTTTGAGATTGGCGCGGGGAATCCGCTGGCGCTGATCGCGGGGCCTTGCGTACTGGAGGGGATGGAGCGGTCGCTCTATATCGGCAGGGAAATAAAGGCCATTACCCAGAGGCTGGGCATTCCCTACGTTTTCAAGGCGTCCTTTGACAAGGCGAACCGTTCGGCTTTCAACAGCTTCCGCGGCCCCGGTCTTGAAAAGGGGCTGGCTATGCTTGCGCAGATCAAAAAGGAGCTGGACGTTCCGGTAATTACCGACATCCATACCGAGGCGCAGGCGAAACCCGCCGCCGAGGTCGTCGATATCCTGCAGATCCCGGCGTTCCTCTGCCGCCAGACCGACCTGGTCTATCAGGCGGCGCTGACCGGAAAGCCGGTCAACGTCAAGAAGGGGCAGTTCCTCTCGCCGAAGGATATGCGGAACGTGGTGGACAAGATCCTTGAAGGCGGCAATCCGAATATCATGCTGACTGAGCGCGGCGCGTCCTTCGGCTACAACAATCTCGTCGTCGATATGCGTTCGTTCCCGATCATGCGCTCCTTCGGCTATCCGGTGGTCTTCGACGCGACCCACAGCGTGCAGATTCCCGGCGGTCTCGGTACGGCGTCCTCGGGGAACCGGGAGTATGTCGAATATCTGACAAGGGCCGCGGTAGGCGCCGGGGTTGACGCGCTGTTCATGGAGGTCCATGACAATCCGGAGGAGGCGCTTTCCGACGGGCCGAATATGGTCTACCTGGACAAGCTGGAAGATTTGTTGAAAGACGCGCTTTCCATCTATAATATTGTAAGAAAGCATTTGCATTGAGGTTTGTCCCATGATTAAGGAAAAAGCACTGGAAACGCTCCGCATCGAGACGGACGCGCTGCAAAAACTCTTGTCCCGCATCGACGACGAGTTCGAGGCGGCGGCGCGGGCCATCCTCGACTGCAAGGGGCGCGTGATCGTCAGCGGCATCGGCAAGAGCGGCCACGTCGGGCAGAAAATCGCGGCGAGCCTTGCGTCTACCGGAACGCCTTCGTTTTTCATGCATCCGGCGGAGGCGTTCCACGGCGACCTCGGCATGGTCACGCAGAACGATATCGTGCTGGCGATTTCCAACAGCGGCGAGACGAACGAGATGATCAATATCCTGCCGGTCATCCGCCGCATCGGCGCGAAAATTATCGCGCTCTGCGGACGCAGGGACTCGACGCTGGGAAAGAACGCCGACTTTTTCATCGACGCGGGCGTCGAGAAAGAGGCCTGCCCGCTGGGGCTCGCGCCGACGGCCAGCACGACGGCGGCGCTGGCCATGGGCGACGCGCTGGCGATGGCGCTGCTGGCGGCGCGGAATTTCACCGAGCAGGACTTTGCTGTGTTCCATCCGGGCGGCTCGCTGGGACGGAAGCTGCTGCTGACCGTAGAGAACGTCATGCGCAGCGGCGACGACAATCCGATCATCGAAGCGGGCCGCACGGCGAAGGAAGCGCTGTTCATCATGACGTCCACGGGACTTGGCGCTACCTCGGTGGTGGACGCAAACGGGAAATTCATCGGGCTCGTGACCGACGGCGACGTTCGCCGCTGCCTCGCCAAGGGACCGGAATTCCTGAACGAGCCGGTCGAGCATTTCATGACGAAGAAGCCGGAGACCATCACGAAGGACAAGCTGGCGGCCTCGGCGCTCTCGCTGATGGAAAAGCACCAGCCGCGGCCGATCACGGTACTGCCCGTGGTGGACGGGGACGGTTTCCCGCTGGGCATCGTGCATTTGACGGATCTCCTGCGGCAGGGAGTGGTTTGAGATGGAAAAGGATTCGGCGCTTGAAGCACGCATGAAGCGAATCCGCCTGCTGGTATTGGATGTGGACGGCGTGCTGACCGACGGCGGCATTTATATGGGGCCGGAAGGCGAGGCGATGAAGCGCTTCGACATCAAGGACGGTCTCGGAATTTCGCTTTGGCACCGGGCAGGCGCTATGACGGCAATCCTGACCGGACGCTCGTCGAAGATCGTCGAGAACCGTGCGAAGGAGCTTCATATTTCCGTCGTGCGGCAGGGCTGCACAGACAAGCGCGCGGCTTATAAGGAACTGAAGGCCGAATTGAAAATCTCTGATGAAGAAATTGCCTATATCGGCGACGACATCATCGATTTGCCGGTGATGAAACGGGTTGGGGTGTCTGTAGCTGTGGCGGACGCCGTTCCGGAAGTACGGGACGCGGCGCATATTGTGGCAGAACACAGCGGCGGGCGCGGCGCGATACGCGAGACCGTAGAGCGTATCCTTCGTGCGCAGGGCCGCTTCGAGGAAGCGGCGGCCCTTTATCTTTCTTCTTAATTCATTGGGTTCAACAAGGGGAATGCTTGCATGATTTACCATACATTGATGCTTCTTTCCCGCATCGTTTGCCTGTTCCCACATTCCTTTCTATTGACATTGGGCAAGGGAATGGGTATCCTGTATTACAGGCTCATCAAAAAGCAGCGGGAACGCGCCGTACGTCAAATGATGGACGGGCTGGGCATATCGGAGGCCGAGGCGCGGGAAACGGTGCGGCGCTCGTTCATCAACCTCGGGCGCAATATACTGGAAATCTTATATATGCCGAATCTCAACCGGGACAATATCCATCAATATATCTCGTTTGAGAATCGGGAATACATCGAGTCCGCGGTGGCGGAGGGGAAGGGCGTCGTAATCTTTACGGCGCATATCGGCACATGGGAATGGCTCTCGGCGGCGTTCCTGCTGACGGGCATCCCGGCGACGGCCATCGCGAAGAAACAGCCGAACGAGCAGTATACCCGCGTCATCGACGACCTTCGGGCGACCATCGGCATGGAGGTTTTTTCCCGCGGTACCAGCGAGCTTTTCGCGGCGGCGCGGGCGCTGAAGGCCGGAAAGCTTTTGGGATTCCTCGCCGATCAGGACGCGGGGCCGGGCGGCGCTTTCATCGACTTCCTGGGAAAGACGGCCTCGACGCCGCTGGGGCCGGCGGTGTTCGCGAGAAAGTTCGGGGCGCCGGTGGTGCCGGCCTTTATCCTCCGGCAGCCCGACGGCAAGCACAAGGTCTGGCTCGGCGAGCCGATGCATTATGAGAATCATGGCGATACGGACAAAGATTTGTATGAGCTTACGGTGAAGACCACGCGAATCTTGGAGCGCGTGATCCGGGAGAATCCGACCCAGTGGCTCTGGTTCCAGCACCGCTGGAACACGCCGCCGGAACAGCAGCATATCAAGCATCATACAGTCAAGTCCCTGGAGGAAAAAAGGAATGGAGCGTAAAAAGCTCATAGGGCTCGTGGCGATTATCGCCGTATTTATGGCTTTTGCCGCATGGACGGTGTTTTCCATTCCGGACGCGCCGCCTGTGACAACAGATCCGGCGAAGACGCGGGAAATGGAATACGGGGAAAATACCATCCGGGAGGAGATCGGAGGAAAGCTGCTTTGGGAGCTTACAATGTCTTCTTCGACCATGGACATCAAGACCCAATCTTCAACCTTCAAAGACGTGAAAGGGAAATATTATTTCCCGGACGGTAAGGTGATGACGCTGACTGCACCGGAAGGCAGCTACAACAGCAAGACGAAGAACGTGAAGCTCAAAGGCGGCGTCACGGCGACGACGTCGGACGAAGCGAAGCTGACAAGCAAGGAACTGGAATGGGTTTCGGGCAAGAGCCGCTTGGTTGCGATCGGGGAAGCACGGGTTTCGCAGCCGGGGATAATCTTGGAAGCGGATCGTATCGAAGCCTGGAACGAGTTCCAGGAATTCCAGGCTTCGGGACATGCGCATCTCGTCAGGGAAAAGGAAAAAGAAGGAGCAAAGGCGAAATGAGAAGTTTGAAGAAAATCCCACGATGGGCGTCGCTTATCGCGGCGGCATGCCTGTTCACTTCAACGGTGGCGCTGGCGGCTCCGGAGGGCGAAAAGCCGGAGGCGGGAAATCAGGGAAAGCTGTCGGAACTGAATGCGGACAAGGTCGAGTACAATATGAAAACGGGGCAAATGACGGCGGAAGGCAATGTCGTGATCCACTATGACGGAGGGGTGGCGACAGGGGCTTTCGTCACTTACAATACGAAGACGCACCAGGGGGAAATGACGGGCGGCGTTGTCGCGGACAAAGAAGAGATGCACCTTGACTGCGACCGCGTGGACATCCTCTCTCAGACGAAAATGGTGGCCATCGGAAACGTGCATGGGTGGAAACAGGATAAACGGGTGGACGCCCCGCGTGTCGAGTATGACAATGGCGAAGGCTATGTCCGGCTGCCGGAGGGCGGCATGCTCTCCTCGGCGGACGGCACTTTCACGGCTGATTATATGGAAGGTTGGATGAAAACGGAGCAGGCCAAGGGTGTGGGGAATGCCCATGTAGTCAGCCCGCCGAAAAATTTCGAGGGCGGCGCTGACGTGGCGGAGTATTTTGGGAAGGAAAACGGAAAGATCGTATTGACGGGAAACGCGTGGGCGGTTCAGGACAACCACACGCTGAAGAGCGGACGCCTGACGGTTTTCCTGCAAGAGCAAAGCAAGACGGAAACGGTGGCAAATGAAAAAGGACAAGAAGAGCAATAATTTCCCGACGTCGGAGCAGAAAATTTCCAAGAGTGAGCGGGAAACGGCGGCTGTATCGGGAAAAGAAAACGGCGAGCGGAAGACTGCGTTTTCCCCCGAGCGGGCCTTCTCTCAGCGCCCGGCCTCTGTCGAAGAGATGACCATCGAGGTCAGGAATCTTGTCAAGACGTTCAAGAAGAGAAACGTCGTGAACGGCGTATCGCTGCGGATGAAGACGGGCGAGATCGTCGGGCTGCTGGGCCCCAACGGCGCGGGGAAGACGACGACGTTTTATATGATTATCGGCCTTGAGCATCCGAATGCCGGGGAAGTCTATATCGGCAGCCGGGAGGTCAGCGGGCTTCCGATGCATCAGCGGGCGGCTATGGGCATCAGTTATCTGGCCCAGGAGGCGTCTATTTTCCGCCGTCTTACGGTGGAAGAAAACCTGATGGCGATCCTTGAGACGACGACGCTGTCCCCGGCGGAGCGTAAGGACCGCATGGAAGCGCTGCTGGAAGAATTCCATGTCGAGCATGTCAAGGACCGTCGGGGGACAGAGCTTTCCGGCGGCGAGCGCCGCCGGGTTGAGATTGCCCGGTGCCTTGCCATTGAGCCGAAATTCATCCTGCTCGACGAGCCCTTTGCGGGTGTCGACCCGATTGCCGTCGCGGACATCCAGGGGATAATTTCGTATCTCTGCCAGCGGGGCATCGGTATCCTGATTACCGACCACAATGTGCGGGAGACATTGAATATCGTCGAGCGCGCTTATATCATGAACAACGGGGAAATCCTGATCGAGGGCGACCGGGAGACGGTGGCGAACGACCCGATGGCGAAGAAGTTCTATCTGGGCGACAATTTTACATTGTAGGAGCAAATTGCCTATGCATATTCGCATTTTGGACCGATATATATTTCAGGAGGTCGCGATGACCTTCCTGTTCAGCATATGCGCGTTCACGGCCGTATTTGTCGGCTCCGGGACGTTGTTTCGCATTGCCGAGTACATCACGGAATACGGCGCTTCCTTTGCGTCGGTGGCGAAGATATTCATGTTGAGCTTGCCGGGCGTCATTCTCTGGACGTTCCCGATGTCGATGCTTTTGGCGACGCTCCTGGCTTTTGGCCGGCTTTCCAGCGGCAGCGAGATTACCGCGATGCTGTCCTGCGGCATCAGCTTTCGAAGGCTTTGCGTGCCGGGGCTCATCCTCGGCTTCGTCATGAGTCTGTTTTCCGTCTGGTTCAACGAGTACATCGTGCCCTGGTCCAACGCCGCTTACGAACGGGTGCTCAATTATGAGATCAAGGGCAACACGGCGCCGAAGACCCAGGATCATATCATCATCAAGGACATCAAGTCCGGGCTGATTGAGCGCCTGATCTATGCGCGCCGTTTCAACGGCGAGACGCAGCAGATGGAAGGCATCACGATGCAGCTTTTCGAGAAAGGCAAGGTCACCCATGTCGAAAACGCGGCCTATGCCGAGTGGAAGGGCGATCGCTGGGTGATGCACCAGGGAATCATCTACGATATCACGCAGGACGAGAGCATCGAGCAGGCGAAGCGTCATACGATGCATTTCGACACACAGTCGCTGCCTGTCGAGCAAAGCCCGAGGGAAATCGTCAATTCGCAGAAAAAGCCGGAAGCGATGACCATCCGGGAGCTGAAGGAGCAGATCAAGATCCTTTCCTCCCAATATGTCAACACGAGCAAGCTGGAAACGGAAATGTACCAGCGGTTCACTATCCCCTTCGCGAGCTTTGTCTTTGCCATCATCGGCATGCCCCTCGGCCTTCAGCCGAACCGGTCCGGTTCGTCGCGAGGCTTCGCGGTCAGTCTTATCATCATCTTCATCTATTATGTGCTGATGGTTCTGACCGGAGCTATCGGGCAGAACGGCGCGATTCCGCTATGGTTCGCGCTGTGGCTGCCGAATGTCGTCTGCTTTATCGCGGGGCTTTTCTTCATCCGACAGGCGTCCAGGTAAAGGAAACACCGAACAAGTCCTCCCGTGCCTCTGCCGGGTCTTTTTCCGCCTGTCGTTGTCAATGCCCTCTCGACGTAGCGATGCTACGCCTTCGAGGCCCTTTCCTAGACAGCCGAAAAAATCCCTCGACAGATGCACGAATTGACTTATTCGGCGTTTCCTAAAATGCCGGCCTGAAATCAACGAAAGAAGGCGTACTGGTCCTTATGTATGGAATCGTTCTGATAGCGGCGCTGATTGTGACGGGCGGCGCAATCGCGGTCATCGGCGACCGCGTCGGCTCGAAGGTCGGGAAAAAGAAGCTTTCCCTGTTCGGGCTTCGTCCGCGCCATACATCGGTGATTGTCACGATCGTGACGGGCGTCCTGATTACGACGCTGACCTTCGCGGTGCTGGCGGCGGCTTCGGAAAATGTGCGCGTCGCGCTTTTCGGCATGGAAAAGCTCAACGAGGAAATGCGTGAAACCCAGTCGAGGCTCGACACGGCCAGCGAAAAGCTCGCGGTTTCCGAAAAAGAGCAGCGGGAGGCCAGCGCGGCGCTGGAAAAATCCCAAAAGGAATTGAGCGCGCTGCAGCAGGAGCAGACAACCCTGGAAACGCGCACGCGGGAACTGGCCGAGGGGAACGCGCAGCTCGAAGCGGCCAAGCAAGCGTTGACAACGCAAAATGAATCCCTGTCGTCCCAGAACGGCGCGCTGTCTGCAGAAAACCAGGAACTGGAACAGCGGACGGAAGCGCTTCGCGAAGGCCTCATAATTATGCGGGAAGGCGATATCGTCTTCCGCGCAGGGGAAGTGCTTGCCAGCGGCGTCGTCCGCAGCGGGCGGTCGGTGGATGAGATCCGTTCCGACCTCGGCGCGTTGATCCAGATGGCGAACGCGGGGGCGGCCGATCGGTTGGAAGGCAACAGGGAAGAGAATTATATCTGGATTTATACGCCGGAGTATGAAGAGGCGGCGGAAAGAATTGCAGAGGGCGGCGTGGATACGGTGGTCCGCATCGTCGCGGCGGGCAATCTCGTTCGCGGCGAGCCGGTGCGTACAGGACTTCAGCTCTTTGCCAACCGTACGATTTACAAGGAAGGAGAACTGATCCTGTCGCAGCCGTTTGTTTTCGCAAGCGGACAGACCGCCGAGGCGGAAACGATTGTCATGCGGTTCCTGCAGGAGGTCAACACAGCGGCGAAGGAGAAGGGGATCCTGCCCGATCCGATCCGGGGCAGCGTCGGCGTCATGGGCAGCGCGCAATTCTACGACGCGGTGAATGCGGTCATGTCGGGACGCGGTTCCGGCGTCATCAGCGCCTACGCGAAGGAAGCGACCGACTCGCTCGGGCCGCTCCGTCTGCGGCTGCAAGTGGATGTGGAGGACAAGTCGGAATAGCGGTCGGGAAGAAGGGAGTCCGAATGGTGGTCGCGGCAATCGATCCGGGGCGCGAGAAATGCGGTGTCGCAGTCGTTGACGAAGACGGGCGCGTGCTGGAGCAAGCCGTTATCGCTACGGTTTTGCTGGCGGACGAGATGACGGCCCGCGTGAAGAAATTCCGGCCGGAGCGCATCCTGCTGGGAAACGGGACGACGAGCCGGACTGCGGAAGAAACGATCCGCGAAGCGATCCCCGATGTGCCGGTGGAAATCGTGGACGAATACAGGACGACCGACGACGCGAGAATTGCTTATTGGAAAGCCAATCCGCCGAGCGGGTGGCGACGTTTTTTTCCGACGAGTATGCAGGTGCCGCCGGCGCCGGTGGACGATTATGTCGCAGTCATCCTGGCGCGGCGAAATTTGCTCAATAGACATTAGCGGCGGTAAGGCGGCAGGGGCATCTGCCGCTTTTTTGGAATGGGGGATTTGAGATGAGCAATACGCAGATACAGACGCGTCCCGAATGGACGGAGTATTTCCTGGACATCGCGAAAGCGGTGGGGCGGCGCTCTACCTGTCTTCGCCGTCGGTACGGCGCGATCATCGTCAAGGACAAGATTATCATCAGTACCGGCTACAACGGCGCGCCCCGCGGCGAGGCGAACTGCATCGACACAGGTGTTTGCGAGCGGGAACGCCTGAATGTGCCTAAAGGGCAGAATTACGAGCTTTGCGTGGCCGTCCATGCGGAGCAGAACGCGATTGTCAACGCCGATCCGGTGAAAATGCAGGGGGCGACGATTTACATCGAGGGGTATAATGCCGACGGCAGTCTCGCTTCCGGCAAACCGTGCCTGCTTTGCCGGCGGATGCTTCGGAACGCGATGATTGCCGAGGCCGTCTATCGCGAGCCGGACGGGACAATCGTGCATATCGCGCCGAAGGATATCGTGGATTGATAAGGAAAGGAGCCGTGATTTGCCGAGAAAACATTGACAAATCGCGGTTTTCGCTTTATGCTAATCTCCGTTAGAACTTTTTCTTATACCCTAAAGGGCACAGGCGGAGATTCATGAGACGGCATTTGCACCTTTGGTGCAAATGTAGCGTGCGCAGCACGCGTCAAATGATTACAGTATGTAATCATTTGTTAGGATTAAAATTTGCTGGAACCATTGTATATCAGGAATATAGGGAAACGATGAATAAGTCGGTTGGACTTGTTCATCGTTTCCCTAAAAAGAAAGGGGGAGTCCGGAGATGAAGCGGCGGCCTTTGATGATCGCGGGCGGCGTTTTCGGACTTCTTCTTTTTTGCGCGTTTTTTTTCTGGGGCTTGGCGAATACGCAATCCTTTATGACCTCCATGGGGCAGATGGCGGGCGAGAAAGGCTCGGAGCTTCTCGGCTCCCGCGTCGAGGTCGGGGAAGTGCGCGTAAATTCCCCGTGGTCGCTGACGGTGCGCGATATCGCACTTTACGACAAACGGGATGAGATTCTTTTGAAGGCTGAATCGGCAACGGTGCGGTTCAGCCTTTTTGGTATGCTCGCGGACAAGCCGGCGAAGGCTGTGGACGAAGTCGTGGTGCGCCGTCCGGAGGCGCGGATCGAGAAACGTGCGGACGGATCATGGAATTACGCGGATTTGATCGAGGAGGACAGCGAGCCCAGCGGCTTTGCCGGTTTGGTGCGCGGTGAATACGCCTCGCTGGATTTCCGGATGGACGGGAAATCGCTGTCGTTTTCCGACGCGAACGGCAGCGTTGATTTTGCCGACGCAAAGGCGATGCGCGTCGCGCTGAAGGCGAAACAGGACAAGGCGTCGCTTTCCGTCGAAGGCACGATGGGCGGAGAGGACGCGAGGCTTTCCGTCGGTGCGGAGGATATCTATCTTGAAAAATATTTGTCATGGATACCGAAGAGGATGCTGCCGGAATCGGTGAAGCTTCGCGGCGGCCATGTGGAGACATTGACGGCGGAGCTGGAAAAACATGGCGACGCGCTTTCTTATCAGGGGCGCGGGACAATCTCGAACGGCGCGATGCGCGTGCTGGAAACGGAAATCGAGAAAATCGGGGGCACGGCGGATTTTTCGGAGCGCGAGGTGCGCCTCGCCGCGTCGGCGGAGGCAGCGGGGCAGCCGGCGAACGTGAGAGGAACCGTCGACCTTTCCGGAAAAGAGCCCCGGCTTCACCTGTTTGCACGGTCGGAGGGGTTCGATCCCGGAGAGATCTTTCAGGACAGTCCTTTCCGCGGCGCGGTGGCGTTCTCGGCGCAAATCGAAGGGACGCCAGCGTCGCCGTCGGTCAGCGGCGCGTTCCGTGTGGACAAAGGGACGCTGGCGGACTATGAAATCAAGAACGCGAAGGCGACGGCCTCCTTTGCTGACAACCGGATTACCGTGCCGTCCCTGACAGCGGATATTTTAGGCGGTCATGTGGAGGCTGCAGGAGAGTTCGACGCTTCGACGATGCGCTTTGACGGTCACGCGAAGGTGACAGATGTGGACGCATCGCCGCTGGCGGAAGTTTTGCCGGGAATCTCCGGGCGCGCGTCGGCGGATCTTGGCTTTGCGGGGGACGCGGATACGCTGGATCAGACCTCCGTTTACGGCAGCGTGACGGCCCGTGACATTTCGTATCTCGAAATTGCGGCGCCGGAGCTTTCCGCGTCCTTTTTCCATGACGCGGAACAGACGCAGATCGATTATATGAGCCTGCATTTGGAAAACGGCGGGGAGATCGGCGTCGAAGGAAAAATCCTTGGGATGGAAAATCTTGACCTTGCCTATTACGCGACCCATGTAGATCTTGGGCTGCTTTCGCGTATCGACGAGGTTTTCGATATGGCGGGGTTTGCCGACGCGAACGGCACGGTGCGCGGCCCGATAGAGAATCCGGAAGTGGCGGCGGATTTCTCGGCGATTCACGGTCACTTGTTCCGGCAGCCCTATCGGACGCTGCACGGCAAAGCTAGCGGCAGTCTCGACGGGGTGCGGATCGACTCGTTCTCGATGGAAAACGGCGGTCATGTGACATGGCTGGCCGAGGGCGTAGTCGGTTTCACCGGGGCACGCCGCATCAATCTCCGGATCGATACGGTCGGCGCCCGGCTGGAGGATTTTGCCGCATTGGTGGCGCCGGATCAGCCGATCACCGGCGACATCGACAATGTCATCACGGTCACGGGCACATTGGACAATCCTGCGGTGGTCGGCTATATCAGCTCCCATCGGGGCAGCTACAACGGCTATCTGCTGTCCGGGATGGAAGGCGACTACACGATGAAAAACGGCGTGCTGACGGTGCGGGATTTCCATATCTATTCGCCGCTGGTGGATATGGATTTGAACGGCACGGTAACGGTGGCGACGCGGGCGCTTGATATGGCGGTGGCGGTCCATGACATCGACTTGCGGCGGTTCGAGAAAAAAATGCCGTACCCGATTGAAGGGCATGGCGTGTTTGACGGACGCATTTCCGGTACATTGGACGCGCCGGTGTTTGACGGAAAGCTGTCGGCGGCGAGTATGACGCTGAACGGCGCGACGATCACGGACGCGGCGGGTGAAGTACATATGCGCGGCTCGTGGCTTGAGTTGTCTCCTTTCAGTTTCCGGCAGAACGGCGGCGTTTACTCCGCGAAGGCTTCCTTCGATTTGGAAAGCGAAACCATGCAGGGAAAGGTAAAGGTGGAGCAAGGCGATCTCGCGGGGATGCTCGCTATTGCCAACGCTAAGAACGATGCGGTTCAGGGGCGTGTCAATGCAGACATCGACCTCGGCGGCACTTGGTCGGTTCCGCGTGTTTCGCTGCGCGGCGTGATGACGGAAGGCAGCGTGCGCGACTATCCGCTGACGAATGTTTCAATCGATGCGGGGCTGATCGGACGCGTGGTGACCATCCGTCAATTTGAAGGCTATCAGGGAGACGGCGTGCTGGCTGTCAAAGGCACGATCGATCTCGATGGCGATATCGACGCGCGGCTTTCCGCGCAGAAAATCCGGGCGGGGCTGTTGTCCGCGGCTGCGGGGCTGGATATCGATGCGGTGGGAACGCTGGATTTGGAGGCGGAGTTCGGCGGTACGGTCGAGCATCCGTTGGCAGATGCGTCGCTGACGATCACGGACGGCGGCGTCCGCGGTTCGACTTTCGATTCGTTGACTGGGCTGATTCACTTGCGTGGGAGTGTTGTGGAACTGGAGCAGATTGTCGCCACGAAAGCGCAGGGAGAGAAGACATACAGGGCCAGCGCGACGGGCATGCTGCCGCTGAAGGCCTTTACGGCGGAACGGGGAGAAGATCTGTCCGAGTACGACAGGATCAATCTCCGTCTTTCGCTGGACGAAGCGGATCTCGGCCTGCTGCCGCTTCTGTCGAAGGAAATCGACTGGGCGATGGGTGAGACGGACGGCAACGTGGTCATCGGCGGTTCGTTGGCGGCGCCGACCTTTGACGGTCAGCTGCGCATCAAGAACGGATCGGTGAAGCTGAAGGCGCTGAAAATCCCGCTGACGGAAATGAATCTCGGATTGAAGATGGAGGGGGACTCGATTTCCGTCGAGGAAGGTTCCTCCGGGAAAATGGGGAAGGGAACCTTTGCCGTCAGCGGCGAGACGCGATTGGACGGCAGGACGCCGGTGGATTACCGATTGAATTTCGACGCGAAGGAGCTGGAGATTGCCTCGGCTTTCTTTACGGGGCCGCTGACGGCGTCCCTGGACTTCCGGGAAGGGGAGATATACGGACATCGGCTGCCGAAACTGACGGGCCGGTTCGCGGTGGACAACGTGCTGGTTTCCGTTCCGACTTTGCCGGAGAGTGACAGCGAGCTGCCGCGCATCATCCTCGACGTCGGCATCGAGATCGGGAAAAACACGCATTTTTACAGTTCCGGGCTTTACGACCTCTGGATCCAGGGCAATGCGCATTTCGGCGGGACGACGCGCCATCCGAAGCAGTCCGGTTCCATTTCCGTCCGGCGCGGACGGGTGCAGTATTTGCAGACCTCGTTCCGTGTCACGGAAGGCGAAGCGTACTTCAATCAGGTCGACTCGTTCCTGCCGAGCATCACCTTCCGGGCGACGGCTCGGATGAATCGGACGCGCATCATGCTCGGCATCGACGGGCCTTTGCAGCAGATGAAGTTTACGCTGACCTCCAGCCCGGAGATGAGCCAGCAGGAGATTATCAGGATGCTGACGCTGCGGGGCGCTTCCCTGCATGGCGGCAATGCGGATTCTGCGGAAACGCAGAGGAACGCGCTGCTTTTGGCGGGCCTCCAGATGAGCGTTCTGGGCGAGGTGCAGGAGGCAATCCGCGATCTTTTGCAGCTGGATGAACTGACTTTCTCGACAGGAACCTTTGAAAAACGTGAAAAAGGGGAAGACAAATCGACAATTGAGGCGTATAATATACAAATAGGCAAGTATGTCACCGATAAGATTATGCTTCGATACACCCAGAGCCTGACCGAAGATATGCGCCGTTACGGCATTCGTTACGATTTCACGGACCGATTCAGCATGTTCGTGGCGCGCGACGAGAAAAACAGCAACTGGTTCGGCTTTGAGGCGCGGATCAAATTTTAGAGTGATTCGTTAGGGAAACACTGATTAAGTCAATTCGTGCATCTGTCGAGGGATTTTTTCGACTGTCCAGGAAAAGCCCTCGAAGGCGTAGCATCGCTACGTCGAGAGGGATTTGACGACGACAGGCGGAAAAAGATCCGGCAGAGGCGCGGAGGGACTTATTCAGTGGTTCCTTAGGCAAAGGGGGTGCTCGACCTGCGGTTGGAAGAATATATCCAAGAGCTGAAAAAAATTGAGATATTGTCTCCCGAGGAGGAAGTGCGGCTTTGGGAAGCGTTCAAAGCGCATCATGACGAGAGAGCGCGCGCGAAACTGATCCAATCGTATCAGCCCCTCGTGTTCAAGCAGGCTGCGCCTTACCGTACCTCCGAACATATCATGGACGTGCTGCAGGAAGGGACTGTCGGGCTGATTGAGGCGGTGGAAGGGTTCGACCCGTCTCGCGGTGTGGCGTTTAGCTTATTTGCAGTGCATCGCATCCGCGGACGCATGATAGATTTCCTGAGAAAGGAAGGGGACTCTGCCGCGCCCTGTATTGACGGCATGGTGGACGCCGAGGGGCTTCCGTGGAAGGAGCGTATCGCTGACCCGGGGGCTCTGCCCGAGGAGCAGGCGGAAAGCCATGTACTCGCCGAGCGGCTGCGGGAGGCGATGGCCCGTCTTCCGCAAAAGGAACGCATCGTGTTGGAGGAAGTGTATTTGGAAGGCGGCGCTGTGGACGGCGTGGCTGACGAATTGCATTTGAGCACGTCGCGAATCTACCGCTTGCAGAAGACGGGCATCCGCCGCATTCGCGGCATGATGGCGCGATTCATGCACCATTGGCACGAAAAGTGATTGTTTCGGGGCGAATATTGACGATAAACGCCCATATTGCCTGAAAATTTCCCGCCGCAGCGGATTTCACGGCGCGAGGGGAAGCGGCAAAAGGCGGAGTATAAGATAGATTAAGGTTTGGAGCTTGTGTTTCGAAAGGAGGAGTCGCATGGACAGCGGGGCAGACGACCGAAGCCGTCTCAGGCTGCATGTGCGCGCGGCTCGCGAATGGCTGGGGCGAGCGGAAGAATCGCTGGGGCGCGCCGACGATGTGCGAGGCGATTTGAATCTGATGCTGGCGCAGGCAGAATTGACACGGGCAAAGGAAACCGAGCGCCCGAGTGCTTCCGTGGTATGGGCGAGAAGATTGGCGCCGCTTTTCGTCGCGGTTCTGATTGCGGGCGGCGGATATTCCATGTGGCACGTGGGAACACAGACTGAGCCGGAGCCGTTGCCGCTTGTGCAGCACACGGAGCAAAGCGGAACGGCGGCACGGGCTGAAGCGGCCGTGTTGCCTGCGTCTCCTCAGAAACCAGAAACAGCAGGCAATATCCTGCCGGAGATTGCCCGCGAGGAGGAACCGCCGGAAATGGTTTCGGCGGAGCCGCCGGAAGCACTGGAGCCGCCGGAAACAGCGGAAGCGGCGGAGACGACGGAACCGTTGCAGGAATCGGTACAGCAGGCGCGGCTCCCCTCGGAGGATATGCAGCGGCTGATGAACAGCGCGGGGCAAAGCCTGCGCGCGATACAATAAAACAAAATGACGATGATGGGTAAAGAGAGCTTTTTGGGAGGTTTCATTTTGGAGAAGAAAGCATACCGGGCATGGGCTTACACGGCGGCTGTTGCAGCGAGCTTCGCGGCGATGCCATTGGGAACGGCGCAGGCAGAGGAAGCGGAGACGAATCCGCAGGCGGTGATTGCGCTGCCGGACATCACGTCGGTGCCGATTTCTGTCGTTCCGGCGCCGGTGGTGACGGAGGAAGAAGCGCTCAAGCGTCAGGAAGAGGAAGACGCTAAGCTGCGCGCCGCTGCGGAAAGAAAAGCGGCGGAGGAAGCTGAGCGCAAAGCGCGCGAGGAAGCTGAGCGCAAGGCCGAGGAAGAGCGGCGCAGGGAAGAAGAAGCGCAACGCGCTGCCGAAGAAGCGGCTCGCAGGGCGGCGGAGGAAGCTGCGGCGGCAAAGGCGGCCGAAGCCGTCACAACGACGCAGGGAGCCGTTTCAGCGGATCAGTGGACAGCCCTTCGTCCGGATGAGCAGGCGATTGCCCTGCGGCAGAAGGCTCTGGTTGGGCAGACCATCGTCGACGTCGTTTTTGACGGTGCCGGCGATCTTACGCTGCCGAAGGCGAAAGAGGCTCTCCTGACCCGTCCCGGCGATGTCTTCGCGGAGGATACCATAGACAAGGACCGCGGGGCAATTTACGACGTCGGTCTGTTCTACGATATTTTCCCGACCTTTGCGATCGTTCCCGAGGGCGTTGTCATCACCTACCATCTGTTGGAAAACCCGGTGCTGAAGTCCGTCACTATCGAAGGCAATACAGTCATCAAGACAGAAGAGCTTCGCAAGATTATCACGGTTTCGGAAGGCGAAATGCTCAATACGCGGACTCTCCATGAAAACCTGCAGGCGGTTTCCGACCGTTATCACAAGGACGGCTATATCCTCGTCAAAGTCAACAACCTCGATATCGGCCGTGACGGCAATCTGAAGATCGCCATCAACGAAGGCATATTGGAAGGTTACGTGGTCAAGGGTAACACGAAGACGAAGGAAAAGGTCGTTGTCCGCGAAATGCGCATGAAGCCGGGCGAGCCGTTCAACGCGAAAAAGGCGCGCCGCAGTATGCAGCGCGTTTACAACCTTGGCTTCTTCGACGACGTCAACATGAAGCTGAATCCGGGCGTCGAGCCCAATTCCGTCGTCCTTGAGGTGGACGTTGTCGAGAAACGGACGGGCAATTTCACCGTGGGCGCAGGCTATTCCAGTTCGGACGGCTTTATCGGACTCGTCGGCATCGGCGACAGAAATTTCCGAGGCATCGGCGATGCTGTCAACCTGACCTTCGAGTTCAGCGGCGACGATACGGACAATCACGGTTATATGTTCTCCTATCGCCATCCGTGGCTCGACAAGAAGGAAACGGCGGTCACGTTCCGTATTTACAACCGTACCTACCGTTACTATGATTATGATACCAATGGCGACGAGATTGAGGAATTCATGCGCAAGTATATGGGCGGCGAATTCACGTTCAGCCGTCCGGTCAGCGAGGTCTCAACGAATTTCATCACGCTTCGGACCAGGGAAGACCAATACGTCAAGCATTATGCGGGCAGATACAACCGCAGCACGTGGTACGATTGGAAAGATTCGAACTTCGGTACGACACGCAGCCTGGTCTTGGAACATGTTACGGACACGCGGGACAATGTTTTCAATCCGATGAAGGGCAACAAGCTGAACCTGACAGCGGACATTGCCGGGTTCGGAGGGAAGTTCAAGTACCAGAAATACACGATTGAGGAAAACTATTATATCAAGGCCGGCCATGCGCAGGTCTTTGCGATCCGGGGTATGTACGGCTACGGCAACGGGACGATTCCCGAATACAGCCAGTATCGCATCGGCGGACAGAATACGGTTCGCGGCTACCGCGACGAACAGTTCCGCGGCAACCATATGTGGCTCGGGACGCTCGAATACCGTTTCCCGGTCTTCAGCAAGGTGCAGGGCGCACTGTTTACGGACTTCGGCGGCACTTGGGCTTCGGGCTGGTCGCCGCAAAACACGTATTCGTCCTTCGGCTTCGGGCTGGGCATCCAGACGCCGGTGGGGCCGATCCGTGTCGATTTGGCGCACGGCAAGCAGGGGAATCGTGTGCATTTCAGCGTCGGCGGTACGTTCTGATACGGCCATGAGGGATTTGAGGAAAGAAATGCGGCGGTTTTCCGCCGCATTTTTCGCTATACTGGTCTTCCTGCTTTTTGTGCAGGCCGCCGAAGCCAAGGGGACAGTCGAAGAAATCGCGGCAAGCGTGACGGCCGTTTCTCCGATTCCGGCGCTCGTCCGCCAGCGGATGGAAACGACAGTATCGGCTATCGGCGCGCAGCTCCTGACGGGGCGGCGGATCTCCGAGGTGGAGGCGGAACGGGCGCAGCAAGAGGCAATCATCCACGAGGTCTTTGACAAGGTGCTCGTCGGATATTCCGTTGAAAGCGTCGTGCTGACGCCGGGGGAAACCTCGCGGATAGAGATCCGTCTCGTACCGTGGGCGGATGTGATTCGTGCCGTGCACGTCAACGTCACGGTCGAAGGGATGCCGCCGCTGGTCGAGGAAATGGCGCGCCGCGACCTTGCCGACGTCGGGCGCGTGTTCGGCGAGGGCATGCAGGGGCTTCCGGTCGCGGCCAGCGATTGGACGAACGGCGTCCTGAAGCGAAGCCTTCAGCAGTATATGGACGAGCATTTGCCGGAATTTCGCGCGGACTTCGACGTGGTGCCGGGGGACGAGACGCGGGTCGTGCTGACTGTTTATCCGCGTCTTCCGGTGGTGCGGACGATTGATCTCTCCATGCGGAGCGATTCAATCCCGAATTTCACGCTGCTTGCTCATCGGCAGGAAATGCAGGACAATGTCAATATGCTGATCGGCGTTCCCGTGGCGTTTGTCGAGCGCCATGAGGCGGAGTTCTGCGAATTTTTCGCGTCTTCGCTCGACGCAGCACCGAGTTTTCGCGCGATGGATCTGCATACGGCTGTGACGATGCGTCCTGGACGGGACATGTCGGTCATGAGCCGTTCGGACACGAAAAAATATCTGATTCGCCTCGAAGGTTGGGTCGATATTTCCCATAAGGATGCGAATGATCGCGACTTGGTCTTTCGTTTCCATGCGGGCAAGCGGTTCTCGCCGAAGGACGAATTTTTCGTGCAGACCGATATCATGCCGCAGAATGTGCGATGGACATGGGAATTGGGCTATGCGCGCCATCTTGCGGACATGACGCGGCTGATCGTGCGATACGATATGAGGGAAAAGAAATTCATCCTCGGCGGCGAGCAGGAGTTCGGGCGCCGCTGGATGCTGCGCTATGAATACCGATGGACGGATCAGATGGGCGAAGGCGCGATCCGTTACCGGCTCCACGACTTTTTGAGTCTGGAATACGTGGTGGACAAAAAGGACAACTGGCTGAGAGTCATAGGCAATTTCTGATTTTTCGGTTCAAATATTTCATAAAAAGCGGCGTCGCATGGAGAGCATTCCAATCGACGCCGTTTTGCATATATCTATCCGTTAAAACTTGTCCTGCAAGGAGTTTGGTCCGTTCATCCCCCGGGGATCAGTCCGATTTCCGTATATATCATCCCGTGCTTTCCGCGATCCGACCGCATCAGGGACACGCCGCGCACCTCCATTTCCCCTTCCGGGGCATGAACCGGAGGCAGGGGCGTCTCTCCGTAATATTCCGCTTTGCGTATCAACGTGATATGCGGGGAAAAGCGTTTGCGGTCAAAAGGGATATTCCGATCCGCCAGCGCGCGGCGCAATCGTTTGACGAAGGCCGCGAGCGGCGGATTGTCCGCGATTCCCGCCCAGTACAGATCGCCGAAATTCCCAAGACGATCAAGGCGCAGCGGGAACGGCTCGAAGGGTACGGAGGCCAGGGCGTCCATGACGGCGTCAGGGTTCCCGTATTCGCCGATAAAGGCCAAAGTAAGATGCAGGTTTTCCGGCGGCGCGTAGCGTCCACGAACGTCAAAGGATTTCATTTCCGACTGAATGTGAAGCAGCGCGTCCAGAATTTCCGGACTGAATTGGATGGCAATAAAAAGTCTCATGGCGATTCTCCTTGCACAATTTTTGATTATAGCTTGCGGCTTTGTCCCGAAAGAAGTACAATCTTCTCATGTTGAGGAGGTACGAAATGGAAAGAAATTATACCACGCAAATGGACGCGGCGCGGAAGGGAATCCTGACGCGGGAAATGGAAATCGTCGCGAAAAAAGAAAGGATGGAGCCGGAAGCGTTGATGCGCCTTGTGGCCGAGGGGAAAGCGGCAATCTGCGCGAACCGGAATCATGCGGGGTTAAATCCCGAGGGCGTCGGCAGCATGCTTCGGACAAAGATCAATGTGAACCTCGGCGTTTCGCGGGACTGCGCCGACTACGATATGGAAATGGAAAAGGTCATGCGCGCGGTGGAGCTCGGCGCGGAGGCCATCATGGATCTGTCCAGTCACGGGGATACCCGCCCGTTCCGGCAGAAGCTGGTGAAGGAATGTCCGGCCATGATCGGGACGGTTCCGGTCTATGACAGCGTCATCCATCATCAAAAGGATTTGGGGGAGCTGACGGCGCAGGACTTCATCGACGTCGTGCGGCTGCACGCGGAGGACGGCGTGGATTTCGTGACGCTTCACTGCGGGATTACCCGGGAAACCATACGGAAAATCAGGGCGCACGGGCGGAAGATGAATATCGTGAGCCGGGGCGGCAGCCTCGTCTTCGCATGGATGAGCATGACCGGCCGGGAAAATCCTTTTTACGAGCATTTCGACGAGATCCTCGACATCTGCGAGGAACACGACGTGACAGTATCCCTTGGCGACGCCTGCCGTCCCGGCTGTCTCGCGGACGCCACGGACGCCTGCCAGATCGACGAGTTGATCCGGCTCGGGGAATTGACGAAGCGGGCATGGGCGCATAACGTGCAGGTCATGGTGGAAGGGCCCGGCCATGTGCCGCTGGACCAGATCGCGGCGAATATGAAGCTGCAAAAAACGCTCTGTATGGGCGCGCCCTTTTATGTGCTCGGCCCGCTGGTGACAGATATCGCGCCGGGGTATGATCATATCACGGCGGCCATCGGCGGCGCGGTGGCCGCCATGCACGGCGCGGCGTTTCTCTGCTATGTGACCCCGGCGGAGCATTTGGCCCTGCCGAATGTGGACGATGTCCGGCAGGGCATCGTAGGCGCGAAAATCGCAGCCCATGCCGCCGATATCGCGAAGGGAATCCCCGGCGCGCGGGAAATCGACGACCGCATGGCCGATGCGCGGAGAAGGCTGGACTGGGACGCGCAGTTCGCCTGCGCTGCCGATCCGGAAACGGCGAAATCCATCCGCGACAGCCGCCTGCCGGAAAACGACCACAGCGACACCTGCAGCATGTGCGGAAAATTCTGCGCGGTGCGAAGCATGAACAAAGCGCTGAACGGCGAGCGGATCGATATTTTATAATCATCGCAGTTAAGATTCTTACTTTTTACTGCGATTTATGGGACGGCATTTGCGCCGTAGGCGCAAATGCAGCCTGCGCAGCAGGCGTATCTCGCGTGCCTTTTGGGCATCGATCCAAATTTTATTTAAAATTTTGGTCGAAGATCAGTATTATGACTTGAACTGTTCCAATAATTTCTGTCCCGCAGTCTCCTTCGACAGAGAGCCGAGCTCTTCGTAAAGCCCGTGCATTCTGTCGAAGGGGATTTTTTGCATGAGCGCTTCGCCGCGCAGAGCGAGGCCCAGACTCAAATATTTGTAAAAGAATCCGATCCAGTAGGCTTCGCCGTTGGAATACTTCCCGTCTGTCGGCTTTTCCGTCAGCAGCTCCTCGTCCTCGATCAGGTCGAGGGAATAGGACGGCGACGCGATCTGGTAATAGGAGTAATCGTCGTCCTTGCCGCTGGTGGCAAGTTCCGAGCTCAAATACCGTTCCGCATAGCCTTCCAGGTCGTAGCCGAGGCGGTTGGCGATGGCGAAAATCTTCCCCTGCTTGTTGCAGCGCTCATAGGGAATCGTGATTTCATCGAGCTTCATGGTCGTCCTCTCCCTTTCTTGCCTTCCCCTTGAGGGGAAGGTGTCAGCGAAGCTGACGGATGAGGTGGAAAGGCGCAACGCTTAACGTTAGCGCAACCTTAAAGACACCTCATTCGTCGCCCTGCGGGCGCCATTCGATATGCCACTGGCATATCTCACCCCTCAAGGGGAAGGCTAATTTACATAGATTATTGCTTTGACGTGTGTCCGCGGAAGGCGAAGGTCGCGCCTTCCCCCTCGACGCTTTCCGCATTCAATACAATGCCGTGACGGCGGGCGATATTTTGCGCTATGGAAAGTCCGAGTCCGGTGCCGCCTTCCCGGTTCGTGCGGAATCGGTCGAAAATGTGCGGCAAAAGCTCGGCTGCGATGCCGGGACCGTGATCCTTTACGGCTACGCGCCAACGGTCCTCCGAAACTTTAACACCGATTTCAACGACTCCGCTTTCCGGTGAGAATTTTACCGCATTGTCGAGAACGGCAAGGAACATTTGACGCAGTCGTCCGTAGTCTCCGCGCATCGGAATCGGCGGCATTTCTGTTAGATGAAGTTCGACAGACATCGGCGCGGCAAGGCGGCGCACTGTCCGTACGGCGTCCCGGAGGGCGTCGGAAAGATCGACGTCCGTTTTATCGATGGCAAAGTCGGGATTCTCCAGCCGTGCTAAATCGAAAAGATCGTTGACGAGACGGTTCAGATGCAGCAGGTTGGACTGCATTTGCGCGAGGTAATCATGCCGTTTTTCCTCGTCCTCAATGAGCCCCGCCGAAAGCGCGTCGAGGGAACCGCGCAGTACGGTCAGCGGCGTCCGGAGTTCATGGGAAATGCTGGCGAAGAAATCCCGCCGCATGGCGTCGAGCTTCGAGCGTTCCTCGGCGGCGTCTTCCAACCGCTGGGCGAGGACGTCAAGGCTTTGGGCCAGCGAGCCGATCTCGTCGTCCTGCCGGACGCCGCTGCGGGTTTCGTATTGACCGTCAGCCAGCGCGGCCGCCGTTTGTTCCATCATGGACAGCGGGCGGATGAAACGGCGCGCCAGCAAGAACGACAGAATGGCCGCCAGCAGGAAGGCGAGAATCAGGGAAATCGCGAGAATCCGGAATCCTGCTGCTTCGCTGGCGTGGATGTCCGACAGGCGGCGATGCATCAAAAGCGCGCCTGTTACGTTGCCGTCGGCGCCGCGGATCGGCGCCCCCGCGGTCACGGAGGGGACATCCAGCATCGCGTTGAAGCTTTCTCCGGCGACGCTTTTTCCCGCGAAAATCTCTTCCAAGAGCGTTTCGGCGGCGGGGGGCAGCTCCGTGTAGTCCGTTCCCGTTTCCGCGCCGCTCAAAGTAATCGTGCGCTCGGCGCGGTCCACGAGCCAGACTTCGCTGCCCGTGAAGGCGTTCAGTTGTTTGAGCAGCGAAGCAAGGTTGTTGTCACTTTCCGTTGACGGGGCGGGAGTTTCGGAGACACGGCGGCGGCAATAGGTGTGCGCCCCCATGTTGCCGTGGTCTTTCGTGTTGCTTTGCGTCTGCGCAGTCGGGGCTTCCGTTCCCATGCGGCGCATCATCATGCCGTGACGCCCTCCGTGCTGCCTGCGGGGTATGGCGTCGGATGGAGTATTTGTGCCGTCGCTGATGTTGCTTGTTTCCTTTCCCGACAGGGATGCGGCAATGGCCTCCGCGTGGGTTTTCAAATCGTTGGTGTGAAGGTCCAAGGTGTAGCGGCGGAACAGGAATCCGAATACGCCGCCGATGACCAGCGCGAAAACCAGCAGCGTTACGGAAAAATAAAGCATCAGGCGGCGGGTCATGGCGTTACCTCCAGCGCGTAGCCGACGCCCCAGACCGTTTTGATATCCCAGTCCTCATGGGGAATCTTCGCGAGCTTCGCGCGCAGCCGTTTGATATGCGTGTCTACCGTCCGCGTATCTCCTTCGTAGTCCCAGCCCCAAAGCCGATCGAGAAGATGCTCGCGGGAAAAAGCGCGGCCTTTGTTCTCTGTGAAAAGACACAAAAGGTCGAATTCCTTTTTTGTCAGCGATACCGTTTCGCCGCCGACCTGTGCGCGGACCTCGTCGGGGAACAGCGTCAGGCTGCCGCAGGTTATCGCATGATGCGCGGCCTCCGCAGAACACTCCAGACGACGCAGCACGGCGCGGACGCGGGCCATTACCTCGGCGCCGGAAAAAGGCTTCACGATATAATCGTCGGCGCCGATATCGAGCCCCATGATCCTGTCGTAGTCCTCGCCCCGCGCTGTGATCATCAGAATCGGTACATTCGACTCGGCGCGGATGGCGCGGCAAACGGCAAATCCGTCCATCTTCGGCATCATCACGTCGAGCAGCACCACTTCAAAACGGCCTTCATGAAACAGCCGCAGCGCCTCCTCGCCGTCCCGGGCCGAAGTCACCGCGAATCCCGCGGGCACCGCGAACGTTTTCAGGATATCGACAATCGCCGCGTTGTCGTCGGCAATCAGCATAGGAATCATTTGATTCGCCTCCTTGTTTTCGCCATGATAATCGAAAAATATGGCAAAAATATGTCGGGGGTTTTCTCTATTATACTTCAAACCGACAAAAACTATCCATATTATATTACCGCGCATTGAATTTTCCCTCGAAAACTTTTTCAAAAAAGTCCTTGACATGAGGACAAAATCGAGGTAATATAAACAAGCTGACTGACGGGGACGTCGGTCGGGGGCGCACCCTGAAAACTGAACAATGCAGAGTGAATCATCTAGATTCAAGCCAGATGTGCGGTTTGTGTAAAAACACATGAACCTAACAATTCTTTTACAAAGACGATTTCGGAGCCAATCAAGGTTCTATGAAGTCATAGATTTCATGGAGAGTTTGATCCTGGCTCAGG
>CACYXR010000007.1 GCA_902778455.1 uncultured Selenomonadaceae bacterium | reverse complement strand
GACACGACGGATGGAGAGATTCGCATCGGTGATGCGCTCGTAGAGGTCGACCACCGCCGCGAGGATCAGCTTCGAGGACGAGGTGTATTTCCCGAGATTCACTGAGCCGTGTGCGGGTTTGGGGACAGACCGACCATAGTGATCAACGTGGATGCCGCCGGTGTAGCCCTTCTCTATATTTTCTATGTCGTAGCCGATATGCAGCACCATCTGGTCGGTGACCAGTCCTTTCGCCACAAGGTCGAGAACGAGAAGATCGGTCATCTCCCAGACGATAAGGCGTCCTTTTTCATGGGAATATGGCTGCTGCAACACCTGCCCGGAGCCGAGACTGTTAGATGACGGCGTGTAGTTCTTGATCGCCGACATCGGGCAAGGCTCCCAGCCCCATGCGTGGTCGATTAGCAGTTCCGCGTTCACACCGAAGAGCTTATAGAGCAGGGCTTCGCTGTGGTATTCGCCCCGTTTGCCGAGGGAGCAGCGGGCAATATCGCCCATCGTGTGCAGCCCGTGGGCTTCGAGTTTTTTCACGTAGCCTTTGCCCACGCGCCAAAAATCGGTCAGCGGCATGTGCGACCAGAGCTTTTCCCGATAACTCATTTCGTCCAGCTCCGCGATGCGGACGCCGTCCTTGTCGGCTGGCATCTTCTTCGCTACAATGTCCATCGCGATTTTTGCCAAGTAGAGATTCGTGCCGATGCCTGCCGTAGCGGTGATGCCTGTCTCGGCGAGGACTTCCCGGATTAGCTTCAAGGCCAGTTCATGGGCGGTCAGTCCGTAGGTTTTGAGGTACGGCGTCGCGTCCATCAGCACTTCATCAATCGAGTAAATGTGAATGTCCTCCGGCGCGATGTATTTCAGATAGATGCTGTAAATCCGGGTGCTGTACTTCATATAGAGTGCCATGCGGGGCTTGGCCACAATATACGAAATGGCAAGAGCAGGATTGGCCGCCAATTCGTTTGCGTCGCAGGATTCGCCCGTGAGGGCGTGCTTTTGAGCATTCGCCTTGCGTCTGAGATTCGCTTCCTTTGTTTTTTGTACAACCTCAAAAAGCCGCGCCCTGCCCGGAATTCCATAGGCTTTGAGGGAAGGGGTGGCGGCGAGGCAGATTGTTTTCGTCGAGCGGCTCTCGTCGGCCACTACAAGATTCGTGGTCAGCGGGTCGAGGCCGCGCTCCACGCACTCCACGGAAGCGTAAAAGCTCTTGAGGTCAATGGCTATGTAGGATGAGGCAGTCATGGTGGCTCTCCATAAAAATCAGTGCTGCTATTGCGTATAATTCGCTATAAAACTGGTTTTTCCTGCTTCCTGTCATCAAGAATGGGGGGCGAATGGAACAGGGAAACTGCCGTTTTATTGGCGACGGCTGCATCTTTTTTGCGATATAGCGAAAACATTTCTACCCTGTGGGGTTGTCTTCGGGCAGCTTTACAGGGGTTTTTGTTTGCCGTAACGATTGGGGTTGAATTACTCGGTAGTGAGCGAGGGAGATAGAACAAGACATATCCCTCGGAAGGAGCCGATGCGTTTTGAACGACAATCAGAAAACGCAAATCACAAAACTTCGCGCAGCCGGAAACGGTTACGGCAGTATTGCCCGGATGCTTGGCATATCGCTGAACACGGTCAAGTCTTTCTGTCGCAGGAACAATATCAATGAAACCGCAACCGCCGAGCAATCCTTGGCGTTTACAGGCGAGACAAGTCGCTGCGAGAACTGCGGGCGGGAAATCCGACAGATTGCAAAGCGGAAAAGAAAGCGGTTCTGCTGTGACAAGTGCCGCAACGAATGGTGGAACAGCCATCTCGACCAAGTGAAGCGGAAAGCCATCTATGATTTCAAGTGCCCGCATTGCGGCAGACCGTTCCAAACTTACGGCGACAGACGCAGGAAGTATTGCAGCCACGAGTGTTATATTGCCGCTCGGTTCAAAGGCGGTGTCGGCAATGTGTGAAAAGGAATTCAGGAACGAGAAACTCTACCAGACCACCATGCACATCGCCCGAAAGATGCTCTCGGATGGCCTGATGTCTTTGGAAGAATACCAAAGGGTGGACAGGATTTTCCTCGATAAATACAAGCCCGTCTTGGGGACACTATTTTCCGATGTGGCGTTGACTTCCTCCTCCGTTTGAGTGATATATGATGAGGGTGATACAATGCCTAAGATTACACGCATAGAGCCTGCGGTGGCGGTTCTTCAGCCGAAAAAACGGGTGGCGGCTTATGCCCGCGTCTCGATGGAAACGGACAGGCTGAACCATTCGCTTTCGGCGCAAATCAGCTACTACAGCAATCTGATCCAAAAGAATCCCGATTGGATTTATGCCGGGGTGTTCGCCGACAACGGCATATCCGGCACGGGCATCGAAAAACGCGCGGCGTTTAAACGGATGATTGACGCCGCTGACAACGGCGACATCGACATTATCCTCACGAAATCCATCCAGCGTTTTGCCCGGAACACGGTGGATTTGCTGGAAACGGTGCGCCATCTGAAAAACATCGGCGTGGAGGTGCGGTTCGAGAAGGAAAACATAAGTTCCACCAGCGGCGACGGGGAATTGATGCTGACCATCCTCGCCTCCTTTGCGCAGGAGGAAAGCATCAGCATTTCCAACAATGTGAAGTGGGGAACGAGAAAGCGGTTCGAGCAGGGCATCCCTAACGGCCATTTTCGCGTCTACGGCTACCGCTGGGCGGGCGATGAACTGGTCATTGTGCCAGAGGAAGCGGAAATCGTGCGGCGCATTTTTCAGAACTTCTTGGACGGCAAGTCGAGACTGGAAACGGAGCGCGAGCTTGCCGCCGAGGGCATCACCACACGGAACGGATGCCGATGGGTGGATTCCAACATCAAGGTCGTCCTTACGAACGTGACCTACACGGGAAATCTTCTCCTGCAGAAGGAGTTCATTTCCGATCCCGTTTCCAAGAAACGCAAAAAGAACAAAGGGCAACTGCCGCAGTATTACGTGGAGAATACGCATCCGGCGATTATCGACAAGGCGACCTTCGACTATGTGCAGACAGAGATAGCGCGGCGCAAGGAACTGGGAGCGCTGGCGAACAAGAGCCTCAACACCTGCTGCTTCACCGGCAAAATCAAGTGCCTCTCCTGCGGCTTAAGTTATATGCACAACAAGCGTACCGACAGAGGGTTCATGGAGTTTTGGGTTTGCGGCTCAAGAAAGAAAAACGGCCATTCGTGCGCCGTCGGCGGCAGCATCAATCACGAGAATCTCAAAAAAGCGTGTGCCGCTGTTCTTGGGCTGGAGACGTTTGATGAGGCCGTTTTCCTCGACAAGGTGGACTTCATCAACGTGCCGGAGAGGAATATGTTGGAATTCCATCTGAAGAGCGGCGAGGTCGTCGTCAAGCCATGCCCGAATACGGGACATCGGGATTGCTGGACGGCGGAGCTGCGGGCGATAACCTCCGCGAAGCGCAGGAAGAATCCCACCTGCAGGAAATCCTCGGCCTTGACGGGCAAAATCAAGTGCGCCCATTGCGGATGCAATTTTCGCAGGGCTTCACAGAAGTCGGCTACAATGCCGGACGGGAAAGCCTATTACTGGCGCTGTGCCGAGCATAACGGATGTGAAACGGTCGGGCTTCGGGACGATTTGCTAAAGCCCTTCATTGCAGAAACGCTCGGCTTAACGAAATTTGACGATGGCGAGTTTGACAGCCGAATCGAGTATATCGAAGTGATTTCGGCATCGGAGATGGTGTTCCGTTTCAAGGACGGCAGGACAGTTTCCCGCACATGGGAACAGCCGAAACGGGTCGGAACACCGTGGACGGAGTCGCAGCGGGAAAAGTTCATGGAATCCGTCAAAGGATTATATACGCCGGAAAGACGACGGCAAATGAGCGAACACATGAAACAACTACGGAAGGAGCGTGGAAAAGCATGGCGCAAAGAAAAGTGACGGCTATCCCCGCGACCATCAGCCGATACACAGCCGTACCATTGAGCAGCACGAGAAAACGGCGCGTCGCCGGATACGCCCGCGTTTCGACCGACCATGAAGACCAAGCCACGAGCTATGAGGCCCAGGTCGATTACTACACCGGCTATATCAAGAGCCGGGATGATTGGGAGTTCGTCGCCATATACACAGACGAGGGAATCTCAGCGACGAACACCAAGAAACGCGAGGGCTTCAAGGCGATGATTGGCGACGCCCTCGCCGGGAAAATCGACCTCATTATCACCAAGAGCGTGAGCCGATTCGCGCGGAATACCGTTGACAGCCTCACCACCGTGCGGAAGCTGAAGGATGCGGGCATTGAAATCTACTTTGAGAAAGAAAACATATGGACGCTGGATTCCAAAGGCGAGCTTTTGATTACCATTATGTCCAGTCTTGCGCAGGAGGAAAGCCGGAGCATCTCGGAGAACGTCACATGGGGGCATCGGAAGCGGTTTGCAGACGGCAAGGTCAGTTTTGCCTACAGCCGCTTTCTTGGCTTGGACAAGGACAAAGAGACGGGCAAGATTGTGGTGAACCCGGAGCAGGCGAAAACCGTGCGGCTGATTTTCCGTCTGTTCCTTGAGGGCATGACGCCGCACGCCATCGCCGCTGAACTGACACGGCAAGGCATCAAGACGCCTGCTGGCAAGGACGTGTGGAATCAAGAAACGGTGCGCCGGATGCTCTCGAATGAGAAATACAAAGGCGACGCCCTTTTGCAAAAGCAGTTCACGGTGGATTTCCTGCAAAAGAAGGTAAAGAAGAACGAGGGCGAAGTCCCGCAATACTATGTGGAGGGCAACCACGAGGCCATCATCAGTCCGGCGGTGTTCGATATGGTGCAGGCGGAGCTTGCCAGACGCACGAAGGGCGGCTCACGGTACAGCGGCGTGAGCATTTTCTCCAACAAAATCAAATGCGCCGACTGCGGGGGCTGGTACGGCTCGAAAGTATGGCACTCCACCGACCGCTACCGCAAGGTCGTCTACCGCTGCAACAAGAAGTACAGTGGCGACAAGTGCCGGACACCGCATATCACGGAGGAAGAGGTCAGGGCGGCATTTGTCTCGGCGTACAATCAGCTGGTTACAGAAAAGAAGGAAATCATCGCCAATGCGGAAATCATCCGTAATACTCTCTGCGCCGCCGATGGCCTGCAGGAAGAAAAGCAAAAGCTGGAGGATGAGATGGCGGTGGTCGTGGAAATGACGCAGAACATCGTGGCGGAGAACGCCCGTGTCGCCCAAGACCAAGCCGAGTACAAAAAACGCTATGACGGGCTGGTTCAGAGATACGAAGCCGCCAAGGCTCGGTACGGCGAGGTGACGGACGCCATCTCCGCGAAAGCGGCGCAGAGCGAACGGCTGACGGACTTCATCCATCGGCTCAAAGCGCAGGACGGTGCAATCAGCGAGTTTGACGGCAGCCTTTGGGGCAGCATGGTCGAGTTCGTCACGGTGGGCAGGAACAAGGAAATGACGTTCACTTTCCGTGACGGCACGGAGATACTGGCATAACAAGATGGACGGCGCAGGGCTTCGGCTCTGCGTTTTTTGTTTGCAGGAATAACGGGCATGATGGTAGAATATACAAAAGTTAAAGTGATGGCATTCCATTTCCTCAGTGAAACGACGGAGGAGGCGCGATAGCTTATGAACACCAAGACAACCTTAATTTTGCGGACAGAACTGGGCGATATTACGGCTAAACATTATGCCGACGCGATTGTCAACGCTGCGAATAACAGTCTGCTTGGCGGTGGCGGTGTGGATGGCGCAATCCACAGAGCCGCAGGCCCGGAGCTTCTTGCCGAATGCCGGACGCTTGGCGGCTGCGAAACGGGACAGGCAAAAATCACCAAGGCGTACAAGTTGCCATGTGATTATGTCATCCACACTGTCGGACCGGTTTGGCAAGGCGGTGAACGCGGCGAGGCAGATATGCTGGCTTCCTGCTATCGGAATTCGCTGAAACTTGCCATCGAGCATGGTATCCGTAGCGTGGCGTTTCCGTCCATTTCAACGGGCGTTTACTCCTATCCGTTGCAACAGGCGGCAGAAATTGCTGTACGGGCGGTCAGGGATTTCGTGCGAGAATCCCCAGATGCGTTTGATGATATTTTGTGGGTGCTGTTCGATCAAAAGACAAAATCGGCTTATGACGAGGCCCTGATGATTTGCAAGAACATGAAGCTGTCAATAATCTTTGAAGAAAAGCCTGAAAGGTGGGGACTCAGGGGAGATCCGTATTTTTGGGATTACCTAAAAAAACGCGCGGAAAATATGGATATTCTTTCATTTGACGAACTGGAAAAGTGGATCAAAGAGGAATACTTCATGCTTTCGGGCAAGGCTCTGACCGACGAATATATGGATTTTGCCGTCATAGAGCAGTTTGCTCATGGAGGAATGAGTTCCGGCGGCGTTGATAACGGATGGTGGATGGAAGAAGGAATTCCGCTGTTGAAGAGCAGACTGACTGCGCTTTGACAATTCTAATTTCATAAGGAGAAAGGTACGCATAGACAGCAATAAAACCGAATACTTTACCCCGTAACGATGCGTACGAAATCGTTATGAGAGGTGTGCAAATTTTGCACCCTGTGCGGGTGCATCGTTATGTGAGTTCGAGGACTACCGTTATGTTGTATCATTTTAGATACGGCAATAGATCCGGCCTGCGGCACATCGGGCTTTCTCGTGGCGGCCAGCGACTATCTGCGCGAAAATCAAAAGCAGGAAATATTTTTCGTTCAAGAAAACAAAGCGCATTACATGACCCGCATGTTCCACGGCTACGATATGGACCGCACCATGCTCCGCATCGGCGCCATGAACATGATGCTCCACGGCGTGGAAAATCCAAAGATCGAGTATCGGGACAGCCTTTCCGACCAGAACACGGACAAAGAGAAGTACAGCCTGATCCTCGCCAATCCGCCCTTCAAGGGGAGCCTCGACGCCGATATCGTCTCGGCGGATTTGCTGAAGGTCTGCAAGACGAAAAAGACCGAGCTGCTGTTCCTGGCGTTGTTCCTTCGTATGCTGAAAGTCGGTGGGCGCTGCGCCTGCATCGTGCCGGACGGCGTGCTTTTCGGCTCGTCGAAAGCGCACAAGGATATCCGAAAGGCGCTGGTAGACGGCAACCGCCTCGCAGCCGTGATCTCAATGCCTTCCGGCGTATTCAAGCCCTACGCGGGCGTGTCCACTGCCGTGCTGATTTTCACCAAGACGGGCCACGGCGGCACGGATAAGGTCTGGTTCTACGACATGAAAGCCGACGGCTACACACTCGACGACAAGCGAAGCGAGACGGAGGAAAACGACATTCCCGACATCCTCGCACGGTTTCGCGCGTTGGAAAAAGAAAAAGACCGCAAGCGCACCGAGCAAAGCTTCTTCGTGCCTGCGGAGGAGATACGGAAAAACGGATATGACCTGTCGGTCAATAAGTACAAGGAAGTCGAATATCAGGCGGTGGAGTATCCGCCGACGAAGGAGATATTGGGCGAGATCGAGGATTTGCAGAAGGAATTGGCGGGGGAATTGGCGAAGTTAAGGGATTTGATAGGATGAAATGCAAGGGGGCTTTCATGTGTATGGATTGACGCCGGAGCAGTGCAAGCTGTTGATGGATACATTGGCGAAATATCGGGAAGATATTGCAGAAGCGAGGATTTTTGGCTCCCGTGCGCGGGGGGACTATACGAAAATCTCGGACATTGACTTGGCGGTTTCATTCCTTCGCCCTGTCTTGCCGGAGTTAGTCGAAACCATGGAAAACAGTCTTCTGCCTTATAAAGTGGATATTATCGACATAAACGCCGCAAAAAATGAAAAGCTGACGGAAAATATCAGCCGCGATGGAAAACTGCTATTCCGCACAGAAAAAGGAGTAATAATGATGACAGTCGAGCAAATCAAAATGAAACTGGAAGAATACGAAAAAGCGGTTGCAAAGCTCCAAGCCGCCCTGACAAAAGACGTCAACGCGGACGACGTATATTTGGACGGCGTCATTCAGCGGTTTGAATTTTGCTTTGAGCTTGCGTGGAAAATGATGAAAGCGTATCTCGCCTACGACGGTATCGAGGCGAACAGCCCGCGTGCAAGCATCCGGGAAGGATTCGCGGCAGGCCTGATTCCGAACGCGGAAGCATGGCTCGATATGCTGGAAAAACGCAATCTGTCCAGTCACACTTATGACGAAAAGACAGCGTTGGATATATATGAACATATCAAGAACGACTACGCGCAAATGTTGACGGCGCTGCGCGAGGATATGAATTCAAGGCTGGAGAAGAAATAAGGGAATTAAGGGACATGATAGGATGAAGCGAGAACTATCGAAAATCGGGGAATTGGCAACTTATGTGAACGGTTACGCGTTCAAGCCTTCCGACTGGTCTCTAAAAGGGCGGCCTATCATTCGGATACAAGATTTAACGGGAAATGATTACCAAACGAATTACTATGAAAGCACCCTTGACGAGAAGTACAAGATAAAAAAGGGGGACTTGTTGATTTCATGGTCTGCCAGTATTGGCATCTATGAATGGGATAAAGAAGATGCATGGCTGAATCAACATATCTTTAAGGTTGTATTCGATAAGGGCGTAGATATTGAAAAGAAGTATTTTCAATTTGCAGTTGGAAACGCATTAAAAAAAGTTAGCGGGCTGATTCATGGTTCTACAATGAAACATTTAACCAAAAGTGCTTTTGATTCGATTCAGGTTCCATTATATTCTGTGGATGAACAGCTAAAAATTGTGCAGAGATTAGAAGCTATGCAACGAAGCGTAAATATTTCAAAGAAGGAAATTGAAAAACTTGACACGCTCGTCAAATCACGGTTTATCGAGATGTTTGGCGACCCGGTGATGAACCCGATGGGGTGGGAAGTTGAAGGATTGGGAAAGGTTTGTGACGTTCGTGACGGAACACATGATTCTCCCGCTTATTGCAGCGAAGGTTTTCCGTTAGTTACATCAAAAAATGTTTCTTCTGGAAAAATTGATTTATCTGATTGTAGTTACATAGCAAAAGATGACTATGAAAAAATCAATCAACGGTCAAAGGTTGACAAAGGCGATATTATTATGCCTATGATTGGAACAGTCGGAATTCCAGTTATCGTGAACTTTGAGCCGAATTTTGCAATTAAAAATGTTGCACTTATTAAATTCAACAGCAGCTCTGCTGTGAATAATGTTTATATTAAGGTGTTATTAGAGTCGAACTACTTTGACAACGCAATCATGAGGAAAGTGCGGGGAGGAACGCAGAAGTTTATATCATTAGGAGATATACGAAAACTTCAGGTATTAGTTCCTCCTATCGCCCTTCAAAACCAATTTGCCGCTTTCGTAGCCCAAGTCGACAAATCGAAATCGGTACTCCGAAAGCTCCTTGAAAAGCAGGAGCTTTTGCGAGCGGCGCTGATGCAGGAGTATTTCGGGTAGAAATAAAAATGTCCGCCCCCTTGGGGGCGGGGGACCGCCGCAGGCGGTGGTGGGGGGCGCATAACACTGTCCATACCAGAAAATCCAAAACTCCTGCCGAGAGCAAAAACCATGCGTCGGAATATGACAAAAGAAGAATGTCATTTATGGTTTGATTATTTGCGAGGCTACAAACCGCGCTTCAAGCGTCAACGAATCGTAGGCAATTATATTTTGGATTTTTATTGCGAGCAAGCCAAGCTGGCTGTCGAAGCTGACGGCAGCCAACACTATGAAGAAGAGGGAATGCTGTATGATGCAGAACGTGATTTGTATCTGCTGAATCAGGGCATCATGGTTCTCAGATTTTCCAATCGTGATATCTGGGAGAGATTTGAAGGGATAAAGATGCAAATTGACGAGGAAGTAAAGAAACGGTGGCATCCCCCCACCACCGCTTCGCGGTCCCCCGCCCCCTAAGGGGGCGGACAAAGATTGGTGCTTCGATGGATGCCGACAGGCAGACAGCGAGTGCTATATTCCCCAAGGGGCGTACAAAAATCAACGCTTCGACGGCTGACAGAAAAGCAGGAGCTTTTACGTGCGGCGCTGATGCAGGAGTATTTCGGATAAGAGCACATAGCCTTCCCCTCTGGGGAAGGTGGCGCGCGAAGCGCGACGGATGAGGTTTTGTAAATGTAACAAATAATGTTAGCGAAACGGCTTCGAAACCTCACCCACCGCTATCGCGGTCCCCCCTCCCCAAAGGGGAGGGCTTAGGAGGCGCGTCATGACCAACTTTGACCTCTTCACAAAAGAACAGGACTTCGCCGCCTTTGCGGAGGCTGCTGTGGCGGCGGAGCGCATCTATCAGATCGACCCTGCGGCCTGTGTGCTGAACTGCCGCCGGGCGATGGAGTGCGCCGTGAAATGGATGTATTCCGTGGACGACGCGCTGAATCCGCCTTATCAGGATAAGTTGGTCAGCCTGATGAATACCGAGGATTTCCGAAATATCGTGGACGACAATCTGCTGCGGCGGTTGGATTTTATCCGTCTGACGGGCAACGTCGCCGCCCATGCCGGCAGGAAGATTACGAAGGAACAGGCCGCGCTTTGTCTCGAAAATCTCTATATCTTCCTCGATTTCGTCGCCTATTGCTACGGCAGCGACTATCAGGAACGGCCCTTTGATTCCTCCTTGCTGGAGCAGGAACCGTCTGACGAACCGCCGGCAGTCAAATCCGAAGCGGAACTGAAACTCGAAGAACTGATTCGGGAGAACGCGGCGCTTCGGGAAGAGCTGACCGCGCGGCGCGAGGAGCAGCGGCAGACGTACGTGACAAAGCCGCTGGAAATCTCCGAATACAAGACGCGCAAGCTCTATATCGACGCGATGCTGGAAGACGCCGGATGGATCGAGGGCAGGAACTGGATCAACGAATACGAGCTGCCCGGTATGCCGAACAAGTCCGAAGTCGGGTATGCCGATTATGTGCTGCTGGGCGACGACGGACGCATCCTTGCGGTGATCGAGGCGAAAAAGACCTGCGTGGACGTTTCCAAAGGGCGGCAGCAGGCGAAGCTGTACGCGGATATCATCGAGCAGAAACAGGGCCGCCGTCCGGTGGTGTTCCTGACTAACGGATTCGATACCCGCATCGTGGACAATCAATACCCGGAGCGGAAAGTCGCCGCCATTTACTCCAAGCGCGACCTCGAAAAGCTGATGAATCTTTCGGTCATGCGCTCCGACTTGAAGAACATCGTCGTCGATCAGAAGATTGCGGGCAGATATTATCAGACGGCTGCCGTGAAAGCCGTCTGCGAGAGCTTCGGGCAAAAGAACCGCAGAAAAGCCCTGCTGGTCATGGCGACGGGCAGCGGCAAGACGCGGACGGTCATCGCTCTCTGCAAGGCGCTTTTGGAGCAGGGCTGGGCGAAGGATATCCTGTTCCTGGCCGACCGCAATTCTTTGGTGACGCAGGCGAAGCGGAGCTTCGTCAATCTGCTGCCGGAGTTTTCCGTGACGAATCTTTGCGAGGAGAAGGACAACTACACGGCCCACGGCGTTTTTTCCACCTATCAGACGATGATGAACTGCATCGACGCGGTGCGCGACGAAGAGGGAAAGCTGTTTTCCTGCGGCCATTTCGATCTCGTGATTTGCGACGAGGCCCACAGATCCATCTACAACAAGTACAAGGACATCTTCAATTATTTCGACGCGCCGCTGGTGGGGCTGACCGCGACGCCGAAGGACGATATCGACAAGAATACCTACGCCCTGTTCGAACTGGAGAACGGCGTGCCGACCTACGGCTACGAGCTGGCGCAGGCAGTGAAAGATGGTTTTCTTGTCGATTTTTTGTCTGTGGAAACGACGCTGAAATTCATCCAGCAGGGCATCGCCTACGACGAGCTTTCCGACGAGGAGAAGCGAATCTACGAGGACACTTTCGCGGACGAGCACGGGGAGCTGCCGGAGCGGATCGCTTCCTCCGCGCTGAACCAATGGCTGTTCAACAAAGACACCATTCGGGAAGTCCTGCACGTCCTGATGGAGCATGGGCTGAAAATCGACTACGGCAACAAGCTTGGCAAGACGATCATCTTCGCGAAGAACCACCGCCACGCGGAGGAAATCCTGAAGGCTTTCGGAACGGAATATCCGCATCTCGTCGGCTGGGCAAAGGTCATCGACAATTATACGAATTACGCCCAAAGCGCCATCGACGAATTCTCCGATCCGAAGAAGCTGCCGCAGATCGCGATTTCCGTGGATATGCTGGATACGGGTATCGACGTGCCGGAAGTGCTGAATCTCGTCTTCTTCAAGAAGGTCATGAGCAAGGCGAAGTTCTGGCAGATGATCGGGCGCGGCACGCGCCTCTGTCCGGGGCTGATGGACGGAAAAGACAAGGAGAAGTTCATCATCTTCGACTTCTGCGGGAATTTCGAGTTCTTCCGCATGAACAAGGGCCGCCCCGCCACGAGTATGCTTCCGATTCAGGGTGCGATTTTCAGCCTGCAATTCGAGATTGCTTTCAAATTGCAGGATTTGGCGTACCAGACGGAGGAGTTGATTGCGTTCCGCAAGTCGCTGGTGGAGGAAATGACCGGGAAGGTCAAGGCGCTGAACCGCGAGAATTTCGCGGTGCGCCAGCATTTGAAATATGTGGACACATACGCGGCGGCGGAGAATTATTTGTCGCTGACCTACGAGGACACGCTGAACGTGCGGGAGGAACTGGCGCCGCTGATCGAGCCGGAAAACGACGAAGCGTCGGCGCTGCGCTTTGACGCGCTGATGTACGGCATCGAGCTGGCGTATCTCGTCGGCAAGACTTACAAGAAGGGCAGAAGCGACCTTTGGAAGAAGGTTTCCGCCGTGGCGTCGGTGGCGAATATCCCGGAAATCAAAGCGCAGGCGGAGCTGATCGACAAAATCCTGCACACCGATTATCTGGACAATGCCGGAATCAACGAATTCGAGCATATCCGCGACAAGCTGCGGGATTTGATGAAGTATATCCCGAACAATCAAATGATTTATGAGACGGATTTCGACGATCAGGTGCTTTCGATAGATTGGCACGAGTCGGAGCTGGAAAACGACGACCTCAAAAACTACAAGGCCAAAGCGGAGTATTATGTCCGACAGCATCAGGACAACGCGGTCATCGCCAAGCTGAAAGGCAACGTGCCGCTGACAAACGCAGACGTGAAGGCGCTGGAGAAAATCCTTTGGAGCGAAGTAGGCACGCGGCAGGATTACGAAAACGAGTACGGGCAAAAGCCTTTAGGAGAATTTGTACGGGAGGTTGTCGGCCTCGACATGAACGCCGCCAAAGCCGCTTTCGCAGAATATCTGGATGAAACGCAGCTCGACAGCCGACAGATTTATTTCGTCAATCAGATTGTGGAGTATATCGTCCGCAACGGCATGATGAAGGATTTGTCAGTGCTTCAAGGCCCGCCGTTTACCGATCAGGGCAGCGTCGGGGAAATCTTTACGGATGTTACCGTTTGGGCGGGAATCCGAAAGGCAATCGCGAAAATCAACGCCAATGCGATTGAGGCGGCATAGGGATATTTATCGGAGGCGCCCACATGTATTGTATGAACTGCGGGGTGGAGCTGCCCAAGGACGTCTCGTTTGATACAGAAAGCTCCTGCTTTTCAAACAACTGGAAGGCGGGGGCTTTTTATTCTATTCGCTGTGAGAAATTATTTTCCGAAAAACGTGTCACTGTAACCGGTTTTTCGTAATAGAATCTGTGCCGAATAATTCCATGTGTTCGCATCAACGCTCTTCTTTCGCCTTTTCCATGCGGAAAAACGCGAAACATGGTATAATGTGCGGAAATGCAGTTTCGGAGTATTATGTTTGCAATATTCTCGTGATAGGGAGAAGAATCATGGTTGAGCTTTTGGCGCCGGCGGGGAGCCGGGAGGCTTTGACGGCTGCCGTGGAGAACGGGGCGGACGCTGTATATCTGGCGGGGAATCGGTTCGGCGCGCGGGCCTACGCGGAGAATTTTGACGAGGCGGCTCTTCGTGAGGCGATCCGGTACGCGCATCTTCGCGGCGTCGCTGTGCATGTCACGGTGAATACCGCTGTGGACGATACGGAGCTTTCCGGTCTTGCCGATTATCTGCGCTTCTTGGAGGACGCGGGGGCGGACGCTGTCTTGGTGCAGGACCTCGGCGTAGCGCGGCTGGCGCGGGAGGTCGCGCCGGGGCTTCCGCTTCATGCGAGCACGCAGATGACCGTGCATAATCTGGCGGGCGTTCAGGCGTTGGAGGACTTGGGTTTTTCCCGCGTGGTGTTGTCGCGGGAAATGTCGCTGGCGGAGATTCGTGAAATCTGCGCGGAAAGTAATGTCGAAATCGAGGTTTTCGCCCACGGCGCGCTTTGCGTCTGCTATTCGGGCCAATGCCTAATGAGCAGTATGATCGGCGGACGCTCGGGCAACCGGGGACGGTGCGCGCAGCCCTGCCGCCTGACTTACGAATTGGTGGACGAGAACGGACAGGAAGTCACGAACGGCGCGGCGGGAAAATATCTGCTGTCGCCGCGCGATCTGAAAACGATCGATCTGCTGCCGGAGCTGATCGGGGCGGGCGTCGCGTCGCTGAAGCTGGAAGGGCGTATGAAGCGCCCTGAGTATGTGGCTGTGGCGACGGCGGCCTATCGGGGCGCGATCGACCGCGCGCTTTCGGACAAAACGGACGAGGCGGCGGCGCGGGAAGAAAATCGCCGGCTTGCGCAGATTTTCAACCGCGATTTCACGACGGCGTATCTTTTGAAAAATCCCGGCAAGGAAATGATGAGCGACCGCAGGCCGAACAATCGCGGCTTGCTCGTCGGGCGCGTCGTTTCTTACGACGCGGAGGAAAAGCGCGTGCGCGTGAAGCTGACGGAATCGCTGGCCGTCGGCGATCAGGCGGACGTCTGGGTCAAGACCGGCGGGCGCGTGACCGAGACGGTTTGCGAATTGCGCGACGCAAAAGGAAGGGAAATCGAGCGGGGCTTTGCGGGGGACGAGGTGACGTTTCCGCTTTCGCGGGCGGCGCACCCGCATGACCGGATTTTTTGCGTCTATGATTCCGCGCTGACCGAGGAGGCGCGGGCGTCCTATACGGGCGCGGGAAAGCGCAGGATTCCCGTGCGGTTGACGGTGACGGCGAAGGTGGGCGAGCCTTTTTCCGTGACGGCGTCGGCGGACGGCTTGCGGGCGGAGGCGAAGTCCGAGTATATTTGCCCGCAGGCGGAGAAAAGGCCGCTGACGAAGGAAACGCTCGAAAAGCAGATGGAGCGCATGGGGACGACGGCCTATGCGCTGGAAGTACTCGAAGCGGATATCGGGGACGGCGTAATGGTTCCGATGAGCGTGATGAACGAGACGCGCCGCGAGGCGCTTTCAAGGCTCGACGAGGCGAGGCTTTCCCAAATTGCCGCGCGCAGGGCGGAGATTGCGGCAAGATTTTCCGCGTCGGAGGGAAAGGCGAAGAAAGACGTCTATCGAAAGAAAAAGGATTCCCTGCCGAAGCTGATCGTTCATGCCGACACGCCGGAAAAGGCATGGGCGGCGGTCGAGGCCGGGGCGGACGGTGTGCTTTACGGCGGCGACGCTTACGATCATCATTTGGTGACGCCGGAGGAATACAAAGAAGTTTTGGAATTTTCGCGGGCGACGGGGAAGAGCCTTTCTCTTGCGACGCCGCGCATTCTGCGGGAGCGTTTTCTGTCGTTGCTGGTGCCGCTTCTGCGGACGCTTTCGGACGCGCCTGCCGACGACGTCTATGTCCATCACCTCGGCGCGCTTCGCATTGTGCGCGAATACACCGAGCTTCCCGTCGTCAGCGATTTTTCTTTGCTCGCCTATAACGCGTTGGCGATTCGGGAGCTTGCCGGCCTCGGCTTTTCGAGGGCGACGCTTTCGCCGGAACTGAACTTCCCGCAGATCGAGGCATTGACGCAAAAGAGCGTGCTGCCTGTGGAATGTATCGTTCACGGGCGGCTGGAACTGATGGTGTCGGCATACTGTGCGCTCGGCAGCTTCCTTGGCGACGTCGGGAGCGGCGCGTGCTCCGCGCCTTGCGTGAAGGGAAAATATTTCCTGAAGGACCGCACCGGCGCGCTTTTCCCTGTCGTGACCGACGCGGGCTGCCAGATGCACATATTGAATGCGAAGGTGCTGAGCATGCTCCCGCAGGCGGGAAGGTTTGCGCGGCTGGGCGCAGAACGTATCCGCATCGACGGGCGGTATATGAAGGCGCGGGAAATCGGCGAGATTGTACGCGGGTATCGGGAATTCCTGTATTATGACCGGGAGCTTTCGGAAGCGCAGAAAGAGCGGGCGCGCCGCATAGAAGGCGGGGACGTCACGCGCGGCCATTATTTCCGCGGTGTATTGTAAAGGATAATTTATGAAAGAAGAAACATTACGGACACTCGAATATGAGAAAATCCTCGCGATGCTGGCGGCGGAGGCGGGCTCGTTCCTCGGCAAAGAGGAGGCGGGCGCGCTTTTGCCGTCGTCGGATTTCGACGAGGTCGAGGAGCGATTGGATGAAACGGCGGAGGCGCGGGACGTGCTGGCGGTTTCGTCGCCGCCTCTCGGAGCGATCCGCGATATTCGCGCCGTACTGAAAAAGGCGGCAATGGACGCGATGCTGGAAATCGAGGAGCTTTCCGACGTGATCAGCGTGCTTTACGCGACGCGGGAGGTCAAGCGGTTCTTCAAGGAGCTTTCGCCCGATCTCGCGCCGACGCTGAAAGAACGTGCGAGAGGCTTGGAAATCCTCGGGCAGCTTGAGAACCGGCTTGACAACGCTATTGACGAACACGGAGCGCTCCGCGACGACGCGAGCCTGACGCTGGCGAAGCTGAGGAAGAGCATCCGTTCTTCCCAGCAGAAGATCAAGGACACGCTCTCGTCGATGATTCATTCGACGTCGCAGCAGAAATTTTTGCAGGACGCCATCGTCACCATGCGCGAGGATCGCTATGTGATCCCGGTCAAGCAGGAATATCGGCAGGCGGTGCCGGGCATCGTCCACGACCAGTCCGCCACCGGCGCGACGCTGTTCATCGAGCCGATGGAGGTCGTCACGCTGAATAACGACATCAAGGAACTGACGTTGTCCGAGCGTCAGGAGGTCGCGCGAATCCTGCGTGGGCTGTCCGCCGACGTCGGACGGAACGCCGATGTTTTGCAGGAAAACCTCGCGATTCTTGCGGGGCTGGATTTCGCTTTCGCAAAGGCGCGGCTGGCGCGCAAATTACGGGCCGTGCGTCCGGAAATGAACCGGGATGGGCGCGTGCGTATCGAAAAGGCGCGTCACCCGCTGATTCCGGACGAAAGCGTCGTGCCGATCGACCTGACGCTGGGCGGTGATTTCCGGATGCTGCTCGTCACCGGTCCGAACACCGGCGGCAAGACCGTAAGCATGAAGACGATGGGGCTGCTTTCGGTGATGGCGCAGTCGGGGCTTTTCGTTCCCGCAGCCGTCGGCGCGGAAATGACGGTCTACCGCGAGATTTACACCGATATCGGCGACGAGCAGAGCATCGAGCAAAGCCTTTCGACTTTTTCTTCCCATATGAGCCATATCGTGAAAATCCTTGACGAGGCGGAACGGGACGATTTGTTGCTGCTGGACGAGATCGGCGCGGGCACCGACCCGGAGGAGGGGGCGGCTCTCGCCATGGCGATCCTGGAGCGGCTGCATGAAATTCGCGCTTCGGTTGTCGCCACCACGCATTATTCCGAGTTGAAAACATTTGCCTATACGCAGAGCGGAATCGAAAATGCCTGTGTGGAGTTTGATGCGAAGACTCTGCGCCCGACATATCGGCTGCTGCTGGGGATTCCCGGCGCAAGCAATGCGTTCGCCATCAGCGCGCGACTGGGGCTGCCTAAATCAATCTTATTGCGCGCGGAAGCATTGATTCGCGCCGACCACGCGCAGTTCGAAAAAGTCGTCGGTGCTTTGGAGCGTGAAAAAATCCTTTATGAGCAGAAAAACGCGGAAATTGCCGAACGGAGCGAGCGTGCGAAGGAATTGGAGGCAAAATGGCAAAAGCTCAAGGACGAGGTCACGCGGAAGAAAACGGAAATCCTGAGAAAAGCGAAAAATGAGAGCGCGGCGATGGTGCGGCGCACACGGCGGGAGGCAGAGGAGATTATCCAAAGCCTGAAGGAGCAGGCGAAGGAACAGGATGAAAAAAGCCGCAACACCGCTATGCAGGAAGCAAGGGGACGGCTGAAGGAAATGGCCGAAGAGACGCGCCCCGGTTTTTCGTCGAATCCCGCCTATCGCGAGAAAGTGGACGTAGCCAAGCTTCACGCCGGCGATCAGGTTTATATCGTTTCGCTTGACCAAAAGGGTACGGTGCTGGAAACGAAGGGAAAGGAAATCTTCGTGCAGATCGGAGGAATGACCACGACGGTCAAGGCGGACGCCTGCCGCTTCGCTGCCCGCGCGAAAAAGGAACAGCCGGAGCGCGGCAACAGCGCGGCGATCGCGTCCGGCACCCTGCTCGAGAAGACATCCTCCGTCCATCGGGAAATCGACATTCGCGGCTGTCTCGTCGACGAGGGGGAGCAGCTCGTCTCGAAATTCATCGACGACGCGCAGCTTGCGGGGCTGAAGGATATCCTCGTAATCCACGGCAAAGGCACCGGCGCGCTCCGCAAGGGAATCCACGAGTACCTGAAAAATCACAGGAGCGTCCGTTCATTTGCCTTCGCGGACATGGACGAGGGCGGCCTCGGCGCGACGGTGGTAAAACTGAAATAAGACACAAAAAAAGCAAGCCCGACGAAAAATGTCAGGCTTGCTTTTTTGATTTGCCTTCCCCTTGAGAGGAGAAATATGCCAGTGGCATATTTCTTGGTAACCGAAGGCTAACGGTTGAGGTTTTGTCAACGTTGCGGGAGACCTCACCCACCGCCTGCGGCGGTCCCCCCTCCCCATAGGGGAGGGCTATATTACTTGAACAGATAGCCGCTGATGAAGAGCCAGAGGATGATCAGCGGGAGAATCCATGTCATGTAGAACTGCACGCCCTTCGGCAGCTTGATTCCGTCGCCGGTGTTGACCTCGGCGAAGAATTTTTTCCAGCCCCAACCGTAGCGGCTTGTGCAGAAGGTCAGATAAATCAGGCTGCCGATGGGCAGGATGTTGTTGCTCAATATGAAGTCCTCGAGGTCAAGCACGCAGGTTCCCGGCCCGAGCGGGGCGAAGGAGGACCATACGTTGAAGCCAAGGGCGCAGGGAAGTGACAGCAGGATGATGACCGGTATGCCCCACTTGACCACCGTCTTGCGGCTGGCGCCTGTGTAGTCGATCAGGCAGCTTGTCAGGTTCTCGAAAACCGCGATGACCGTGGAGTAAGACGCAAACGTCATGAACAGGAAGAACATGCCGCCCCAGAATCGTCCGAAAGGCATGTGATTGAACACGTTCGGCAGCGCGACGAAAATCAGGTTAGGTCCTGCGGTGGGACTGACGCCGTAGCTGAAGCAGGCGGGGAAAATAATCAGGCCCGACATCAGCGCGACAACGGTATCGAGGATCGTAATCCAGATCGCTTCGCCTGCAAGGCTCTTTTCTTTCCCGATGTAGCTGCCGAAAATCGCCAGCGCGCCGATGCCGAGGCTCAGCGTGAAGAACGCCTGTCCCATCGCGGCGTTGACGACGGCAATCGGGCCGTCCTGCATGAATCGCTCAAAATTCGGCAGAAAATAATAGGACAGTCCCTCGCCGACGCCGGGGAGAAACAGCGAGTTTCCGGCCAACAGGATCATCAGCACGAACAGCGCGCCCATGATCCATTTTCCGGCCTGCTCGACGCCGTTTTGCACTCCGAGGTAACAGACGCCGCCGCAAAGCACGACCGTCGCGACCATATAAGCGGTCATGGTCGTCGGGTCGGAAAGCAGAGCTCCGAATACGCCGCCGACGCCTTCCGGTGAGAGCCCGTCAAAGCCCCCTGCCAATGTCTTGTAAAGATAGTACGGCATCCAGCCGGCGACTGTCGTATAAAACATCATCAGCAGGAAATTTCCCGCCAATGCGATATGACGGAACCAATGCCATTTCGTGCCTTCAGGTTCCAGTTCGTTGAAAGAACCCATGACGCTGCGGCCGCTGGCGCGTCCGACGGCGAATTCCGCCATCATGACGGGAAGTCCGAGAAGCACGAGAAACGCGAGATAAATCAGAACGAAGGACGCGCCGCCGTATCGTCCCGTAATGAACGGGAATCGCCATACGTTGCCGAGCCCGATTGCGCAGCCGGCGGAAATCAGGATAAAGCCGAGCCGGGATGAAAACTGTTCCAACGGAAAATCCTCCTATCAGCCTTTTTCTTTCGCGTTCTTGATATCCTGCCACATATCGCGCGCCATTTCAAACAGCTTCGGCGAAGTAGAACGAAGGGCTTGATTGCTGATGATGCGGCTCAAATGGCGCGTCGCTTTGTCGTAGTCCTTGCGCATGACATGGATTGCGCCGGTCAGATACGTTGCCATCGTGTCGGACATCTTGTCCACCGGGTAGCTTTCCGTTTCCAGCGACTGATCGAAAAGCTCAGCCGCCTTGTCCAGCGCGGCCATTTCTTTTTCCGTGTTGCCGTCATAGCGGTAAATCCACGCCATAATCAGGTAGAGATTGCCGCGGCGGTTCGGCGACGGATCGGCCAGCTCGTTGAACAGGATTGCCATTTCAAGATATTGGATGGCTTGCTCGGATGTTCGTTCTTCGACAAATGGCATGGCGAGGTTCGCCGTCTGCAGAAATCCCATTATCTTATCCCGGGTCTTTTCCGGTATCCGGCGGGTGAACTTTTGCTCGTCGGCGGCGAAGCCGCAATGCTCGCAGGCCCATACGCGGTACAGGTACGGGTTGAAATCCTTGTAATGAATGCAGAGGTCGAGGTCTGTGGTTTCGGCGATGAGCCGGGACTTGCACTTGACCACATGCGTGTCCCGCCCGCAGATAGGGCAGGGACGCTCCAACACGAAGGTGTATTTTTCCGCCGCGCTGACAGAAGCTTTTTTCTCCGCGGCAGCTTTCCTTTCCGCGGAGCGTTCCTCGTTCGTCTTCTGTACTTGATTGCGGAGCAACGCGAGCTTGTTGGCAAAGGAACCGTCCACATCCGACGGTACCCCGGAAACGCTGTCCTCGTCCTCGTCCTTGATCGTTGACATATCGAGGCCCTTATCGGGGGAAAGCTCTTTCGACAGCGCGTCCATCGTCGCATAGGCATCCACAACGCCCTGCGCTTTCTGGGATTCTTCCTCGGCCTTTTTGTGCAGCATGGCCTTGATTGCGGCCAGCTTGTCCGCGTCGGATTTGGCCGCCTGTTTCTGGGGGACAACCTTGTGAAGCTGGCTCTTGATGGCGGCAAGCTTGTTCACGTCAGCCGGCGAGGCCGGTTTTCCGCCGTTTTTTACGATCAGGAAAATTTCCTGGCAAATATCGGGATCGCGTAAAAGCTGAATCAGTTCTTCCTTTTGCATGACGATTCCCCCCTGCGTTTTTGTGTCTGTTTTGACTTCATTATATTATCATATTCGTGAAGGCAGAGAAAGAGGTGTTTGAATTTTTTTACAACAGGCAGGAAAAAAAGGGAGAAAAATGGAATATAATATCGTCGAAAGTTTGCGGGAAGTTTTGCGAACGGAGGTAACGAAATGAACAGCAAGGCGATGTACAATCTTTCCTATGGGCTTTTTGTGCTGTCTGCGCGGCAGGACGGCAAGGACAACGGCTGCATTATCAATACGGCGGGCCAGGTCACGACGGAGCCGAACCAGATCACGATCGCGGTCAACAAGCTGAATCTGACTCACGATATGGTCGCGGCGACGAAAAAGTTCACAGTGTCGATTCTAAGCGAGCAGGCGGATTTTTCGCTGTTCAAGCGGTTCGGATTCCAGTCGGGGCGCGATGCGGACAAGTTCCTGATGTTCGACGGGAAAAAGCGCGTGGCGAATGAGACATTAGCGGTCACGCAGGGAACGAACGGATATATTTCCGCTTATGTGACGCAGCAGATTGACGTCGGTACCCACACGATCTTCCTCGCATCGGTCACCGATATGGATGTGTTCACTGACGTGCCTTCGGCGACTTATGCCTATTATCAGTCGAGCATCAAGCCGAAACCCCAGCCCGTGAGCAAGGCGGCGCAAGGGAAGACGATCTGGCGCTGCAAGGTCTGCGGCTACGAATATGTGGGCGAGGAGCTGCCGGACGGATTTATCTGTCCGATCTGCAAGCATCCGGCGTCGGATTTTGAGAAGATTGTCGGGTAAACAAAGTTGAACGCGGTTCGTTTTTTCCTTGACAATCGTCCGTCAATCATGTATCCTAATCGCATAAAGCTGAATAAAGACTCATCAAGAGCAGCGGAGGGAATGGCCCGATGAAACTGCGGCAACCATTGAGCAATCAAAAAGGTGCCAATTCCTTTAGGCAGGAAATTTCCAAAGCCTATAAGATGAGAGAAAAGGTTTTCCCGGCTCTCATCCTAGGAGAGCCGGGATTTTCATTTTACGGAATTTGCGCGGCGGGCTTTATTTGGCGAAGCATAGGGGCGGCAAAGGCCGCATAATTTGAAGCGCGGGCTAGGCCCGCAAGGAGGCGCAAAATGGCAAAAAATCGTATTCTCTTTACGTCGGAGTCGGTGACGGAGGGGCACCCCGACAAGATGGCGGACCAGATCTCGGACAGCATTCTCGATGCGATCATGGAGCAGGATCCGATGGGACGTGTGGCGGCGGAGACGCTGGTCACGACCGGGCAGGTGCATGTCGTCGGCGAAATCTCGACGAAATGCTACATCGATATCCCGAAGATTATCCGCGACACGGTGGAGCGCATCGGCTATACCGACGCGAACTACGGCTTTGATTACAAGACCTGCGGTATTCTTGTTTCGATTGACGAGCAGTCGGCGGATATCGCTCTCGGCGTCGACAAGGCATTTGAGGCGAAAGCGGGCGAGATGGACGCGATTGACGCAATCGGAGCGGGCGATCAGGGCATGATGTTCGGCTATGCGGCGAACGAGACGCCGGAGCTGATGCCGCTGCCGATTTCGCTGGCGCATAAGCTGGCTTATCGTCTGACCGAGGTCAGGAAGAACGGCGAGCTCAAGTATCTGCGTCCGGACGGCAAGACGCAGGTGACGGTCGCTTACGAGGACGGCAAGCCTGTCGAGGTCGAGACTGTCGTCATCTCGACGCAGCACGATCCCGACGTCACGCAGGAGCAGATCAAGAAGGATATGCTGGAAAAGGTCATCAAGGTCATTGTTCCGAAGGAACTTTTGTCCGATTCGACCAAGTATTTCATCAACCCGACGGGCAAGTTCGTCATCGGCGGCCCGCAGGGCGATTCCGGTCTCACGGGGCGCAAGATTATCGTCGACACGTACGGCGGCATGGCCCGGCACGGCGGCGGCGCGTTTTCCGGCAAGGATCCAACGAAGGTGGACCGTTCGGCAGCTTACGCGGCGCGCTATGTGGCGAAGAATATCGTCGCGGCTGGGCTCGCGGACCGCTGCGAGATTCAGCTTGCTTACGCCATCGGCGTTGCGCGCCCGGTCTCGGTGCGCGTTGAGACCTTCGGCACGGGCAAGATCGACGACAGCAAGATTGCCGAGCTCGTCGAGAAGAATTTCGACCTGCGTCCGGCGGGCATCATCAAGACGCTGAACCTGCGCCGCCCGATTTACGCCCAGACAGCGGCCTACGGCCACTTCGGACGTACCGATATCGACCTGCCGTGGGAGCACACGGATAAGGCGGAAGACTTGAAAAAACAGGCAGGTCTTTGATATTGAAAAACATATATTTTAGTGTTCCATCGAAGGAAAAATAATTTCAGACCGGCAGTTTCGGCTGCCGGTTTTTTATGCCTGTTTTTCAAATTCGGAACGCCTTGGCTGATGGATACTATAATATCCGTGCCCGCAAACAGTACCATGAGTCAATGCGGGAATGTCTGCACGTTGAATTTCCCCTACCAGGAAGTCGGAAGCTTCTCCTTTTTGGCTTTCTGGCCGTAAAACAATTAATTCATATAACTACAGTTGCTCTTATGGCATATTTGCGATAAAATTATTAAAATAGGTTATTTTCTATATGATTGCTTATGCTTATGGCGTCGACTTTAACGAACTGCGCGAAAAACAAATATGGAACTTGTCACGCTGCAGCGCAAGCAGCTGGACGACGGCGCTCTGCGGCGGCATGCCCTATGAGGAAAGCATGAAGAGTGTCGCGGAGCATGTCACGAAAGAGGCTCGGGATGCAATAAAGGAGCAGTTCCTGTCGAATGTCATAATCATGAAGAAGGGTGTCCCTTATACCCCGGAGAAAAAATGTCTTTTTGAAAGATCGTAATGGTGAAGGATAAAGAGTTCTTTGATCTCCGGTTTTTTATTTTATGTAATGGAGAGCAAAAATATGAAAAGATATTTCATGGCGGGACTGGGGATCGTGCTGGCGCTTTCGCTGGGAGCGATCTTTTACGGCGCGTGGCTCAACGAACGGGGAGAATACCAGATCACGCGGCGTATGGAGGAACGGCGGCTGACGCTGCACGGCGCGAAGGCCTCGACGCGCCGCATCAGTCCGCGTCTCACAGTGCACGCGGTCAATCTTTTTTCCAATGACATGGCCGACGCGGTGGCGCTCGTGGACGGGCGGATCGTGGAGGGGCTTGCGCCGAAGGGGACTTTCGTTCGGCGCGGCGACGTCATTTTCACCCTTGAAAATGAGAATATCCCGCTCCAGCGGCAGGAAGCGGAGTCGAATATCCTGCGGGCCCAGGCGGAGCTGAAGCGGGCGGAGAACAACTACAACCGCTATCAGATCCTGAAGGCGAGCGACGCCGCTTCCGCCCAGCAGTTTGACGAGGCGGAGGCCGCGTACTTCTCGGCCCAGTCCAGTCTCAGCGTGGCCGAAGCGAAGGCCGCCCAGCTCGGCGTGCAGGAATCGCGTCAGCAAGTCGTCGCCCCGATCGACGGCAAAGTGCTCGTACTCTACCGCCAGCAGGGCGCCTATGTGCAGGCCGGGACGTCCCTGGCCCTCGTCGGCGATTTCCGTTTCCTCTATTTCAGCGCACCGGTGGCGGACGAAGACGCCCGCTATCTGACCATCGGACAGGAAGCGGAACTGGTTTTCCAGAGCAAGGACTTCAAGAAGGTCTACGGCACCGACTACGCGGCGGGCAACCTTGGAAGCCAGCAGACCTTCATCGCCACCATCGCGCAGATCACCCCGCCTCTCAACGAACCGGCCGCCATGCGCAATATCCTCTGGCAGGTGGACAACCGTTCCGGGCTTTTGGAGCCGCAGACATACGGCGGCGTCAGCTTCCAGTCGAAGCGGAGCCACAACGCGATGGCCGTGCCGCTGTCCGCGATGACTGACAGCTCGAACACGGCGGTCTTCGTCGCGAAGGACGACGGCACCATCGAGCGCCGCACCGTGCGGACGGGAACGAACGACGGCTCCTATATCGAAGTCCTGTCCGGCCTGTCCGAAGGAGAAATCGTCGTGACCAGTGGCATGGAAGGCCTTGCGGACGGCGTCCATGCGGAAATCATATTGGATGAATCCGAAGCGGGAGCAACGGAAGGAGGCGCGGCAAAATGACCAACGACCAAATCTTCAACCGCGCCGCCCTCGACAAGCTGCGCTCCCCGGAAAAACTCGACACCATGATCCGCATCACCGGCCCCGTGGGCTGGATGGGGCTGATCTCCATCGCCGTGCTCTGCTTCGCCATCGTGCTTTGGTCCTTCTACGGCTCCTTCACGGAAAAAGCCGACGGCAAGGGACTGATCCTCGATTCGGCGGGCGTCGTGAACATCACCCATACGGCGGGCGGGAAAGTGACCGAGCTTTACGTCCAGACCGGAGACCATGTCCACAAGGGACAGCTGGTCGCCCACATGGAACAGCCGGAGCAGTCGGCGGACACCCGCATGGCGCAGTACGGCACGGAACTGGCGGTAAACGACCGGGACGTGCAGGGACGCGTCTATCAGTATGACGCGAAGCGCCATCAGCAAGCGGCCCGGGAAGATATATACTCCGATTACGACGGCGTGGTGGACGAAGTCATGGCGGCCGAGGGCGAGCTGCTGCAGCCGGGAAGCCCGGTCTGCTCCGTGCGCCTGACGCAGAACCGCGACGAGCTCACCGGCGTTTTCTACATTCCCGTGGACAAGGGCAAGCGCGTGGAGCCGGGCATGACGATCCAGCTGGCGCCGAACGGCGTGGACGTCACCCAGACGGGCAGCCTGATCGGCGTGGTGAAGAGCGTTTCCCAATACCCGATTTCCGCCGAGGGCGTCCGGAAGGGCCTCGGCAACGCCCAGCTCGCCCAATACGTGCTTTCCCAGGGCGGCGGCGCGGCGGTGGAAGTAAAGTTCGACCTGGTGAAGGATGAAAGCTCCGAATCGGGCTACCTCTGGACTTCCGTGGTAGGCAAGCACCGCCCAATCACGGCGGGCAGCTTCTGCACCGGCTCCATCGTCATCGAGCGGGAGCCGCCGATCGAGAAGGTTTTCTACAAGATCAGCCAATGGCTCCGGAGCAGATAGATTATGGATATAAAGGAAAAGATGACGCTTTCTATTATTTTTGCCAGTTTGATTTAGAAACAATAATTTGACTTTGCCCCGCTGCAGCGGGGCTTTTTTTATTGGAATAGGCCGCAGCCGACTATTTCCCGCGCGTCGGCAGCTGTCGCATAATATCGGCGTCCTATTCTGTTTTTAACAGTGCTGAAATGATTGATATTACTGGATTCCGATTTGCACTATATGTTCCTTGCGGGATACGGAAAAAAGCTGTATAATTTTAACGTTGATGTCAAAACGTGTTTCTATTTATGGAAAGGAAATTTTATTTGGCGGCAATCACTTACGAATTGATAAAGAAGGATGAGGTTACCGGCGCACGGGCGGGCATGCTGCACACGCCGCACGGGAGCTTTCCGACGCCGATTTTTATGCCGGTGGGCACGCAGGCGACGGTCAAGGCGGTTTCGCCGGACGAGCTGAAAGACCTCGGCGCGGGCATAATCCTGTCGAATACATACCATCTGTTTTTGCGGCCCGGCATGGATCTGGTTCGCGAGGCAGGCGGACTGCACAAATTCATGCACTGGGACAGGGGAATCTTGACCGACAGCGGCGGGTTTCAGGTGTTCAGTCTCGGCGAGCTTCGAAAGATTACCGAGGAGGGCGTGACGTTCCGCTCTCATATCGACGGTTCGAAAAAATTCCTTTCGCCGGAGATTTCCGTCGCGGTGCAGACGGCGCTCGGCTCCGATATCGTGATGGCCTTCGACGAGTGCGTGCCGTATCCCGCCGATTACGATTACGCGAAGCAGTCGCTCGCTCGGACGCTGCGCTGGGCGGAGCGGTGCAAAAAGGCGATGACGCGGGACGACCAGGGGCTTTTTGGTATCGTGCAGGGCGGTATGTATAAGGAGCTTCGTACCGAGAGTGCGGAAGCGCTGGTCGAGATGGATTTTCCCGGCTACGCGGTGGGCGGTCTTTCCGTCGGCGAGTCGAAGGAATTGATGTATGAGATGCTCGAACATTCCACCGCGCATTTGCCGCAGGACAAGCCGCGGTACCTGATGGGCGTCGGCACGCCGGACTGTCTTGTGGAGGGCGTGGCCCGCGGTATTGATATGTTTGACTGCGTATTCCCGACGCGGGTCGCACGGAACGGCATGGCAATGACATGGACCGGGCGGCTCGTGATGAAGAACCAGGTATTTACCCACGACCATGATGTACTGGAGCAGGGCTGCGGCTGTTATGCGTGCCGGAACGGCTACACGCGGGCATATATTCGCCATCTGGTGCGGGCGGGCGAGATTTTCGGCCTGCGGCTGTTGACGCTGCACAACCTGTATTTCCTGCAGGCGTTTATGCGGGCGATGCGGGAGTCCATTGTGCAAAATCGTTTCGCGGAGTTTCGCCGCGATTTTTGGAACAATTATCAACTTCCGGAGAAAAAAAGTGGAGGGGTAATGGATGAATGAAGGAATGCTTGCATTGATAAGCGCGTACGGACCGATTGTGGCCATGGTGATCGCCTTTTATTTTTTCCTGTACCGGCCGCAGCGGGCGGAGCAGCGTCGGCGGGATGATATGCTGGCGACGCTGCATAAGGGAAACAAGGTCGTCACGGTGGGCGGTATTTTCGGCGAGATTATGGAAATCAAGAATAACGTGATTGATTTGAAGATTGCCGACAAGGTGGTCGTTAAGGTAACGCGGAGCGCGATCAGCCGGAATATCACGCAGGGAAAATCTCCTCAAATGGAACCTGAAAAGGATTGGCCTGCCGAGGACGAAAAACAGGATGAATGAGAATAACGACGAAGCCGGAACACGGAAGCGGGGCTTGCGGAAGCGAATCCTCGCCGCACGGCGGACGCTGACGGAGGAAAAACGAGCGGCGTACAGCGCGGCGATAACGGAACAAGTCCTTTCACTTGAAGCCTTGAAACGGGCGCGGACGGTTTTTGCCTATGCGGCGATGGAGGACGAGGTACAGACGGAAACGCTGATTTCTTCATTACTCGGCATGGGCAAGCGGGTCGCGATTCCGTTTGTCACGGGAAAACGCATGATGGAAGCGGTGCTGGTGCCGTCGATGGACGCATTGGAATACGGCGCGTATCATATTTTGACGGTAAAAGAGGAACATCGAATTATAGTGCCGCCGCAGGAAATCGACTGCGTGCTTGTGCCCGGCGTGGCTTTCGGATTGGACGGAGCGCGGCTCGGCATGGGCGGTGGCTATTATGACGCTTTTTTGCCAAAGGCGGAGCAGGCGGCAAGAATCGCGTTGGCGTTCCAATGCCAGATCGAGGAAAGGATTCCGCGGGAGTCTTATGATTGCGGCGTCGACTGGATCGTGACGGAGCAAGGTGTTTTCAAAGCAAAAAAGCAATAGGCAGTTTGGTGGTAAGCAAGTATGGAAATCAAGATTGGAATCGCGAGTATCGCGAAAAATGGAGCCGAATACTGCGGCGACAGCCACAGCCTCGTTGAACGGCGGGGCGGCATGACGCTGATTTTGTCGGACGGACATGGGAACACGGCCGCCGCTCAGCAGACGAGCCGATGGGTCACGCAGCGTGCCCGAAGCCTTGTGCTGGAGGGAAAGGAAAACGACGCCGTTGCGCGCGCCGTTCACGACGAGCTTTATGAAATGAAGGACCGGAAGGTCGCCTGTGCATTGACGATTTTCGGCGTGGACGCGGAGACGGAGTCGGTGGCTATCGGCCGAAGCGGGCAGACGCCTGTCTATGTCTGGACTGAGGAATATGAGACGGTCTATGACGACGAGGCGACGGCGCTGGGCATGAGCCGCAACGTCAATCCGCAGACCTACGAGCTGCCGTTGGCGCAGGGCATGATTCTCGTCGCTGTCAGCGAGGGCATTCGCACGGCAGGGAAAAAGCGCGGGGGCGCGCATTTCGAGGAAGAGAAGCTGTGGGAGATTGTCCGCGGAAATCCGGCGGAGGACGCTGCCTTCATTGCGAAAAATATCCTCGATTACGCGCTGGAACTCGATCAGGAACAGCCATCCGAGGATATGACGGTGGCGGTGCTCGGCGTGGCGCCGGACAAGGCGGAAAACGCGGGCGTCGGCTTTTTGTCGGCGTCGTACCCGATTCCGGTTATGGAAGCATAAGAAGAAGGGAAGGAACTATCGTTGAGAAAAGAAGAATTTGGCAAGCTGCTGATTGTCATTGCGGCGATTGTGGGACTATTCATCACGTTCGTTTCGCCGCTGGCCTATTCGATCCGGCAGGGACTTGACCTGCAGGGCGGTACCCACGTCGTCCTCGAGGCGGAGGATACCGAAGAGGCGCAGGTGAACGACGACGCAATGCAGCGCGTTGTCCGTATCATGGAAAAGCGCGTCAATGAGCTGGGATTGACTGAGCCGATCATCCAGAGGCAGGGCGCGCGGCGCATTATCGTCGAGCTGCCGGGAATCAAGGATCCGGACAAGGCGATTCAGGTCATCGGCAAGACGGCGATGCTGGAATTCAAAGACGAAGCGGGGAACACAGTGCTGACGGGCACCGATCTCAAGGACGCGAAGGAACAGACTGACCAGTCCGGACAGAATCTCGTCGCACTGGAATTCAGCGACGAGGGCGGGCAGAAATTCGCCGACCTGACGACGAAAAACGTGGGGCGTACGATTGCGATCCTGCTGGACGGCGAGGTACTGACCGCGCCGAACGTCAAGGAACCGATTCTCGGCGGCAAAGCCGTTATCACCGGTTCGCGCACGTTGGAGGAAGCGCATAACCTTGCGATTCTCCTGCGAAGCGGCGCGCTCCCGGTCAAGGTCAACATCATCGAGACGCGCACCGTTGGCCCGACGCTGGGACAGGACTCGAAGGACAAGAGCGAGTTCGCGTTCGCGGTGGGCATCGGCGCGGTGCTCATTTTCATGCTCCTTTTCTATCGGCTTTCCGGTTTTATCGCGGATATCAGCCTGATGGCGTATGTGCTGATGCTTCTCGCGGCGCTGAAATTCCTCGACGCGACGCTGACGCTGCCGGGCGTGGCGGGTATCATCCTCTCCATCGGCATGGCGGTGGATGCGAATGTGCTGATTTTCGAGCATTTCAAGGAGGAATACTTGACGGGCAAGACGCTCCGCGCGGCGATGAATTCTGGCTTCAAGCGCGCGTTCACAACGATTTTCGACTCGAATATCACGACGATTATCGCGTCGATTGTATTGTTCATGTTCGGCACCGGTTCGATTCGCGGTTTCGCAATCACGCTGGGGCTCGGCGTCGTTTTGAGCATGATTACGGCGATTTCTCTGACGCAATTCATGCTGAAGCTGCTGATCGGGGCAAATATCTTCACGAACCCGTTTGTTTACGGCGCAAAGGCTGCGCCGGCGACGGAAGGGGGTGTGAAGCGTGCGTAATTTTGATATCGTTGGACACAGAAAGATTTGGTATTTCCTTTCCCTTTGCGTGATTATCCCCGGCATCGTTTCGATGGTGGTCAGGGGATTCAATTTCGGCATCGACTTCACGGGCGGCACGATCATCGAGCTGCGCTTTGACGATAAAGTCGGTATCGGCCAGGTACGCGAGGTCATGAAAGGATATAATCTTGACAACAGCATGATCCAGCTTTCCGGCGACGAAAGCTCGGCAACGGAGGCGCGGGACGTCATGATCCGCACCGTCGATCTCGAGGAAAACGAGCGCAAGGCAATCATGGCTTCGCTGAAAGAAAAGCTCGGAAATTACGCGGTGCTTCGTGAGGAAAAGGTTGGCGCGACGATGGGCGCGGAGCTTTTGATGAACGCGGCGATGGCGACGCTGCTGTCCTGGCTCTTGATTGTCGCTTATGTCTCGTTCCGCTTTGAGTTCCGTTTCGGCATCGCGGCGGTGCTGGCGCTGATCCACGACGTGCTCGTGGTGCTCGGCGTATTCTCGATTTTGCAGAAACAGGTGGATTCTTCCTTCGTCGCAGCGCTGTTGACGATTGTCGGCTATTCGATCAACGATACCATCGTTATTTTCGATAGGATTCGTGAAAATCTGCGCCTTCATTTTCGGCGCGGCGGGGACATCGTCGAGCTGGCGAACCGAAGTATTTACCAAACCCTGACGCGATCCCTGTATACGGTTCTCACGGTGTTGTTCACGACGTTCGCGCTGTACTGGTTCGGCGGCGATACGACGAAGGATTTTTCCTTTGCGCTGCTCATCGGGTTCTTTAGCGGCTGCTACTCCTCGATTTTCGTCGCAAGCCCGCTTTGGGTTACGCTTCGCAACTGGAATGAAGCGAAAAAGGCGCGGGTAAAGTAAAGCTGGGAAAATGAAAGGTACACGAGAGTTTTCCCGTGTGCCTTTTCTGTTATGGGGGAAGTCTCTTTGCGTAAGAAATGGACAATCGTAGGAAAAACGGACGAATCGGATAAAGTGTTTGCCAGGCAGCTCGGCATTTCGCCGTTCCTCGCGGGTATATTGCGTCGGCGGGATATCACGGACGTGCAGGAAGCAAAGGCGTTTTTGCATCCGGAGAGCCTTCAGGCGTATTACGATCCGTTCCTGATGAAGGATATGGATCGTGCGGTGTCGCGGATTCGCCAGGCAATAGAGTCTTCGGAGAAAATTGTCGTGTACGGCGATTACGACGTGGACGGCATTACCGCGACGACGCTTCTCGTGCGCGCGCTTCGTCGGCTCGGCGCCGTGGCGGATTATTATATCCCGGCCAGGCAGGAGGGCTACGGGCTCCATCCGGAGTCACTGAAAAAAATCGCGGACGACGGCGCGGGGCTCGTCGTGACTGTGGACTGCGGTATTGCCGGCACGGCGGAAATCGAAGCGGTGCGCGGCGTGATTGATATCGTCGTCACCGATCATCATTTGCCGGGGGAGACGATTCCCGACGCGGCGGCGGTTGTCGACCCTCACCGCGCGGATTGCGGTTACCCGTTCAAGGATCTGGCCGGCGTCGGCGTTGCTTTCAAGCTCTGCCAGGCACTTTTCCGCGAGCTTCGCGGCGAGGAGTTTGAGGACGATTTGGAAATCGTTGCTCTTGGCACAGTTGCCGATATCGTGCCGCTGCTTTCGGAAAACCGCAAGCTTGTAAAGCTCGGCCTCGCCTGCATGAAGGAAACGAAGCTTAAAGGCTTGCAGCAGTTGATTGAGGCAGCGGGGCTCGCCGGGAAGGAAATATTGAGCGGGCAGGTCGGCTTCATGCTGGCGCCGAGGCTGAACGCCGCAGGCCGTCTCGAAACGGCGATGCGCGGCGTCGAGCTGTTGCTCACAGAAGACGAAAACAAGGCGAAAGATATCGCGCTGATGCTGAATGAATTAAACGCCGAGCGTCAACAGGTCGAGGCTGATATTCTGGAGCAGGCGAAAAAGCAGCTCGCTTCCGTGGATACGGCGGCGGCGAAAACCCTTGTTGTCGTCGGGGCGGACTGGCATCCGGGGGTCATCGGCATCGTCGCTTCGCGCCTCGTCGACCTCTATTATCGTCCGACGATTGTCGTCAGCCTTTTGGACGGCGAGGGGAAAGGTTCGTGCCGCAGCATCAAAGGCTTTCATCTTTTCGATGCGCTGACGGCGGCGAAGGATACGCTGGTGCGGTTCGGCGGTCATGAAATGGCGGCGGGACTTACGGTGCTGCCGGAGAATATTGACGCGCTTCGTCAGGCACTGGACGCTTACGCGGAAGAACATATGACTGAGGAAGACTATGTTCCCTGTCTTGCATTGGAAACAGAGCTTCGACCGGAGGAAATAACGACCGGGCTTGTGACGGAGCTTTCCTATCTTGAGCCTTACGGAATGGCAAATCCGCGCCCGCTTTTCGGCTGCTTCGGCGTGGAAGGATTCGACGTCCGGGCGATAGGACGTGAAGGGCAGCATTTGAAATTTTATATGGATGCCGGAGCGCAAACGATTCAAGCTATTGGCTGGAATATGTACGAAAAAGGCGTCATGGTAGACCGCGGCCCCGTCGATATCGCCTATATACCTGAGTTCAACGAGTGGAACGGAAAAATTACGGTGCAGTGCAAACTGGCGGAGCTTCGTTCCTCTGAAAGACGAGGTCCGGCACTGTCTCGGGAAATTCTCGGCGGCATTTATCTCGCGCTGAAAAAAATGACGAAGATTTCCGGGAAGATTGGGAGCTTGGCGAAGCAGTGCGGCACGTCCGAAAACACGATGAAGGCCGCGCTCAAAGTGTTCGAGGAATTGGGGCTTATTCTGCGGGAGGACGAGGGGTATCGTCTTGCGTCGACGCCAAAGCAGAAACTGCATCTGGAGGATTCAGAGACGTACCGAAAGAGTGTCATAGAACGGTAGAAATAAAAAAGCGAACATAGATACATAATTTAGAAATTATGATATAATAAACAAGCCGCAATCAATAATTGATAACGTCCCTGCCTTCCGCTTGAGTGGAAGGGAGACCGCGTTATCGGCGGATGAGATGTTTTTGACACTTCGATATAGAAATATAGAACAAACTCTGTTCTGAAGGTGGGAAATTTTTTGCTGGTACTTGGGATTGATCCGGGCACGGCGATTTGCGGATACGGATTTGTCGAGGCGGGGCAGGGGAGCCGATTGATTCCCCATGAATACGGCTCCGTCACGACGAGCGCGAAAGCGCGGATGCAGGATCGGCTGATGAAGCTTTACGACGAGATTGACGCTCTGATCAAAAAATATAAGCCCGACGCGATGGGGGTCGAGCAGCTTTTTTTCAATCGCAACGTGACGACGGCGATTCCCGTCGGGCAGGCGCGGGGCGTGGTTCTGTTGGCCGCGGCGAAAAACAACCTGGAAATCGTTGAGCGGACGCCGCTTCAGGTTAAGCAGTCGGTGACAGGTTACGGGAAAGCGACAAAGGAGCAGGTGATTTACATGGTAACAAAGCTTCTGAACCTGCCCGAGCCGCCGAAACCGGACGATACGGCGGACGCACTGGCGGTCGCGATTTGCGCGCTGCACTGCATGGACAGTCCGGAATGGAGAAACCGATAGGAGGAAAAACAGCGGTATGATCGGATTTTTGCGGGGAAAGGTTGTTCAACTGCTGGCGGATTACTGCCTTTTGGACGTCGGCGGGGTCGGATATCGCGTGTTTATTCCCACGTCGACACGAAGCCGGCTGAAAATAGGGGAAGACGCCATGCTCTACACGCATCTTTCCGTGCGTGAGGATGCGCTGACGCTTTTCGGATTTGAGAGTCAGGAGGAATATCAGGGATTCGAGATGCTGATCTCCGTTTCCGGTATCGGGCCGAAGGTGGCGCTCGGCATCCTGTCGTCCATTACCGTGAGCAAACTGTTTCAGGCAATCCACGGAAAACAGGTCGCCGTTTTGACCAAGCTGCCGGGCGTGGGCAAGAAATCGGCGGAGCGCATGATTTTGGAACTGAAGGATAAAGCGGCGGAGCTTGACGGCGCGGAAGGAGAGTTTGAAGCCCCGGCGGAGGAAATCGGCAGCGATCATCTTTCCGACGCGGCTGCGGCGCTTTCGTCGCTCGGCTATTCGCAGGCGGAGATTGCCTCCGTCCTGCGCCGCATCAAGGAACCGGTTTCCACAGAGGATGCGGTCAAGTTTGCGTTGAAGGAATTCGCGGGGAGGAAGCAATAAGTGGAAGAACAGGAAGGCCGCATCGTGGCCAAGGAGGAGCAGCCCTCCGACGACTGGCAGTTCAGCCTGCGTCCGCGAAAATTCCGCGAATATATCGGGCAGGACAAAGCGAAGGAAAATCTGTCCGTTTTTATCCAGGCCGCAATGAAGCGCGGGGAAGCGCTGGACCATGTGCTTCTTTCCGGACCTCCGGGACTGGGCAAGACGACGCTGGCGGCAATCATTGCCAACGAGATGGGCGTGAATTTCCGCGTGACCAGCGGTCCCGCCATCGAGCGGTCGGGCGATTTGGCCGCGCTCTTGACGAATCTCGGCGAGAAGGACGTCCTGTTTATCGACGAAATCCATCGCCTGTCCCGCAGCGTCGAGGAAGTGCTGTACTCCGCGATGGAGGATTTCGCGCTGGATATCATCATTGGCAAAGGTCCGAGCGCGCGGTCGATACGCCTTGATATCGCGCCGTTCACGCTGGTTGGCGCTACGACGAGAGAAGGCGCGCTGGCGGCGCCGCTCAGAGACCGCTTCGGCGTGTCGCTGCGGCTCGAATATTACAAGCCGGAATCCCTCGTGGAAATCATCAAGCGGGCGGCGGAAATCCTGAAAATCGAGATCGAAGCGGACGGGGCCATGGAAATCGCCAGACGCTCGCGGGGAACGCCGCGCGTGGCCAACCGCCTGCTGAAGCGGGTTCGTGACTTCGCGCAGGTCAAAGGCGACGGTGTAATCACCTCAAAACTTGCGGACGAAGCTCTCGTTCGTCTGGAGGTCGACAAGATCGGCCTCGACCGTATGGATCGTCGGATGCTGTTGACGATGATCGAGAAATTCGGCGGCGGTCCGGTAGGGCTGGAAACAATGGCGGCGGCCATCAGCGAAGAAGCCGACACCATCACTGACGTTTACGAACCGTTCCTGATCCAGTTGGGATTCCTGATGCGGACGCCAAGAGGACGCGTAGTGACACGCGCAGGATATGAGCACATGAAGATCCCGTATCCGGGAACGGAAGATGAAACTACGGTTTCGCTGTTCGAATAAGAAAGGATAAAATACAGCAGAAAAAGGAACTGTCCATGAAGAGAATCTTCATGGACAGTTCCTTTTTCTTAAAAATAGATTAAACTTTCCTTGAATCAAAGGAAAATGGGAAACGGCGTCGAAAGATATATCGCATCGAGGAATGTATGGGCAAGATTGTGAGGGAAAGAAATGAAATCGGGCAAGTCGCGTATTTTTTTGATATTGGCGGTTGTGTTGGTGGCAATCGTCGGTTTTCGCGTGGCGCAAAATATCATGGGGCGCAGCGAGAAGGCGCAGAAGAGCCGTCAGGGTACGGTGGTTTCCGTCGTGGCCGAGCATCCGAAGCGGCAGACGGTGGTGCCGAAGATCCGGTTCTCCGGCACGCTGCAGCCGATCTGGCAGGCGGATGTCGCCGCGAAGGTGGACGGGCGTATCGAGCGCGTCTTGGTGCAGGAAGGGCAGGCTGTCGCGGCGGGGGACGATCTCGTCGTGCTGGAGCAGAAGGATATGTCGGCGGCGTATCTGGCTGCGGAAGGCGCCTATGTGGACGCGCAGACGAATCTCGAAAAGACGGCAATGGATCTGGAGCGATATGAAAAGCTTTTGATGGACGGCGCAGTGTCGCAGGAATCGGTAGACCATTTGCGTTTTGCTCATGCGAACGCGGCGGCGAAGCTGGACGCGGCGCAGGGCGCACTGGACGCGGCCCGGTCCAGGCTCGGCGGGACGACGGTCTCGACGCCGCGGGCGGGCATTATCCAGAAGCGGTATTATCAGGAAGGCTATTACGCAAAGGTCGGCACTGCGCTTTTCAACATTGCCGACATTTCGACGCTGTTGGCAAAAATCGACGTTCCGGAAGGATACGTTGCCAGTGTAGCGCCCGGGGGGACGGTGGACTTTACGATTCCCTCAATGGCTGGCGACGACAAATCGGCGCGCGGTGTGATTACGCGGGTGGCGCCGGTGGCGGACAGCGCCTCGCGCACCTTTGAGGCGGAGGTTTCCATCGACAATCGGGACGGACGCTTGAAGGGCGGCGTTTACGCGGACGCGGTCATTACGACGAAGGCGAAGGAAAATATGATGACTGTGCCGTTTTCGGCCATCGTGATGCGCGACGACCAGCGCACGGTTTATGTCGTCGAGAATGAAACGGCGGTGCGCCGCGTCGTCACTACCGGCTATATCGGCGACGATCTCGTGGAGATTTTCGACGGCATCACCGAAAACGATCTCGTGATTGTCGGCGGGCAGAATAAGCTCCGCGAGGGCAGCAAGGTGAAAGTCGTGGATCGCCTCGAAGAGGAAGGGAATAAGTAAGGAAGATTATTTATGATTGAAACCTTTATCAAGCGGCCTGTATTCACGACGATGTTCATTCTCGTGCTGGTCGTTTTCGGAATACGCTCGTACCCGGAGCTCGGCGTCGACCTGTATCCTGACGTCGATCTGCCGTTGGTCGGCGTGACGGTGACTTACGAGGGCACTGCGCCGGAGGAAATGGAAACGCTGATCACGAAACCGATCGAGAACCGCGTCAGCCAGGTTTCCGGCATCAAGACCATCACCTCGACGATTCGCGAGGGCTTTTCCCAGACAGTGCTGGAATTTGATATCGGCGTCGATCCGAAGGCGATGGCCAGCGAGGTGCGCGAGAAAGTCGCGACGGTGCGCCGCCGTTTGCCGGATGACATCGACGAGCCGACGGTGCAGAATTTCGACACGTCTTCGCAGGCCATTGCGGCCTATACCTTCGCTTCGGATGTACGTCCGCCGCAGGAGGTTCGCCGCCTTGTGGATGACCTTGTGGTGGATGAGCTGCAGCAGCTTGACGGCGTGGCGGAGGCGACGGTGGTCGGCGCCAGTTCCCGCGCGATGAAGATCCACATGATGCCGGAGAAGCTGAAGGCCTACGGAATTTCCATCCAGACGGTGCTGCAGCAGGTCAACGCGGCGAACTACAACACGCCGGGCGGAAAAATCCGAGACGGGCAGAATACCATTACCGTCCGTACGGTGGGAAAGTTTTACAGCATTGACGATTTCAAGCAGATTGTCGTCGCCAGCCATGACGGGAAGCCGGTCATGCTCACTGATGTGGCCGAGGTGGAGGATACCTGGGAGGACGAGGAGACGTATTCCCGGGCGAACGGTATTCCCTGCGTCATCGTATTCGTCCGAAAGCAGTCCCGGACGAATACCGTCGAGGTTGTCGACCGTGTGAACGCCGCATTGAAGACACTGCAGGAAAATGATCTGCCGCCGGATATCCGCGTGGACATCACCCGCGACCAGTCGCGCTATATCCGTTCGAATGTCGCCGATGTTTGGAACACGATCCTGTTCGGCGGTTTCCTCGCATTGGCGATTACCTATATGTTTTTACAGGATCTTCGGGCGACCATTATCGGCGGCCTTGCAATCCCGACCTCCATTATTGCCACGTTCTATCTGATGCGGCTGATGGATTTCACGCTGAACAATATGTCTCTGATGGGGCTTTCGCTGGCGGTGGGCTTTTTGATTGACGACGCGATCGTCCTGGTCGAGAATGTTTTCCGCCATATCGAGATGGGGAAAAAGCCGATGGCGGCAGCGGCGGACGCCACAAAGGAATTGGTGCTGGCGATTCTCGCCACGTCCATGTCTCTGATGGCGGTTTTTGTGCCGATCGGTTCGATGGGCGAGGTGGTCGGACAGTATTTCAAGCAGTTCGGCCTGACTGTCGCTTTCGCGCTTGCTTTCTCCACGATGTCCGCTTATACGCTGACGCCGATGGTGTCGGCGCATTGGCTGAAGGACCCGACCAAGGAGGATACGTCGAAGTCCTTGCGCCCGCCGTTTATTGAATGGCTGCTGGAACGGTTTGAGGCGGCTTTTGATTCCCTGCGGGAATTCTACGACCAGTTGATGCATTTTGCCATCGGTCATCCGAAGAAATTCATCGCGGCGTCGTTTGCGACACTGCTCCTGAATTTCGCTCTGTTTCCGTTCCTGGGTATAGAGCTGCAGCCGGTCTATGATTCCGGCGAGTTCAGCGTGAACGTCAAGGCGCCTCCGGGCACGAGCCTGGAGCGCATGGCGCGTCTCGTGCAGCCCCTGGAGCAGGAAATTGCGGCTATGCCTGAGGTACGCGTCGCCGCGACGCGAATCGGCGGCGTTCGCACGCCGGTCAACGAAGGCGGTATCGACGTAAAGCTGTATCCTTCCGATGAGCGGAAACGCAGTATGCAGGAAATCATGACCGATTTGCGCAAGAAATTTTCCTCCGTGGGCGAGATGCAGGTTACCGTTGTTACGAACCAGGGCGGCGGCGGGGGACGCGGCGAGTCGAGGCCGGTGCAGATCGGCCTTCGCGGCAGTGATCTTGAATACCTGATGCGCTACGCGAACGAGCTTGCGGATATGATTCGAGGATTCCCCGGCGCAACGGACGTGGAAATTCAAGGCAATGACGCTGAACCGGAAATCGTGATCCGTCTCGATCAACTCAAGGCGAGCCGCCTTGGGCTGGACAATTCCTCGGTCGGATCGGTGGTGCAGTACGCGTTCCAGGGGAAGAGCACGAGGAATTCGTATACCATCGGCAACAACGACTATGACATCATTTTCCAGATGGAGAAGGCAAACCGCCGGACTGTCGATGACGTAAAGAACCTGCGCGTCTCGACGTCGAACGGCAGCTTTATCCGTCTCGGCGATATCGCGGAGGTCACGCTGGAATCCGGCCCGACCCGTATCAACCGCGAGGGACGTCAAAGGCAGATTGCCGTTTATGCCGACACTGTCGGCACGTCTCCCGGCGATTTGCTGCAAAAAATCCAGAGCGACTATATTCCGGCGCTCAACATGGATATCGGCTACCGCGCGAAAATGATCGGCCAGTCCGATATGATGAGCCGTATTTTCGGCGAGGTTGTCAAGGCTATCGTTTTGGCAATCGTGCTGATTTACATGGTGCTTGCCGCCGAGTTCGAGAGCTTGTCCCAGCCGCTGATTATCATGATGAGCCTGCCTTTCGCGATTATCGGCGCGGTGCTTGGTCTTCTCGTCGCGGACCAGACGGCGAATATGATGTCCGTTATCGGCTTCACGATGCTGTTGGGGCTTGTGACGAAAAATGCGATCCTGCTGATCGACTACGCGAACCAGGCGCGGGAGAAGGGGATGGGAATCCGCGACGCGATTTTGGAAGCCTGCTCGCTCCGTTTGCGTCCGATCCTGATGACGACGCTTTCGACGCTTCTCGGTATGCTGCCTGTGGCGCTCGGTATCGGTGAGGGTGCGGAGCTCCGTCAGTCCATGGGCGTCGTGCTGATCGGCGGTCTTACAACTTCGACGCTGCTGACGCTGGTCGTCGTGCCGCTGGTTTATATGTTGGTCGAGGAATACCGGGAGAAAAGGGAAGCCGGGGCAAGTGGAGCGTAAATAAAAACGGAACGTTTAAGGCGAATCCCGAAACGTTCCGTTTTTTGATGCAATTATTTTTATTCCTCGCTGACGATTTCTTCCGTTGCCACATTGTAAACGAGGCGCGAGAGGTTTCTCTTTTCTCCTGCTAAGATGCGCGTCACGTTTCCTGTGCATTCGGCAATTTTCGTGTCCCAGTTGAAGACGACGTCGTCTGCTTGGATGGTGAGATCGCCGCGCTGGAAGAGAATATCCTGTTTCAGGTGGGCGATATGTCCTCTGCCTTCCACGTAAAGGTCTTCACCACGGAAGGTATATCCTTCCTGAAGCAGCGTTACATTCCCCTGTGCCCAGACTTCCTGCGTAATCAGACTGACCTGGGCATGATCGGCGGTGACGGCGCGATCCTTTTCGGCGACGCGTACATTGCCGTCGAGCAGGTAGCGGCCGGTGAAGATGTCGAAGGTCTGCTTGTCGCAGGAAATATCCGGTCGTCCCGCGAGGGCGGTGGCTGTCGGCAGCAGCAGCAGCAATGCAAAAAGCAGGCTGCGGAATATTTTTGTGTTCATTTGGAGTCCTTCCTTTCCGTGCTTTGGATATTTTAATGATTTTCCTCGCGTTTGTAAAGTTGCGGAGGAATTGAAAAAAATGTATAATTGCGGCGTAATTAATATTATAATATGAAAATGATTTATTTTTGAAAAAGACCCTTGGGAAACGATGAATAAGGCGGGAAGTGTTCAGTGTTTCCGTTATGAAAGAGGGGGAGTTGTTTTGCAGAAGAAAGTTCTCGCATTGTTGCGTGCGACAGGCGATGGCTATATTTCCGGAGAGGAAATCGCAGGATGCCTTGGTGTTTCGCGTACGGCGGTCTGGAAGCATATCCGGGCGCTGAAGGCGGCAGGCTATGAGATTGAAAGCCACGCGCGGAAAGGGTATTCGTTGATCGATACGCCCGATCTTTTGCTGCCGCAGGAAATTCAGCCGATGCTTCGGACGAAAGTCATCGGGCGGACGCTGATTCATTATGATGAAATTCCGTCCTCGAACAACGAAGCGAAGCGGCTTGCGATGGAAGGGACGCCGGACGGCACGGTGGTCGTTGCGGAGGCGCAGGGCGCCGGAAAGGGGCGGCTTTCCCGCGGATGGTTTTCGCCCTCGCGGAAAGGGGTTTGGTTTTCCGTTGTGCTTAGGCCGTCGTTCTTGCCGCAGGAGGCGCCGAAATGCACGCTGATGGCGGCGGTGGCGGTTGTCCGGGCGATGAAGGATATGGGCTTTTCCGTCGGCATCAAGTGGCCAAATGATGTGCTCGACAAAAACGGGAAGAAGCTCGTCGGTATCCTGACGGAAATGAGCGCAGAAATGGAGCGCGTCAATTATGTGGTCATCGGCACCGGCATCAATGTGAATCTTTGGCCGGAGGATTTCCCGGAGGATGTCAGGGATATCGCGACGTCGCTTTCTATGCTGCGCGGCGGCAACGTAAATCGGCAGGAGCTTTTTGAGCGCGTGCTGGAAGCGATGGACGAGTTATACCTGCGCATTGAAAAGGACGGCTTTGGCGCGGTGCTGGACGAATGGCGGAAGTATTCCGTGACGCTGGGGCAGGAGGTCAATGTGATCGGCGTCAAGGAGACGTTCGTCGGAACGGCGGTGGATATCGACGAGGACGGCGCGCTCCTGATCGACACAATCGAGGGACGCCGCCGCGTATTGGCGGGGGATGTTTCCATTCGTCCGAGGAAAAAATAAAATTTTTGGAGGAAAGCTATGCTTTTGGTTTTCGACATCGGCAACAGCAATATCGTGCTCGGCACATATGAGGGCAAGCGTCTGATGAAGCACTGGCGCATTTCGACCGACCGGCAGAAGACCGGCGACGAGTACGGCATGCTGATTAACGATTTGTTCCGCTTTCAGGGAATTCGCATGACGGATATCGACGCGATCATCATTTCGTCGGTGGTGCCGCCGCTCGTGGTGCCGCTGGTCAAGATGTGCGAGCGGTATTTCCACCTGCGTCCGCTGATCGTGGGGCCGGGTATCAAGACGGGCATACGTCTCCGTTACGAGAACCCGCGGGAAATCGGTGCGGATCGTATCGTCAATTCCGTCGGTGCGTTCGAACAATACGGCGGGCCGCTGATCGTTGTGGACATCGGGACGGCGACGACCTTTGACATCGTGGACACGAACGGTGATTATCTCGGCGGCGTCATCGCGCCGGGCATCGGCATTTCCACCGAGGCGCTGTTCCAGCGGGCGGCCCAGCTTCCGCGTGTCGCGCTGGTGACGCCGAAGACCGTCATATGCAAGAATACGGTGACGGGCATGCAGGCCGGCGTGATTTTCGGCTTCGTCGGGCAGATCGACGAAATCGTGCGGCGGATCAAGGCAGAAATGAAGCAGGAGATGAAGGTCATTGCGACGGGCGGAATGGCGCGGATGATCTCGCGGGAGTCGAAGACCATCGACAAGGTGGACAATTTCCTGACGCTGACCGGACTTCGGGTGCTTTACGAGCGCAATCTCTCGGCGGACGACAAGAAATCCGACGAGAAAAAATGCGAGGACAAGAAAGCGCAATGAAAATCGGGAACCTCGATTTTCCGACGCCGGTTTTCCTCGCGCCGATGGCGGGCGTGACCGATACGCCGTATCGAATTCTCGCGCATGAAATGGGCTGCGCGATGGCGTTCGCGGAAATGGTCAGCGTGCTCGGCATTCATTTCCGAAACGAAAAGACATTAGCGATGCTGGAGACGGTACCGGAAGAGCGTCCTTTGGCCATGCAGCTTTTCGGCGCGCGCCCCGAGCCGGTCGCGGAAGCGGCGGCTTACGTGGAAAGTCTCGGCTGCGCGGACGTGATTGATTTCAATATGGGCTGTCCTGCGCCGAAAATCGTGAAGAACGGCGCGGGCTCTGCGCTTTTGAAGGAGCCGGAGCTGGCGGAGAGAATTCTCGCCGCTTTGGCCAAAGCGACGAAGCTCCCTGTGACAGTGAAAATGCGGATTGGTTGGGATGCGTCGAGCATTGTCGCCGTGGAAATGGCGAAGCGGGCCGAGGCGGCTGGCGTTGCGGCCATCGCCGTGCATGGGCGCACGCGGGAGCAATATTATAAAGGCCACGCGGATTGGAGCATGATCGCGGCGGTCAAACGCGCGGTGAAAGTCCCGGTCATTGCCAATGGGGATATCCGAACAACGGCTGACCTTGCGCGCGTGTTCCGTGAGACGGGGTGCGACGGCGTGATGATCGGACGTGCGGCACAAGGGAATCCGTGGATTTTTCGCGTTTTCCGTTCTTTTTTGGAAACGGGCGTCGAACTTCCGCCGCCGACCATCGCCGAGAGAGGCGCGCTGATTTTGCGCCATCTTGATATGTTGATTCAATACAAGGGCGATTATATCGGCGCGCGGGAAATGCGTAAGCATGCCACATGGTACACAAAGGGCATGGTGGGCGGCGGGAATCTTCGCGACGCTTTCAACCATGCGGAGACTCGGGAAGATTTTCACAGGATTGTCGAGAATATGATAAAAAAAGCGGGAGAAGATAAAAATGGCTGACAAGAAGACGAAGAAGAAAAACGACGAGCAGGAAATTCATGTCTGGAATACTTACACGGAGGCGGAGAAGAAAAAGGTCTACGCGCTGGCAGACGATTACCGCGGCTTTATCTCCGACTGCAAGACGGAGCGGGAAAGCGCGGCGGAGACGGTCCGCATGGCAAAGGCGGCGGGCTATATTGAATTATCCGAAGCGATACGCAAAAGGAAGAAGCTGAAAGCGGGAGACAAGGTATACGCCGTTGGCATGAAAAAGACGGTAGCGCTGTTCCAGATTGGAACGCGCCCCATCGAGGACGGGCTTGCCATTCTCGGCGCCCATATCGACACCTGCCGCCTCGATCTCAAGCAGAATCCGCTCTATGAGGACGGCGGCATGGCGTTCCTTGATACCCATTACTACGGCGGCATCAAGAAATATCAGTGGGTGACGATTCCCCTGGCGCTGCATGGCGTCGTGGTGAAAAAAGACGGAAAGACGCTGGATATTACCATTGGCGAGAACGAGGATGATCCTGTTTTCTGTGTTACCGACCTTTTGATCCATCTGGCGCAGGAGCAGATGGAGAAGCGGGCGACGAAAGTCGTCGAAGGGGAAAAACTCGACATTCTCGTCGGCAACCTGCCGCTGCCCGACGAGGAGAAAAACGCGGTCAAGGCGGGCGTCCTCGCGATTCTTTCCGCGAAGTACAATATCACGAAGGAAGATTTCATTTCAGCGGAGCTGACTCTGGTTCCCGCAGGACGCGCCCGCGCCATGGGCTTCGACCGCAGCATGACCCTTGGCTACGGCCAGGACGACCGCGTCTGCGCGTTCACGTCGCTGCGTGCGATGCTGGAGACGAAAAAGACGACGCGCACGGCGTGCTGCCTGTTGGTGGATAAAGAGGAAATCGGCAGCGTCGGCGCGACGGGCATGCAGTCGAGATTTTTCGAGAACACGCTGGCGGAATTGATGGAGGCCATGGGGGAAAAGGGAGATCTTCGGCTCCGCCGCGCGCTGGCGAATTCCAAGATGCTCTCCTCGGACGTCAGCTCCGGCTTCGATCCGCTTTACGCCAGCGCTTTCGACAAAAAAAATGTCGCCTATCTCGGCGGCGGCATGGTGTTCAACAAGTTCACGGGCTCGCGGGGCAAGTCCGGCTCCAACGACGCGAACGCGGAATATATCGCCGAGCTTCGAGCCATGATGGATAAGCACAAGGTGCGGTTCCAGACGGCGGAGCTCGGAAAGGTCGATCTCGGCGGCGGCGGCACGATTGCCTATATCATGTCGCTCTATGGGATGCAGGTCATCGACTGCGGCGTCCCGGTGCTGTCGATGCACGCGCCGTGGGAAGTCACAAGTATCGTGGATTTGTACGAGGTGACGAAAGGATACAAGGCATTCCTCGTCGAAGCGTGAAGAAGATATAAAAAAGCCGCTGGCAGTTCATCGGGACTGTCGGCGGCATTTTTGTGACATGATGGCATCAACAGTAATTTTGCTTTGCATTGTAAAGAAACTTCTTGACAATATAATTGCGCACTTTTAAGATAATGGCAAGGAGGGATGGAGATGGAACAGGTAATGGTGAATTTTCGGATGGACGCCGCGCTCAAGCGGGACGTGGAGGCAATCTGCAAGGAAATGGGCATGTCGATGACGACGGCGTTTACCATTTTTGCTAAGAAGCTGTCCCGAGAGAGAAAAATCCCCTTTGAAGTCAGCGCCGACGTTACACGGGAGGAAGCGCTGGAAGCCGTGGCCTCACTTCGTCGTGCTGCCTCCAAGCAGCCGGATATGTCGCTGGATGAAATCAACGCCGAGATTCATGAGGCACGCCGAGCAAGAAAGGCGCGCGCATGAAATACTCTGCGGTGATTGATACGAATGTGATTCTATCGGGGATTTGGTCGCGAAATAGGCTCTCTCCGCCGGTTGTCATATTGAATGAACTTGTTGGGGGAAGAATCGTTCCGTTGTATTGCGAAGAGATTTTTCAAGAATATGATGATGTACTGCATCGCGAAAAATTTCATTTGCCCCAATCGGATATTCAGACGGTTTTTCGAGCAATACAAAAATATGGTGTGATTGTCAAAACTGTAATGACTAACGAGGTTTTTCCCGATCCTGATGACCGTGTATTTTACGAAGTGGCATGGGCTAGACAGGATATCTACGCCTATCTTGTTACGGGAAATTTGCGTCATTATCCCGCAAAAGATTTTGTGATTTCGCCTGCGAAAATGGTGGAGAAGTTTGGGGAAAACGGTATGGAATGAATCCAAGGTTGGAAACGAAGAGAAACCGCCGATATGCTGTCATGCTTATCGGCGGTTGATTTCTTTACAAATAATTTTTCCGGAAGTCCTCGACGATTTCCGGCAGGTTGCTGGGGAGGATTCTTAGGTCGTAGCCGATCAGGAGCGGGGAGGTGGGGAAGCGGGGCATGATTTTGGCCGCGATTTTTTCGCCCGCGTGATAAAAGAAGATATTGTAGCTGTCCTGGCTTTTCTTGAAACGGTCGCAGACGTAGGCGACCGTTTTTTGCATGAGGTCGGCGAGGTCATCCAGCGCGTTGGGATTGGCAATCAGGTTGAATTCTCCGAAACCGAGGCGGGGGCGAGTGGCGGCGTTCAGAAGGGCGCCGTCTTTTTCGACGATGGTCAGTCCCTCGAAATCTTCGACGTCCGGGAAAAGCGACGGGTCGGCGCCCCGGAAACCGACAAGCTGCATGTGGGCGTGGCGCATGGTGCCGCCGGACAGGTGACCGTGGTTCTTGAAGAAGATGACGGCGCTGTATTTTCCGCTGGCTTCCATTTCCAGCCATTTCGAGACGCCGAAACGGGTGACACGGCGCATGTGCTCGACGGTGTAATCGGGCATATCGACGCCGCAGCGGTCTGTCTCGACTAGCACGAGCTGGTCAGCGTTTTCAAGGACGTCGAATTTGTTTTTCAGCAGGATGATCCCGCCTTCGTCTGTTGCGTAAATGTCCGTCAGCCCTTCGGGATGGCAGAACGGGCAGTCGTTTTCCCTGTGGATGATGTTTTCCGGCTTGTTGCGTCCGACCTTCATATCAAAGCGAATCAAATTGATTTTCATAAGGATACCTCGAATTTTGCCGTTTCTACTGGAAACTGTAACAGATAAATGATATAATTTCCTTTATGTATGGAGATTCATAACGGGAAATGTCTTCCCTGTCCATTATATAGAAAAAAAGCAATTTTGCAAAGAGAGGTGACGGCAATGGAGGAGAACAAGTCCACGAAGGGCGAGTCCCTGATGAAGGGCACGTTTATCCTGACGGTTGCCGGCATCGTCGTAAAAATCATCGGCTCTCTGAACTGGATTTTCGTTTCGCGGGTGTTGGGCGGAGAAGGAATCGGCCTGTACCAGATGGCGTTCCCAATCTACTTTTTCGCGCTTTCTGTTTCGACGGCAGGGGTGCCTGTCGCGATCTCGATCATCACGGCGGAGCGTGTGGCTCTCAAGGACATTTGGGGTGCGCGGCGCGTATTCCATATCTCGATGGTGCTCATGCTGGTGACCGGCGTCCTGTTCTCGCTCTTGACGTATTTCGGCGCCGGATGGTTGATTGAGTATCAATTTATCCGCGACCCGCGGGCCTATTATTCCGTTGTGGTGCTGGCTCCGGCCATTTTTTTCGTGACGCTTCTGGCCAGTTCCCGGGGTTATTTGCAGGGCTGGCAGCGCATGACGCCGACGGCGGTTTCCCAGATCGTCGAGCAGATTTTCCGCGTGATTACGATGGTGCTGTTGGCGCGGCTGTTTTTGCCGATGGGGCTGGAGTATGCGGCGGCAGGCGCCAGCTTCGGTGCCTGTGCGGGCGCTGTGACGGGCCTGATTGTTCTGGTCTGGTATCATTGGCAGCTTGACCGCGACATCCGGCGCGATTATACGCCGGAGGAACTTTTGCCGAAGGCGGACGTCGAGCAGGAATCCTGCTGGAAAATCCTGCACCGGCTGTTCAAGCTGGCGCTTCCCGTTTCGGCGGCGAGCATCATGCTTCCCGTCGTGTCGAACCTTGATCTCGCCATCGTGCCTCAACGGCTTGAAGTTGCGGGCTACACGGTGAATCAGGCGACGGAGCTTTTCGGGTATCTGACGGGCATGGCGGTGCCGCTGATCAATCTTTCGACGATTATCACGGCGTCGCTGGCGGTCAGCATCATTCCCGCGCTGTCCGAGGCGCGGGCAGTGGGGGATAAGGCGCGTATTTACGAGCAGTCCGCCGCGGGCATCCGCATTTCGCATTTTGTCTGCTTTCCGGCGTTCATTATCGTGCTGATGCTGGCGACGCCGATCTCGACGTTGATTTACAGCGCGCCGGGCGCGGGGCCTGCGGTTTGGGCATGCTCCTTCAGCATCGTGCTTTTGGGGCTTCATCAGGTCTCGACGGGGATCTTGCAGGGACTCGGTCATCCGACGATTCCGATGGTTAATATGATTTTGGCGGCGGTGGCGAAGGTAATCCTGAACTGGACATTGACGGCTATCCCGACGCTGGGCATCCTCGGCGCGGCCTTTGCGACGGCGGCGGACATGGGCGTCGCGGCGTTCATCAATATGTTTTTTATCTACAAATACGTCGGCTGCTCGATGGAGTGGAAGCATCTGTTCAAGGCGTGCTGCGCTTCCGTCGTTATGGCGATTGCCGTGAAGCTGTTCTATGATACGACTTTCGCGGCGTGGGGCATCAATGCGGTATCCACTTTCGGCGCGACGTTTGTCGGCTGCGCGGTCTATATCGCCGCCATGCTCGTGATCGGAGGCATCGGTGAAGAGGACATGGAGCGGGTGCCGATGGTCGGCCATACTTTCATCCGGTTCCTGCGGAAAATCGGCGTATTCAAGATGCCGGAGGCGGAGCAATAAATCATGAAACGATATGTTCTTGTCTATAATCCCGTGTCGGGTCACGCGACCTTCCGTCACAGTCTCGACACGATCATTGAGGCGTTCCAGCGGCGGCGGACTGTTTTGGTGCCGTATCGGACGAGCCCCGGGGATAATTTGCAGATGGCGGATTTTCTACGTGAAATCCAGCCGGAAGGCGTTTTGGCGGCGGGCGGCGACGGGACACTTCACGAGGTCGTCAATGTGCTGATGCGGGAAAAGTTTTCGTTTCCCATCGGCATCATCGGCAGCGGCACGTCAAACGATTTCGCCACCTATCTCGGCGTCAACAACGACCTTGAGGCGTATTTCGACTGCATCGTCGATGACGTTTCCCGCGCGGTGGACGTGGGCTGCGCCAACGGGGAATATTTCATCAATGTGGCCAGCGCGGGAGCGTTGACCTCCGTGGCCCATGAGGTCGATGTGCGGCTGAAGCACGCGATGGGGAAGATGGCGTATTATCTGCGCGGGCTCGGCGAGATACCGAAGCTGCACACGCTCCATCTGCATATCGACGCCGACGGTGTAAAATTCGAAACGGGTGCGTATCTTTTCGTCATTGTCAACAGCTCTGTTGCGGGCAGTATGCAGAATGTGGCGGCGGACGCGAAAATCGACGACGGGAAGCTGGATCTTCTTGTGGCAAAGGACTCCGGCATCACGGAGTTCATGGCACTGGCGAAAGACGTCGTTTCCGGCAATATCAAACCGGACGAAAAAAATCTGCTGCATATCCAGGCAAAATCTTTTTCCGTGGAGGCGGACGAACCGGTGGAAAGCGATCTCGACGGCGAGCGCGGGCCGATGCTGCCGCTTCACGTTGACACGATCCAGCGTGCAATCCGTATTTATACGATGACGGAGGGAGAAGCATGACGAATGCAAATAAACTGGGCTTTGAGACAGTTTCCTTGGACGACGCGTCTTCGGCTCTCGTCATCATTGACCAGACGCGTCTGCCGAACGAGAAGAAAATCCTTCGGCTGACGACACAGGAGGAGATCTGGGACGCGATTTATCTGCTGCAGGTGCGCGGCGCTCCGGCTATCGGCGTTGCGGCGGCCTACGGGATATATCTCGCGGCGAAAGAAATCGACGCCGAGGATTACGGCGTTTTCGCGAAAAAATTTGCCGAGGCGAGGGAATACCTGAACTCTTCCCGTCCGACGGCGGTCAATCTTTCCTGGGCGCTGGCGCGTATGGGGAAAATTGTCGAAGCGGGGCAGGGGACAAGCGTTTCGGAAATAAAAAAGCGCCTGCTGGCGGAGGCAAGAGCCATACAGGCGGAGGATATCGAAATGTGCCGAAAGATCGGCGAACACGGTCTTTCGCTTTTGAAACCCGGTATGGGGCTCTTGACGCACTGCAACGCGGGGCAGCTTGCGACAAGCCGCTACGGTACGGCTACGGCGCCGATGTATCTCGGTCATGAGCGCGGCTACGGCTTCCGGATTTTTTGCGACGAGACGCGCCCGCTTTTGCAAGGCGCACGGCTGACCGCATACGAGCTTTCCGAGGCGGGCATGGACGTGACGCTGCTTTGCGACGGCATGGCGGCGTCGGCCATGAGAAACGGCTGGGTTGACGCGGTATTCACCGGCGCCGACCGCGTGGCGGCGAACGGCGACGCGGCCAACAAAATCGGTACGTTCCCGCTGGCTATCGCAGCAAAACGCTTCGGCGTACCGTTCTATATCTGCGCGCCATCCTCAACGATTGATATGAACACGCCGACGGGGAAGGACATCAAGATCGAGCAGCGCCCGGCGGAGGAAGTCACGACGATGTGGTATAAGGAGCGAATGGCGCCGGAAAATATCAAGGTATTCAATCCCGCCTTCGACGTCACCGACGCAGACCTGATTACCGCGATTATAACCGAGAAAGGCGTGCATTATCCGCCGTTTTCGGAGTCGTTGAAATAAGAATAACAGGAATAAGAAAACCCATCCGCAAAATAAACGGATGGGTTTTTGATTTGTTTTCCTTACTGCCGCTGCATCGGTTTCGCCGTTGCTACATCGACGCCGCTGGGCACATATAATACCATGATATCGGAAATGCGGCGCGCTTCGCAGTCGAGGACGTAAGAAACGCCGTTGATGAAATCGCAAATTCTGCGCTGTTCGGGCACATCCACGCGCTCATAATTCACGACAGCCGCACGATTTGCCAACAAATCGTCCGCAATGCGGGCGACCTGGTCGAAATTCGACGGCACATGGATTTCCACCGCCAATTCCGGCGTTTTCGTCGTATGCACCGTAAGTTTGGGACGCGCCGTCTGCGCTGCCTTCTGCGGCGCAACATGAGCCGCCTTCTGCGTTGCCGCCGTTGTCGCCGCCGCGACAGGGGCGGCACTGGCAACTGCTGCCATTTGAGCGTCTTCGCTTTCTTCTTCGATTTCGTCAAATTCCTCGTCTTCGAACTCGTCATCTTCCCCGAGATCAATCAGTTTGCTGAGCTTGTCCAATCCCCACATGATTACTCCGCCTCCACTGCCCTTTTTCCCCTTGGTACTTCCCCTACGTTTTTTGCTTCATCGGATTCCCCAATCCGGAAAACATGGAACCATGCCCCTGCTTTCGCGAAGCTTGTGCCCGAATCCCCATTCGAGCATTATAATACCGTATTGCTATTGATGGTATTCTACACTATACAGCATTTTTCCTTTTGATGCAAGAAAAAATTTCCCTTGACGGGAAATTTTTTCATAGGATTTTCATGAAATTGGCCTTCCCCGTTGAGACTCCCCGTCCGGGGAACCTCAAAGAGAAAGGCTGGATACACTACGCCCGTGCCGCCTTCACCGCGTTTTTACGTGTCCTGCCGCGGGTCGTGTGGTCGAGGACGGCCTTGCGGAGACGGACGTTTTGCGGTGTGACTTCCACCAGTTCGTCTTCCTTGATATATTCCAGCGCCTGCTCCAGGCTCAAAATGCGCGGTGGCGTCAGGCGGATTGCCTCGTCGGAGGAGGAGGTCCGCATATTCGAGACGTGCTTCTGCTTGCAGGGATTGATGTCGATATCCAGTTCGCGGGAGTTCTCGCCGACGATCATGCCCTCGTAGACCATTTGGCCAGGGGAGATGAACATCGTGCCGCGATCCTGCAAGGTGTAAATGCCGTAGCCCGTCGTCTCGCCCTGCTCGAAGGCGACGAGGGAGCCGTGCTCGCGGCCTTCCATATCGCCCTTATACGGCGCATAGCCGTGGAAAATATGGCTCATTATGCCGTTGCCTTTCGTGCTGGTCAAAAGCTCCGAACGGAAACCGATCAGCCCGCGCGCCGGGATGATGAATTCCATGCGCATATAGCCGTTGCCTTCGTTCATATTGGAAAGCTCGGCCTTGCGCTTGCCGAGAAGCTCCATGACCGTGCCCATGTATTCCTGCGGCACTTCGACGGTCAGATTCTCCATCGGCTCGCATTTCTGCCCGTTGATGGTCTTGTAGATGACTTCCGGTTTGCCGACCTGCAGCTCATAGCCTTCGCGGCGCATCGTCTCGATCAGGATGGAAAGATGCAGCTCGCCGCGGCCCGAAACCTTGAAGGTGTCCGCCGAGTCCGTTTCTTCGACGCGAAGCGCCACGTTCGTCTCCACTTCCTTGAACAGGCGGTCGCGGATATGGCGGGAGGTCACGAACTGCCCTTCACGGCCGGCGAAGGGGCTGGTGTTGACGCCGAAGGTCATGGAAAGCGTCGGCTCGTCGATATTGATGGTAGGCAGCGCTTCGGGGCTTTCCGCGTCGGCCACCGTCTGACCGATGCGTACGTCGCCGAGACCCGTCAGCGCGACAATCTCACCGATGCCCGCGCTTTCGGTTTCCACGCGCTTCAAGCCCTGATAGACGAAAACCTTCGCGATTTTCGCCTTCGTTTCGCCGTCGCCGCCGAGAAGCACCACGTTCTGGTTCGGCTTCGCCGCACCGCGCATGACACGACCGATGGCCACCTTGCCCACGTACTCGTCGGCGTCCAGCGTCGTCACCATCAGCTGCAGAGGACCGTCCTCGTTGCCTTTCGGCGCGGGAATTTCCTTGATGATGGTATCCATCAGCGGCACAAGGTTGTCGCTGTCGTCGCCCATGTCCAGCTTCGCGATGCCGTCGCGGGCCGCGCAGTACACGACGGGGAAATCAAGCTGGTCATCGTCCGCGCCCAGTTCCATGAAAAGCTCCAGCACCTCGTCGTAAACGTCGTCCACGCGCTGGTCGGGGCGGTCGATCTTGTTGATGACCACGATGGGCTTCAGTTTCTGCTCCAAAGCTTTGCGAAGCACATACTTCGTCTGCGGCATCGGCCCTTCGAAAGCGTCCACCAGAAGCAGGACGCCGTCGACGAGATTCAGCACGCGCTCGACCTCACCGCCGAAATCCGCGTGGCCCGGCGTATCGACGATATTGATTTTGATATCCTTATACATGACGGCGGTATGCTTTGAGAGAATCGTGATGCCGCGCTCACGCTCGATATCCCCCGAATCCATCACGCGTTCCGCGACCTGCTCGTTGGCGCGGAACACATGGCTCTGTTTCAGCATCGCGTCCACCAGCGTCGTCTTGCCGTGGTCGACGTGCGCAATGATTGCCACATTCCTCAGTTTTTCGTTCGTGCTCATGCTGTCTGGTTGCCTCCTGTGTTTCTTTCATATATATGATAAAATTCAGCTTTACTATACTAATATAATAGTCCGCGCCTGTCAAGGAAACTGTTTTTGTGCCGTTTGTTTCTGTATTTTTTCTTTGCTTGACAAGGATTTTTTATGATAATTGGTTAGAAATCGGCGTCAATTCTGTCCTGAAAACGATTTTTTTGCAAAAAAACCCGTATTTTCGGGAAAAAATTTAAAAAAATCTGCAACAACCTATATGCAAAGCACAATTGGTGTGATATAATGCACGCAACAAGGCAATCTATGCCGAACATTAAAAGAAAGAGGGTATTTTCTTGAAGAAGGCAGATTTCATCAAAGCAACCGCTGCGAAGGCTGGGGTTTCCCAAAAGGATGCGCAGGCTGTCACCGCAGCTGCCATCGAGGTAATTAAGGATGCGCTGAAGAAGGGCGACACGGTTCCGTTCCTGGGCTTCGGTACGTTCAAGATTTCCAACCGCGCTGCTCGTACGGGCCGCAACCCGCAGACGGGCGAGGAGATCAAGATTGCAGCAGCGAAGCTGCCGGCCTTCAAAGCCAGCCCGGCGTTCAAGGATTTTGTCAACGCGAAGAAGGCTGCCGCGAAGAAGGCTCCTGCCAAGAAGAAGAAATAAGAAATCCTGAAGATGAGGCCGTCGTACAAGCGACGGCCTCGTTTTTTTGCGATGATAATTATTGGGAAGGAAATAAGAAAAATCCCGGCACGGAATGATGTGCCGGGATTTCAATGTTTTATATCAGTCTTTCGGATTGTATTCCACGATCTGGACGTCGGGGAATGCGTTCAGGTCGAGCAGCTCGGTATCCATGACTCGGATCATCGGTCGCGCAGCGTAATCGTTTGCGTAATGCACGATCGTGCCGGAGAGGCCGTTGGAAAGATAGACGCGGGAGCCGAGGAAGGAATCCTTCAGGTTGGTCAGGAACGGGACACAGACGCCGGGATCGAGTTTTGAGTACATTTCCGCCGTAATCTTGTCGATGGCGGCAAAGGGCGTTTCCTTGCGGAAGCCTTCACGCTCTGTTGTGATGTTGTCGTACAGATCGGCCAGCGCAATCATGCGTGCGAACAAATGGATGTCGTTTCCGCCGATGCCGAACGGGAATCCGCTGCCGTCCATCGCTTCGTGATGCTGGAGCGCCGCGCGTTTTACGCCTTCAGGAAGCTCCGGGCTTGCGGAAAGAATCATTTGCCCGTCGACAGTATGCTGCTCATAGGCTTCGCGCTCGTCCTCGGTCAATGTTTCCACGCGCTTGTCAAGCAGTCGCTCCGGGAATTTCGTTTTTCCGATATCATGCAGGAAGCCCGCGAGAATGACGTCCTGCGTTTCTTTTTGGGACAGGTGCATCCATTTCGCGAGAACGCCAGCGAGAATCGAGACGCGCACCGAGTGGTTATAGACATCGGCCGCGAGATGGTTGACCTCAAGGAGGTAATCCATGACGCCGCTTTGCTTCGCCATCGGTGCAATCGTGTCCTTGATGACTACTTTAGATTTCTCGACCGGTGCTTTGCCGCTGCTCTTTGCTTCCTCGAAAATCGAACGCGCTTCGTGGATGACGTCCTTGTATTCGGAAACGAAAGCACTGCCGTCGTCAAACAGTGCCGACACATTTTGGAAGGCTTCGCTGAGTTCGTATTCGTCCTTGACGTAGACCAGCGGTATATCGAGAAAGGCAAGACGCGTAATATGTGCTTTGGAGAGGAGCGTACCCTCGGAAAGGATGACCATCATTTCATCGTTGATAATGGAGCGAGCGAGGATCATGCCGGGCTGAAGCTCTTCTACGGGAATGGATCGCAAGGTAATTCCTCCTTTGAAGGCAATAATCGCCAATATCTCTTGATATTATATCATAGGTTGCGTTCACAATAAAAGCCGATTTCCCATTATTTTCTGAAAGAAATCAACAATGGGGCTTTCGGCGTAGGACATTTTGACAATCAAAACAAGACGTGCCAAGCTTCGAGCAGATTTTCCATGCGCCAGCGCGCGTTTGCGGGGCTGGTGGACGGGAGCTTCAGGATACGCAGATCAGGGCGCGACAAAAGCGGCTGATTGTGTTTTGCAAACGTCGCGTAAGCTTTGCCGCCGTTCAGTCCGATGGTGCGGATGGACGGCCATTTTTTTAAGAATGCGGTGAAGTCGTTGGCTTTTACGTTGCGAATGTCGGAGTCAAGGCTGCCCTCGCGGTCGCAAGTGTCGATGGCGTCCCAGAGCGCGATGTGATGGCGATGCAGCATGGCAATTTTCGCATCGTAGTCCGAAGGCGTCTGCTTTTCGTCTAAGAGCTGCGCCATCAGCGGCCAAAAGCGGTTCGCCGGATGGGCGTAATATTCCTGTGCCGCGAGGGACGCCGCGCCGGGCATGGAGCCGAGAATCAGAATGCGGGCGCGGGAATCTACGCTGGGGAGCAATCCGACGCAGTGCGTGTTGTTTTCTTTCATAAATTTACCCTCCAATATCAAATTTAGTATACCACGTTTTCCTTTCCTTGACGTTGACGCTTTTGAGGGAATATAATTCCAAGAGAATATAAAACTGAGGCAAATATTCGGAAAGGAAGTTTACTATGGGACTTGCCAGAGAAAACGAGATCCAAAACGTCGTGCGGGAAATCCTGGCCGACTACACCCGGGATCGTGCCATCGATCAACAGGACGTTTCCACGGAGGTGGATGAGGACGCCGTAATCAATATATTGCAGCAACTGCTGCGAATCCTTTTCCCCGGCTATTACCGCAATCAGACCGCCACGCCATACAACATGGAACGGAGCATGTCTTTCTTTATCGAGGAAATCGAGTTTCAGCTCAGTCGTCAAATCGGGGCCGCTCTCTGCGGGCTGCCCGCCTATGCCCCCGTGGACGAGCCTGTCATCCATCGGGAAGCCATGCGGCTTGCCTTCGCATTTCTGCACCGTATTCCCGCGCTGCGTGACATAGTAAACACGGATCTCGAAGCGGCCTTTGACGGCGATCCGGCGGCGAAAAGTATGGAAGAGATCGTGCTTGCCTATCCGGGGCTTTTGGCAATCACGATTTACCGTATCGCTCATGAGCTTTTTGTTCTTAAAGTGCCGCTGATTCCGCGCATGATGACGGAATACGCGCACAGCCGTACCGGTGTGGACATTCACCCCGGTGCGACCATCGGACGCTATTTTTTCATCGATCATGCAACGGGCGTCGTTATCGGGGAGACGTCCATTATCGGGGAACGGGTCAAGCTCTATCAGGGCGTGACCATCGGTGCGCTCTCAACCCGCGGCGGGCAGAAGCTCAAGGGCGTCAAGCGCCATCCGACCATTGAGGACAATGTGACGATATATTCCGGCGCATCCATCCTCGGCGGTGAGACTGTCATCGGGCGTAATTCCGTAATCGGGGGCAATTCCTTTATCACACAGTCCATCAGGCCGAATACGCGGGTCAGCATCAAGAATCAGGAACTTCAGCTCGACGAGCGCGACGGGGAAGCATTCTGTGAGCATGATATCGCTCCCGGTGCATGGTTCTATACGATCTGAAAACTTATCCCCCGGCTAAGGCGCCGGGGGATAGGTTTATCTTCACACTTCGACAGGAGGGAAACATGGAGAAGCTTGAGTTCATATTGGGGCGTGCGGAAACGGGGAAGACCGAGTCCTGCCTTCGCGCGATGCGCGACGCGATGGAGCGGGAGTCATTGGGGAATCTGCTGCTTCTGGTAGTTCCGGAACATATGACATACCAAGCGGAACGGGAACTCGTCTCGCGGACGCAGGGACGGGGAACGATGCGTGCCTTCGTGTCCGGGTTCCGCCGACTGGCATGGAGGGCGTCGGGCAAAAGCCGTTTGCCGCGAATGACGGAAATCGGGAAACGTCTGATTCTGAAGAAAATCGTCGGGAAACGCGCAGATGATCTCTCCGTCCTCGCGCGGAGCGCAGGACAGCGCGGCTTCACGGCTTCCCTTTCGGAAATGATCGAGGAGCTTAAAAGCTATCGAGGCACGCCGGAAAATCTCAAGGAGGCGGCGTCCATTGTCGATGACAGCTATTTAAGTAAAAAGCTGAAAGACCTGGCTTTGCTTTACGGGGATTTTTTGCAGGAGACCGAGAACCGCTTTGAGGACGCTGAGGACCGCATGGCGAAACTGGCGGACGCCGTATTGAAAGGCAACGGTTTCGCGGGGGCGGAGGTCTGGCTGGACGGCTTCGTGTTTTTCAACCCGCAGGAAAAAGAAGTGCTCCGAGCGTTCCTGCAGACGGCGGACAAAGTGCATATTACGCTTCCGATGGGAGCGGACGTTTCCGTCCGTGAAAAGGTTGCGCCGTCGGAGCTTTTCTATCGCGCCGCGCACACGCTCCAAGACCTGAAGCGAATGTCGGAGGAAATGGGGATTGCCTATACTGTGAAAGTATTGGACGCCCAACAGCGTTTCGGTACGGACGCGCAGGGCATTGCCGCTGTGGAGCGGGGGTTGTTTGATTATCCTGTCCGCGAAGAAAAGGGCGAAAAAAGTGCGCAAGGCGTGCATGTCACGGAGGCGGCGACGCGGCGGCTCGAAATGGAAGCGGCGGGCGCGGAAATCATACGCCTGTGCCGCGAGGAAGGCTTCCGTTGGCGCGACATCGGGATTTTGCTTCGCGACAGCGAGAACTACGGCGAGCTTTTGGAGTTTACGCTGAAGGAATACGGGATTCCGTATTTTACGGACAGGAAGCGGGCGGGCGTTCGTCACCCGCTGGCGGAGCTTGTCCGCTCGGCATTGGAAACCGTGACGGACGACTGGGCTTACGACGACGTGTTTCGCTGCGTCAAAACGGATTTGCTGCCGCTGACGAACAATGAGGCGGACATTTTGGAAAACTATGTGCTCGAGTTCGGCATTCGCGGTGAAAACAGCTGGAAAAAGGAGTGGCCGTATCTGCACCGGCGCGGGCTTGAGCCGGAAACTGCCAAAGCGTTTCTGCAATCGGTCAACGAGATCCGTCAAAAAACGGCGGAACCGTTTTTGGCGTTGTCGGACGCTTTGAAGTCCGAAAGTGTTCGGGACAAGACGCGTGCTCTGTGCGATTTCCTCGATAAGCTTCATGTGCGGGAGACGCTGACTCGCTGGACCCGGGAAGCAGAGGCGTCGGGAAATTTGGAGGAAGCAAAGGAGCACCGCATGATCTGGCAGGCGGTCTCGGAGCTTTTCGACCAGATGGCGTCCGTCAGCGGCGAGGAAAAGATTTCACAGTCCGATTACGCGGAGATTCTTGCGGATGGGCTGGACGCTCTGGAATTGTCGCTGATTCCCCAGAAAATCGACTCGGTGACGATTGCCGATTTCGACCAGAACAGTTTGAACAATGTTCGGGCACTATTCATTCTCGGCGCGAACGACGGCGTCATGCCGAGGCGTCCGTCGCCGGGCGGCATCCTGTCGGACGCGGACAGAGCGCTGATTGCCGCGAAAAAGAATGAAGTGCGGCTGGAGCTCGCGAAAACGTCGGAGGAGGAAAGCTGCGGCGAGAATTATCTTTTGTACCACGGCTTTACGGAAGCGCGGGAATATCTGTGGGTATCCTATGCACTGGCGGACAGCGAAGGAAAAGGCGTCGGGCGGTCGTCCGTCGTCACGCGCCTGCTGAAGCTTTTGCCGGCCATCGAGATCGACGGCGTCCCCCTGGAGGGCATGACGCAGGAGCGGGAGGAGAAGCTTCTGTTCTCGACGGGAAATCGTGCCGTGTCGCGCCTTGTTCCCCTGCTTCGGGAATATGTGGCGCTTCCCGACGAGAGCAAGCGCGGCGCTTGGGGCGAGGTTTACAATTGGGCAGTCGGTCATATACCCGAACGCTTGACGGTGATCTTGCAAGGCCTTTTTGCGCGGGAAACCGAATCCAAGCTTCCGCCGCTCTTGGCGAAACGCATTTTTACGCGGGACAATAAAATGTCCGGCAGCGTGACTCGATTCGAGCGGTATTATAAATGCCCGTTCTGGCATTTCGCGCAGAACGGGCTGCGGCTCGAAGAACGGGCGGAATATGGTTTTCGCCCGCCGGAGCTGGGGATGTTGCTCCATGGCATGATGCGCAGTTTCGGGGAAAAAATGCGGCAGGAAAAACGCCGGTGGTCGAGCGTTTCGGCTGACGAGCGCAAGGCGTTTGTGCAGGGGGCGATGGCAGACGCGGCTGCCGACACGCGAAATGCTATCCTCGCCAGTACGGCGCAGTATCAAGATATTGCCGCGCGTATCGCGGACACGGCGGAAAGTTCGCTTTCGCGCCTTTCGGCCTGGAACGGCGCCAGCGGATTTGTTCCCCGCTTTTTCGAGTTGTCCTTCGGCGAAGGGACATGGGCGGGAGAGTTGATGTCGTGGACGATTCCCGGCAGCGGCGTAAAGCTGGACATTACCGGGCAGATTGACCGCATCGATTGCGGGACGGTAGATAATGAGAAGGGCGAGCGGCAGTCGTATTTCCTCGTCATCGATTACAAGACCGGCAGCGAGAATTTGTCCCTGCCTGAAGTGTACTACGGGTTACGGCTCCAGCTATTGACGTATATGGAAGTTGCGAAGAGGTTTTTGTCGAAACGCGCAAAGGGCGAGCCGCGTCCCGCCGGGGTGTTGTACTGTATGCTGAAAAATCCCGTCATGAGCGGCGGCTGCAAAATGAGCCGCGAGAAGGCGGAAGAAGCCTTGATCAGCGCGCTCCGCATGAAAGGATGGCTGCTCGGCGACGCGAAGATCATCAGAACGATTGACGGAAGCAATCAATATCTCTGCGTCAAGTTGAAAGACAATGGGGAGATCAGCGGGTACAGCAAGGCCAACGTCAAGGCGGAGAAGGAATTTGAAGCGCTGGCGGCGCACACGATAGGAAAATTGCGGGAGGCGGGGGAAAAGGTGCTTTCGGGCGACGTCGAGATTACCCCGTTCCAAATGAACAGCATAAATGCCTGTACCTATTGCCCCTATGGCGACGTTTGCGGGTTCGATCTGAAGCTGGGGCAGTTCAAGTATCGGGAGCTGGACAATAAGATTGATTTTATGCAGGAGAAGGAGAGGAAGGAGGGGAACGGAATTGGGAAAGCAGAATAACGCGCCGTCTTCGGGCCAGCTTCGCGCCATCCAAGAGAGCGGCCAAAACCTGATTGTTTCTGCGGCGGCGGGATCGGGAAAGACTTACACACTGGTGGAAAGGATTGTTCAAAACATCATTGCCGGCAAATACCGGATTGACGAGCTGTTGGTTGTCACATTCACAAACGCGGCGGCGGCGGAAATGCGCGAGCGCATCGAGAAGAAGCTGACGGACGAGCTTGGGAATCATCCGGAGCTTGCCCATCAGCTCGTGCTTCTTTCCAATGCATCCATTTCCACATTGCACTCCTTTTGCCAGCGGCTGATCCGAGAAAACTTCACGGCAATCGACGTCGATCCGAAATACCGCCTGCTCAATGAGCAGGAGCGGGAATTGATTCGGCAAAGGGTAGTCCGGGAGGTGTTCGAGCGGAAATACGATAAACAGGACGCGGACTTTTTGCGTTTCGTCAGAAGCTACGGATCGGATCGCGATGATACGGCTCTTTACGGGATGGTATTGGATTTGCATACATTCGCGGAAAGCCAGCCGAACCCGCAAGCTTGGCTGGACGACGCTGCCAAGATTGTTCCCCAGTGGGGACAGGGAAGTATCAGGCAGGCTGCGTGGTATCCGTATCTGAAAGACAAGATCGTTCGGACACTAAAGGCATGCGGGGAGGCCGCAAAGTATTTCTGCGAACAGGCCGAAACAGATGGAATCACGAAATATGCAGATACCTTTGTGAAAGACGGCGAATTGATCGAGAATCTTTCCAACGCGGCGGAGACGGACAACTGGGCAACCATGCAGGAGGCGTTCTCGAAGATATCTCCCCGATTCCCGCCTCTCACAAAACCGAAAGGCATGGAGCTGGACAATGAGACGACGGCGTTTTATTCTGACGGGCGCAATGATCAAATCAAGGAGCCGCTGAAAGAGCTGAAGGGCACGTATTTTTCCGAATCGGAAGAATCCCTGCTGGAGGATTTGCGCGTTGCCGGCACGGATACAGTGGAGCTTTGCCGCCTCACATTGGAGTTTATCGAGGCCTTCGACGCGGCAAAGCGGAAAAAAACGGCGCTGGACTTCGGCGATTTGGAGCATTTTGCTCTTGCCGTGCTGAATCGGGAGGAAACGCTGGCTGCAATCAAAAAACGCTACAAGGAAATCATGGTAGATGAATACCAGGACACGAACGGCGTGCAGGAGGCAATTCTCGGAAAAATCACAGACGGCCGCAATCTTTTCATGGTCGGCGACGTCAAGCAGAGCATCTATCGTTTTCGTCTTGCAGACCCGACGCTGTTTATCGAAAAGCAGAACGATTACCGGCAGCAAGGGGGACACGGCGCGTGCATCGAGCTCAGCGAGAATTATCGGAGCCGGAAGGAAGTGCTGGCGGCGGTCAATTTCCTCTTTGCCCAGCTCATGATGGAGCCGGAAACGGAACTCTCATATGATGAGCGCGCCGCCCTTTATCCGAAAGCGGATTATCCTGCGACAGAAGAGAAAAGCTTCGCTGGCGCGCCGGTGGAATTGCTGCTCGTCAGGAAAAGCGACGCGCTTAAAGACGATGAAACGGAAGAATTGAAAGGCTTCGGGGCCGAGGCGGAAATCATTGCCCAAAAGCTTCGGGAGCTGAAGGACAGCGGCGTTTTCGTTTACGACAAGGACAAGAAAGAATACCGTCACGTCCGTTGGCAGGACATGGCCGTGCTTTTGCGCGCGGTAAAGGGGAAAGCGCAAGTCCTCCTTGAAAAGCTGCGCGCCCATGACATTCCCGCCTATGCGGAAGCGGACGCCGGATATTTCGAGGAAAAGGAAGTGAGCCTTATCCTCGCGCTGCTCGCCGTCATCGACAACGCGCATCAGGATATTCCGCTGGCGGCGGTGCTGCATTCGATGATCGGGGACATGACGGCGGAGGAGTTGGCGGAAATCCGTGTCGAAGCAGACGACGCGCCGGATTTTTACACGGCGCTTTCCGCGAAGGCCGAAACGGATGTGCAAGGGAAAGCGGCTAAGTTTTTGGAAAAACTGGGCAAGTGGCGGAAGCTGTCGCGGCGCGTCGGCGTTCCGGAGCTGCTTTGGCAGCTCTACCGTGATACGGGCTATTACGATTACGTCGGGGCGCAGCCCGGCGGTCTTGTGCGGCAGGCCAATCTCCGAATGTTGGTGGATCGGGCCTCCGACTATGAGAAGACGAATTTCCGCGGACTTTTCCGTTTCCTGCAGTTTGTCCGGCAGATGAAGGACCGCGACACCGATCTTTCCGTTGCGCGTACGCTCGGGGAAAAAGAGGATGTAGTCCGCATCATGACCGTGCATAAAAGCAAGGGACTGGAATTTCCCGTGGTGGTGATTGCCGATTTATCAAAGCAGCTCAATTTCCGGGATGTACAGAAAAAGGTTTTGGTCCATAAAAATCTGGGAATCGGCATGTACTGCACGAGAACGGAGGAAACGCTGACCTGGCAGTACCCGACCATTGCGTGGCGCGCCATGAAGGAAGCCATACAGAACGAAGCGAGGGCTGAGGAACTGCGCATCCTTTATGTCGCAATGACGCGGGCAAGGGAAAAGCTGATTCTCGTCGGCAGCGTCAAATCCTCCGTCGAGAAATGCGCGAAAGCATGGTGCCGTTATACGGATCGAAAAGAAACGGCGCTTCCGGGGCATGCTGTGCTCGGAGCGAACAGTTGGCTGGATTGGATCGGGCCGGCTTTGGCACGGGATGAGACAGCTGGGGAGACGCTTCGCGATGAGGCGGGCGTTTCGGAGCTGCCGCAGATTGATTATCCTTCGTCAATATTCGGAGAGCCAAATTTTGATTTGCGGTTTGTTGCTGCGCCGCCGTCGCAGGCGGAGGAGGACAACGAGGCGCCCGCCGACGAGTGGACGGAACATATACGGAAGCTGGAGCCGCTTCCCATAACGGAAAACAGCGAGAGGGCTTCCGCGTTGTCTTGGGGCTATGAGTATTACGCGGACATCCCGGCCAAAATGACCGTCACGGAAATCAAACGTCGTTCGGAAGAGCAGGCGGAGTTTTCGTTCCCGGCGCCGCCGGGGGTGGAAATATCGGAAGTCAATGCGGACGATATCGAAAGGGATTTCCCGCCGCCCGAATTCCTGCAAGCGGAAGAAATCCCCAAAGGCGGCGTCGTTTTTGGGACGCTGATGCACGGCGTCATGCAAAATCTGCGGCTGGACGGTTCGCTGGACGAAGCGGATATCGAAAACCAACTGGACGCTTTTGTGAAGGATGGGATATTGACCGAGGAGGAAGGGCGCGCCGTGAACGTCCCGCCGATTGCGAAATTCTTCGCTTCGCCGGTCGGACGTCGTATGAAAGCCGCGAAACGGTGTTGGCGCGAGCAGCCGTTCAGTTTGTTGATTCCCGCCTCCGAGATGGAGCCGAAGGCGTCCGGACAGGACGAAATCTTCTTGCAGGGAACGATCGACGTGTTTTTCGAGGACGCGGAGGGGCGAATCATACTGCTTGACTACAAAACGGATCGCGCCACAAAGCCGGAACTGATCCGAAAACGCTATCAAAAGCAGCTCGATTTGTATGTGCGAGCCATCCAGGAAATCACGGGTATGAAGGTCGACGAGAAATTTATTTATTGCTTGTCCGACGGCAGTACGATTGCTATGTAAAAAAATATTTTGAGCAACAGAAGCGAGGTGCAAAATTTTGCACCTCGCTTCTGTTATGATGAATGTGAAAAAAGCAGGAGGTGTTGTGTGATGTTGTTTTATGGTTTTAAGCTGGAGTGCAAATACGAGGGGGAAGAGACATTGGAGAAAGCCTGTGCGGCGACCCGCAGGGAAGGCTGGAATGCTGTGGCCGGCGTCAATGATTCTCTTTGGGAAGAAAATGATGATGCGAGATATGTGTTCATCAGCAGCGGCAGCCCTCACGCATGGCACATGGCCGCCGCGTTCAGTGAAAAGGAAAAGGCGTCCGTACAGGGGCTGCAAGAGATACTGAAGACGGCGCTGAAGGAAAAAGGAGGCGTGAAATCGTTTTCCGTTTCCGGATTACGCGAGCTGACTGCCAAGGAGTTTCAAAAATCTGTGCAGAAGGCGGATGATGCGAATTATCTCGCAGATTGCCGACGGGCGCTGTGCAATATCGAAATCGATTATTTCGAGAACAACCAGTTCAAACTGCGGGAGGAACTGCAGGAAGCGGACGCATTGACGAAGAAAGCGGCGATGTCCCGCGCGAAGGAGCTCCTTGCGGACCGGAGCCTTTTAGACGAATTGGCGCGTATTTATTCGGACAAGAACGTACGTCGTTTTCACGGTCATCCTGTGCATTATAAGATTGTCGCCGGAAATCAGGAGACTGCTATGATGATTGCGCGGCTGCTGACCGAAGCACTCTATTCGTGCGAGCGCTTGGTTAGCCGCCGGCTTGCGGTCATCAGTGAGATCAAGGAGGGCTGCTATGACGAGAGCGATCTGGAAAATCTCTTTCGGCAGGCGGCCGGCACGGCGCTGGTGATTGAACTGCGAGGATCCAATGAGGAACACGCGAATTACGCTTCGGCCTATGAACGGGTTACGGAGTTTATTTCCGATCTTATCAAAAAGTATCACCAGAACGATCTTTGTATTTTTATTGAACGCACCGACAATCCGGGCTTCACGCCTTCCCTGATGGCAAAGGTGGAGGAACACATTGATGTTGTCGCGATCAGCGAGGGGGCGGGGAACAGGAAGGATGCCGCAGGATATCTGCGCCGTCTCGTCAAAGAGGCGGATTTTGAGGTGATGGACAAAAAAGAAATCGAGGATTCCCTCGGGGAGAAAACGACGTTCACAACTTCGGAGCTCTACGGGATTTTTAACCGTTTTTATAAGGACGGGCTGAAGAACAAACTTTACCAAGCTTACAAGGCGGCGACCTATGTAACGACGGAGAAGAAAAAGACGAAGGGTGAGGCCTATGAACGCTTGCAGGAGATGGTCGGTCTTACGGAGGTGAAGAAAATCATCGACCAGATCATCGCGGCGAACAAGGTGCAGAAGATGCGCTCGGAGGTCGGGCTCGCAAAGCAGAGGAGCTCGATGCACATGATCTTCACCGGTAACCCTGGCAGCGCGAAGACCACCGTTGCACGGCTTTTGGCGGAAATATTGAAAAAAGAGGGAGTGCTGGACAGCGGAACCTTCGTCGAGTGCGGACGCAGCGACCTTGTCGGCATGTATGTCGGTTGGACGGCTCCGCAGGTCAAAAGGAAATTCAAGGAGGCGCGGGGCGGCGTCCTGTTCATCGACGAAGCCTATTCTCTTGTCGACGGCAAAGACGGCCTTTACGGAGACGAGGCCATCAATACCATCGTGCAGGAAATGGAAAATCAGCGCGACAGCGTGATTGTCATTTTCGCCGGATACAAGGACAAGATGAAAGGCTTCCTTGCAAGGAACGAGGGCCTTCGGAGCCGCATCGCGTTCCATGTGGATTTCCCGGACTACGACGCCGATGAGTTGATTCAGATTCTTTCGCTGATGGCGAAGGAGCGGGGCTATGAGCTGGACGATCCGATTCTCGCTCGGTGTCGGGACGTCTTCCGGGCAGCGTGCGCGGAAAAGGAATTCGGCAACGGCAGATTTGCCCGCAATCTATTGGAGCAGGCGATCCTGAAGCAGTCCCAGCGTATCATGACCGAAAGCAATGGGCAGCCGATGACGCGCGACGAGCTTTTGAAGCTGGCTCCTGTCGATTTTGAGGTTAATCTTTCCGACCGCTACGCGAAAAAGAGCATCGGCATCGGGTTCGTATAAAGCGGGTGCAATCCTTTGCCGCGTTTGATAAAATTACAGGTGAAAAGACTTTTATAAGTGAAAGGGGGAAGCCGGGATACCGGCGAAGAACATGGGAGAAATGGAAAAAGAGGGCGGAATGGCCAAAAATAATCTGCTTAAGGTTCTCTACATCCTGGAGATTTTACGTAATTATTCAAGTGAAAATCATTTGTTGCAGCGAAAGAAAATCATTGAGCTTTTGCAGAACCAATACGAGGTTCCGTGCAGTACGCGTTCCTTGCATACTTATATCCGGATGCTGCAGGAGGATGGCTATCCGATCGTCAGGAAAAAAGTGGGCTGCTATATCAAGAAAGAACCGCAGGAATTTACGGACGCTGAACTTCGTATGCTGATTGACGGCGTGCTTTTTTCTCGGAACATTTCGCAGAAACAGGCGAAAGGGCTGATTGAACGTCTGTTTTCGGCGGGTTCGCACAGCTTCAAAAAGCGTGCAGAGCGTTTTCTTCGCCATTGTAAAAAAATGCCGTACTCTGACAACGAGCAGACATTGAAAAATGTCAGCGTAATCCAAAAAGCCATTGAGGATGGAAAGAAAATCAGCTTCCACTACAATACCTATGATACAGACTTCAATTTCCATCCGAAAAAGGAAGAGCTCTATACCTTCAGTCCTTATGAAATGATCCTGAGCCAGGGGCGCTATTACATCGTCGGAAATATGGAACCGCACGAAAATATAGGGCACTGTCGTCTGGACCGCATGACGGACGTTGCGCTTTTGGATGAGCCGGTCAAGGATAGGCATCGGATAGAAGAACTGAAGACGACCACGCTTTCCGAATACTTTACCCAGCATTTCTATATGTTCAGCGGTCGAATCATATCAATCCGGCTTCGGACGGAAGAATGGATGATGGATGCGCTGGTGGACTGGTTCGGAAAAGAATTCAAAATCCTGAAACGGGAGAACGGCGAGATGGAAGTTCTTGTGCGGTGCAATGAAATGGCCATGAAATACTGGGCGCTTCAGTACGGCGACTATGTGGAAGTACTTGCGCCGAACAGCCTGCGAAAAAGCGTCGCGGAAATCGTGCGGGGGATGTACGAAGTGTATTGCCGGGAGCAGGGCGAGCAACAAAAGCGGTAAAAGGTAGCTAAGGAACGGGAGGGTTATCATGAAAGCGTTTGACAAGGTCATCGGATATGACGACATCAAGATGGAACTGATCCGCTTTGCGGACGTCATCAAGAATACGAAGAAATATTTGAAGTTGGGGGTCAACGTGCCGAGTGGTCTGCTCCTGTACGGAGAGCCCGGTCTCGGGAAGACGCTGATGGCAAATTGTTTCATCGCCGAGGCGGGCTGCAAGGTGTTTACTCTCCGCAAGGACAAGCCGAACGGCGACTTTATCAATCAGATAAAGGCAACCTTTGAAAAGGCAAAGGAAAAATCGCCTGTGATCGTATTCCTTGACGACATGGATAAATTTGCCAATGAGGATTCCAACCACCCGAACGCGGAGGAGTATGTGACGGTACAGGCGTGCATTGACGAATGCAAAGGGCAGGGCGTTTTTGTACTGGCTACCGTGAATGACAAGCATTGCCTGCCGGATTCGCTTCTCAGGGCGGGCAGATTTGACAAGGTGATTGAAGTCAATAATCCCAGCGGAAAAGACGCCGAGCAGATTATTGCGTATTTTTTGAGCCAGAAACAAATCATGGGCAATGTGGATATCGAAGAATTGGCCAGACTTATGGAAGGCAGATCGTGCGCCGAGCTGGAAACGGTCATCAACGAGGCCGGAATTTATGCCGGGTTTGTCGGCAAGGAAAAAATCGACCAGGAAGATATTGTCAAAGCCAATATGCGCATGATGTTTGAATCTCCCGAGTGCATGAATCCGGTGAACAATGCGGATACCAAAAAAGCGGCATTGCATGAAGCCGGACATGCCGTTGTAGCCGAAGTGCTGGATCCGGGAATCGTGACGCTCATTTCTGTCTGCAGGCATACCGGCTCCACCGAGGGATTTACGAAGTTGTGCCCTCCCGAGGGCTATTCGTCTTCCAAGGAGCTTCAGGAGCATGATATCATTTCCGGTCTCGGGGGGAAAGCCGCAACGGAAGTTGTCTATGGGACGGCGGATATGGGATGCAATGGCGATATGCACAAGGTGTTCAATAAGGTAAGCGTGTTGGTGGACAACAATTGCACACTGGGCTTCGAGACATTTGAGGGATTTAATTCTTCCGCATATCTATTGGAGCGAAAAGACAGGCTGATGGCCTCGGAGATTACAAGGTACTATCAGATTGCCAAACGGATCATTATCGAGAACAGGGCGTTCCTAGACGCTGTGACGGAGGCCTTGCTCGATCACAAGACGGTGACGTTCCGGGAGATGCAGAGCATCAGGGAGCAATTTGCAGGCAAGAATACGCAGTGCGCATGACATGAATCGGGAGGAAAAACGAAATGGACGGATTGGCGGCGCGGTATGAAGCGCTGAAGGAAAAGGTCTCGGAGCGTTGGGCGGAATTTGCAGAGCTGATGAAATTCGTGGAAACGGAAACGGAATACCTGACGGCTCCGGCCTCGACGAAGTTCCATCTCTGCAAGGAAGGAGGGCTACTGGAGCACAGCGTCAACGTGGCGGAAACTTTGCTGAAGCTCAAAGCGACGCTTGCGCCGGAGATTAGCGATGAAAGCTGCGTTGTCGTCGCGCTTTTGCACGATCTTGGCAAGGTGGGAATGCCGAATAATCCACTGTATCTGAAAAATTCGCCGGACAGCAAATGGAAGCAGCCGTACTATTGGAATAAAGACCTTGTGTATTTGAACGTTCCGATTCGGAGCCTCTATCTGATTGCTTCGCGCTTCCCGTTGAAGGAAGAGGAAGCGCAGGCGATTGTCTACCACGACGGGCAATATGTGGAGGATAATCGAAGCGTGGCGATGCGCGAAACGCCGCTGACACTGCTGTTGCAATATGCCGATACATGGAGCAGCATGGTCTTGGAGAAATGAAAAGAAGGCAAATCCATGAAAGTGAAAGAGGTAAAAGTTTGGGTTGACGACCTTCGGCCTAAACCGGCAGATTACGATATTGCATTCTATAGCGTAAATGAGGTCATTGCTTATCTTGCGTCGATGAAGGGGGGCGGCTCAAGCGTCCTTTTGGATCTCGACCATGACGCCGGTGACTATTCCAGCGACGGTGGAGATTACATCCGCATCCTCGATTGGATTGAGGATACCGGCTTTACCTTTGATAACCCCGAAGCATGCATTGTATTTCGCGTTCACAGCGAAAATCCTGTCGGAAGGATAAATATGCAGAGAATTATTGAGAAGAATGGATGGCCGTTAAGGTTGTGATGGAACGGCGCTTCCGGTACGGAGGGAAAGATTATGCAGATTTATGGGTTTTATCTCAAAGAAAAAAATGACTTTGAATATTCGGGGCTTTATACCGAATGGAAAGTACCGGAGCATCTCGCCTTAGATTCGCCGGAGCTTGAGAAGCAGATAGCGGAGGCGGGAAACGAAATCGGGTTTATCTTTCCGGTTTTCGATGTGGCGGATTCCCATGACGTAGCTCTCATCGAGCGTGCCGGGAAACTGCTGGAAAAGCAGGATACGCCGAGCGTGGTCATGGCACTGAACGTACCCCTTTTGGACAAGAAAACATGGGAAACGATGAACGCTTCGCTTTGCAAGGCTTTCGATGCTGTCGTGGACGTGTCGAAGGTGTGTGCAGCAGGCCACGCGACGACGTCCGAAGGAGTTGCTGCCGTAATCGAGGGAATCGGTCACATGCTGGAGCGGCCGGGATTGGTTGGACTGGACTACAGTGACGTTTGTTCTCTAGTGCGTGCCGCAGGGAATATGTATGTAGGCTGGGGATATATGTCGACGGACAAGTCGGACGATGTGCGACGTACCAAGACGGCAGCGGGGATTGCCCTGTCCATGATTTCCGCGCAACTGCCGACGGACAATCCGAAAAAGGTGAGACATGCCAAGACGGTCAAGGAGATTATCGACGCTACGATTGCCGCAAAAGTAGGAGATGTGGGGGAAATCCGGCGTGTGCTTTTTTGCGTGGAGGACAACAGCCCGACAACTGCTATCGTTGACGTTTTTGAGTCGGTGGACATGGTGGATAAGATTATGGACGACGCTCAAATCGTGCTTTCAGTGCGGGTTGAAGACTCCTTGCCCTCTCGTATCATCATGCTGGCCTCCACTAACCCGCTGCCAGAGTTATCGTGAAAGGAGCAGCTAGTGGCGGGCTACCCCGCATACGTAAAGGGGCTGCATGATGAAGAATCTGCCTATAAAGAAACGCTTTTTTGGGACGGAGCCCGACACCGGAATCTCGCTTTTTTGATGGGCGATATTGAGCTCGATGGAGAGCGGCGATTCCTCATACGCGCGGAAAGCGAAAAAGGGCACTTATTTGACTTCTGCTATCCGGGCAGCATTGTCGAAATCCTTCCCAATGTACGGGAGATATACGGCGATGAACGGATATCATGTCTTCTCTTGAACATTCAGAGAAATGGCGGATGATGTGGGCGACGGACGTATTGTCTGCAAGATTTTTGTTGTCGGAGAAACAAGACGATATCAGGTCGTAAACTGCTTTCTAACCAATCGGAAAGCAAATTTACGGAAAAACAGGAGAATATAAGATGGCGGATCATTCGCGTATATCGAAGAATGAAAGGAATCAATATTGCCCAAGGACAAAGGCGGAATTGCAGGAACTCGTAAACGACGAATCTGTTTCTCTGGGGAAAATCGATACTATACATATTACGGATATGAGTGAATTGTTTATGGCGGAATTAGACAACGATTTGCGCTTTCATTTCGTACGCTCGGATTTTTCGGGAATTTCTTCATGGAACGTATCGAATGTTACGGATATGAAAAACATGTTCCGCGTTGCGGTTTCCTTCAATGAGGATATTAGCTGCTGGGATGTGTCGAATGTTACCGATATGAGCGGAATGTTTGCGGGGGCAAGGGCTTTTGCGGCAGACATCAGCCGCTGGGATGTATCCAAGGTCACGGATATGTCGGAAATGTTTGCCGAGGCGCGTCGTTTCAACGGGGATATTGCCCGCTGGGACGTGTCGCATGTCACGAATATGTGCAGGATGTTTTTCGTTGCGAGGCGATTCAACAGAAATATCGGCCGCTGGAATGTATCAAAAGTTACGGACATGAGCGAGATGTTTTGCGGAGCAAGAAGCTTCAACGGAGACATCGGCGGCTGGGATGTGGGCAGAGTCGAGACCATGGCGTCGATGTTCCTCTCGGCGTATTCCTTCCGCAGGGATATAAGCCGGTGGAATGCGCCGAATCTTATCAATGTGCATCGCATGCTTTGGGGAACAAGAGCATTCCAGCATGACGCCCGTCTTTATCATTCCTCGTTAAAGCGAGCGAAGGGAATGATTCTGGTGGCCATAGAAGACGTGCAGACTATCGCGGAGGCGATTGCAGAAAAGGCCTTTCAGGCAAGGATAACTCCGAGACAGAGGCGCAATCGAATGAGAGCGAGGGCGGCGGCTCTGGAAACGCGGGCAGAGGCGCATGAGGAACGGAGAATTGTAGACGATTTCCGGGATTATATGAGGACGTTTTTGGGGTATCATCTAGAAGAAAAGAATTTTTACACTATGATACGAAACCGTTTCTGTAGGCGCTGGATAAAAGCGTTGGATGTCTACGAAACGAGAAAGGAGTGGGAGCGCGGCGGTTGCGGCCTCAGTTATATTGATCGTTTTTTTCGGGACAATGAATACTTGGATGATTCGTCGGGCGTAACGATTGCAAGGAACGCCAAGGACGAAACGCGATGGAATGCCTACCTGGAACGCATCGCACCCCGTGTGCTACGGAACGTAGAACCGAATCCATGGGAGGACGGATATACGGGACGGTTCTGGCCGTGGCGGGAAAAGCTGGCGTGGTTCCATCGTCAAAAGCAGGGCATGAAGGTTCGGTGCATAGGAACAAAAGGGCAGACACGAAAAAAGATTGCCATGGTTACGTTGAACGACCGATGTGGGCCGGGGTGGTGCGATTGGCCGCTTCGGCTTTTTGTGGACAGCATAGAGGAGTTTCAACGTCGGTGGTTCCGGCTTGAAGAGAATTTTTGGCGACGGTGGCACCGACCTGAGGCGTTTGAGGAATTCAAAGAGAAGTTTCTTCGCTCCAAGGCGGGAGAAATCGTCTGTGATTATTACAATAAACCGGAATACAACATCGTCCAGTCCGGCGACGCCGTTATTTTTGCCGAAAAGTCCTTGCTGCTGGAAGATGTCTGGTTCACGTATCGGAATGTCGACCACCTTGAAAACCATTACCATGTGGATCGGTGGGCGGTACGTTTTCGTTGGCATTCTTTTCAGGGAAAGTATTTGCGTACGGCATCCTATCACGCGATAGGCGTTTGCGGATTTTATCTCTATCCGAGGCGGGTTTGGACGGTAAGAGAGCGTTTCGGCAACAACATCCTTGAGATTGCGGCGCCTTTTTCGTTCGACGGCGGATATCGTACGGCAGAAGAAAACGCAGGGGTATCGCTTCGGGATTTTGCGGAAAACACAGTTGTTTCTATCGCCGATATGGTGTCTTGCGGATTTGACAACGAGAGCGATTTGCTGGCGGACGCGGCTTCCTTCGCGCCAACGGAGGAAGATTTAGGGGAGTTGTTTCGGGATATTGCCGGCACATAATCAAGGGCAGATTATTGACAAGTCAAGCTAGCGGAGAATTTCAGGAATAAGTGAAAAATCATTTTTCAAACGAGGCCATGTGCAAAATTCTGCACATGGCCTCGTTTATAATAAATGCAAAGGGACAAAAGCGGCTGAATCGCAGGAGGGGAAATCCTGCCATACGGGAGGGATAGAAATGTACGATACGGAACGAGAAACCATCATCCTTTACGGCCTGGAAGACGTGTATCGAGAGATTGTCGAAAATGTTTTGCCAATCGACCGATATTATGTCCGTGTGGAGCAAAGCCCGAGGTCGCTGTTCAGTGAACATTGCACCGGGGCAGTGGTGAATCCGTGGAAGCTGGGGAAAAAGACACTTAAGAAGCTCTATTGGCACTTATCCTGCTTCCAGCCAAGCGACGTACAATTCATTTTCACGCGTTCCACGCCGATTCAGCGCGGGCTTCAAATGAATTGCTTTGTGGCGGAGGGGCAGAAGGAACTTTGCGACGCGCTGCGCCAATGCTTTTTGATGCGCCGTTTGCCGGAAGAAAGAAAACGTCCGTATCTCGTGGCGTGCGTAGGCTCGACGAGCTACCCGACATGGCGGGAACTCCGGGCGAACACGGCGGGCGTCGCGCCTGTGGCTGTCAAGGAGTATGGGCGCATGGCTGAGAGTAGATTCCTGGCGATTCCTTCCGAGCCGGATATTACGCTGGCAAGACTGTGGGAAGAACTGGAAGCAAGGGAATATGTCGCGATGCTGGTGGACGTGGACAATGTGATGTCTGTGCGGACGGCGGCGGCTATCGGTGATGTAGCGCGGGAACTCGACATTGTGTCGATTGCCGTGCTGTCCTCTTTTCGGCAGGGAACAAACAGCGCAAAGGCACAGGGCGGTCAGTTGACGCGTCTGTTGTCGCGAAAAGTGGACGTAGTGCTGGACGTTTCCGATTACGTTCCTGCGGCGGACAGGGAATTTACCGCCTGTCATTTGATCCGGGCAATTGGGGACATTGTCGAATTGCCGGGAATGAAGATGCCGACGTCGTTATTGAAGGACTTCATGCAGGAGCCGGGGAAAGCGTTTTTCGGCTACGGCATTGCCGGGAACGCGGAGGACGCCGTTGTGGAAGCGCTGGCTATGCTTCAAAAAAGTAAGCGCTTCGGGCGAATGGAACGGTTGCTGTTCAGCGTTGAGATTCCCGACGATACGATGTTTTTCCGCGAGACATGCGGCTCACTTTACACGGCGATGCAAACAGTCAGGGAGTCTGTCGGCAAGCATGTGGAGCTGCTGACGGCTGCGCCGACCAATCATACGATGTCGAAACAGTATCAGGCGTTGCTGATTGGGAAATGAGGAATTTCAAGGAAAAGTCCGATCCGAAGTATAGTCTGTTGGACAACATCGAGGCTCGGTATCCGCTGGTTGTCCAAGAGCATTGCTATTGGTTTGATGCGTATGGTTGTCTGTATGAATGAGTAGTAAGGCAGAGGCGAGAAAGGAAATACAAAATTTGTTGTCGTCGAGGATATAAGTGATAACGTTCCAACGGAAAGTACCTGAAGCTGTTGCAGGATGCGCCACTTCATTCTAAATTGGAAAGGCAGTATCAGGCGTTGCTGATTGGGTAATAAAGGCAAAAACAGGGATATGATGGCTGACGGTGAATATTCCTGGGGATTTGAAGTAGTCCATAGTAGATACACTGTCTTCTTTCAATGGAGGGAATGAAAAATGAACGCAAATCAATTTGAATCACAAATTCGCGCACGGGCGGCTGAACTATACGGTGACACTCTGCCGAAGATTGTAAGCGACCGCATCGAGGAAGAACTGGAATACGCTGCGGCATGCGGCGCGGACGTGCTGATGCTTGCTGTCAGCGACGCTTTCACAAAAGCTGGGCTTGACGCGGGGGACGTGTCTATTCGCGGCACGCTTGGAAACTCTTTTCTGGCTTATCTCTTAGGCGTCAACGGAGGCATCAATCCACTGCCGCCTCATTACCGCTGCGCGCATTGCAAGCATTCGGAATTCAACGTGCCGGAGAGCGTCCGCGTTGGTGTGGAACTACCGGACAAGGTTTGTCCCGTTTGCGGGAAATCCATGATTGGCGAAGGCTTTGGCCTGGAACCGTGGTTTTTCTATGGCGCTCCCCACGATTACTCAGCGGATTTCAATTACAATATTCCGTCCGAAAAATTGGGAGTAGTTATGGCGGCTTTGCAGAAAAACGAAGGTATATCGGACGGTGGGCAGACCGGCGTTTTGAAGATGAAATTTTCAGAGTCGGCCACGCTGCATTTGCTGACGACTCAAACGACAGATCAGCTTTCCGGGCTTGCGGCCTTGACGGGCATACGCTCCGGACAGATTCCGCTCGCCGATGCTTCCGATACTTTGCCCGTCGGAGAAACGCTGCAACAAGGCGGTTCCTTCGTCGGCGTCCGTGGATTGATGGAGCGATACGCGGAGAAAGTGCTTGCGCATTTCAAGCTCATCGGGCTTTACGATATAGCACGGCTTTTCGCAATTTGCCGCGGGACGGGCGTATGGCTTGGGAACGGGGAACGATTGCTTAAGAACGGCATAATTACACAGAATGAATTGCCAACCTGCCGGGAAGATGTCTTTGCTTATTTGAAAAAAGCCGGATTCGACCGGGAACCGGCCTTTGTTTATGCCGAGCGGATAAGAAAAGGAAAGGGCTTTTCGGAAGAACAGAAAAAAGAACTCCTTTCCCGCGGCGTTCCGATGTGGTTCATCGGTTACTGCAACCGAATCCGATACCTGTTCCCCATGGCACATTGTATCTCTTCTGCAATCATGGCTTGGCGACTGCTTTATTACAAGCTGCGCGTCGATCAGGGAAAATTCTATCGGGCGTTTTTTGAAACGGTGGAAGAGCTTAACGAAGAGGTTTGTCTTTCCATCGCCAATGGGGAGAACGACGTTATATCCACGTTGGAAAGCAGCACGAGGGGATTTTCTCCGGACGGCTGGACGCAGGAGGACGAATACGCGCTTCTCGTAGCGATGGAAATGATGGAGGAGGGGTTCGCTATTCGGCAATATTTTCGGGACGCGCTGAAGAAGACATAAACGTCATGCGATGATGTAACAACGTGGATAAAATCGTTTCAATGAAAGGCCATGTGCAAAATATTGCATGTGGCTTTTTTTATAATGGGGATAAAGATACAATGAAAGACATGGGGAAGAAAAGATTGCTATACTGAACTGATTTCTGTCGATACATCGGAATTCCGTGCGGGTGTATGAGGGATGGAGTTTCGCAGGAAACAGTAATCATTGCCGTGCGGAAGGAGAATAAGAATGGCTGGGTATAACTCTAATGCCACTATTGAATTGGTATATTCAGATTCCGGGTATACGGGAACGATATGTTGTGGTAAAGGAATAAAAGGACGGTGAAGCATCGTGGATGACAATGCAGGCATGACAAGGTGGAGAGACGGTGGAAGGCGTTTACTGGCCCGCTTCATCAAGAGGAATGTCGCGCTGGCTGCGCGGTACAATTCTTATGCACCCAGCAGACGCATCGAAGGGCAGTTTGGCGGAGAAACGATGATGCCGGAATTAAGCTCGGTCATTTTTTCTTTCAGCACATCCCGGACCGTTCAACCCGATGATTTTCAGGATATATTGAGCTGCATCGAAAAGCTGTGCTTCCATGATCCCAAATTGATCGTGCGGCGCTGCGGATATTATTATTGGTCGAATACAGCTGATGAAGCCGGGATATGTCCTCCGAGATTACGTCATATCCCGACGCGGAAATTATTGGAAAACTGGAGTACGGACAAAGACTCGTCTGAATATGCGGCCGTATTCCTGCCGTTTACCCGAGGTTCCCTACAGTTGTCCCCTTCGTCATTGATGTTTGTGTTTATGGACTGCAATCTCAAACTTCCGGCTGAAGGACAATGGCTGGATGAGATGAAGTGGTACAAGAAACACAAGAACAGGATCCTTTTCGTCATAAAGGAAAGCGGGGCAACGGACGTAAACGCACTTATAAAGTGCGATGGAAAGATGATTTCTCATATCATCTTGTAACCTAATGAGCGTGAAGGGGAAGGAAAGCATCCTGCACATATTTCAGATCAAAGACACCATCGACAGGCTGAAGATTTCCGAAGACGTCCGGCTTTCATGCGGGGCCTATACCGACTAAACTTCGTTTGAATTCAGTGTACTGATACGATGATTTTTGAACGAAAAATGATGCCGTATATGTCGTCATATGCGAGGCGAAGGAGCGAGTCGTGGCGATGGCTACGGCGAACGACGACAACGAAGCAGATGGCGGCATAGGCGGTGGAACTGTTTAATTATCATCGTACAAGTACACTAGGGAACTGCTGCTCGCTGCGGAGGAGAAGGCTGTGAATGTATGAAGCAGGATTTTGGAGATTGGCGGCGAATATAAACGTTAAAACGGTTGGCGGATGGCAAAGGAGATGGTGAATGAGGCGCCGCTAACACTGCTCTTGTAAAACAATCACATGGAGCATATGGTTGCCGGGAAATAGGAAATGAATTGAATGTGATAGATTGGGAATTAGGGATAACATAGAGAACTTTATTTTTAAACAAAGAGGATGATAAGGTATGTTATATCAATTTAAACAAGCGGGCAAAACATTATCTTTGGAGGCGATGAGGTTTTATGATTATGCTGATATAGGTAATAATGAAAAGGATCTCGAAAATTTGCTGGCGCAGAATCTTGGAAAACTCTATGCGGAAAATGGGCAGCTCATGCCTATCTTTCAGGAACGCCCGTTTCAGCCAGAGCCGGATTTGTTGGCGCTGGATGAAGCGGGAAATTTAGTTATTTTCGAGTTGAAACGCAGCAACGTTAACGAAGATACTACCATTCAGATTATGCGCTATACACAAAAATATGGTAGAAAGGAATATACAGAACTTGATCGCCTATATAAAGGATATAAGGGAAAGGAAGATGCAAATGATATTCTCGCTGAAGAACATCAGGTTATATTCGGATTGGAGAAACCGTTGCCGAGAGAAAATTTTAATCAAAAGCAAATAATGATTATCGTGGGCAGTTCATCTGATGTAAAACTTATTGAAGCCATAACTTACTGGAAGGATAAAGGAATTGATATTGATTTTCTTCCTTATCGTCTATATAATATTCACGGTGAGATGTTCTTTGAGTTCTTTGCCAAGCCATATGACTATCATATAAATCCAAAAGACAAAAAGGGAATTATATTCATAATCAATAAAACAAATAACGTGGTTTGGGATATGTTCAAAAATAGAAGGGTTAGTGCTTACGGTGAAGCAGGTGTTGATCTAAATAAATTTAATCAGGAAGATTACATTTTTTATTATTATGGGGGTAAAGGCGTGATAGGCGCAGGCCTCATAAAATCAAATAAGATCAGGGAGGATAAGGCTAATGAAGAAATGTACCTCGATGTGGAGCTATTGACACCAGAGTTGAGGAAAGAAGAAGACATTCAAGCTATTGCTTTGGAAGACTTGGCAAAACTTCTTGGTGGGAAAAACTTTTTACTGACGACTGCTGCCAAACCATATTTGTCAGAGATAGATTCCAAAATTCTTGTTAATGAACTTAGACAAAGATATCAGGAGTCGCCGCTCTATAAAATTCGAACAGGTAAGGAGTTAGTGAAAGAAATTTTTCATGTTCTTGATACAGAAATGCAAAAAATAGGAGCTTCCTATGATTTGGAAAGAATTCCGCCAGCAATGAGAGAAGATGATCAAGATAAATGGGGAGATTATAGTTGTTGTGTTGAACAATACGCAGCAAAAAAAATATTTCCCGGAGTATACTATAAATGCAATTCCGTACAGCTGGGATTCGATGGTCTGGAACTTTGGTTTGGTATTGAGGTCGAGGAAAGTTTGTATGCTGGATTTTTAGTGTTCAATCCCCAGGAAAATAATTGTGTGAATGGTAAAAAAAGAAGTCCGGAACTTAAAGAAAAATTAGCACACATATTAAATACAAATGAAGATAGATTCAAAACAGATGCAATGCCTGTATGGGAATATCTGCATACGTCTGCGTCAAACGAGGAGATAAATTTAAGAAGAATGAATGATGCAGCTAAAAGTCTGTATGATGAGCATGTCTTTCAAAAGTCTATCAATAGCATGATGGAACAAATAAAGGATATGTTGAAACATCTCCGGATCTCCCCGGCTGTCAGTACCATATCGTAGCATGATGGAACAAATAAAAGGATATGTTGAAACTGTGAGACAGAACATACTGTCGATGGAAAGTATCGGAAAAACATAGAGGGGATTTTTCTAGTTTTTAATCAATACTCTTCAAATCCATAACAATATGAAACTTTATCAAATTATCAACGGGGCGGTTTATACCGTCCCGTTGGATTTTACGACATGCAAAATTTTTCCTATCCTCTATGTTATACTTATGGACAAAGAAACAATGGATTAAGATTTTGCATCGGCTGACTGCGATAACGAAGGAGGACATAATATGATACACCTTTCGAAAACGCGCTATTGTCAAGGCGTGCAATGCCCGAAAATGCTCTGGCTCTTGGACAACAAAATCGAGGAATATGACGACGGCTGCATGAATGAAGCGGTGCTGGCAAACGGAACGAACGTCGGGGAACTGGCACGCGGCCTTTTTGGCGCGTATGAGGAGATCCCTTACAGGAAGGATGATTATCCCGGAATGATACAAAAAACCAAGGATCTGATCGACGGCGGCGTCCCGGTTATTGCCGAGGCTTCCTTCCAGCATGAAGGGCTGTTCTGCCGGGTCGATTTATTGAGGAATCTGGGCGGCGGCGCTGTTGAACTCTATGAGGTCAAGAGCTCGACCGACGTCAAGGACGTTTATTACGATGACGTCGCTTTCCAGTACTATGTGCTTTCCCGGGCGGGCTATGATGTGCGCCGCGCCGTTCTCGTGTATATCGATAACCATTACGTTCGCCACGGAGGAATCGAGCTGGACAAGCTGTTCTGCCAGGAGGATATGACGGATGAAGTCCGGGGCATGCAGGATGAGGTACGGGACAACATCCTTCGTTTCGACGATTGCCTGAAGCAAACCGACGAGCCGGGAGACGGCGCGGACGAGCACTGTTTCAAGCCTTATGGCTGCGGATTCTTTGACTACTGTACCGGTCATCTTCCTTCTCCAAATGTATTTGACGTAGCCGGGATGAGAAACAGCACGAAGATGAAACTTTTCAAAGACGGCGTCACTTCTTTCAAGGCGATTTTGAAGGATGGGCATTTGACTGCAAATCAGCAGTATCAGGTGCGCTATGCACTGGATCCCTCGCTCCCTCCGCATATCGAGACTGAGCCCATCCGAGATTTCTTGTCAACGCTCACCTATCCGCTCGCCTTTCTCGATTTCGAAACCATCAATCCGGCGGTGCCGCTTTACGACGGTACCAGCCCTTATCAACAGTTGCCGTTCCAGTACTCGCTGCATATCGTCGACGAGGAGGGGGCGGCGCCTAGGCATTTGGAATTCCTCGGAAATCCGGAAAGCGATCCGCGCCGCGCTCTGGCTGAACGTTTATGCGCCGATATCCCGGAAGATGCCTGTACCGTGGCCTATAACAGTGCTTTTGAAACAAGGGTGATTGATGATTTGGCCGCACAATTTCCGGATTTGGCGGGAGACCTGAATCATATTCTGGAAAATTTTTGCGATATCGCCGTTCCGTTTAGGGCGAAACAGTATTACATGAGAGAAATGAACGGCTCCTGGTCCATCAAACAGGTACTGCCGGCGCTGTTCCCGGATGACGACGAGTTAAATTACGGGAATCTAGAAGGCGTCCATAACGGAGTGGAAGCCCCTGCGGTCTATCTGCAGTTGGGCGAAATGACGCACGAAGAATCCGCCAAAGCAAGAAAAGCCCTGCTCGCGTACTGTGGGCTTGACACTCTGGCGATGGTGAAGCTATGGGAAAAGCTGAGGGAAGCGGTTGGTATTGGGTTCGTTCATAATAATAAATGCACAGAAAATAGTGCAGTCATGTAAAATAAATTAAACTTCTTTACTCATCATAGTCTATAACCTTCTACGACTCCGCAGGTCTTTTAAACTATACCCTAGAAAATGGACACGGGTTTTGGTAAGGTCAGGCACACGTCCCCTATTTCTGGACAGCCCATTTTATGGGACGTCCCCAAATCAT
>CACYXR010000006.1 GCA_902778455.1 uncultured Selenomonadaceae bacterium | reverse complement strand
TATGACTTGCCTGTATCCTTTACAGCAGTATGGATATAATATTGCATTTACTTATCTAATTACAGAATTTATTACAATGATAATATATATAATACAGTGAGGTTTTATTGGCGCTCCCGGCTTGGGCCGTGGGGTGCTTTTTTGATGCTCTGAAGGCGTTTGCAGCGGCTGAGTTTTTGATTTGCAAAAATCGTATAGGATTTTTCTTAATTTTAATTCTACGATACTTCCTAAATAAAACGGAATGATAATGAAAGGAAGTAATAGTGGATGGCAAAGAGCGATAGCCTTAGAAAAGCAAAAAAAAGTAAAAATGATGAGTTTTATACCCGTCTCGAAGATATTGAAACAGAAATTAGTTCTCATCCTGATTATGTACGACATTTTAAAGGCAAAACGGTACTTTGTAATTGTGATGATCCCGAATGGTCAGCTTTTTATGTTTTTTTTAGACTTCATTTTAATCAGCTAGGATTAAAGAAGTTAATTACAACGCATTACAACAAAGATGGATCTTCTTCCTATAAGCTTGAATGGGAAGGGGAAAAATTAGGCATGGATACTGTCAATATGATTAAGACACCTTTACAGGGAGATGGTGATTTTCGTTCAGAAGAATGTATTGAACTATTAAAGGAAGCTGATATTGTAGTTACTAATCCACCGTTTTCGATTGCTCGTGAATATTATATTCCGCTGTTATTCAAATATAATAAACAATTTGTTATTATCGGTGATTTAAATTGGGTTACATATAAAAATGTATTTCCTCTCATAAAAGAGAATAAAATGTGGTTTGGCTATAAGAATGTAAAAGAATTTAAAACGCCTGACGGTTCAATCCAAAAGTTTGGAAATAAACTTTGGTTTACCAATCTTGATTTAGATAAGAATCACGAAAATTTCCCTTTAACGAGGAATTATAAAGGTAATGAAAATAATTATCCAAAATACGATAATTATGATGCTATAGAAGTAGGTAGAGTATCCAATATTCCTAAAGATTATTATGGTGATATGGGTGTTCCTATAACATTTTTAGCTTCATTTTGCCCTGATCAATTTGAAATCATAGGAATCAGTAAAACTCCAATAGGAAACCATCTCCGAACGCAAATATACGAAAAACAAATTCAATACAGCATGAAGAACGGAAAAGAAAAGCTAAGCAACGTAACAAAGCTTAATGATGGCGCGGCATTACTCTTTGACAAGAAACCGGAGAAATACCCACATTACGAAGTCGATGGAAAATATTATATAGCGGTATATCCGCGCATTCTGATACGGAAGAAATAACATACCTAAGGGCCGGGGGTACGGCGCATTTTCGGTAAAAAGTATTATAATGAAAGGAATTATTAATTATGATTGTAAAGACTTACGAGGAAATGTTTGGTCAGAAGTTGACCATTAAAGACTTAGTTAATGGATTTATTGAAGATACGAAAACAGGTAAAGTTACAGGATTTGGTGGGAAACTCGATATTAGACCGCCTTATCAGAGAGAATTTGTTTATGAGTTAGATAAGCAGAAAGCTGTTATTCAAACAATTCTCGCGAGATACCCGTTAAATGTAATGTACTGGGCCAAAAAGGATGACGATACTTTTGAGCTGATGGATGGGCAACAACGTACTATATCCATTTGTAAGTATCAGACGGATCAGTATTCTGTTGATGTTGAAGTTGCAAATAAGAGGATGGCGAAAACTTTTAGTAATCTCGGTGATAAAAAACAGGCATTTCTTAATTATCCTGTTACGGTGTATATCTGTGATGGCACGGAAGATGAGAAATTGGCATGGTTTAGGATTATTAATATTGCAGGACTTAAACTTACCGAACAGGAAATGCGTAATGCTATTTATAATGGTACTTGGGCGACGGATGCTAAGCGTTATTTTTCTCGTGTTGAAGGTGAGGGGTTTAGTTCGGAAGGTCATGAGTCTAATGGACATACCTATGGTGATTATGTAAATGTTGCTGGTGGTAAAAGGTCTGAAAAGGAAAATGCGGTTGTTCGTCAGAAACTTTTTGAAATCGTACTTGAATGGGTTGTAGATGATTATAACCGTAAAAATAATTCTACTGGCTCCGATAAGATGACCATTGATAATTATATGGATTCTCATCGGCGGGACTCTGATGCAAGGGAACTTTGGCGCTATTATGAGGATGTTATTGAGTGGGTTAAGTCTACTTTTCCCACGTATCGTGATTTTATGAAAACTGTGGAATGGGGAATTCTTTACAATATTTATGGGAAGTCTACTCCAATTGATGCTGATCAAAGAGTTTCACAAATTATGGCTAAGGCTAATGAAATCAGTAATATCAAGAATGTATATCTTGCAGTTCTGTCAGGTGATTTGAAGTATTTGAATGCAAGAGCTTTTGATAAAAGGGATATAGCGCGTAAATATGCTGAGCAAAATGGTGTCTGTCCGTATTGCAAGAAAAAATATAATGAAGATGAGATGCACGGCGATCATATTAGACCTTGGAGTAAGGGCGGTAAAACTGAATATGAAAATCTTCAGATGCTTTGTACGGAATGTAATCTTAAAAAATCTAATTACGATGTAAAATATCTACCATGGGATACTTCCATTTATGAGGATTTTGATCTTGAGGTGTGGGATGCTGAAAACTCTGATGGTAAAGAATATATGACTTGCCTGTATCCTTTACAGCAGTATGGATATAATATTGCATTTACTTATCTAATTACAGAATTTATTACAATGATAATATATATAATACAGTGGGGTTTTTATTGGCGCTCCCGGCTTGTGTCGTGGAGTGCTTTTCATGTTTTAGGGCGGTTAGGACAGCCGATATTTTATTAAATATATTGTAATTTTATTATTATTTAGTTTGTGAAGTAAATATTCAGCTTAATCACTAAATTATATAAACTATTATAAATATTATATTATTTAACTTGCTTTTATCTCCTGTAATAGCAAATGTCAAGTAATTTATTTAACTATTTATTTAGGGATAATAATTTAATAATAAAGTATTGCATTTATTATTAAATTATGATAATATCTGATTTAGATATAGACATCTCATATTCGATGGTTTATAATATGGAAGGAGATTTTAGTATGCGTGTCATCGCAATTGCGAATCAAAAGGGCGGCGTGGGGAAGACAATCTCGACGCTGAACATCGGGGCTGGGCTGGCCCGGAGAAAAAGGAAGGTGCTTCTCGTCGATCTCGATCGGCAGGGGAATCTTTCCATGTATGCCCTGCCAACTTACAAACGCACGGAAAAGCAGGCCGATTCCATCTACTCTGTTTGCCGTGGCAGCGCGAAGTTTTCCGACGTGATCCGCGGAGTAGAGGAAAATCTTTCGATTATCCCGGCGGGAAAAGACCTTGATGAACTTCGCGATAAGGCTATCACGTTTGATTTCTCGTCTTTGCACTACGATTATGTGATTTTTGACTGCCCTCCGGCCATGCAAGGAGCGACGGTCAGCGCAATCCGGGCAGCCGATGGCGCGATTATCCCTACTTTTTGCGATAAATTCTCATTTGAAAGCCTCGGCGAGATTAGCCTTTCGATGAAAGCGTTGGGCCGCAAGATAAACGGAATCCTGATTACAAAATTCAATAGCCGTTTGTCTGTGGCTGAGCAAGTAAAATCGGATATCATAACATTTGCAGACAGTATCAAGGTCAAGGTATACCCAGTGGTGCGGGATCGCGTTGCGATTCAAGACAGCCAGAGTTTCCGGCAGAATATCTTTGCTTATGATTCGAAAAGTGATTCAGCAGCGGATTATGCTGCCGTTGCGGAAGAAATTATAAAGGAGGAAAAATAAAATGGCGAAGAAGATCCCAAGCGCCATCGAGGAAGGTTCGGCGGCGGCCTCTTTTATTGAACAGACTGAGGCAACAGGGGAACGCAAGGTTGGGCAGCCGAGAAAATACAATGAGCCGACCAGGAGTATATCTTTCAAGTTGCCGGTAAGTGCCATTGAAGCGTTGAAAGACTTGGCATTTGTTGAACACACCAATACGACACAGATCATACTGGCTCTAATTAAGCAACGCTCGGAGGAAAAGAAGCAAGTGCTGGCGGCGTTGAGGGCGATTAAGCAAGGTTAAAAGGCTTAATGGTTGGGTTTCCCTGATGTATAGGGAATTATAAAACGTAAAAGTGTGCCCTTGGGGGAAGAGATTTTGTTGCACCTCGTATGAGCGTGCAAATTAGAAGAACAAACGGAAGCAACGGAGGAATGCAAGGTTGTTACACCTCGGATGTTCTCTATTATTACAAGGGAAATTAGATGTTTTTAATCGGAGCCGTTTTAGGGCTCCGATTTTTTTATAGGTATCTTTGTATGCGTCGGTCGCTTTTAGACGCTCTAAGAGCCCTTTGCGGCGGTCGGAATTTTTGGCTGTCTCGGAAAATTGATGGATTTTGGATCTAAATACCGGAGTCGGGTTGACTCCGGTACACTTTTGTTTGTGGACTTGCATAATAATTATAGAATTTCGGGGAGTTGGTGTTTTACTGTGCTATTAATATAGAAAGGAGCTGTTTTTTATGTCGCACATGATTTCTTGTTTTGAAAAAACTATGGAATATGTTAAACCACTTCCGAAAAATTGTCTTTCTAAAGCTAAAAAAATATATTTGAATGATTCGTTTACTGAGTTTCTTGATTATTGTAAAGAACATGGTTGCTTCGGACCGGAAGGTTCTGATATTTGGACGCTTGTAAGATATGGTGTTTGTGATTATGAATCAGGAGACAGTAACTATTCGGAGGAAAACTACGAGAAGAAAAATATGCTTTGTGATGTCTTATTTTCCCGTGATCGAAATTATACATATTTTATGTCGCCTGATGATTTTTGTCGTTCATAATCTTGTAAACAACAGCCCCGCCAAAAATTGGCGGGGCTGTTCTTTTTTTCCAAATAATTAATATCGGTCTTCGCCAAGCCGGTTCCTTGCCGCATCTCGATCCATTTCAGACATCCAGAACCAATCGCACTGCCAATCTTCCTTCCTTGGCTTTCCAACATATACAAAACTTGCGGAAATTTGATCGCCAAGCAACGCCTCTGAAATCAATGATGTTGCTGATTGCGGAGGGATTGGTATATTGGGTACGTCTTGCGGAGGGCCAACCCTGTAAATTTCTTTCGAGGATCGTCTTGGTAACAGCTTTTTTAACTCGTTGATTTTTTCATCGAGCTCCTTGATTCTGTTTTTACATTCCGTAACCTTCTTAGCCAAATAATCGCGCCTTGTTTTCTCCGGCTGGTTCTTTGCCAAGATTCCTTTTTGGATAGCAGTGATTTTATCCAGGGCTTTAGGTTCGGCACATCGTTTATCCAAGTCCTGCTTTGTTTCGTTGAGCCTTACCTTGATTTGATCTAACTCGATTCTGACTGTTGCCAAACGATGCTCTTCTTCCTGGATGGTTTTTATATCGCCGCCAGAAGAACGCAGTTCCTCCAGTTTCCTCAAATCGTTCTCATAATACGTTTCCTGTTTTTGAAGATTTCTGATATCTTCTCGTAAAGTCTTATAAGCTCCGTTGACATAAATGTTTTTAGCTATTTCTTCCGAACGCTCTAAACTGAAAACGTTCTTCTCCTGTTTGGCTTGAGCTTTTTCCAGTTTATTGAGTCGATAGACCATTCTTTTTCGCTCTGCGTATAAAGCTTTTAATACATCATCGCCTGTATAAGTTTTTTCGTAAGATTCCTGACGACTTTTTTCCAAGCGATCATCGAGGAGATTTTGAAGCTCGGTCATCCTTGAATTGATTTCATTGCAAAGAGCATAATACTTATCACGTATTGGTTTATTACTATTGAGTAAATTCAGCTTTATGCTCATAACCTTTTTTTCTATGGCTGAACTTGATAAACGAACAAGTGCGTCTTTTAATACTTGATTCTGTTCCGCCTTGGTGATTTTTTCATTTAGGTCTGTTATGGCCGAATTCATTTCATCAATCAGCTTTTCGTAGATTAAAGTTTCTTCCGTTTGGTAGGAGGGAGGCTTTTTTAGCTTGCTCTTGAAATTCAGCCAGCTTCTTTTTTCTTCCTTTAATATCCAGTAAGCGGAAAATTTTTCTTTTTCTTCTTTGTTCATCAATGCAGTTTGCGCATCTCTCAAAGCGTCATTCTCTTTTAATACGGCTCTGGATAGATCTACCTCCTGATTTAAAAGCGTAATCAATTCCAATTTTAATTTCTTGATTTCTTCGATGGAGTTATCTTCCGGATTTTCGTCGGCTAAAATTTCTCTGAGATTCTTTCGGGCAGAGTCAACCGTATCGCGATTCTTTTCTTCCTCAATCAAACGTTCCAGATGATCGGCCGCCTGCAATTTTCGGATATACTCGTCCTTGTAATCGCGATATTTTTTCTTTTCCTGATAATCTTCGCTGTCCTGGTTGAGCATATCCATCGTGTCGATATATTTCTCCGGATAAAGTTCAAGAAGTTTTGCCAAGGTTGTATATCCCTGGTCAAGTGCTTCTTTGTGCTGAACTTTTTTTGTCCGATGATCGACTCGTAATGGAATGCCGGCATCCCTTAATGCGTCGTTTTGGATTTTTGCGTAATCCTCACGAACTTCATTTAGATATTTGTTCCTTTCTTTGCCAATCCATTTTTCAGCTTTTTTAGGACCGCCTCGATCCGGATATCGAAAATTATATTTTTTGAAATAAAGTTCGGGAGGGCGTTCCTGATTTTTTTCTACCTCATCATTTTCTTTTGTCGAAAACATGATATGAACGTGTGGATGATTTTGAACATTGTCCATCGTTCCGACTTTATCATGAATTGCCCAAGCATAATAATGATTCGATAAATGATGCTCGATAAAAGTGTTAATAATTTTTTTATGCTCTTCGGTGGTCAATTCATTCGGCAGCGCGAATTCGATCTCCTTATATCGTTCATCATTTTCCGGACTGTACATATCGGCAGCATCAAAAAATTTTTTTGGATTGTCCTCTGCCCAAGACGGAAGATGATGTCCTGTCTCGATGCAACCGCCTCTTTTTTGAAAAGCTGCTTCGCGATTAATATATTGGAGATGGGAAGATGCATAAACACGATCAGAGTTATTTTCGATGCTTCGAATAATTTCATCTACTGCTCTTGAGATTCTAATTCTTCTTCCGCTTGCGAGGGACCATCGCAAAGAAGAACGATCGATCTGTCCTTCGTTGTGTAAGTGAAGGCGCTCATCTCCTTGCACCAGCATCTCAGTTCCTTCTCCACGTACAACCACATCGCATTCGGACATGTGTGGCAGACGCTTTCCCTCGGCGGTAAATATTTTTCCGGAACGTTCTGTAATGTTTCGGACGGATAAGAATGGCGAACTTCTTCTTCGTCTTGCTTTTCTTCTTGCAAGTTGTCGTTCACGACTTCTTCTTGGAATTCCTCCGACTTGATTTCTTCTTTCATAATTTTTTTCCTCCTTTAACTTTTTTATGTTTTCGGAAATTGACTTATCATGAAAATTTATTTTTAAATCTAAGTCGGCGGATGTGTATTGACATCTTGACTTAAATTTTTTTGAACCTTTGATTGTTAAATCTCCGTCAAATAATTTTTCGGCAAGTGATAATGCGATGGCAACTGTTTCGATGGATGCATCTTTTGAAATTTTCAAGGCTCCGGTTTTGTGTTCACGCATAATCGAACCGAATGGACTCTCATAAATCATTTCATCCTTGACTGGAGGATTTTCTACAAGATGTTTGCTTGAAATCGTTTCCTGAAAAATATTATGAGATTGCATTCTGCGTTTGTCGATATCTTTATACGGACCTTCCCGATGCACATAATCGACTTTCACCGCTGCAAGAACCTTTTTTCCGTCGGGTTTTGTATCTGATTTGATGCGCAAATGATAGTAAGCCATTTTAAAATTCCTTTCATTAAACAACCGCGATAGCGGTTCAGGGAGCGAAGGCGACCGGCATGAATTTCTGGGCAAATTCTTCGGAATTTGCAATTTGGGTAAAAATCGAGTTGTTCAACGAACAACTCCTAAGTGGACATGTTTTTTTTTGTGCTTTCATTATATCAAAAAAAAATTAGGCTTGTATGCAAAATGACTGCACAATCTGTTCTAAATTAAAAATTTTTTATTAATTTATTGCGAAAGATTTTTTGCGAGTATGTAACTGGTTATTTAAAATATTTTTGGGTTCTGTAATGAAGATAAAATAAAAACTTTAGATACGATTAGTAATCGTCTTCTCGATTATACAATTATTATATGATTGATTTAATATTTTTTGGAATAACTTCTAGTCGGTGAAGAGAAAATAGAAATTTCTAATTAAAGGATGACGGTAAAGAGGAATACTTTTTAATGAACAGATTTCTTGTCAGTTGGTTTTTGGGAATGGCGATTTGGGTTTTTGTAATTTTTGCGTGAGCAGTTTAAAAAAATGGAAATCTATAAAATACGTCGAACTAAAAACCAGTGTTCGAGTGAAACGAAAAATTTGTATCAATAGATGATGAAGGAAATTTTTTAGTGAGTAGGTTTTTGTCAGTTGGTTTTTGGAAATGGCGATTTGAGTTTTTGTAATTTTTGCGTGAGCAGTTTAAAAAATAGAAATCTATAAAATAGGTTTTGCCGGTTTTGAAATTCGTCGAACTGAAAACCAGTGTTCGAGTGAAACGAAAAATTTGTATCAATAGATGATGAAGGAAATTTTTAGTGAGTAGGTTTTTGCCAGTTGGTTTTTAGAAATGGCGATTTGAGTTTTTGTAATTTTTGCGTGAGCAGTTTAAAAAAATGGAAATCTATGAAATAGGTTTTGCCGGTTTTGAAATTCGTCGAACTAAAAACCAGTGTTCGAGTGGAAATTTTTTAGTGAGTAGGTTTTTGTCAGTTGGTTTTTAGAAATGGCGATTTGGGTTTTGTAATTTTTGCGTGAGCAGTTAAAAAAATGGAAATCTATAAAATAGGTTTTGCCGGTTTTGAAATTCGTTGAACTGAAAACCAGTGTTCGAGTGAAACGAAAAATTTGTATCAATAGATGATGAAGGAAATTTTTTAGTGAGTAGGTTTTTGTCAGTTGATTTTTGAAAATGGCGATTGGGATTTTGTAATTTTTGCGTGAGCGGTTTAAAAAAATGGAAATCTATAAAATAGGTTTTGCCGGTTTTGAAATTCGTCGAACTGAAAACCAGTGTTCGAGTGAAGAAAATTTAATTAAGAAAAGCCTCGTTGATTAACGAGGCTTGAAAAAATTTTGATGCTATTTAATTTTTATTATGTACATGACTACATAACTATCTGGCTGGACTTTATTCCATCCGTCTTGATAAATTGGATTTGAATCATGAGCATCAATACTAAACGTAAAAAATGAAACTTTAGATGAACCACCTACCCAAGTTCCTTCACCTGTTCTTTTAGTAGTAATAGCTCCATTTGATTTAGTTGTAACGCTAGGATAAGATGCACCTGATTGTGCATTTGTCCAATAGCTTCCTTTTATATTTGGCAACGCGGAACTGTTATAACCTCCTGCACTGGAACCGCCTTCTAAAAATCTTCCAATTAGATTTGGTGTACCATTGGAGCCGTTACATAATGCCCAACCATCGGGAATTTTTGTTCCATTAAAAGGCAGGATAGTTCCAACCGGCAAGCTATCGCCTTTTACTGCTGCTAACAATGCATCTATTTCTGATTTCGTGTATAATTGAGACCTTGTATATGTTTCGGATTTTCTATATGCATCTGCATAAAAAGGATATTGCGTTCCGTTTACATATCCATAGAGATAACTTCCTGATTTTTGGATACCCATAATCCCGGCGGTTTTCTTGGTGTCGTTCTTGACGTAATAGCCCCCGACACCGGCAGAGGATAAGGGGACGGTAACGGTTGCTCTCGGTGCGCTTTCCCCGCTGTTCATGACATTAATCGTAGCTAAGCGAAGGTTGCCGGAGTTTGTGCCATCTGAGGTGGTAAAGCTCTTTTCAGCGCCAATACTACAAGTGAAAGTCATATCGGCAATATCTGCGTTTACGTTTCCTGCACCGAAGAGCGTAGCAAGCGTCCCCGATTTTGGAACAGAAGCAGAAGTCAAGCTGTCATAATCTACCATTTGGTAATATTCTGTTACAAGGTCCAGTGCTTGTTGTGCTTGATGACTGCTTCTGGCGGCGGCCATAGCCGCGAACTGACCTCCGTATATCTGGAAGAACGAAACAGCCATTGCACCGAGGGTAATCAAGGCAAGGGCAGTCTGGATCATTAAGAAGCCCTTCATTTTCTTTTCGAGCTTCTTGGTAATGTTCTTGCGGATTTTCGCCAACAAAACGAGCACTCCTTTCATGGATTTATCGATAGATTTTCATTTGAGAGCCATCGTAAGGCCGGAAACAAAAAAAATCCTATAATATTTTTGCAAGGCTTCAAATTTCAGCCATTAGAGCGCTAAAAATCGATTAAGGCAACAATCCAAGAGACAAGAACGGCCCCGCGAGATTGCGGAGCCGTTCTTGCATAAAAAAAAGAGTTAAATATGAGTGTATTGAAATCGTAAAATGAAAAACAAAAAAAATCCTATAATATTTTTGCAAATGACGATTTTCGGGCAAAAAATAGCCCCGTCAATTGGCGGGGCAGAGCAGTATGTTTATAGCTTAACCGAAACAGTCTCGCCGTCGTTGGTACAAGTAATTTGTCGATTGGTAGCATCAAAGACATAATCATTGGACCAAGGATCTTTCGGGGAGCCGCCGGACCAGCGGCCTTTCTTCTGAAGAAGAGCTTTATGCTTGTCGCCGGACGTATCCTCAATTTCATTAAAAAGCACGCTCCACTTGCCATCAAAGTCTTTTTCGGTGTAGGCTTCATACTGAAGGACAGCGGAGCGGAGCTGATCCATTTCCAATCGGGCCGTTGCGAAACGAGCCTCATTGGTCATGTGGACAGCGCCGACCACGACCGCCGCTACGATGATAGAGACGATGACCATCCAGACAGCGGCATCAAGCTGCATGGCAAGGCCGCAAAGCGTGTGGGGCTTACCCTGAAGAGTCTTTTTTTGATTAATAAACTTTTGAATACAGTTAATCATAAGATATTCCTCCTAAAATTTGGTTTTATGGATTTCCTTTTAGGAGGTATCGTAAGATCGAAAATAAGAAAAAAAACTATAATATTTTTGCAGAAGTAACTTTTGAGCAAAAAAAATAGCCCAGTCATTCAACGGGGCTTAATCTTTTCCAATACTGTGAGAAATATCTTTTGTAGTTGGTCTGGCTTCTTGACGGTCGTGAAACCTGTTTTTGCGTTTATCCAAAGCGTTTTACAGTTATTCAATGGCTTCGTCCGGAAGATGTCAGGATCGTCGTCGATGATGATGCAGGGGTATTGCTCAAGGTGGTGCTTACGGATATAGTCGTTGATTTCGGCGGCGCGGTCGTCGCTGATATTCTCCGTTTTGCTGGTGATGGTCAAGCCGTGGACGGCCAATTTATCGACCAGCTCACGGATTTGCGGGGTATGGTTGCCGGCAGCGTCGAAGCCATTTTTCCAAGAAGACGTTAGAATAATTCTGATGTTGCTGGTTGGCAAAGAATGGATGTATTCGGCAAAGGCGGTTATACAGGCATCGTTTAACGTATATGGCCGTTTCCATTGATTTTCGGTGTTTAAAACGCCGTCAACATCAAGGAAGATAAAGACGCGCTGGAGGTTCTGGTTCATCGTTCAGATCCTTTTTCTTCTATATTAATACCCCGTCTCCAATCGGAGGCGGGGCATTTTCCGGCCGAATAACTTATGTTCGCACCATCGGCAAGCGAATCATTTAGCGCATCGTATAACTTGTACCCCGCACCAACGACAAGCGGCATTATTTTCTTAATCAGTATATCAGAATATGGGTGTCACGTCAAAGATGGATTCTTTATAACTTATCCGTTTTTTATTTGTTTCCCTTCGCTCGGTTATGCGTCTTTGCTAATTTTACTGTCGCCGGATCTACATAAATTTCAAGAAACTCCTTCTTTTTCATTTTCACAATTATTTTTCCGTTTAAACAAACTTTATACGGTGCTTTGTATTCTCTGAGGCTATATTCTCCCAATATAGGGTATGCAAGGCAATGACACCCATATTGAGAACCTGCGTGATGGGCAACCGGTGAACCGTCTTGTAATAATTCAACCGAAGGTGGAGAATCCCATTTTATAAATACATCTTTCATGTGTTGATGAACATTACAGAATGGTTTCCACACATACCATTCTGTCCCATTTTTTTGACTTCGGACGGCATCACAATTAAACGAAGACAATGAAGCTATATTCCCTGTATACTCCCTGACCGTTTCCTTTGGTAAATCAGGTAAAACTCTTTGTATTGTTTTTAATACTGCTTCTGAACGAGGTTCAGCAAATGCTATTGACCTAACCAATTCTTTCAATAAGTTCTCGTCAATCCGAATATCCGGGTATAGTGCATATAGTTCATATTTAACGTTGCTTATTATTATAGATAGGCCGTCCTCTCCAATATCCTTTTTAAGAGATTTATTTGATATAGTTATGGCCTTAATTTGAGCTTGCCGCACATCTTTCGGCGTTGGCGCTTGCTCTGGCGTTGGAGATGAAAACAGATTCTTTATGAAATCAAACATTCGCTTATCTCCTATGAGACAATTATTGATTTAGCAAAGCCGAAAGAATCGTACATGGGACATCATAATCATCAAGTGCAATCATAAAGGGGTTTTGCCTTCCTTCCTTATAAAGCAAAAGCCCTGCCTCTCCGTTTTGAATACTGACGAGCTTGTTCAAATTAAAGGAAAATTGAGTTTTTCCTAAATAACCAATCCTCATATTGGTGATATAAAACATCCCTCTGTCGCTGTCATCATAGTTTTCGACGGTTTGCCTTTGGACGTTTATGCTTCCAATGCGATACTTCACGCCTTTACATATACGAATACTGGCGACAGGACCGGCAAAATTCACGCCGACAGTTTTTTTCTTCTTCTTCACATTTACAGCTTCATGTAAGAAAAATAGCTTTTCGCCATTCTTATACACAATAGAAAGAGGCATTTTTGATTTATCAAATTCGTGGGGCGTTCCTTTTCCCGCCATCAAAAGCAAGTAATGTTTGAGAAGCCCCTTAAAAATCGCATTTTTCCTCGTTGGTTCCAGATGAAGGTTATTGAACAGCTTCGTCACTTCATCAAAATCTTGCTCTGTAAAATCAGGAAGTCTCTTAACTTGATGCTCTAATTTTGATGCAGCTTGTTCCCTTCCAAGCTTAATTTCGTCGTTGGTCATTTTGTTTTCTATCGCAAATCTCGAAGAAGCGTCCAGCGCAATACCAGAATTTCTATGCTGCATATATTCATTGAGAAGTATATCGGCATAGCCGCTTGCCTTTTTATTATCTGTAAAAAAATTGCTTAAAGTAGCTCCAGACGATGCTTGTTCCATCCGGCGCTCGGTAAAAAAACCTAAAATCTTATCGAAGAACATATTACTGGCCTCCTTCTGATTTATCTTTTTTAGCCTCATTTAACGCATCCATATACCCTGCCGTGATTATACCTGCTGGAAGAGCTACAATAGCAATACCGAACATCGAGGAAACCATTGTTATCATTCTTCCCGCCGTGGTCGTCGGGTAAATATCTCCATAGCCCACGGTGGTAAGCGATACTGTCGCCCAATAAACCGCGTCAAAGAAAGTCTCAAACGAATCCGGCTCCACATTGAATATCAAGAGTGCCGACAGTAAGATATACCCAGCCGCCAAAGTACAGACTGCAAGTAAAGGTTTTTTCGAGTTATGGACAACCCGAACAAGAATGTTGATGGTGTCGGAATACCGAAATACCTTAAAAACGCGGATAATCCGAAAGGTCCGAAAGATACGGAAGAGCTTGAAGCCGTTGTTTAGGACAGTGAGTGTCGGCAGTATGGAAACGAGGTCTATGATTGCCCAAGGCGTGAAAGGATATTTTATAAACACAGCTTTGGAGCTATCGTTCATTTTGTAATCTGCTGTGATCCAGCGCAAGACGTAATCTATAATAAATAGAAGCGTAGTAATAATATCCGTATAATGGAAAAAAGACGCAGGGTGCTTGAACGCAAGCGGAAGAATACTGACTATGATAGCTACAATCATAGCCACATCATAGACAAAGCTGATTCTATCGTGGTCCTTCGAGACTTCTATTATCTCAAATATCCTTTTCCGCATAACCGCACCCGCCGATTAAAATGAACTTATCCTAGACATTATACATCAAATCGTTCATTCTATAAATCCCTCTTTATGGACAGATAACACCCTTTTAGGAACGGTGGCGCTGCCACGGTTCCCGTCGCCCCAGCGAAACACTCTCTATGGAGCGAAGCGGAGTAGTGGGTGTGGAGCTGGAAATACATAGAACGGCAAGAAAAGGAGAGGGTGTTGAGACCGAATCGAAGTATACCAGATTTATACCAAAATTTTTCCAAAAACCTCAAAAAAAGTGTTTTTCGCGAAATGCACGACGGAAAAACCTTGATAAATCAAGGGGTGTTTCCTAGCGATGGACTTTTATGTATACATTATATTTGCGGTTTTCGCATTGACAGGCGCGGGCTCTCCCCGTATTATATACGCATGCAATAGCAATGACGCTTTGAACCGTGTGGAATCGGCCATGCGTCGTTGTTTTTTGTTTAGGGTGGGTGTCCACTCTACGGTATCATTAGTATTTTGGAGAGGGGTATTCTTATGGATGTTTCAAAGTTACTCAACGACGTGAACAATTTTGTCTGGGGACCGATCATGCTGGCTCTCTTGGTCGGCACCGGCGTCTTCCTGACGATCCGGCTGAAGTTCCTGCCCTGGCGGAATCTTTTCTACGCAGTCGGCATGATTTTCCAGAAAAAGGAAAAGCATGAGGGCGACATCTCGCCGTTCCAGTCTCTGATGACGGCGCTTTCCGCGACTGTCGGCACGGGCAATATCGTCGGCGTCGCGACGGCCATGGTTCTCGGCGGACCGGGTGCTTTGGTCTGGATGTGGGTCAGCGCGTTGTTCGGCCTTTCCACGAAGTACGGCGAGTCGGTCCTGGCGGTCAAGTACCGCGAGACGAACAGTGTCGGCGAAATGGCCGGCGGCCCGATGTACGCGATGAAGCACGGCATCGGCGGCGCGTTCGGCGGCGTCATGGCAACACTTTTCGCACTGTTCGCGGTCTTTTCTTCTTTCGGTATTGGCAACATGACGCAGGCCAACTCGATTGCCTCGGCCATCCACACGAGCTTCGGCGTCTCGACGACCGTAACCGGCGCAATCATCATGGTGCTTTCGCTGCTCATCCTTGTCCGCGGCATCCACAGCATCGGCAAGGTGTCCAGCATCGTGGTTCCGTTCATGGCGGCTTTCTATTTCGTTGCGGCGGTCATCGCTATTGCATTGAATTTCTCCGCGGTTCCGGCGGGCGTTGCCGAGATTTTCCGCATGGCGTTCTCCTTTGAGTCTGTGGCCGGCGGCGTCGGCGGTTCCATCGTCGCTACGATGCTGACTTCGATGCGCTGGGGCGTTGCCCGCGGCGTGTTCTCCAACGAGGCAGGCATGGGCTCGGCTCCGATCGCTGCTGCGGCGGCCCGTACCGACCATCCGTCCCGCCAGGGATATGTCAATATGACCGGTACCTTTTTCGACACGATGATCATCTGCATGCTGACGGGGCTTGTCATTGCTTCTTCCGGTGCGCTCGGCATGACCGATCCGGAGACGGGTAAGCTGATTTCCGGTGCGAATCTGACGATTCTCGCGTTCAAGTCCACCTTTGGTGAAGCGGCTCCGCTGATTGTTTCCGTTTCTCTTGCACTGTTCGCGTTCTCCACGATTCTCGGCTGGGAGTATTACGGCGAGAAGGCGCTGGAGTATTTGGTGAAAGCCCGCGCGGCCATCATGGCGTATCGCGTGATTTTCTCGCTGATTACTTTCGTCGGCGCGACCACGACGCTCGAAATCGTTTGGAACTTCTCCGACACGATGAACGGCCTGATGTCCATTCCGAACCTGATTTGCCTGCTCTGGCTCTCCAAGGATATCGCGCAGGAATGCTTCGATTATGAGGAAAAGGTTGTCTCGCGCGAAAAGGCGGGCGAGGAAGTCGATTATCAGGAACTGGAGCTTCAGACCTCCAAAGTACATATTTAAGGAAACACTGATTAAGTCAATTCGTGCATCTGTCGAGGGATTTTTTCGACTGTCTAGGAAACGTCGAGAGGGATTTGACGACGACAGGCGGAAAAAGACCCGGTAGCGAAATAGTCCAGTGGACTGTTTCGCGGAGGGACTTATTCAGTGGTTCCTTAAGGACTGGATATGTAAGACATAACAAAAACAGGCAAAGAGGCCTTGCGGCGCCGGGCAGTGATTGTTTCGGCGCTGCGAGGCTTTTTGCGTCAAGCGGTTTTTGAAAGGAGGGCGGCGGTATGGACGATATTCGCGGGCTTTGCCGGGCGCATACGGGGATCAGCGGGCGGCAGGCGGAGCTTTTGAAAAACATCGGCGAGGGGCTTCCGTTTATCGCCGATCTTGCGCAGGCGCAGGCAAGCCTGTACGCGCCTACGCGGGACGGCAGGCAGTTCCTTGTGCTGGCGCAGGCGCGTTCCCATACGATGGTGCAGCCGCTTCGTCTTGCGCCTGTCGGCGCGTTTGTCGCGGCGGCGTCGGAGCCTTTGGTCGCGAAGACGCTTTTGACCGGACAGCCGCTGGTCGGGCTCCGCAGCGGAACGGAAAGTCCCGACAGCCTCGAAATGCACACCTACGGCATTCATGACGGCATGGACGCGATTGCCGTCGTCAGTCTGGAGGTGCCCACCGGACAGCTTCAGGAGCGCGTAAATGCCTGTCTCGTCGATACGGCGCGCATGATCCTGCAAAACTCGCGCAGCGCTCTCGACCTGAAGGCGTATCGTGCGCTTTCTCCGCGGGACGGTGTGCTGATTGCCGACGCATACGAAAGGATTATCTATGCCAACGCCGCCGCCCAGCACATTTTCCGCGTGCTCGGCGTGGGCTCGCTGCTCGGCGTGCGGCTTGACGCGCCGGAGCTCAGCCGCCATATCACGAGGGAGACGGTGAAGCCGGACCGTCCGACGGAAAAGGAAATCGAGGCGGGCGGCCTCGTGCTTTTGCGGCGCGATCTTCCGATTCTCGAGGGCGGGCGGCTTTTGCGCCGCGTCGTGGTCGTGGAGGACGTGACCGCGCTCCGGCAGAAGGAAAAGGAGCTTTCCGTGCAGGAAGCGACCATCCGCGAAATCCATCACCGCGTCAAAAACAATCTGCAAACCATCGCGAGCCTTTTGCGGATGCAGGCGCGCCGTTCCAACGAGGCGGCGGTCAAGGACGCGCTGGCGGAGAGCGTGAACCGCATTCTCGGAATCGCCGCGCTTCATCAGCTTTTGTCGCGGCAGGGGACACAGCCTGTGAACCTCCACGATCTGGCGGCGGAAATTCTCGACCTGTTGGCGGCGTCCGCGCTGCCGCCGGAGTTTCGATTGGAACGCCGATTCACCGGGGACGAGTTCCTGCTCCCGCCGAGCCGCTGCACGAGTCTCGCGCTGGTAGTCAACGAGCTTTTGCTGAACGCCATCGAGCACGCGTTTCCAGACCGCGGCTGCGGGCAAATCGGTCTCGATATCCGCGTTGGGGAAGACGGGACGACGCTGACGATTTCCGACGACGGCGTCGGGCTGCCGGAAGATTTTTCGCCGGAGAAAGCGAAATCCCTCGGGTTGCATATCGTGCGCACGATGGTGGAGGACGATCTCGGCGGGAAAATCGAGTTCTCGGGCGGAAACGGGACGCAGGTGAAAATCGAATTGCCGCGAGAGGGATTGGAGGAATCGCTATGAAGCCGTTAAGAATCGTGATTGCCGACGATGAGGCGGTCATCCGCATGGATTTGAAAGAAATCTTGCAGGAAGCGGGACATGAGGTGGTCGGCGAGACAGCGAACGGGCGCCGCGCAGTAGCCATCGTGCGGGATACGCGCCCCGATCTTGTCATTCTTGACGTCAAAATGCCGGACATGGACGGCATCGAGGCCGCGCGCATGATTGACGCGGATCATTTGGCGCCGGTGCTGCTCCTGACCGCTTTCGACGACGCGGAGCTGATCCGGCGGGCGACGGACGCGGGGGTGCTCGCCTATCTTGTGAAGCCCGTCGAGGAAAAGAACCTTTTCCCCGCGATGGAAATCGCGCTCTCGCGCTGGCAGGAAATGCAGTCGCTGGAGGAAGAGCTGGAAGCGATGCGCGATTCGCTGGAAATGCGGAAGCTCCTTGACCGGGCGAAGGGCATCCTGATGCAGGCCCACGGCATCAGCGAGGACGAAGCGTACCGGAGGCTGCAAAGGTACAGTATGGAAAAACGGCGCCCGCTGAAGGATGTGGCTGCCGCAGTAGTACAGGCGGGCGCGAAAAAAAGGCGCTGAAGGGAAAATACTCCCCGTCGAAGGAATGTCGGACTTCGGCGGGGAGTATTTTCGCGTCCTTTATCGGGAGAGAGTTCCTGCCTTGCGGATGGAAGCATATTAGTGTATATTATTGTAGATAATGCAACAACAAAGCACGGTAGAAATATACGTTCAGAAGGAGCAAACACCCATGACAAAAAAGAGCGTGGAAATCTTGGGGCTGCCCGTTATCAGCATCACCGAAGGACGTGAGCTGGGCATCAGCAAGACGCTTGTGATTGACGCGAGAAAGGGCGCGGTGGCGGCGATTACCATCGAGGATGAGGACTGGTATCGAGGCGTGAAGCTGCTGCCCTATTCCTCCGTGATTGCCATCGGCAAAGACGCCGTTACCGTTACGAGCAGCGAAAGTATCCTGACGCTTGAGGAAGCCAGCGATTTCGAGGCCATGCTTGACGCGAATATCCGCATTATCGGCACGAAGGCGATTACCAAGACCGGCACCATCAACGGCAAGGTCACGGAAGTTTTCGTCGGTGGGGAAGGCTTGGTGGAGAAAATCCAGATCGTCACGCTGGACGGCGCCGAAACCGAGATTATGGCAGATGAGATTTCCATTTTCGGGAAGCAGGTCACCGTCATCGGCGAGCCGGGCGACGGCGAAAACAGGCTGCGCGAAGCAGAGCTTTACGCAGCGACGCATGTGGCCAAACCGAAAGCGAAAGCCGCGAATGCACCGGAACCTGAACCGATTCACGAGCCGGCCCCCGAAATCGCGTCGGAGCCGCAGGAAACCTTTGCGGCTGCGGCTGAGCTGGGCGCGGCGTCGGTAAAAGAGCCGGACGTTGCGATTGCGCCGGAACTGACGGAGAATTTTACGGCAGAGCCGGAAATGGCAATCCAACCGGAGCCGGAGATTCCCACGGAGAATATTGCTCCTGAACCGGAGACAGAACCGGCCGGGGAGGCGGCGCCGGAAATCGTGCCGGAGCCAGTGGAACCCATCGAGACGGAAGCTGCCGCCGAGCCGGAAGAACCGGATCTGCCGGAAGTGATAGAGCCTGAGATAGCGCCGGAGTTCATGGAAAGCTTTACAGCGAAAGTCGCTCCTGTGCCCGAACCGGAACCGATGCAAGAGGCGATGCAGGAAGCAGTTCCCTTAACGGAGCCTGAACCGGAACCAATGCAAGAGAAAGATTCGGAAGCTGTTTCTGTACCCGAACTTGCACCTGAGCCAATCAAAGAGGCAGAGCCGGAAGTGGTTCCCGAGCCGGAGCCGATAGAAGCGGGAGAGCCGGATATCGAACCGGAACCGGCGGAAAGCCCTATGGCGGATGTTGTTTCCGGACCGGGACCTGAGCCGATCAAAGAGGCGGAGCCGGAAGTGATTCCCGAGCCGGAACCGATAAAAGAGGAAGCGCAGGAAATTGCATCCGAGCCGGAGCCGGAACCGGTTAAAGAGGCAGAACCGGTTCCGGCTGCGACGGAAGGAAAAGAACCCGATACTTTGCCGGAACCGCCGCAAGAGGAAGCGGCCGAGTCTGCGTCGGAGCCGCCGGAGACGGAAGAAGCGGTTTCCGAAGTTGTGCCGGAGCCGACAACAGAGGAGTTTTTCGAACCAGCGCCGGAATCGGCGGAAGAGCCCGTATCTGAACAAAAGGAAGAACCGACGCCGGCGCCGAAGCCGCGAACGAGAAGAAAAAACGCGGCGAAGCCTAAAAAAGCGGAGACTTCCGAACCGGAGCCGACAGAAGAACCTGCGCCGGAGCCGAAGCCGAAAACGCGAAGAAAAACGACGAGGTCGAAAAAGACGGTGGAGCCCGCGCCGGAGCCGGCGGAAGCGCTTGTGCTGGAACTGGAAACGGAGCCTGAGCCGAAAAAGAAGCCTTCGACGAGGACGAGAAAGAAAGCTGCGGCAGAGCCGGAGACGCCGGAAGCCGCTGCAAAGTCGACGATGAACCGCCAGCGCCGTTTCCTGCTCGGCAAGAAAGCGGCCCGTGACATTGTGACAGACAGCGGCGTAGTCATTGCAAAAGCCGGGGACGAAATCACCGAGGAGCTCCTGCAAAAGGCGCAGCTCACAGGAAAGCTCATCGAGCTCTCGATGAACGCGCAGTAAAATCTTTTTTAAGAAAACCCTAATTTGTTCCTCAAACGCTTCCAATCTTCCGGTTGTAAGATACAACCAAAGAAGAAAGGAGCGGATCATCATGACGGGGAAAAAGATTTTGGCGATGGCTTTCAGCGGTTGGATGGCACTGAACATAGCGGGAGTCGCTCTCCCCGACGCGGCGCCGATTGCGGCGACGGTGGAGGCGGCCCAGCATCACAGCCGGAACGAGAGGCATGTGCAGGACAACCGGCGCGAACATCACGAGCGGAACAATCATCGGGAGGCGGAGCTTCGCCGCGCCATGCATGCCGAGAACGAGCGGCATGATCGGAAAATGCATGATATCCGCGCGAGATTCCGCAACCATCATCACAAGATGCAGCGCGAGATGCGAAAAGAACAGGAACGGCACGAACGGAACGTGCGGGAAATCAACAGGAGATTCCATCAGGATCATCATCACAGGCATTGAGGCGCATGCAATCAGGAATAAAAAAGCTTCGGGAGACCGCGAAAGTTTCCCGAAGCTTTTTGTTACGGCGCAGTCGTTTCGCACACTTCCACGAAATCCAGCAGCGCTTTTCGGATATAGGGCGTTTTCAGCCATGCGGCACGGATGGAGAAGCTTTCGCCCAGCGGGATTTGCAGCAGATGGGAATCGTCCCTGCCGCCGAATATTTTTGCCGCCAGCTCCTTCGAGCAGAAGCAGGCGCCTTCGCCCGCGAGGCATAGATCGAGGATGGTTTCCATGTTTCCCGACGCCACGGCGATTTTCGGCACAAGGCCGTACCTGTCAAAAAAAGCGTTTCCGATGACGCCGCTGATGTCTTCCTGCCGATTCATCATCAGGAAAGGGCAGTCGGCAAGCGGGGCAAAGTCGCCGTTCTTTATCCGCCTGCGGTCTTTTGCGGTCAGCAGGGATTCGGGGATTAACAGGCGCATCTCTTCCTCGAATATTTTTTTCGAGGCAATCAGCGGATGCTCTTCGTTGAAGCTGGCGAATATCAGGTCAATCCCGCCGTTGAGCAGCCGGGAAACGAGATCGGAGTTCGTGGTCTCTACCATCCGGATTCGGATATTCGGGCGCAGCTTACGGAAGGCGGACAGGATCGGCGGCAGCAGGAAGCGCCCTCGTGTCGGGGCGACGCCGACGGAAAGCTCGTCCGCCTCGTTCCCGGAAATGTCATCGAATTCCTGCCGCATGGAACGGTACAGGGAATCGAAACGACGGGCGTATTCGTAAAATACGCGCCCAGCATAAGTGAGCGCGAAGTCCGGCTTCCGACGGAACAGCGTGCAGCCCAGTTCTTTTTCGAGGGCGGCGATATGGGCGCTCAAGGTCTGCTGCGTGATATGGAGCCGCGCCGCCGCGCGGCTGATGCTCTTTTCCTTCACGACTTCAAGGTAATACTGCATCGGTAAAAGATTCATCGTCATGCCTCACAGTTTTTTACCTGTAGTATATATCGAATTTTTACAGTTTGCAATCTGATACCGCCTCGGATACAATGACGGCAGAAATGTTGATTCGGGGAGATTGCAATGAAAAAGCAAACAGCACTTTTATCCGGCCCGCTGGCGTTCCTCGTCGTGTCTTTTGCCTCGCAATCCTTCGGCGCCGCCGCGGCGGGGGCGCTGGGGATGGCGGCGTGGATGGCGCTTTGGTGGGCGCTGCGTCCCGTCGCGATTGCCGTGACGGCGCTGCTGCCTATCGCCGTGAACGCGGCGATGACGCTGATCCCGAACGGAGAGGTCATCAGCCAATATTTTTCCGAGATCGTGGTGCTGCTGCTCGGCGCCGACCTGATCTGCCTGACATGGAGCCGCACCGGCCTCGACAAGCGGGTGGCGGTCAAGGCGCTGTCGGGCATCGGCACTTCGATGAAGCAGCAAATTTTCGCGTGGCTCGGCGCGTCGGTGGTGCTGTCCGTATTCCTGCCGAATGTGGTCGTCGCGGCAATCCTCTGTCCTGTCGCGGCCGCCATGCTGAAATTCGTGGGCGGCGGGGAGACGGACGCGAAGACGGCGGCGCCGATCCTGCTTGCTATCGGCTGGGGCAGCGGCATCGGCGGTTTCGGCTCGCCCATCGGCGGCGCGGCGAATCTCGTGGCGATTTCCTATATCGAGAAATTCACCGGCGCCGAGTTCATGTATGTGGATTGGGTGATCCGTTTCCTGCCGATTCTCGCGCTGGTTTTCCTGCTGAATCTCGTCTTTTTGCTGCGGCTGATTCGGGATGCCGCCGACCTTTCCGGCTCCGCCGAATATTTTCGCGGCCTTTACAAAGAATTCGGGGCTTGGAAGCGCGGGGAAAAGATTGCGCTGGCGCTGTTTGCGCTCGCGACGCTGCTGGCGTTCCTGCGCCCGCTTTACGCGGCGCTGCTGCCCGGCATGAAGCCCGCCTATGTGTTCCTGTCGTTGGGGCTTCTCGTTTTCGTGCTGCGGGACGAAAACGGCGAGACGATGCTGGACTGGGATTACGCCCAAAGCCATGTGATGTGGGGCATGATGTTTCTGTTCGCCAGCGGCATGGCGCTGGGGCGGATGCTGATCGGGACGGGGGCGGTCAAGCGCCTTGCGGAAATGATTGCCGCCAGCGAGCCCTCCGGCGGGCTTCCGATGATCGCGTTGTTCAGTGCCTTCGGCTGCCTGCTGACGGAGCTTTCCAGCAACACGGCGGCGGCCTCGATTGCGCTCCCGGTGGTGATCAGCATCGCGGAAGCGACGGGGCTCAACCCTGTGCCGTATCTTTTGATTACGGTAGTCGCCGTGAACTGCGCCTACGTCCTGCCGGTCTCCACAAGGGCGATACCGGTTTCCTACGGCCTCGACGCGGGGCTGCAGATACGGGAAGGCTTGAAGCTGACAATCCTGAACGTGGCAGCCGTGACGGCCATAGGTTGGCTGTGCCTGCGATATTGGCCGATGTTTTCGGAGCTGTAAAAACAGTTAAAAAAGGCTTCGGGCAGACGAGGAATCTGTCCGAAGCCTTTTTTGCGCGGCAAATGTCATGAACGCAAGATGCGCGTGACTTCCATGATGCTTTTGTGCTTCACGTCCCTCGGCTCGAAGCCTATCCATGAATACACGATCTGCATGACGACGCCCGCGCCCACGGTGCCGATGAGCGTCCCGATTCCCACAGGGCCGCCCAGCAGCCAGCCGAACAGCAGCACGACAGCCCACATGAGGATTTGGACGGCGCCGATGGGAACCTTCGGCATCCGCTTTCCGAGACCGACCAAAAGAGCGTCGCGCGGGCCGCAGCATTGTCCCGCCCGCATATAAATACACATGCCCAGCGCCATGAATACGAAGCCGATCAGCATGGCGGCAACGCCCAGCAAAAGGCTTTCATTTTCCGGCAGAGGGTTCAGGTCGTTGAACATCTGCACGAAGTTTCCTGTCAGCAGCGCGTCGATGACCGTGCCGTACCCGATCCGTTCCTTCAGCAGCAGATCGACAATCAGGACCGTGACGGCGATTGTCGTCATGGCAAGGCCGTAGTTCAGCGGCGTTTGCAGGGCGACGCCCATGCCGAGGCAGTCCCACGGCGCAAGTCCGATATTCGCGTAGATGGTCAGGTGGACGCCGAAGGCGAAGACCAGCAAGCCAAGCGCGATTCGAAGCCATTGGCGGAAGATTTCTTTTCGCCGTGTTTGCTGAAGCTGGGATTTTAAATTGTTTTTTATTCCGTTGAACAACATAAACGAGAAGTGCTCCCTTTTAATTTCTGGCCAGCAGGAATACGCCGCCCAGAATCAGGGCGGAGCCGAAGGCGTCCATGAAGCCGAAGGGGATATGGAGCAGAAGGACGGAAAGCGCAATCGCGGACAGCGGCTCGATAGAGCCGAGGACGCTGGCCTCCGTCGGCTGGATGTATTTCAGGCTGCCGAGATAACAGCCGAAGGCGACGACGGTGCCGAAAATGATGATATAGGCGTAAATCATCGCGGCCGTTGAATTCCAATGTCCGGTAAAGCTCCACGGGGGACAGAGAAACGCGAGCACGATGCCGCCGATAAGCATGCCCCAGCCGATAATCAGCGTCGCCCGCCATTTGCGGATCAGTCGCTTCGGCTGCACGGTGTAGAAAGCGGCGGACAAGGCCGAAAGCAGTCCCCACACGACCGCGACCAGTGGAATGGACAGCCGCCCGAGGTCGCCGTGGGTGACGAGCAGGAAGGTACCGAGGACAGCCATCGCCACGCAAAACAGTTCACGGGCATTCGGGAGCTTGTGCGTGGTCATCGTCGTATGGCAGACGATGACGATCGGCATCAGGTATTGCAGCACGGTGGCCGCCGCCGCGTTTCCGTGCTTTATGCTCGCGAAATAGGTGTATTGCACCGCCAGCATACCGACCAGCGCGAAAGCAATCAATTCCTTCGCGTCCTGCCGGTCCCGCCAGACGGCGAGAAAGTTTTCCCGATAAAAGAATCGGTCGAGAAGCAGCAGGATTGTCCCCGCCAAAAGCATACGGGTGACAACCAGCCATTCCGTCGTGAAAGCGCATTGTTGCAGCAGATATTGTCCCGCCACGCCGCTGCCGCCCCACATGGCTGCGCCCAAAGCCGCCATCAGCAGCCCCTTTTTATGTTCCGGCAATCCTCAATCACCTCCGAAGCGGGAATGTTACCATCATACCACAAATGACGACATTTTCCACTCCCCAAAAGTCAGGCAAGCATGGATTTTCGTCTGTGTGCGTAATATAATAAAAAGAAGGAAGGGGAGTCTTGCATGGGCGACATTCATAAAATTTCAGCCGTCTATCTGCTTGTCGTCACAGCTGTCACCTTTGCCGTCTACGGGTGGGACAAGCTGTGCGCCAAACGGGGCATGTGGCGCGTTCCGGAAAAGATATTGCTGCTTCTCGCGTTCCTCGGCGGCAGCGTCGGAGCGATGGCGGCCATGGCGATTTTCCGGCATAAGACGCTGCATCTGAAATTCCGCTATGGCGTGCCGCTGATTTTGATATTGCAGCTTATCGGATTGATTTATCTGCATTTGTAATAAAGGAGTGATTTTCATGCCGTTGGAAATCGTGAGAAACGACATCACAAAAATGAAGGTGGACGTAATCGTCAACAGCGCCCATCCGACGCCTGAGGTGGGCGGCGGCGTGGACTACGCCATTCATCGGGCCGCGGGGCCGGGGCTGATTGCCGAGCGGAAGAAAATCGGGGACATCGCCACGGGAACGGCATTCATCACGCCCGGGTTCAAGCTCCCCGCGAAATTCGTCGTCCATACGGTGGGCCCGATTTGGCAGGACGGGAAGAAAGGGCAGCGCGAGCAGTTGGCCGATTGCTACAAAAATTCTCTTCGGCTTGCCGTGGAAAACAAATGCAGCTCCATCGCGTTCCCGCTGATCTCGGCTGGCGTATTCGGCTGTCCGGCGGAGATTGCCATCGCCACGGCAGTGCAGGCCATCCGTGAATTCCTTGCCGACCATGAGATCAATGCTTATCTTGTGGTCTTTGACCGAAAGTCCTTCAAGATTTCCGGCAGCTTATTCGACGATGTGCAGGATTATCTGGACAAGATGTACGTCGAGGAATGGATGGATGAGGAGGAAGAACAGCGTGAGCGGCGCAGTCGTCTTTATCAGGAGCATATGTTCCTGGGCGACGAGGCGCAGGAGGGGGCCGGAGCAGGGGCGCTTGCGCATATGGGCAAGACGTCGTTGCCGAAACGGGTATCCAAACGTTCCAAGGAAAAGTTCAATCTTGCACCGGATCTGCTGCAAGCCGAATCCGCTGTGACGCAGAAAAAACGATCCCTTTCCGACTTGCTGGACGAGGCGGACGACACCTTTTCCGAGGCGCTGATCCGGTTGATTGACGCCAAGGGCAAGACCGACCCGGACGTTTACAAACGCGCCAACATGGACCGCAGGCACTTCGCGAAAATCCGCAAGAACCCCGACTACCAGCCGAGCAAGGCCACGGCGCTTGCCCTTGCCGTCGCGCTGGAGCTGAACCTCGACGAAACGAAGGACTTCATCGGCCGCGCGGGCTACGCGATCTCCCACAGCAGCAAGACGGACATCATCGTCGAGTATTTCATCGAGCGCAGGGAGTACGACATCTTCACCATCAATGAAACCCTGTTCGCGTTCGGCCAGCCCTGCCTCGGATAAAATGGAATCATCTTTGAACGGAGGCGAAAAAATGTCAGCGGAGTACAGACCGGGCGACAACGCGCCGTCCATTTACGACAGGATTCACGCGGCGATACAGCCCAACGGTGAATTGCCGTCGTCGTTTTCCGTGCAAAGCCCCGATCCCGAGGGAATCGCCTGGGCGGACGGCGCGTGGGACGGCGTCTGTATCTACCACAACCGACTGGAAACGCCCGATCTGGCGCCGATGATATTGGTATTGCGGCGGGGCGCCTCCCACGTCTTCGCCCACGCGAAAATGGCGCTGCCCGAGGTGTTTCCCGACGCGGATCATTCCATGCTCGCCTATGTGGACGCCGCGCAAAATTGGATTCTTGACCACACCGAGGAGCTGGACGCCCAAAATCTCTATCTGTTTGCCCGTCATTTGCTGTTTTACGCCCGCGAGAAAGAGGAAGTAAAACTCGCCCTGTCGCTTTTGGAAGTCGTATGGAATGAGAAGGACGAAGAAGTCAGGCAGGCCGTCCGCGAATTGGCGGCGTCGGACGAATTCACGCTGTTTGCGACCTTCGCCGTCAATAACTGGGAAAACAAAAACGAAGAAATTTTCCGTATGGCGCAGAAAGCCCACGGCTGGGGGCGGATCCATGCCGTGGCGTCACTGGAGCCGACGACGGAAGAAATCAGGCGTTGGCTGCTGCGCGAAGGCGTCGAAAACGACGTCATGCCCGAATATTCCGCGCTGACCGTTGCGGAAAAAATCGATTTGCTGAACGTCGTCCATACCGCCGACAGGAACAGCGGGGATTTTATCGCGGCCGGCAAGATACTGGCCGCGCTTATCGAATCCGACGGAGGCCCCGTGCTCGGAATCGAGGCATACGGGCAAGAGGAAGCGCTCGTGCGGGCCTATATCGACAAGGCGCGCCTCGCCATGCCGAACGAGGAAATATACCGCGTACTCCGCGCCATACAGCTTCATTATGCGGAAGAAGAGGACGAGGAGTTTCAGGCGATGGCAAAAGAAGCCGACGCCGTCCTGTCCTCGGATTCCTGCCTGAACTATATGCGCCATAAAGCGGAGCAGGGAGAGAATCTCCAGCTCGCGTCGCAGCTCGGCGTAGATTGCGCCGTGGAAATCAAAGCAGCATTCCGGAAAGACTGGCGAAAGAACAGCGCGATGCTGAAATACCTGGAAAATCCCGAAGACGTCATTGAAATGGCGAACTTCTTTCTGGCCAATGTCAGGGACGAGGACTTCATCACGCCGAAAAATCACTTGGTAGGAGGCGCGGGAAACTTCGCCTACGAGACACTGCTGGAAGGCCTGTCGGGCTATTCCACGGCGGAAGCGCTGCTCCTTGAGCGCGGCCTCCGGTCGTCGGTCGCCCGCAGCCGCCTGATGACACTGAAACGCCTGCGGCAATGGAAAGAAAACGGGAAAATCACAAACGTATTGCGCCGCGCTGTCGACGAGTGGAAAAAGAGGGAGAGCGACCTCAAACTGCGGTTCGAGTATCAGGACTTGTAAGCGCTTTCTCCTCTTGCACGACTTTTCCGATTATGCTATACTAAAGATGCACAAAGGAGCAAAATTCGCTGCCGACAAACAGGAAGCCCACGAAAGAGATGCAGCTCGATCGTGGGCTTCTTGCGTATTTAGTGCCGCCGCCTGCAATCCTTTGTACTATCAAGTTTCAGAGTGATTTTGAGTGTGGGAAGTTTAAGCATTCAAAATGTCGCCTGCCGGGCGACCAAACGCCTCCCTGTATTTGGTACGATACAATCACCAAATACAAGGAGGCGTTTTCTCATGAAGAAAGACTTGGCTGAAATCGTGTTCATCCTGGATCGCAGCGGTTCGATGGAAGGCTTGGAGGCGGATACCATCGGCGGGTTCAATTCGATGATGAAGAAGCAGAAGGAGGAGCCGGGCGAGGCGCTTGTCTCTACGGTGCTTTTCGACGACGTCTGCGAGGTGATCCACGACCGCGTTCCGCTGGACGAGGTGAAGAAGCTGACCGGGAAGGAGTATTTCGTGCGCGGCTGCACGGCTCTGCTTGACGCCGTGGGCGGCGCCATCCACCACATCGGCAACATCCACAAGTACGCCCGGGATGAGGACCGCCCGGAAAAGACGCTGTTCATCATCACCACCGACGGGATGGAGAACGCCAGCCATCGCTACACCTATGCGAAGGTCAAGAAAATGGTGGAGCGGCAGAAGGAAAAGTACGGCTGGGAATTTCTGTTCCTCGGCGCGAACATGGACGCCATCGAAACGGCAGGGCATATCGGCATCCGCGCCGACCGCGCCGTGACCTACGAATGCGACGAGGAAGGTACGGCGCTCAATTTCGACGTAATGAGCGAAGCGGTCAGCCATGTGCGGTGCTGCGCAGCTCCGCTCGGGGCGAGCTGGAAGAGCCGCATCGAGGAGGACGTGAAGCGGCGCGGTGGTCGCGGAAAGAAAAAGTAAAACGACTTTACAAGTTCAGCTCGAACAGACTGAAAGTCGGGATATGGGGGATGCCGCGTTCCAGGTCGGCGTCCACGACGTATCGGAACCCCGTTTTTTCGTATAGCTTTTTTGCCGGAATATTGCCGGGGACGATATCCAGGCGGATGGCTCTATAGCCGTCCGCCTTTGCTTTTTCCGTGCAAAAACGGACGACCTCCGCGCCGAGCCCGCGGCCTTGGAGCTTCGGGTCTATCGCCAAAGCGTGCAGCACCATATAGGCGCCGTCGGGCAGATCGAGCGACCAGTTGCCTTTCCGGTAGTTGCCCTGCGGGTCGGCGTTCAGGACGAAAGCGCCGACAATCTTTTTGCCGTCCACGCAGATATACTGCTCCCCGGCCTCCGTCATTTGCTTTACCCAGCTTTTCGACGGGTAAATCTTATACATCCATTTCGGATAATTGATATGATGGTCCAGCCACAGGACGACGTCGTCGTAAAACGATCCGGCGGCAATGACGTCTGCTTCCCGGCATTTTTGTATTTTCATTTTTCGTTTTTCATCCTTTCTTCGACAGGAAAAGCTGCTACCATCATATCGATTTATGATCACGGATTCAATAAGTTTTCATGGATGTATAAAAAATACTTCATGCGGCTTTCCGTGCGCGGGCAAAATAAAGGCGCCGCCCCGATCTGGGGCGGCGCCTTTATTTTGCCGATATCGTTCGATGGAAAAATATTGACAGTTCCGAGGCAAAACGACGTCCGGGCGGACAGCCGATTCGCGATCTTACTCCAGATACGCGGTGGCGTCGGAGTTCAGCGTAATCTGGCCGTAGGCAAACAAATCGAGATCATACCAGATGATCGAGCTTTCATCTTCGAACACTGCCATCAGATCCCACATTTTTCCGGGGGTTGGCGCGAACGTCACATGGGCGACTTCGCCGGGCATCAGGACCTTCGAGCCGAGAATATCCGGCATCCATTCCGTCGCCTCGTGCGGGCTGACGTTCAGATAATAAATCGGCCTGCCGGTGTTGTTGACAAGATTGAAATCCTGCGGACCGGCGAACGCGGTGCCGACAGTCGCCACGAGCATCAGCATGGCCAACGCGAAAGTCTTGTAAAGTCTCTGCATGATTTGTTCCTCCTTAGTACCAGCCGTTCCACAGAGGGGCAGGCAAAATTTCTTTCCTAAATATATAGCACTTTATAAATTATCCCCGCCGATCGGTACATATCGACGGGGACCAAGAAATAGGAAAGGAGAGTGTAAATTACTCTTTGATATTACTGGAGAGAAGCGGTGCCGTCGCCGTTCAGCGTGACCTGCGCAACGCTCAGAAGGTCGATATTGTACCAGGCAATGGCGCTGCCGTCCTCAAAGGTCGCCTGAATATCCCAGTACTGGACGCCGTTCGTCGGGAACATAACCTGAACATAGGAACCGTTCGGCAGAACCTGGCTGCCGAGGATGTCGTTCTGCCAGTTGTTGGAGCTGGCTGGGCTGACATTGACATAATAAATCGGGAAACCGGTGTTGTTCACCAGCACGAAATCCTGTGCGCCCGCGAAAGCGACGCTGGACAGACCCATGACAAACAGGGCCGCGAGGAAGAACACTTTAAGGGACTTGATTTTCTGCATTGTGAATACGCCTCCGTTAAATAATTATGTTATGGTTATTATGACGGCAGTGACCGTGTACCCAGCCTCTGCCTGTTGCCACCTTGGTGCTGCGGGATTACTGGAGAGTAGCGCTGCCGTCGTTGTTCAGCGTGACCTGATACGTGCTGAGCAGATCGATGTTGTACCAGGCAATGGCGCTGCCATCTTCGAAGATAGCCTGGATATCCCAGTACTGCGTGTTGCCTGCGCCGAAGTTCACGCGGATCGATTCGCCGTTCATCAGGACGCTGGAACCGAGGATGTCTTCTTCCCAGCTGTTGGTGCTGGCCGCACTGACATTGACCTTGTAGATCGGGAAACCGGTGTTGTTCACGAGAACGAAATCCTGTGCGCCCGCGAACGCGACGCTGGACAGAGCCATAACAAACAGCGCTGCCATGAGGAACACTTTGAGGGACTTGATTTTCTGCATAAAAAATACGCCTCCTAAAATATAAATATTTTTTCGACCGTGAGGCGTATGTCCGATTCTCGCGTTTGAGAGGGACGCTCCGCTCCCGGTTCGCCTATATCATATCATATTGGATTTTGAAAAAGCAAGGTTTTCGGCGTGAACGACATTTTTTCGGCGTGAACGGCGTTCACACCATAAAAATGTCGTTCACACCATAAATTTATGGGGAAAATATTCATATTTTCGGCGTGAACGGCGTTCACGAAATATTTAGCCCCCCAAATGGAGTTTTTTGACAGCGTGAACGACATTTTTTCGGCGTGAACGGCGTTCACACCATAAAAAAGTTGGCGTGAACGCCGTTTACGCCATTTTTATTGACATTAGAAAATTACGGTGTATTTTTATAGGAGCGGAAGATATCCCGCAAAATAATCATTGTATTGCCCATATGGGCGAAAGGAGTCTTTTTTACCATGCAAAAGAAAAATCCTATTGTCGGCGCAGTTCTCGGTTTCTTCATCCTCGGCCTTCCGTACTCGGGCGGTATGAAGAAGGGCTTGATCGCCCTGGTCGTTCTCTGCATCGTAAGTTCGGCGATTGCCAGCCTCGGAATGCCGATCCTCTGCATTATCCCGAACCTCGTCGGCGCATACCTTGGCCACACCTGGACGAACGAGTACAACGCGTCCATCGACGCATCGGGAGCAGAACCCCCTGCAACGCTGTAAAAAAGCGCGCTTTTAGCGCGCCTTTTTCATTCCATCGACAGTATCATTTGAAATGGATTATGAAGTTAACTATAAGGAGGAAAAATTGATGGATTACAAGATTCTCTACCCGGAAGCATTTCCTGTCGTTCAGATTGAAATGGAGAAGGGCGAAACCCTGCAGGCTGAATCCGATGCCATGGTCGCCATGTCTCCGACCATCGACGTTGAGGGCAAGACCAGCGGCGGCTTCATGGGCGGCCTGATGCGGAAAGTGCTGACCGGCGAAAGCTTCTTCCTGCAGCACCTGACCGCGAACCGAGGCCCCGGACGCGTGCTGATCGGCCACCCGCTGCCCGGCGGTATCCATCCCGTAGAACTCGACGGATCCCACGGCCTGACCGTCCAGAAGGGAGGCTTCCTCGCCGCCACGCCGGGCATTGAAATCGACACGAAAGCCCAAAACCTGACGAAAGGTCTGTTTTCCGGCGAAGGCATCTTCGTATTGAATATCAGCGGCCGCGGCACCGTATTTGTATCGAGCTACGGCGCCATCCATCCGATCGAGGTTCCTGCGGGACAGGAAGTCATTATCGACAACGGCCATCTCGTCGCATGGCCTTCCACGATGAACTATGAGATTGAAAAAGCGTCCAGCGGCGGCTTCCTCGCCAGCTTGAAATCGGGCGAAGGCCTCGTCTGCCGCTTCAAAGGCCCCGGCACTGTGCTGATCCAGACCCGGAATCCCGAAGGCTTCACCGGCTGGATCCGTTCGATGCTGCCCGGACAGACCAGCTAAGGGTTCGATACGGACCGATAATATTGAAGGAGTATATCAAATGGACGAAATCACCACGAAACAGCGTATTCTCGCGGCGGCGGCCCATGCCGGATTCTACCTCGGCGGCGTGGGCTTCCTCGTGCTGCCGTTCATTATCAAGACTGTCTGGAGCAGCGACGATTTTGTGGCGGGCCACGCGAAGCAGGCCTTTTATATGCAGCTCGTCGCAATCGTTGTCTCCCTTCTTGCCATCGTCCTCGCCTTCATCATTCCGCCGATGATCGCGACGGGCGTCGCCATCGCGTTCCTGTCAATCGCATGGGGAATCTTTGCTATCTACGGCGCATACAAGGCCATGACCGGCGAGGAATTCGAGTACCCGGCGCTGAAAATGGTGCATATCTGTTGAATGCCTTCTCCATGAAAAGATAGGAGATATCGGCAACAAACGGAACAATTATTCATTCAAGGGGAGGATCCGCATTATGAACCGGAAACTCAAAAAAGCGTTGGCATCCCTTGCCGCCGCCGCGCTGTTTTTCAGCGTGGCGGGGTGCGGCGGGGACAGCGGCTCTTCGTCCGGCTCGTCCGGTACGACATCCCACACGCGCAGCGGCGCGAACTTTTCCAGTACCTACAATTCATCCGACACATGGGTTGTGTACTGGTATCTTTGCGGCACAGACCTCGAATCGGAAAACGGCGCTGCCTCCCTCGACCTCCAGGAGCTGCAGAAGGTAAAGCTGCCGCCCAACGTTAAGGTCGTGATCCAGACCGGCGGCGCGAACCAGTGGCACACGAGCGGCATTCCGACGCGCGGCACAGGGCGGTTCCTCTACGATTCGGACGGACTGCACAATCTCGGCTCGACGCCTGACGCCGATATGGGAACGGGCAACGGCCTTGCGGATTTCCTGCGCTTCGGAAAGGACAATTACCCCGCAGACCACAAGGTCTTCGTCTTTTGGGATCACGGCGGCGGCAGTGTCGGCGGCATATGCCTCGACGAGCGCAGCCAAAACATGATGAGTCTCGATGAAATGCGCAATGCTTTTGCCTCGGTCTACGGCGCGAACCCGGAAAATCCTCCCTTCGAGCTGATCGGCTTTGACGCCTGCCTGATGGCCACCGTCGACACTCTCGGCTCGATCCACGGCTTCGCCCGCTACATGGTGGCCTCGCAGGAAAGCGAGCCTGGCTGCGGCTGGAACTATACCGGATGGGTCAACGCGCTGGCGAAGGACCCGTCCATCGGCGGCGCGGCTCTCGGAAAATCTATTTGCGACACCTATCTCTCCGGCTGCAAGGAATACGACGTGGCTGAGATTGCGACGCTGTCCGTTGCCGACGTCTCGAAGGCTCCTGCGCTGCTTTCCGCTTACGGCGCTTATGGCGTCGAGGCGCTGCAGGCCGCCTCGCAGAACCCGCGCCAGCTTTTCTCCCAGCTTTCCCGCGGCGCGGAGAACTCGGAAAATTACGGCGGCAACACCCGCGAACAGGGCTATTTCGACATGGTGGATATGGGCGAGCTTGTGAAGAACACGCAAAGCGCGATGCCGACCACCTCCGGCCCGCTGCTTTCGGCGCTTGACGACTGCGTGCTGTATCATGTGAACGGCTCGTACCGTCCGAAGGGCCTTGGTCTCTCCTGCTATCATCCTTATGACGGCAACGCTGACGTCTGGCGCGTATACGCGAACATCGACGCCGCGCCAACGCCGATTAAATGTCTTTACTACTATCTGATTTTCGGACAGATGCCCGACGCTGCGCAGCAATATCTGTCCGGCGCGCCGGCCTATACGCCGGAAACGCCCGGGACCGCCCCGAGCCCGGCCCCGGCTCCCGGGCCGAGCACCGGGCCGACGCCAAGCCCTGCTCCGGCTCCGCCTGCCGGCGGCAGCATCAGCGACGCCCTTCTCGGTCAGGCGCCCGCGACGGCTCCGGCCGTAGGCGCACATCCTATCTACAACCTGCAGCAGCTCGAGAATACGCCCGTAGATATCGACAACGAAGGCTCGGCTTTTGTCCAGATTCCGACGTCGGCGCTGGAAATGCTGTCCGCCGTCCATTGCCAGCTCATCTATATGGACGCGAAGCTCGATATTCTGCTTTGCCTCGGTTCCGACTCGAACATCTTCGCTGACTGGAGCACGGGTCATTTCAAGGACAATTTCTTCGGCACATGGCCGATGCTCGAAGGCCATCCGGTCTATGTCGAGATTACCTTCGAGGGCGACGGGTTCAACCTCTATTCGATTCCGATCAAGCTGAACGGCGTCCCCTGCAACCTGCAGGTCGTCTATGATTTCAAGACCGAGAAATACCGGATTCTCGGCGCGCGGAAGGACGAGAAGAAAGGCGTCGCGAGCCTCGTGTCCAGCCGCGAGCTGATCAAGCTGAAGGCCGGCGACACGATCACGACGCTCCACTACGCCATGAGGCTTTCCGGCTCCGACTCCGAACTCAAAGAGGTCGAGGTGGACACCTTCACCATCGGCGACAATCCCACCGTCAAGGACGAGAATGTCGGCGACGGCACTTACGCTTACTTCTTCGAGTTCGTCGACCCTCTGAACAACTCCGTACTTTCCAACATGGTCACCTACACGATCCAGAACGGCAATATCACGACCTCGGTGGACAACTCCATGACCGGCGCGACAGGTGCGCAGGGCGGCTTCGCCGAGACGGGCTACGGCGCCGATCCGAGCCTGCTGCAAACGAACACGAACGCAGGCGGACCCGCAATGAATAACGGCGGCATCGCCGGTTCCATGACGGGCGGCGGAAACAGCGGCGGTTATAATGCCCCGGCCACGACCGGAGGTGGAAGCATCGCTGACCAGATGATAAGGTAAGAAATGCAAGGGGTGACGCAGTTGTCACAATTATTGGAGGCAGAGAATCCTGCTGTTTCAAAAAGAACCCGCTTCATATTTATTTTGTTTGCGCTCGTTTTCGTGGCGGCGTTGTTCCGTTTCAGCGCCGCGCCGGAAGATCCGCCTTTGAAGGTCGGCTTCATCATCCTCGGCGACATCACCGAGCCGGGCTGGAATGCCTCGCATTATGAGGGAATCCGCGCTGCCTGCGAAGCGCACGGCGCGGAGCTTTTGGTGCGCGACCATGTGCCGGAAGGGACCGGCTCCTGCTCGAAGGCGGTACGGGATCTGATAGCGCATGGCTGCAGTTTGATTGTCCTCGCGAGCTTTGACTATCCCGACGAAGTCAAAGATCTGGCTGACGAATACCCGGAGATCGCTTTCGCGGCGACCTCGCCAAAGGCATACGCTGCGAATATGACCGCCTATTTCCCCCGCCTGTATCAGGCCCGCTATCTTGCAGGCGCCCTGGCCGCGATGCGGACGAAAACGAACGTCATCGGCTATGTCGCCGCCTTTCCAAATTCCGAGGTGCGGCGGGGCATCAACGCGTTCCTGCTCGGCGCGCAGCGCATGAATCCAAAGACGCGGGTGGTCGTCGCATGGACGAACAACTGGGAAGACGCGGCAAAGGAAGCCGTCCTAACGGAACGCCTGATTCGCGAGACGGGGGCTGATGTCATGACCTACCATCAGGACGACGCAGCGGTCGCCGAAACGGCAGACCGTCTGGGCGTGGACTTCATCGCTTACAACGCCCCGATCCCCGAAGGGCTTTCTCACGGAATCGCCGCTGTCCGCTGCCGCTGGGATATTTATTACGACGACATTCTCCGCCGCTATCTGAAGGGCGAGCTGAACGCAATGAAAAACCACTGGATCGGTATAGACCGCAACGCCGTATTCCTGGACGAACTGTCTCCGGAAATCACAGATGGCATGCGTGGGCATCTCTATTACCTCCGGCGGGCGCTGAACGGCCATCAGCTTATTTTCATCGGCCCGCTCGTAGACAACGAAGGCAACCTTCGCTGCAATGAGGGAGAGACCATCAGCGACGACGCACTGCTGGATTCCATAGACTGGCTGATAAGCGGGGTGAGCGTCCTTGAATGAGAAAACGCAAACACAGTCTTCCGGTCTCATCCTGAAAATCTCGACCCTCGCCGCCATCCTCATTATCCTGACACTATGGGCCGGGCACAGAACGCAGATGATGATGAACCACACTTTGGAAAAGACGGTGGCACGGCAAGCGGCAGACCTTTCCGTCATGGCGGAGGAACGCTTCGGGCAGGAGTTCCAAACCCTCACGCTTGCGGCAGGGCTTCTCTCCTCCTCCCTCGGCACGCCGGAGGAAGCACGGATCCTTTCGGAGCTTCGCGATTTGGAGCACGGCGCCTCTGTCGGCATCCTCTCGGTGGAGGGGACAGCCCTGTCAGGAGAATACCTCTCCCGCTGGAATTTTTTGAGCCTCCCCCATTCCTTCCGCGGCCAAAACGTAGTGGATTACTGCCAGGGAAAAGGGCTGCTTTTCGCCGTCCCCATCCGGAACGGCAACAACATCCGTGCCGTGCTGTACCGCCTTTACAGCGACGCTGTACTGTCGGAGCATTTCAGCCTGACCGATTACCATCCTTCCATCCGTCTCCTGCTGCAGAGCAAATCAGGACTGCTCATCATCCCCTACCGACATTATGACGAAAACGCAAAAGCATTCTTTGCCGATTCCGGAATCCGGTACGCCTTCAACTCCCTCCGCGAGCAGCTAAAGACACGACGCTCGGCGGCGACGTATGTCAAGCACAACGGGCAGTCGTATTTCCTGTTCGCCTCGGATCTGCCGGAAACGGACTGTACCGTGGTCGGCTATATCCCGTGGGCGACGATGGTGGGGGACATCGCACTGATCTACGAACGGACGCTCCGCTCCATCGGCATGCTGTTCCTGCTTTTCCTCACAGCCGGTCTGTACCTGGCCCATGTGCGGCGAAAGGCGATGCAAAGCGACGCACTGCGCCGGGAAAAGGAACTTGCGGACAGCGCCAACCGGGCGAAGGGCGCGTTCCTCGCCAACATGAGCCACGAGATCCGCACGCCCATCAACGCCGTCCTCGGCATGAACGAGATGATCCTGCGGGAAGGGAAAGACCCTGTCGTCGCCCGCTACGCGCAAAACATCCGCTCTGCGGGTCGGACGCTCCTCGACCTGATCAATGACGTGCTGGACTTTTCCAAGATCGAATCCGGCAAGATTGAAATCGTGGACATCGACTATCGCCTGTCGAACCTGCTGCGAAACGCCATAAACATGGCGAAGCCCCGGGCCGAAGGCAAAGGGCTTTCCTTCGGCTTCGAAGTGGACGAAACGCTTCCCGACACGCTGTTCGGCGACATGACGCGGGTCCAGCAGATTGTCGTGAACCTCTTGACCAACGCCGCCAAATACACGGAAAAAGGCAGTGTAAATTTCCGCGTCTCCGGCGAACGGAACGAGGAGGCAGGCGACGTCGTCCTGCGGTTCGTCGTGCAGGATACGGGCATCGGTATCCGCGAGGAGGACAAAGAGAAGCTGTTCAAAGATTTCAACCGACTGGACAGCGTGCGGAACCGGAGCATCGAAGGCACGGGGCTGGGCCTCGCCATCACCAAACGGCTCGCGAACCTGATGGGCGGCGACGTAGTATTTGAAAGCACCTACGGCGTCGGTTCCGTTTTCACGGCCACGGTGTCACAGAAAATCGACGGCGACGAGCTCATCGGCGACTTCTCGGCGCGAATGTCGGATGCCGGGAACGAGCCGGCCTATCGCGCCTCATTCTTCGCGCCGGACGCGCGGCTCCTCGTGGCGGACGACAACGAAATGAACCTGATGGTTGTCAAAGGCCTGCTGAAAAAGACCGGTGTCCAAATCGACGCCGTAACCGACGGGCAGGCTGTCCTGAACCGCCTCGCGAAAAGCCGATACGACGCGGTATTACTCGATCATCGGATGCCCGGCATGAGTGGCGTCGATACCCTGCACGTCGCCAAGAAACTGCCGAACGCGGAAGACACTCCGTTCCTGGTCCTGACGGCGGACGCCGTTGCCGGAATGCGGGAACAGTTCCTTTCAGAAGGCTTCGACGATTATCTGTCGAAGCCGCTGGACGGTGCGGCATTGGAATGGACGCTGATGAAGTACCTGCCGGCGGAAAAAGTGCATCCCTTCGAGGAAACGGAGACGCCGCCTGAAAAAGATACCGCTGCGGCACTAACCGCCGCAGCGGAAGAATCGGCGGAGCAGACAGACGAGCCGCCGGTCTTCGACAAAACCTTGGGGCTGCGATACTGCGGAAATTCCTTGGATTTTTTCAGGGAGCTGGCGACATTGTTCGTCGAACTGCACCCAGAGAAAAAGGCGCAGATCGAGGACGCTTACCGGGCAGAAAAATGGAACGACTATGTAACCTATACCCACGCGCTGAAATCCTCGTCCCTTTCCATCGGCGGCAAACGTCTCTCGGAGACCGCGAAGACACTCGAGGCGGCAGGAAAGCTTCTCCTCGCGGAAAATACAGACGCAGCGGAAAAGGAAAAGGCGCTGGAGACCATCCGTGAAAACCAGGAAAAGCTCCTGGCGTTCTACGATGAACTGACGGAACGGCTGCGTGAGGAAGAAAATCAAGAAAAATAATTATTTGAGGTGAATGAAAATGGCAGACGAAAACAAGAAGGAAGAAACGACTACGGAGCCTGAAGAAAAGAAGGAAAAGGAATTCTCCAAGCGTGTGACCCAGCTCATCGCGCTGTCCGCGCTGGTTCTCGCGATATGCGCGACCTTTTCCTCTTTGAAAGCGGGCGCCTTCAGCAGCAAAGCTATCCTCGCGCAGAACGCTGCTTCCAACGGCTGGGCCTACTACCAGTCGAAGAGCCTGAAAGAAAACACCTACAAGGTACAGCTCGACCACATGAAAATAAACAGCACCCTTGACCCCGAGGGAAAAGAAAAGCTGATGCAGAAATATCAGGAGACTGTGGACCGCTACAAGGCCGAGGAAAAGGAAATCATGCAGGAGGCCCGTGCCGCAGAGGAAACCCGTGATAAATCGCTGGCGCTGAACAAGGGCTTCGCGGGCGCGCTGACCTTCCTGCAGATTGCGATCTTGATGGTTTCCCTGGCCGGTCTTGTCAAGCAGATCTGGTTCTGGTACGCGGGCCTTGCCGTGGGCGCGATCGGCATTTTCAATTTCGTCACCATGATGATGCAGACGTTTTGATAATAAAAAAGCCCCGCGCTTGCGGGGGGCAATAGTCCAGCGGACGGTGGATGAGTCTGGTGGACTATTGCTGTATGTAGGCGGTATATCACTGTTGTCTTCAAAACTGCGTCAATTTATGGTATGCTTTGCGGCAGAGTTTTTTATCCCAACCAGTACATCATCAGACGGACAGTGCCATCCTTTTGCTCAAAATCCACGTCGGCGTTGTATTTCTCAGCGAAATTCCGAAGGGAGACCATGCCGGTGCCGTGTCCGCGTTCAGAGGTTACAGGGAGACCGTCGTCCCCGATATCCAGCTGCGTATCGTAACGATTTTCCAGTGAAAGCACATACTGAGGGGCGATATAAGAAAGAGATAAATAGATTTCCCGCCTGTTTTCCGGCTGCTTGCGGCTGGCAATGACAGCGTTCTCGATGATATTGGACAAAAGGATTGCGAGATCGTTGTCCACTTCTCGTGGACGCCCGGGATCGTCCAGTTTCACTTTGCATGAAATCGGGATATGGTCTTCCTTTGCCTGCTGCACATAGACGGTTAATGCCGCGTTCACGAGGGGACTTTCGCAATACGCGGTCAGCGGCGGTACGAGGAGCTCGCGATCCTGCGCTTCAATCAGGGCGCGAACCTCTTCAATTTTGCCCGCGTCGATGAGCGTCGCCAAAAGCCGGTTGTAATGCCGGAGATCGTGACGGGCGCGCCGAACGTCCTCCGCCCGCGCGTTCTGAAGCGACGCGTGATCTTCCAGTGCGCGGAGCTGCTGGGTTAAAATTTCGTTCGTATGTTGGTCGCGCTGCATTCTTTCCATGCGCTGCCCCATGAAAAGCGCATACCGATAAATGGTGAAACCCCAAAAAAGCAGGAAAAAACGCAAGATCCTGTCGGTCCAGGTGTACATCAGCGGCCTTTCAATCAGCCCGACCAGCGGAGAAATGCAAAAGCCCAGCGGCAGGATGGCAAAGCACCAGCCAGCGAGGTGGTTGCCGGTGAAAAGCTTAGGCGGCAGCAAATTCCGGAAAATTCGCTGCTCCAACGGTAATGCTACGACGAAACAGACAATGTAAAGGGCGGTCTGGAACATGATACGATTTACGCCCGTACCGAGACTGGGCGGCAGTATCGTCAAAATCAAAGTGCCGCTCACTGTCTGCAGCAGCATGAACCAAAGCGCCTGCATTCCCGCCACGAAGGTATGGCGCATTCCCTCGTTTCGGATGACGATGAGTGAGAACGTGACAAAAGGAATCCAGCCGAAATAGTGTATTTTTTTGTAGGTGGTGACGTCGAGTCCCTCGTGCAGGAAAAGCACGAGATAAATTGTGAAAGCAACCGGCATCCAAAGCAATATATATTTCCATAGGCGTTTCCGTTCCTCCGGCAGGAGCTTTTCCTCGAAGGGCAGATAGCGAAGGTATGCGCCGATGGTCTGGATCAGCGTAAGCCCCGTCGCCATGCCCACGTCAAATATCATACGGGTTCCCTTCATTTCATAGATTTATAGCATTCTTATCAATTATACTATGTAACAGGCAAAAAAGAAAGGACGAGAAAAAATGAACATCGCTATCCTGGAGGATGACAAGCGGGACATGGAGAATCTTCGTCAGCTTTTGGAAACGTATGCCGAAAAAAACGGTTTGCTTATGGCGATCGAAACTTTTTCCGTCAGCGAAAAATTTTTGCGAGCCTTCGAGCCCGGCAAGTTTGACCTGATTTTTTTTGACAACTACATCGGCAGCGGGCTCGGTATCGACGTAGCGCGCAAGGTACGTCTCATGGATAATGACGTGGACATCGTCTTTGTCAGTATGAGCGCCGAGTTTGCCATATCGGGGTTCGAGGTGAGGGCGCTGCATTATCTGATCAAGCCCGTCACTTTCAACGAGCTGGAGCAGGTATTTGAGCGGCGGAAGGAAAAGGATTTGCCGGTTTCGGAGCAGGAGGAAGAGGCGTGCATCGATGTGAAGACTGAGTATGAAACGGTAACGCTTCCCATCGACGAAATCGAGTATATCGAGATTGTGAACAAAATCTGCACGATTCATCATGGCGGCATGCAGACGAATACCTATATGAGCCTGGAAAAGCTGACGGAACACCTGGACGCATCCAGGTTCCTTCGTACGCACAAAAGCTACATTGTGAACGTCGCTTTCATCAAGACGATGGGGAAAAACTCCTTCCTGATGAAAGACGGCACAGAGGTACCCATCGGGCGCATTCATATTGTCTCCTGCAAGCGCGATTATATGAAGTATCTCGCTAAACAATGATTTTGGGCGCATGTATACAGATATACATGCGGCTCTTGCGTAGACAACGGGAAAGCGGCGTGCTATACTCCGTGTTGAAAAAATAGTGGAAAACGGCAATGAAGCCTTGTGGCGCCGGTTCGAATTATCGTTCCGGCGCTGCGAGGCTTTTTGTCATTTTTCAGTGGTTCATTAGGGGGAATTTTTATGTGCAGAATCGGGGCTATCAAGAGCAAGAATCCCGTGCAGCCCTCGACGGCGCTGCGCCTTATGCTGCCGCAGCAGGAGGGGCACGACAATTCGGGATTCGCGATGGTGATGCAGGACCTTTACGGGGTGTTCGGGCTTTACAAGGACAAGCCGCTGCTTTCCATGGCCTGCACGCAGCAGGGCGGCCATCTCGTAGAGGAGTATATGGACGCGCACCGCTTCGTGAAGATGTCGGAGTGGCTGCCCGTGCCGGACAAGCGGAAAGGGCTGAACATCCAGACGATGCCCTATTATATTTTCCGCACCTATGACTATCCGGAGCATGTGAAGGACCCGGATGAGCGGGAGGCGCTGCTGCTCGACACGCGGCTTGCCCTGCGCGAGATGCTGACGGAAACGGGGCAGGGCTACATCTATTCGTTTTGGCCGGATGTGCTGACGCTGAAAGAGGTCGGCGACCCGATGGACATCGCCACCTATTTCCACCTTTGGGACGACAACGGCTGTCTCGTCGCGAAGAATATTATCGTGCAGAGCCGCCAGAATACGAATTACGAGATCATCCGCTACGCGGCGCACCCGTTCTTCCTTCAGGGCTATACGCTCTGCGCCAACGGCGAGAACACGTTCTACACGAAGAACAAGGAGTTCCAGAGCTCGCTCTTCCGCGGCTATATCGGTTTCGAGTCGGACTCGCAGACGTTCCTTTATACGCTCCATTATGTGCTGCATGAGCTGAAATGGCCGATCCCGTATTACAAGCATGTGATCACGCCGCTGCCCTTCTCGGAGATCGAGCATCGCGAGGACAGGGACGTGCTGCTGTCGATCCGTCAATCGCTGGCGCATCTGGAAATCAACGGGCCGAATACGATCATCGCGGGGCTGCCCGACGGACGCATGATGACCTGCTGCGATTCAAAGAAACTGCGGCCTGTCGTGGTGGGCGGCGACGAGAATACCGTCGCGATAGCGTCCGAGGTCTGCGGCATCAACGAGATCCTGCCGGACCGCGATACGTCGAAAGACATTTACCCGGATGAACGGGAGATCGTTGTGATTGACAACGACCTGGAGGTGAAGAGATGGAAGCAGTAAAAGTGCAGGATATCGCGGTGGACGATCTGCCGTGGACTATCGAATACCATGCGGAGCGCTGCACGCTTTGCGGCAGCTGTCTCGCAAGCTGCACCTTCGGCGCGATCAAGCCTGCGGTGCGGCGCCAGTCTGTGACGGTGTCCGAGGGCAACCAGCCGAAGCCGGCGCACCGCCAGATTGCGAGGACGATCATCGAGCAGGTGGCGAGCTTCACGAACGCCTGCCGGGGATGCGGGATGTGCGAGCGCGTCTGCCCGAACCACGCCATACGCCCCGTGCGGAACCCGGACAATCGCCGCACGCTCCTTTCCCGCGACAGCGGGCCGATCAAGCGCGGCGGGCGCACGAACCTGAACGCGCAGCGAACGCTGGACAAGATCATCGTCGGGCGCATTTCGCAGATGACCGACCCGTCGCTGGACGCGCAGCGGCACACCTTCGATATGCGCGCGCCGCTGGGGCGGGTGCTTTCGGCGCGGGAGCTGCCGTTCTCGATGACGGACGGGCATATCACGATGACGCACAAGGCGCCTCCGGTGCGCTGGATTTATCCGCTGATTTTCTCCGATATGTCCATCGGCGCGCTTTCGACCCGCGCCTGGGAGGCCGTGGCGATGGCGACGGCGTACCTCAACGAGCGCTGCAATATCCCGATCCGCATGAGCTCCGGCGAGGGCGGCATGCCCGTGAAGCTGCTGGAGTCCGACTATCTCAAATATTTTATCATCCAGATCGCTTCCGGCCATTTCGGATGGAACCGCATCGTAAAGGCGCTGCCGCGCATGAAGGTCGATCCCGCCGCCGTGCTGATCAAGATTGGCCAGGGCGCGAAGCCGGGCGACGGCGGGCTTTTGCAGGCGGAAAAAGTCGCGCCCCACGTGCAGGCTATCCGCGGCGTGCCGAAGGCGACTCTCTCGTCGCCGCCGAATCATCAGGGACTTTATTCCATCGAGGAATCCGTGCAGAAGATGCATCTTTCGCTGAACGCGGCTTTCGGTTTCCGTGTGCCGGTGGCCATCAAGTGCGCGGCGTCCTCGACTTCCGTTTCCGTTTACAACAATCTGCTCCGCGATCCGTACAAAATCTGCGGCGGTCTTTTCCTCGACGGCATCCAGGGCGGTACGGGCGCTGCCAACGAGGTGTCCCTCGACCATACGGGCCATCCGATCGTGTCGAAGATTCGCGACTGCTATCTCGCGGCTGTGAAGCAGGGGCTTCAGGGGCAGATCCCGCTGTACGGCGGCGGCGGCATCGGCCTGACCGGCAACGCGGCCGCCGACGCCTTCAAGATGATCTGTCTCGGCGCGAATGGCGTCTTCTGCGGCAAGATTCTGATCCAGCTTCTCGGCTGCGTCGGCAACGAACACGGTCGATGCAATTCCTGCAATACGGGCAAATGCCCGACGGGAATCTGCACGCAGAACCCGCGCCTCGTCAAGCGGCTCGACGTGGATCGGGGCGCGCAGAAAATCGTCGACTATGTGCTGGCCTTCGACTCGGAGATGAAAAAACTCATGGCGCCCATCGGCAACTCGTCGCTGCCCGTGGGCCGAAGCGACGCGCTGGTCTCGACGGACAAGGCAATCGCGGACAAGCTGGGGATACAGTACGTCTGCTAAGGGAGGAATAGCATTATGTTCAAGATAGATACCCTGAACGGCCATGAGCGTATGTCCACGCAGGATCTTCTGCTGGCGGTGGAAAAGGCGGTGCAGGAGGGCGAGACGGAGTTCGAGATCGTCGCGTCGGGCCAGCATGACATCGGCGGACCGCTCTGGCATCCCGAAGGGAAAAAGCTCGTCTTCCATGTGACGAATCCGGGCCAGCGCGTCGGCTCCATGTGCCTGGACAACACGGAAATCATCGTGGACGGTCCGGCCTCCGCCGATGTGGGCTGGCTGAACGTGGGCGGCCTGATTACCGTACGCGGCGACGCGGGCGACACGGCGGGGCACTGTTCGGCGGGCGGACGGATTTATATCGGCGGGCGCGGCGGCACGCGCACCGGCTCTTTGATGAAGCACGATCCGCTGTACGAGGAGCCGGAGCTTTGGGTGCTCAAAAACGTCGGCAGCTTTTCCTTTGAATTCATGGGCGGCGGACGCGCGGTGGTCTGCGGTTGGGACAGCGAGGATTTTGCCTCGGTGCTCGGTGAACGTCCCTGCGTCGGCATGGTGGGCGGCGTCGTCTATGTGCGCGGCCCGATCTCCGACGATTACCCGGACGATATCCGCTGCCTCGCGCTGGACAAAGAAGACATTACTTTCCTGGAAAACGGCATGAAGAGTTTCCTCGCCGCCGTGGAAAAGCCGGAACTCCTGGCGGAGCTTTCGGACTGGAGCGTATGGAAAAAACTGCGTCCGTTGACCTTCGAGGAAAAGCAGCCGAAGCCGCTGCCGGACCTCGCGGCTTTTCGGACGCAGGACTGGATTCGGGGCGGCTTGTTCAGCGACGTGGCGGTGGACGACTTCACAGTGCTGAACACGGTGAACCGCGGCCTTTACCGTCTGCGCGTGCCGTCCTGGGACAACGCGAAATACGCGGCGCCCTGCGAATTTTCCTGCCCGACGGGAATCCCCACCCAGCGCCGCATCGCCCTTTTGCGCGACGGCAAGGTGGAGGAGGCGCTGCGCCTCGTGCTCGAATACACGCCGTTCCCCGGCTCCGTCTGCGGAACGCTTTGTCCGAATCCCTGCATGGAGGGCTGTACGCGCAGCACCATCGACGAGGCGATCCAGATCGGCGCGCTGGGCTTCAAGTCCGCTTATACGAATGTCGATCCCCCGATGGAGCGCACGGGGAAATCCGTCGCCATTATCGGCGGCGGCGTTGCGGGGCTTTCCGCCGCGTGGCAGCTTGCGCGGAAAGGTCATAAGGTCACGGTTTATGACGACGCGGCGGAGATCGGCGGCAAGCTCGCGCAGGTCATTCCACGCGCTCGGATGCCCCGCCAGCTGCTCGAACTGGAATTGAAGCGCATCGAGGGCGTCGGCGTGAAATTCGTGACCTCCTGCCGCGTGGACCGCGAAAAATTCGACAAGCTCCGCAAAGAAAACGATGCCGTGCTGGTGGCGACGGGCGGCCATAAGCCGCGCTTCTTCCCGTGGGAAGGGACGGAGCTTCTGACGATGGGACTCGACTATCTGAAAGCGATCAATCGCGGCGAGAAGCCGCCCACCGGCAAGACCGTCCTTGTTATCGGCGGCGGCAATTCCGGCATGGATGTGGCGACAAGCGCCTATGAGCAGGGCGCGGAAAAGGTCGTCGTCGTGGACGTGGTGAAACCGGCCGCGTTCCGGAAAGAGATCGACCGCCTCGAAGCCCTGGGCGGCAAGATCGTCTGGCCCTTCGTGACGAAAAAGATCGCGACGGAGGGCGTTTATTCCGACGACGGGCGTTTCATCGCGGCGGATCAGGTCATCGTTTCCATCGGCGAGGCGCCGATTCTCGACTATCTGCCCGACGATCCCTCGATTCAGAAATTCCGCGGCGACTGGCTCGTGCCTTCGCTGGAAAAGATGATCCTGCCCGGCGTCTTTGCGGCGGGCGACGTGGTGAAGCCCGGGCGGCTGACCGACGCCATCGGAGACGCGCGGCTTACCGCCGTCGCCATCGACCAGTATCTGCGCGGCGAAAAGATCACGCCCGTATTCACGAAGGAAAGGATTCCCGCCGAACGGCTCTCGAAGGCGTACTTCGAGAAATGCCATCATTGCGACCTGCCGGACGCGGGCGAGGAGCACACGCGCTGCGTTTCCTGCGGCACCTGCCGCGACTGCCGTATGTGCGTCAATTCCTGCCCGGAAAAGGCGATTACGCGGGTTGACGATGAAAACGGAGGCTGGGAATACGTCTCCGACCCGACGAAGTGCATCGGCTGCGGAATCTGCGCGGGCGTCTGCCCATGCGGCATCTGGAGCCTGAAAGACAATCCCGAGCCGATTGAGATGTATCGGACGTATGAAAAGAGCGGCGCGTGAGAAAAAAAGCGCCAAAAGGCAAAAAAGAACAGCCCAGTCGGAGAAAATCTTCGGCGGGGCTGTTTTCATCATGGCGCTTGAAGGGGAAGGCGGCAAGAATGGGGCAGTCGTATTTGTAGTGTTGAACTTGGGATGGAATGGACAACAGAAGAAATATATGCTATATTTCTCATATTCAATGACGGCAATGAAGCCTTGCAGCGTTGGAGCTTTTTGTTCCGGCGCGGCGGGGCTTTTTGTTTTTCAAAGGAGTTTTCTTCATGGAGATATTTGACATCATCGGGCCCGTGATGGTCGGGCCGTCCAGCTCCCATACGGCGGGCGCCGTCCGGATTGGGTATGTGGCGAGCCGCCTTTTGGGCGAGAAGGTGAAGGAGGCCGAGATTTTCCTGTACGGGTCGTTCCTGGATACCGGCAAGGGGCACGGGACGGACAAGGCGCTTGTCGCTGGGCTTCTCGGCATGAAGCCGGACGATTACAAGATTGCGAGCAGCCTGGAAATTGCGGAGCGGGAAAATATCCGCATCGAGTTCGGTGAATCGAAGCTGCCGGAGGCACATCCCAATACAGCGGAATTGATACTACGCGGCGAAAGCGGCAATACCATCGACGTCGTGGGAGAATCCGTGGGCGGCGGTCGGATCAATATCGCGAAAATCGACGGCATCGACACGAATTTTTCCGGCGAATGCCCGACGCTGATCGTGCACAATCTGGACCAGCCGGGGCATGTGTCGGAAGTGACCTCCATGCTGGCGCATAAATCGGTCAATATCGCGTCCATGCAGCTATACCGCTCCCATCGGGGCGGCAGGGCGGTCATGGTCGTCGAGTGCGATCAGGAAATACCGCAGGACGGCATCGACTGGCTGACCCATGTGGAGGGCGTATTGAAAGTGACGTATTTTGAAGGAAGCGCGGAGTAGGAGGCGGCGTGATGTACAGTTCTATCGCCGAGATCTTGGAGCAATCCGGGAACAACAAGAAGACATTTTGGGAAGTCGTCATGGAAGCCGATATGGAAAGCCGCGATGTGAGCAGGGAAGAGTCGCGGCAGAAGATGGAACAGCTTCTCGATGTGATGAGGGATGCAGACCAATCCTATGAAGGGGAACTTAAATCTGCCAGCGGCCTCAGCGGAGGCGACGGAAAGCTGCTTGAAGCTTACAATCAAGCGGGGAAAAATCTTTGCGGCTATTTCATGGGCAAGGTCATGGAACGGGCCATCAAGATGGGCGAGTCCAACGCCTGCATGAAACGGATTGTGGCGGCTCCGACGGCAGGTTCCTGCGGCGTGATTCCCGCGGTGCTTTTGAGTTATGAGGAATACAGAAACGTCCCGAAAGACGAGCTGATCAACGCCATGTATGTGGCGGCGGGTATCGGAAAAGTCATCGGGGAAAGCGCGAGTATTGCAGGCGCGTCGGGCGGCTGCCAAGCGGAAATCGGGACCGCATCGGCGATGGCGGCGGGCGCTCTTGCATATTTGCAGGGCGGAGGCAGCGAGGAGATTGCCAATGCGATGGCGCTTGCACTGAAAAATATGCTGGGACTGGCCTGCGATCCGGTGGGCGGGCTCGTGGAAGTGCCCTGCGTGAAGCGAAATTCCCACGGCGCCGTGAACGCGGTGGCCTCCGCGCAGATCGCGCTGGCTGGCGTCAAAAGCGCAATCTCGCCCGACGATGTCATCGACAGCATGAGGCGTATCGGCAGCGAAATGCCCGTATCGCTGAAGGAGACCGGAAAAGGTGGCCTTGCAACGTCGGAGTCCGCGAAAAGAATATGCGAATGCACGGCAGGAGGCTTTTGTTTCGGGAAATAGCAAGCCAAATAATCCTGTATACATTCCAAAAACGCTTGACAATCAATCAAAAACGCGTTATCTTAGGCACATAATTTTTCCGTCGTCCGGGCGGCGGGGAATGACATAGGGCAAACGGACACAGGCGTCCGACGTGAAGGAAACTTCCGTCGGGCGCTTTTCTGTTTTCCCTAAGCTCCGGCGTGAACCGGTCACGCAAGGAGCGGATTGAAGGAAGGGTGAGAAATATGAAAAGGAATATGCGATGTAAGGCTTTTGCGTCGACAGTCGGCGCATGGCTTTTGGGGCTTCCGGGAATCGCGTTGGCGGCGGACAGCGCGCCCGCGCGGTACGCGGCGGCGGATACGATCTGGGTTCTCTTGGGCGCGGCGCTGGTGTTTTTCATGCAGCCGGGCTTCGCGATGGTGGAGACGGGCCTGACCCGCGCGAAAAACGCGGGCAATATCGTCATGAAGAACGTGATGGATCTCTGCTTGGGCACGATTGCGTTCTGGGTGATCGGCTTCGGGCTGATGTTCGGCACGGACGTGGGCGGATTCATCGGGATTCCGGACTTTTTCATTTCGGGTTGGGATGTCGGCAGCGACGCCGGATACCCGAAAATGGCATTCATTATTTTCCAGACGGTCTTCTGCGCGACGTCCGCGACCATAGTCTCCGGCGCGATGGCGGAGCGCACGAAGTTTTCGACTTATTGCATTTACAGTCTCGCGATCAGCCTCTTGATTTACCCGGTGTCCGGACATTGGATCTGGGGCGGCGGCTGGCTCGCGGAAATGGGTTTCCATGATTTCGCAGGCTCCACGGCTGTGCATATGGTCGGCGGCGTCTGCGCGCTGATCGGCGCGAAAATGCTCGGCGCCCGCATCGGAAAATATGGTGAAGACGGCACGGTCAACGCGATTCCCGGCCACAGCCTGACGCTGGCGGCTCTCGGCGTGTTCATCCTCTGGTTCGCGTGGTTCGGGTTCAACGGCTGCTCGACGGTCTCGATGACCGGCGACGAAACGCTGGAAACGGCCAGCATGATTTTCGTCACGACGAACATGGCGACGGCGGCCGCGACGACGACGGCCATGCTGCTGACCTGGATCCGTTACGGCAAGCCGGACGTATCCATGACGCTGAACGGTTCGTTGGCGGGGCTTGTCGCGATCACGGCGGGCTGCGACGTCGTCAGTGTGGGGGGCTCCTTCGTTATCGGCGTCATCGCGGGCGTCACGGTGGTTTACGCGGTGGAATTCATCGACCAGAAGCTCAAGATTGACGACCCGGTGGGCGCGTCGGCGGTTCATGGCGTCTGCGGCGCGCTGGGAACGATCTTGACGGGCCTCTTCGCCGTCAAGGAAGGACTTCTTTACACGGGCAAGACGGAATTTTTCTTCGTTCAGGTGCTCGGCGTCGTCAGCGTCGTGCTCTTCGTTTCCGTGATGATCACGATTGTATTCTCGGTGCTGAAAGCGACCATGGGACTTCGCGTCACGGCGAAGGAAGAAATCGTCGGCCTCGATTACGAGGAGCACGGTCTCGCGTCTGCTTACGCCGACTTCATGCCGACGCCGGAAACGCCCGGCACTACGGCGGCTCCCGCGCCGATCGGACAGGCTGCGCCGCCGGTTGCCCCGATTATTCGCTCGGCAGACGGCCACGCGCTGACGAACGTCTCCATCGTCACTTCGAGGGAGCGCTTTGAGCCGCTGAAGGCGGAGCTGGAAAAACTTGGCATCACTGGCATGACAGTCACACAGGTACTCGGTTACGGCCTGCAGAAAGGCCACTCGATGTACCGCGGCGCGCACGTCGCTTCGCGGCTGCTGCCGAAAATCAAGGTCGACCTCGTGGTATCGGCCATCCCGCCGAGAGACATCGTGGAGGCCGCAAAGCGCGCCCTCTACACGGGACATTACGGCGACGGAAAGATCTTCGTCTCCAACGTGGACAACGTCATCAAGATCCGCACGGGAGAGGAAGGCTTCGACGCGCTGCAAGACAAGGAAATATAGTTCAGGAAAGAAAAACGTCGGGCGGGTATTTATCCTGTCCGACGTTTTGTCCCCGACGGGGGGATATTCGGCGAGTGCTTTGCGTTTTGACGGGCAAGGAAAATTTGACATGGCGGGGCGGGTTTGTTATGCTATCGCTGTCATTACAGAATGATACGGAGCATATATACAAAGGGGGAGTTTACAATGGCCAAGTTTTGCGCGAATTGCGGTGCGCCGCTGGATGGCGCGGGAAAATTTTGTCCGTCCTGCGGGACGAAGGTGATGGAAGAAGCGGCGCAGGGAGCGCCGACGCCGTCGGAACAGGCGACGGAGAAACTGCAGCCGAATCGGCAGGAAATGCAGAATGCACCGATGCAGCGGCAAACGCCCCAGCCGCCGATGCGGCAGGAACCGCTGGGACAGCCGCATTCGATGATGCAGCAGAACGCGCCGGGGCAAAGCTTCGGGCAGCCCGGACAGGTTGGGCCGAATGCCGCCTACGGCATGGGCATGATGGGGGCGCAGGCGTTCAGCGGGGAACATTATGTGCCGGATGAAGGCATTGCCCAAATGTTTTTTCGTTATGACAATCGTCTGAACCGCAAGCGATATATTATGCGTGCCTTGGCATTGGTGTTTGGGGTCGTTGTCGTAACGACTGTGCTGGGAATCGTTTTGGGACTGGTTGGAGCTGGCGATTCGGCAATCGGGACGATGGGGATGCTGATCGGTCTTGCGAGTGCCGTTCCAGGGTGTATGTTGATGATTCGCCGTCTTCACGACCTTGACCGTCCTACATGGTGGCTTATTGGAAATTTCGTTCCCATCCTCAATATGGCATTTAGTCTGTATTTGCTGCTTGCCAGGGGAACCGAAGGGCCGAACCGGTACGGCCCCGATCCGCTGGAAGGACAACCTTGAAACAAATAAAAACGTCGACAAACATTCTGTTTGCCGACGTTTTTATTTGAAGAAACCGTGAAGGAAAAATGATTTTCGAAAAAATGTTTCACGTGAAACAATAGAACATAACATGAAAATTAAATGAAAAAACTCCCGGCGTTTTTCGGGAGCGTTTCATTTGGTTTCACTTCAACGTGGCGGTGCCGTCGTTGTTCAGCGTGATTTGTTTTGTGTTCAGCAGATCGAGGCGCATCCAGTAGAGGCCGCTGCCATCCTTGAATTTTACCTGGATATCCCAGAACCGTTCGTTTCGTTTCGGGAATCTGACTTCCAACGCTTCGCCGTTGGCGAGGATTTGGGAGCCGAGGACGTCCTCTTCCCATTTTTCAGTTTCCGAAGGACTGACGTTCACGACGTAGATGTCGTAGCCCGTGCGGTTTACAAGAAGGAAATCCTGCGCGCCCGCCATCGCGGCGGATGCGGTGAGGACGAGCATCGCTGCCGCGAGAAAAAGGGTGCGTATCGTTTTCATGCAGCACACTTCTTTCGTTTTTGTTTATTGTGTTATCTTCAGTATAAGCGCGGACGTTGGGAAAAGCAACCTTTCCCCGAAAATTTCACGGAGACGGGATAGAATAAAAGCGAATCTGCAGGAAACGGAGGTATCGTCATGGCGCAGGCGGCGCGCGGAGAACGGGTGCATATCGGCGTTTTTGGGAGACGGAACGCAGGGAAATCTTCACTGGTAAACGCTTTGACGGGGCAGAAAGCGGCGCTGGTGTCGGAAGTGGCGGGCACGACTACCGATCCCGTCTATCAGCCGATGGAGCTTCATGGCGCGGGAGCCGTGGTGTTCATCGACACGGCGGGCTTTGACGATACGGGGGAGCTCGGCGGACTTCGCGTCGGGCGGACGCGGGAGGCGTCAGACCGGGCCGAGATCGCGCTGGTGCTGTTCGAGGAGGAGGACGTCAACGCGTCGGACGGAGCGGAGGAAAATGCGTGGCGTTGGGCACGCCGGCTTCGCGGGGCGGGCGTTTCGGTGTTTCCTGTCGTCTCGAAAATCGACCTTCGGGATGGCGGCGGTACGGCGATGGCGAAAACCATCCAAGCGAAGTTGGGGCTTCCGGTGTTTTGCGTCAGCGCGGCGACGGGCGAGGGTGTGGACGCGCTGCGCAATGCTCTGGTGCGCAGGATTTCGCAGGGCGAGGAACGGAGCCTGTTGGCCGGGCTGGTCAGCCCGGGGGACGTGGTACTGCTGGTAATGCCGCAGGACGCCGAGGCTCCGAAAGGCCGCTTGATCCAGCCGCAAGTGCAGACGATTCGCGCGCTTTTGGATGACGATTGCGTGGCTGTCGGCTGCACGCCGGAGACGATGGAGGCGTCGCTGGCGGCACTGCAAAGGCCGCCTGCGCTGATTATCACCGATTCGCAGGTATTTGGAGAGGTGCAGAAAAAGACGCCGGCGGAAAGCAAGCTGACTTCGTTCTCGGTGTTGTTCGCGGCGTACAAGGGGGATATTTCCTATTTCCGGGATTCCGCGGAGCGTGTGAAAAGTCTGCCGCCCGACGCGCGCATCCTGATCGCCGAGGCCTGCACCCATAACGCGCTCGACGCAGATATCGGCCGCGTGAAGATCCCGGCCCTGCTCCGGAAAAAACTCGGCGGCAAGCTCCGAATCGAGAACGTGGGCGGCGCGGATTTTCCGTCGGACCTTTCCAGGTACGATCTGGTCGTGCATTGCGGCGCCTGCATGTTTAACCGTCAGTATGTGCTTTCCCGCGTGGCGGCGGCGAAGGCGGCGGGCGTGCCGATGACGAATTACGGGATATTGATTGCAGAGATGAAGGGGATCCTAGGCAAGGTGACGATTCCTGACTAACACCCTTAGCCTATAGGCAGAAAAAAGGAAATATGATATAATATGAAGGATTAGCGAATAATAGCTTTCCCTTTGAGGGGAGGAACATGCCGGCGGCAGGTTCCTTGGCAGCCGAAGGCTGACGGATGAGGTTTTTGCGACTTTGCCAAACACCTTACCCGCCGCTGAAGCGATCCCGAAACAGTCCGCTGGATTGTTTCGCGTCCATTAGGGGAGGAAAATTTAACAGATTCCGATGCAGGGAGGGAATCGTATGAAGCGAATCGGGCGTGCGGCGCTTTTTTTTGCGGCGGCAGTCGGTTTTATGGCGGGAGATTTGCCCGCACCGCTGCCGGATTTCGGCATGTCGCAGGTTGAGGCGGCGCAGCAGGAGTGGACTTGGATTGCGTCGGACCAGAAGTATGGCAAATTTTTCTCGCCGTCGAATGTACAGGTCAAGAGCCAGGTGAACGGCGTTCCGACCTGTATTTCGGCTTGGATCAAGACTTCGTATACGCCGGGCGGCGCGCAGGAGGTCATCGAGAACTACAACATCAAGGCCAGCATTCCCGACCCCCGTTTGCTTTCATACAGCCTCGCGCGGGTCGATGTGTACCCGCAGGAGCGCAAGGTCGTCTATCTGCAGGAAAATTTCTATAACGAAGAGGGAAAGGTCATTTGGTCCAAGGTCTACGAGCCGCCGAAGGAGTATGAGGTCAATTCCCAGTCTTATGAGGAAGATTATTATGTCGCGCTGGTCGACCATATCTTCTATCACGGCGAAAAGGCGATGAAGGAAGCGCCGGACCGCTGGAAGCAGCTTTGGGTTTCAACGGGCGCGGGCGGCGTTACGACGGAATCCATGGCGGACATGACGACGATGCGGCTGGCAGGAGGCAATTTGATTTATTGGGAATGGCAGGAGACGAAGGATAAAAACGGCGAATTCCTCGAAGTCAAGCATATGAAAAAGTCGCTGAACTACGAGCAGGGAACCGAGAAAATCGTCAAAGGCGATATCTGGACGCCGGCAGCCGGATGGCAGTCGATGGAACCGGAAGGCCGCTATGTGGCGATTACGAAGGAAAATCCTGCTTATCACGGACTGGAACGGCTCCGTGCCATCGTCAAGGGTTACCAGTATTGGCTGAACCGCTATCGCACCGATTTGCCGCAGACGGCGAATGCGAAGAAAGAACAGAAATCTTCCAAATAAGAAGTTTTACGCAAGTTAGGGGAATCTGATTTTCAATGCCGATTAAGATACCGAATCATCTTCCGGCGGCGTCGGTGCTGGAACGGGAGAATATTTTCTTCATGGACGCGGACCGCGCCTACGGGCAGGATATCCGGCCGCTCAGGCTTTTGATCCTGAACCTGATGCCGACGAAGTCGGTGACGGAGACGCAGCTTCTTCGTCTTTTGGGCAATACGCCGCTTCAGGTGGAGGCGGATTTCATCTATACGGAATCCTATCTGCCGCAGCATACCTCGATGGATTATCTCGGTGAGTTTTACGGGACCTTCGCCGAAGTGCGGAACAGGAAATACGACGGGTTCCTGATGACCGGGGCGCCCGTCGAGCAGATGCCCTTCGAGGAAGTTGCTTACTGGGACGAGCTTTGCGAGATCATGGAATGGTCGAAGACCCACGCGTTTTCCTCGTTCCATATCTGCTGGGGCGCGCAGGCCGGGCTTTACTACCATTACGGCGTGAAAAAGCATCCGGTGGCGCCGAAAGTCTTCGGCGTGTTCCGCCATCATCTCTGCGTCAGGAACGAGAAGCTGTTCCGGGGGTTCGATGACGAGTTCTATGTGCCGCATTCCCGCCATACGGAAGTCTGGCGCGAGGAAATCGAGCGGGTACCGGAGCTGACCATCATGGCGGAAGCGGAAGAGCCCGCAGGGGTTTACTGCGTGGCCGACCTGGAAAACAGCCAATTTTTCATCACGGGACATGCCGAGTATGATCCGATGACGCTGAAAGGCGAGTACGATCGGGACGTGGCGGCGGGGCTTCCCATCAATGTGCCGTGCAATTATTACCCGGACGATGACCCGACGCGGCAGCCCGTCGTGCGCTGGCGCAGCGTCGCGAACCTGATGTTCGCGAACTGGCTCAATTATTATGTATATCAGGAAACGCCCTATGAATTGGATAGGATACATAAAGAAAACGATGATTGATTTTTTGGGAGGTACAGAATGAAGAAACAGTGGATGTGTGCCCTCGCGCTGGCGGCGGCCTTGAATTTCTCGACGGCGGAGGCGACCTATACGCCGCCGAAGGTGCCCGAAGACATTTATCAGTGGGTTCAGTCGTCGGAGCGCATGAATTATTTCTTCAACAAGAAGGAAATGTCCTACGGTGTGGACGCCAACGGGCATGCTGATCTTGACACGCTGATTGTGCCGGTCATCAAGACTTACGACCATGTGCAGATCGAGGACGTCCGCATGAAGCGTTCCTGGCGCATGGAATCGACGGATACACTGGCCGATTTGGCGGGCGAGGCGAATTACCTCACCATCAACATTCCGCGCGGCGTGGTGACGGTGGACGCGGTGGATCTTATCGATTCTCATTTCTGGACGGTGGAGCGTTCGGAGCCGAAGAGGGAGATCGTGATTGCCGACCTGACGGAAAAGAGCAGGGACGGGATTTTCTATCGCGCAATCCTCGCCTATGAAAAAGATCATCGCCGGGAAATCCTTTCCCATACAAAGGGGACGTTGACGGAAGAGGAACAGGAGCATTTTGAGAAGGAAGAAAAGCGCCATGAGAAGGAAATGAAGAAGCGCAAGGAACAGGAAGAGCGGGAGAAGCAGGAAAAAGAGAAGGAAAAGCGGGAAGCGGAGTAAGCGAATTGGGCGTTCATTGAGCATTGGAGGCGGAACGCAATGGAAAAGTGGAAGAAACATTGGGTGTGGGCAGGCGTCGCAGTATGCGGCCTGCTCCTTTTATTTGCCGTTTTTTCAGGCAGAATCGAAATGGCTGTGATTCCCCTTGTCCTGATGTTTGTGGTAATACTGGCGTCCGTCTTGATCGATAATGAACGCAGCATCGCGCAGCTTCGCGAAGCTCAGCAGGAGGAACAGCGTCTCGCGAAGCTGATCGATAACATCCCCGCGGGCATAGGCATTTATGTTTTCGAGGACGGCGTGCTGAAAAGCGGATACCTGAACCAAGGGTATTACAATATGCTGGGCGTGGACAAGGAAAAACGCATGGCGGAACGCAAGGAGTTCATGCAGTTCGTTCATCCCGACGATTTGCCGAAGGTATTGGAGGAAATCCAAAAGGACTTTATGGAGGAGCGGGATTTCGAGGGCATTTTCCGGCTGCTGGACGGCAGCGGGAAGTACCGCTGGGTGAATCTTCGCGTGCGTCTGGCGGAAACGTATGGGAATCGCAAGATTTATTACGGCGCGTTCCACGACAACGATTCCTTTGTGAAGGCGCATCAGGCTTTGCATGAGAGCCAGATGATGATGCAGACGGCGTTGACGCATTCCGGCCTGCAGGCATGGGCTTACGACCCGGAAACACGTCGGGCTCGGGAAATCGCCGTGGCCCATGAAGGGGCGGAGGAATTTGCCGTCGACGACTATCCGAACGAGATGCTGAAGCGGGGATTCATTTATCCTGACGACGCTGACCTGTTTCTCGATCTGCATCGCCGCATCGAGGCAGGGGAGAAAGAGGCGGAAGCTGTGGTTCGCCGCCGTGCGCCTTCCGGCAAGTATCGTTGGGAGCGGATACGGTACACGAAGCTTCAGGATATGGAAGGCCGTGCCGTCAAGGTGCTCGGAACCTCGGCGGATATGGACGCGTACAAGGAAATCGAGCAGCGGTTTTGGGCGACTATCAAGCAGACGGGCATCGCCGTCGGCGTTTATGATATTCGCAGCCATCATTTCGATGTGTTTTTCCGCGAAAATGAATTTCATTTTGACAACGGCGCCGAGGGCGTTATCGGGGAGGGGGTCGTCCATCCTGAGGACGTGGAGAAATATCGCATGCTTTTCCGGCGCATGACGGAAGGGGAGGCCTCGGCGTCGGGGCTGGTACGTTTTTGCTCCGCTCCGGGAGGCGAGTTCCGCTGGACGCACGTCGTCATGACGCTCGTTCCCGGTCGGGACGGCAAGCCTTTTCGTGCGCTGATGACTCAAAAGGACGTTTCGCAGCAGGTCCAGCGCGAGAGACGATATCAGGAGGAGCTTTTGCGTCGTCAGGTGCTCGAAGGAGATGTGGTGTCCTCGCTTGCCCTGAATCTTACCCGGGACGAAGTACAGGAATGCGTCGTCGACGGCGAACCGCTCGGTTCTTTTGCCGTCGGGAAAAATCTCGCGTGGGCGGTAGGGCAGGAAATCCAATGTATGCCGGAAGAAAAAGACCGTGAGGCATTCCTCACCTTCTTCGATATCCGGTTGCTTCGGGCAGCTTTCGATTCAGGCGAGGCGACGAAATCTCTCGAATACTTGCGCCGATTCCCGAGCGGCGAGCTGCGCTGGGCCCGCTGCCTTGTAAATCTGGTGGAAAATCCGGAAACGGGCGACAAGATGCTGTTCGCCTATGTGCGTGATATCCACGAGTCGAAGGTGGATGAGATTGCCTTTACGAACGTCGTCGAGGGCATGGTCGATTATATTACATGCCTTGATGTGACGACCGGGAAAGCTCGCTTCATCCGAGTTCCGGGCGATAATACGGCGATTCCGTCGCTGGGGCTGGACGCTTATTTCGATTTTGAGGAAGCTACGCAAAAGTCTACTGCAATCCTGCCCGTTCCGGAGGAGCGAAAGGGGCTGGTGGAATGCTTCAGAATTGAGAATCTCATGCGGGAATTGGACCGCAAGGGAATTGTCCATTTCGGCCATTGGGTTGAAGTGGAGGGAAAGCGTATTCGGAAAGAGATGCGTGCGTTTTTCCTTGGCTCGACGAAGTCGGTGATTATCATCATTCAGCGTGACATTACCGATATGTACCTCGAAGCCGAGCAGCAGCGCAAGGTACTGCAAAAGGCCCTTGCGGACGCGGAGGCGGCAAGCCGGGCAAAAAGCGACTTCCTGTCCCGTATGTCCCACGAAATACGCACGCCTATGAATGCGATTATCGGATTGACCGCGCTGGCAAAGGGGCGCGCCAACGATACGAAATATATCGAGGAAAGTCTGTCAAAGATGGATTCGGCGGCCCATTTCCTGCTGGGCCTGATCAACGATGTACTTGACATTTCACGCATCGAGCGCGGCAAGATGCAGCTTGACAACACGCCCCACAATATCCAGGAGTTTTTGGAAGGGATCGATGTCATCATCCGCGCGCGAGCGGTGGAGGGCGGCGTCCGGTACACGCGCACGACAAAGGAGGGATTGCCTGCGGCTTGCGTATTCGATGCGCTGAAGCTGAAGCAGGTACTGGTCAATATCCTTTCCAACGCGGTGAAATTTACGCCGAGGGACGGTTCGGTGGAGTTTATTGCGGAGACGTTGGGAATTGCCGGGGATTTGGCAACGCTGCGGTTCACGATCAGGGACACGGGCGTCGGCATCGACCGCGAGTTCCTGCCGCGCATTTTCGGCGCCTTCGAGCAGGAGAGCGCGGGCAACACGACGCGCTATGGAGGCACGGGCCTCGGCCTGGCGATCGCGAAGAACATTATCGACCTGATGGGCGGCACGATTTATGTCGAAAGCGAAAAGGGCGTCGGCACGGTGTTCTTCGTTTCGGTCTCCCTGCCCATCGTTTCGCTGGACGAGGATGCCGGGGGAGATGACGGGGAGGTCGCAGACTTCACGGGCATGCGTGCGCTTCTGGCCGAGGACAACGAGATCAATCGCGAGATCGCCACGGCAATCCTGGAGGACAAGGGCTTCGCTGTCGACCCGGTGACGGACGGACAGGAGGCGGTGGCGAAATTCAGCGAAAGCGGCGCGGGAACTTACGATGTCATCCTGATGGATATCCGGATGCCGTTCATGGACGGTTTTGCCGCGACGGAAGCTATCCGCGCGTTGGACGGCCATGCGGACGCAAAAACCATCCCGATCGTCGCGATGACAGCCAACGCTTTCGAGGAAGACGTGCAGCGGGCCCGCGCCGTCGGCATGGACGAGTATCTGACAAAACCCGTGGAACCGGACACGGTCTACAAAGTGCTTTGGAAGATTTTGCGGAAGAAAGCAAAAGGATAAACGGCACAGAAAAATTAAAAAATAAATCTTTAGTCCCCTGGAATCCTGTTTTAAGATTCCAAGGGGCTTTTTTTATGCGCAAAACTGAAAAAGCGGCAAGGCTTTTTGTCCTATTTAGATTAGACTTCTGGTAAAAATAGCGGTTTTTCGGCGATTAGAGAGCGTGTGTTCCTTAAAAAAATAGATTTTTTGTGGGAGAAAAGGAAAAAAATAGTGCACAAAGTGGTGAAAAGTGGTAGAATGTGGTTGCTGTAATCCGAAAAAGGGAGTTTTCGGAACTTCCGTAAGGTGGTGAATGAGAATGTTGACGGGCACGTACGAGCATACAATCGACGCGAAGGGACGCGTGATCCTTCCGGCCGATTTGCGTGCGGCGCTCGGCGAGCATTTTTTCATCACGAAGGGACTGGATCAATGCCTTTCCATCTATGGTGAGAACGAATGGGCGGAGCTGGAGCAGAAACTTCGGAAGCTGCCGATCACGGACCCGAATGCGCGCAGCCTCGTGCGTCATTTCTCCGCGTCCGGTCGTCCGCTGGAGTGTGACCGACAGGGCCGTTTTCTCGTGCCGGCCAATCTCCGGGGCTACGCCGGGTTGGAGAAAGAGGTCGTGCTCACCGGAATGCTGAACCGCGTGGAGGTCTGGAGCAAGTCTGAATGGGAAAACTGCAACACGACGGAGACCGGGGAGCTGGCGAACCTTGCGGCAGCTTACGGGATCTAAATGATGGGCGGTTTTCACCATGTCAGCGTGATGCCGGAGGAGACTGTCGGAGGGCTTTTGACGACGAGGGACGGCGTTTATGTGGACTGCACGCTCGGCGGCGCCGGGCACGCGCTTCGCATTGCGTCGGAGCTTTCCCCCGAAGGCTGGCTGATCGGTATCGATCAGGACGCGGCGGCGATTGCCGCGGCAGAGGAACGGTTGGGGGCCGTTTCCTGCCGCGTCAGTATCGTGCATGACAATTTCAGGAATCTCGACTCGATCTTGGAACGGTTGGGGAGCTCCGCCGTGGACGGGGTGCTGTTCGATCTTGGGGTGTCGTCTCACCAGATTGACACGGCGGAGCGGGGATTTTCCTATATGCACGACGCGCCGCTGGACATGCGGATGGATGAAAGGCAAAGCCGCACGGCGGAGGAAATCGTGAATACGTATTCTGAAGCCGAATTGGCCCGTATTTTCCGCGAGTATGGCGAAGAGCGCTGGGGAAAGCGCATTGCCGCCTTCATTGTGGAAGCGAGGAAGGAAGCTCCTGTCAGGACGACGGCTCAGCTCGTGGACATCATTTGCCGGGCCGTGCCGAAAGCAGTCCGAAGGGCTTCAAACGGGCATCCGGCGAAACGCGTGTTCCAGGCAATCCGTATCGAGGCGAATGACGAGCTCGGTATCCTGGACGCGTCAATCCGGGCGGCGGTCCATCATCTGCGGCCGGGGGGCCGCATCGCGGTCCTGACGTTTCATTCGTTGGAGGATCGTATTGTAAAAAGCGCGCTGCACGAAATGGCGCGCGGCTGTATCTGTCCGCCGGGACTTCCGGTATGCGCCTGCGGTCACAAGCGGGAGCTGCGCCTTTTGGGGAAGGCGGGGAAGCCTGGGGCAGATGAGGTAAGGGGGAATCCGCGGGCGAAGAGCGCAAAGCTTCGCCTTGCGGAAAAAATGCCGGAAGAGCGTTGATTCGTGTGGATACGGAAACGCTTCTTTCCCCGGCATGGAACTGTGCGATATTTATTTTCCGATTATTATTTGCAGCAGTTCCGCAGTAAGGCAGAAAGGGGAAGCAGAATGGTGCAGGCAGTACGCAAAGTGTGGGTGGAAGAACCGGAACAGCAACCCGTCGTCCGGCGGTCCCGGCGGCGGCGTCCCGTGCAGGCAGTAAGAGCTTATGTGGATACGGATCTTCGTTTCAAGGCACTCATTTTATTCGTGCTTTTCGCGGTGACGGCGACGGTGACGCTGGTGCGGAGCGAGGTGAGCGCGATGCGCGGCTATGAGCTGGTGCAGCTCCGGCAGCAGGCGATTCAGCTCGAACAGGAAAACAAGGGCCTGGAGCTGAAGATTGCCGAGCTGAAAGCCCCGCAGCGTATCAAGGATTTGGCGACGAACGAGCTCGGCATGGTGGTGCCGAAAGAATTTTATTTCGCCGAGGGAAATCGGTGAGAAAACAAAAGCGCTGCTTGGTCAGCGCTTTTTTCTTTATATAGTAGAAAATATGTTCTCTGTAAATTTTATTGGGTACGCTGTATAATACATTTTTACGGATATTATTTAAGGAAACACTGATTAAGTCAATTCGTGCAATCTGTCGAGGGATTTTTTCGACTGTCTAGGAAAAGCCCTCGAAGGCGTAGCATCGCTACGTCGAAAGGGATTTGACAACGACAGGCGGAAAAAGACCAGGCAGAGGCGCGGAGGGACTTATTCAGTGGTTCCTTAAGGAAGATTTCGGAGGGAAGCGGCATGAGGAAGAAGATCGGAAAATTGGCGGCGCTGGTCGAGGGTGCGAAGGTCATCGGGAACGCCGATACGTTCATTACCGATATCGTGCAGGATTCGCGGCAGGCGACGAAGGGCGCGATGTTTGTCTGCGTGGCGGGCGAGCACGTGGACGGGCACAAGTTTATTCCCGACGTCAAGGCGAAGGGCGCCGCGGCGATCATAACGGAGCGGGAAATGAAACCGCAGGACGGGCTTGCCATTCTGCAAGTGCCGAAGCTCGACAAGGCGCTTCAAATCATCGTGCCGTATTTCTTCGACATTCCGTCCCAGCGCGTTCGCCTGATTGGAATCACCGGGACGAACGGCAAGACGACGACCAGCTTTTTGCTGCGCTCGATTTTGCGCCGTGCGGGTCACAAGGTGGGGCTGATCGGCACGATCCAGACCTTGATTGAGGAGGAACGGCTGCCGAGCCAGAACACGACGCCGAATATCGTCGACCTCCAGCGGCTTTTGGCGCGGATGGTGGAGGAAGGCATCGAGTACGTCGTGATGGAGGTCTCGTCCCACGCCCTGGCGCAGAACCGCGTGGCGGGCTGCGAGTTCGACACGGCGGTGTTCACGAACTTTACGCAGGATCATCTCGACTACCATAAGACAATGGAGAATTACCTCGAGGCGAAGGCAAAGCTGTTCGATTCCCTCGGCGGGCCTGGCATCAAGCCGGACAAGACTGCGGTGGTGAATCTTGACGATGAGAAAGCGCAGTACATTCTCGAACGCTCCAAGTGCAATCATATAACCTACGCATTGGGGGACGAATCGGCGGATATTCGCGCGGTGGACATCAAGCTGGGGCCGCTGGGTTCGACGTTCACGATTCAGGGCGGTTTCGGGCGGATACCGGTTAGGACGCATATCGCCGGACTGTTCAATATTTACAATGTGCTGTCGGCGACCAGCGCGGCGGCGGCGGAAAAGGTACCGTATGCTGTCATCGGAGAAGCGGTTTCCGAGTTCCGCGGCGTGCCGGGACGGTTCGAGACGGTGGACGCAGGGCAGCTTTTCAATGTGGTGGTCGATTACGCGCATACGCCGGACGGGCTGGAAAATATTTTGCACACAGCCCGGGATATCACAGAAAACCGTATCATTACGGTCTTCGGCTGCGGCGGCGACCGCGACCGCACGAAGCGCCCAATCATGGGACGCATTGCGGCGCAGCTTTCCGATATCGTAATCACGACCTCGGACAATCCGCGCACCGAGGATCCGGAGGCGATTCTCGCGGAGATTGAGGCCGGCGTCGCCGAGGTCATCGGCAAGAAAACCCATGAAAAAGTCACGGACCGCCGTGAGGCGATCTATCTGGCGATTTCCCTGGCCCAGGCGGGCGACACCGTCATCATCGCGGGCAAGGGGCATGAGGATTACCAGATCATCGGCACAGAGAAAACACATTTCGATGACCGCGAAGTGGCGCGGGAGGCGTTGGGAGGACTTGGCTGATGCCGCAGTTTGCACTGGAAGAAATAGCACGGGCGACGGGCGCGTCCGTTTCGGGGACGCGTGAGGTCAGCTTTGCCGATGTGACGACGGATACACGAGCAATCGAGAATGGCGCATTGTTTATCGCACTGAAAGGCGAGCGCTTCAACGGCGAGGATTTTCTGCAAAAAGCGCAGGAAGCGGGCGCGGCGGGCGTGCTCGTTTCCGACGGCTGCACGGCGGAAAAAACGGAAGGACTGGATATTCCCGTGCTGCGCGTGCCGGATACGTTGAAAGCCTATCAGGATATCGCCCATGCGTGGCGCGCGAAATTTTCGCTGCCAGTCGTGGCAATCACCGGCTCCAACGGCAAGACGACGACGAAGGACTTGACGGCGTCGGTGCTTGGCGCGAATTACCCGACGCTGCGTACCGAAGCAAATTTCAACAACGAGATCGGATTGCCGAAGACATTGCTTGGACTTCGGGATGAGCACCGGGCGGCGGTGGTCGAGATCGGCATGCGCGGGCTTGGGCAGATCGAGGCTCTCGCGCCGATAGCGGCACCGACGGTCGGCGTCGTCACAAACGTCGGCGAGACGCATATTGAACTCCTTGGCTCCATTGAGAATATCGCGAAAGCGAAGGCGGAAATGGTTGAGGCTATTCCCGCAGGCGGCACGGTGGTTTTGAACGCCGACAATCCCTATGTGGCGGCTATGCGCGAAAAGGCAAAGCCGGACGTTTCCGTCGTGACCTTCGGCGAAAGCGAGAATGCGGACGTGCGCGGTACGGAAATCGTGCAGGACGGCATGGAGACGCGATTCGCCGCGACGTTCCCCGATGGGAAAAAGCAAAGTTACCGTTTGCCGCTGCCGGGGCGTCACAATGTCTCGAACGCGCTGGCGGCGCTCGCCGTCGGCTATGCGCTGGGGCTGGCGCCGGAGGCGATGACTGCGGGGCTGGAAGCGCCCGCGATGAGCGGGGCGCGGTTCGCCTGCGAGAAACGCGGCGATTACATGATTATCAACGACGCGTACAACGCCAGCCCGCTTTCGATGAGCGCGGCCATCCGCACGATGAAGGAGATCGCGAAAGGGCGGCGCGTGGCGGTGCTCGGCGATATGCTGGAGCTTGGCGACGTCGCGAAAGAAGCGCATCGGCGCGTCGGCGAGGAACTGGCGAAATCCGGCGCGGCGGTGCTGGTGACGCGAGGCTCTTTGGGCGAAGAAATCGCAGCCGGAGCGGAAGCGGCGGGCATGACTGAGGTCTACCGCGCAGCGTCCCACGAGGAAGCGGCGGCGAAACTGAAAGAAATCCTGCACCCCGGAGATACGGTTTTGTTCAAGGGATCGCATGGGATGCAGATGGACAAGATCATCGAGCTTTTATAATTTTAGGAGGCTTTTTATTTATGGAAGTTTCTGCCGCGCTGAAGGCGGCAATCGTTTCCGCGCTGGTTGTCCTGATTTCAGGTCCTTTCGTGATTCCCGAGCTTCGCAAGCTGAAATTCGGGCAGAGCATCCGCGAGGAAGGGCCGAAAAGTCATCAGGCGAAGAGCGGGACGCCGACCATGGGCGGATTGATGATTCTCGCCGCGCTGACGGCGGGGACACTTGCCGCGGCGGGCTTGGAACCGTCGGTGCTGCTTGCGCTGTTCGTGACATTGGGACATGGCGTCATCGGATTTATTGACGACTACATCAAGGTCGTGAAGAAGCGCAATCTTGGCCTGCGACCCCGACATAAATTCCTCGGGCAGGTTATCATGGCGGTGGTCGTGGCGCTGATCGGCTCGATCTTTCTCGGCGTGACGACGGAGCTTTGGGTTCCGGTTCTCAATAAAACCGTCGATTTCGGCGTTTTTTATTACGTCCTGATTTTCTTTGTACTCGTCGGCACGACGAACGCGGTGAATCTGACGGACGGTCTGGACGGTCTGGCGACAGGAACCGTGGCTGTTGCGGCGATTTGCTATGCGGTTGTCTGCGTTATGTTCGGGAAGGCGGCGCTTGCCTCCTTCTGCATTGCCGTAGCGGCGGCCTGTATCGCTTTCCTGCGTTTCAACGCGCACCCCGCGAAGGTGTTCATGGGCGATACGGGCTCGCTGGCTCTCGGCGGCGCGCTGGCCGCGGCGGCAATCCTGACGAAGACGGAGCTGTTGCTTGTGATTGTCGGCGGCGTTTTCGTGATCGAGACGCTGTCCGTCATTATCCAGGTTTCGTATTTTAAGCTGACGGGCGGTCAGCGGATTTTCCTGATGAGCCCGCTCCATCATCATTACGAGCTTAAAGGCTGGAAAGAGACGAAAGTCGTCCGCGTGTTTTGCTGCGCGGGCGTGGTATTCGGGATTTTGGGGCTTTTGATGTTGGGCCTGTCGCGTTGATTGCGCCGGGGCGTCGATTAGTATTACGAAAATCCGATGCGTGATGTCATATATATGAAGAAAACTTTGTAACCATAAAAATGTGAGGCGGTTGGAATGGATTTGTCGAATCAGAAAGTGCTGGTTGTCGGTCTTGGCATCAGCGGCGTGGCGGCGGCGAAGATCGCGAAGCGTTTCGGCGCGGAAGTCGTGCTCAGCGACGCGAAGGAAGAGGAAAAGCTCGGGGATGAAGTGAATGAACTTCGGGACGCGGGCATCGAGGTCGTATGCGGTCCGCAGTCGAACGAGCTGTTGGAGGGCGTCGACCATATTATCGTTTCCCCCGCCGTGCCGGTGCGTATCCCGCTTCTGCAGGAGGCTTATAAGCGCGGCATGGATGTGGAAAGCGAGATCGAGTTCGCCTATCATATCGCGAAATCGCCGATTCTCGCAGTCACGGGGACGAACGGCAAGACGACTACCACGACGCTGCTCGGCAAGCTGATGGAAACGGCGTTTCCCGTCGTCGGCGTCGGCGGAAATATCGGCGTGCCTCTTTCGGAGGAATGCCTGCGGGTCGGCGAGGGCGGCTGCGTCGTCGCCGAGATTTCCAGCTACCAGATGGAAGCGACGGACGATTTTGTTCCGCATGTGGCGTCGGTATTGAACGTGACGCCCGACCATGTGGTGCGCCACGGAAATCTTGAAGTGTATCAGCAGATGAAGGAGAAAATGTTCGCGCAGCAGACGAAAAAAGATTTCCTCGTGCTGAACTACGACGACCCGAAGACGAGGGATATGGCAAACCGCGCTCCCGGCAAGGTCTGCTTTTTCAGCCGGAAGGAGCTTCTGGACGAGGGAGCCGTTGTTGCGGACGGCGTGCTGACCATGCGTTGGAACGGAAAGGAAATCCCGGTGCTGCCCGTGAAGGAATTGCAGATTCCCGGCGGGCACAACGTGGAAAACGCGCTGGCGGCTATGGCGATGGCGTATCTCGCGGGCGCGGAGCCGAAAAAAATAGCCGAAGTGCTGCGCGCTTTTGAAGGCGTCGAGCATCGCATCGAGCCGGTCTTGAATTTTGAAGGCGTCGATTATTATAACGATTCCAAGGCGACGAACACGGACTCGGCCATCAAGGCCTTGGAGAGTTTCGATGTGCCTGTCGTGCTGCTTGCGGGCGGTGACGACAAGATGACCGACCTCACGGACTTCATGCATCTCGTCAAGGAAAGATGCCGTGCGCTCGTGCTCGTCGGTAACGCGGCGGCGCGCTTCAAGGAAGCGGCGCTGGCAGCGGGCATTGCGCCGAAAGCGATTCTCGAGGCGGGATACTCGATGGAAAAAGCCGTCGAGCTTGCGAGGGCGTCGGCGCAATCCGGCGACGTGGTGCTGCTCTCTCCGGCCTGCGCCAGCTTCGATATGTATTCGGGGATGGCGGAACGCGGACGGCATTTCAAGGATATTGTTCGCCGTATGGCGGGAAAATAAGGTGAGTTAGGGGCGTTTTTCGTGCGGATCATCGTTTCCGGCGGCGGCACCGGCGGGCACATCTATCCCGCGTTGACCATCGTGCGGGCCATCCAGAAAAAAATACCGGACGCGGAATTCCTGTACGTCGGCACGAAGGACGGGCTTGAAGCCGACATCGTGCCGAAGGAAGGAATCGCCTTTGAGACGGTCAACATCAGAGGCTTTAAGCGCAGCCTGACGCCGGAAAATCTTGTGCGCGGCGCGCAGGCTTTCGGCGGCGTGATGAAAGCCATGGGCATCGTGCGCCGTTTCAAGCCCGACGTCGCCGTCGGCACGGGCGGGTATGTCTGCGGCCCGATCCTTTTGGCGTCGAGCTTGATGGGGATTCCAACGCTGATCCAGGAGCAGAACGTCATGCCCGGCGTCACGAACCGCCTGCTTGCGCGCTTCGTTTCCTGCATCGCCATGGGGACGAAAGAAGCGGCCGCGCATTTTCCGAAGGGGAAACGGGTGTTCACCGGTAATCCGATCCGCGAGGAAGTGATGCGGGCGCGGAGCGAGGACGGGAAAAAGCTGTTCGGGCTCGCCCCGAAAGCGAAGACAGTGCTGGTGTCCGGCGGCAGCCGGGGCGCGCGCAGCATAAACCGCGCGATGATCGGCGTTCTTTCACATTATGCGTGCAGGGACGGCGTGCAGATCCTTCATGTGACGGGAAAAGCCGGATATGATGAGACGATGCAAAGCCTGAAAGAGGCGGGTGTCGATCTCGACGCGGCGGGCAATCTTTTTGTCGAGCCGTACCTTTACAATATGCCCCAGGCGCTTGCCTGCGCCGACGTGGCGGTGTTCCGCGCGGGCGCGATCGGCATCGCGGAGCTGACGGCGCGAGGCGTGCCGTCAATCCTGATTCCGTATCCGTTCGCGGCGGCGAACCATCAGGAAATGAACGCACGCGCCATCGCGACGGCGGGGGCAGCACGTATGATCCTTGATCGCGAGCTGACGGCGGAACGATTGCTTTCCGTCCTGGCGGAGCTTTTGAGTGAAGACGCGAAGCTGAAGCGTATGGCGAAAGCCGCGAAAAAATTGGGACGCCCAAAGGCGGCGGATGAAATCGCCAGCCGAGTGATTCGGCTGGCACGGGGCAAAAAGGAACTGGCCGTTGTGAAGAAATAAAAGGGAGGAAGCGTTAATGCTTCAGGGAATCCGCAAAATCCATTTTATCGGCGTCGGCGGCGCCGGTATGAGCGCGTTGGCGCGCATATTGCTGGACAAAGGATATGAGGTTTCGGGGTCGGACAGGAAAATGTCAGCGACTGCCAGGCAGCTTGCGGAACGCGGCGCAAGAATATTTGAAGGGCACGATGCGGCGAATGTGAAAGGCGCGGACGCGGTAGTCGTCTCCACTGCGATTCCGGAGGACAATGTGGAGGTCGCTGCGGCGAAAGCGCAAAATATCCGTCGCATGCATCGTTCGGATGTCAACGCGGCGCTCCTGAACGCGGCGAAGGGGATTGCCGTCGCAGGCGCACACGGCAAGACCACGACGACCTCGATGATCGGCTTGATTCTCGAACATGGCGGCGTCGACCCCACCATCATTATCGGCGGGCAGGTCGATTACCTTGCGGATGGCAACGCGCGGCTCGGCCGCGGTGGGTATCTGGTGTCGGAGGCGGACGAGAGCGACGGCTCGTTTTTGAAGCTCTTGCCGCACATCGCGGTGGTCACGAACGTCGAAAACGACCATATGGACCATTACGGCACGATGGAGAACATAAAAAAGGCGTTTCGGCAATTTCTTGAAAATACGGACGAGAAAACGGGAACTTGCGTCCTTTGCGCGGAAAACGAAAACCTGCGGGAAATCTCGAAAAATCTTCCGCGCCGCGTCGTCTTTTATGGTACGTCGGAAGACGCGGAGTACCGGGCGGTAAATATTGCGCCGGAGGGAACGGGCGTCGCCTTCGACGTGGAAAAAGACGGAAAGAAACTGACTCGCGTGAGGCTGAACATTCCCGGCTGTCATAATGTGCTGAACGCGCTCGGCTCGGTAGTGACCGGAATCCTTTGCGGCGTTTCGCCGGAAAAGGCCGCGGAAGCCCTTGCGCTGTTCCATGGCGCGAAGCGTCGTTTTGAGACGAAGGGGCGCGCGGCGGGCGTCTGGATCGTGGATGATTACGCGCACCATCCGACGGAAATCATGGCGACGCTCAGGGCGGCGCGGCAGACAAGCCCGAAACGATTGATCTGCGCGTTTCAGCCCCACCGCTATTCGCGCACGCAGCTTTTGCAGAAGGAATTCGGCGGCGCGTTCAAAGACGCCGACCTGTTGGTTTTGACGGACGTTTACTCGGCGGGGGAAGCGCCGATCCAGGGCGTCAGCGGCGAGACGATCGTGAACGCCGTTGCGGAAACGACGGGGCAAACAATGAAATATATCAAGTCGCGGGCGGATGTCGCGCCGTACCTGGAAAGCATTGTGCAAGACGGCGATCTTGTGCTGACGATGGGCGCGGGGGACATTTACCGTACCGGGGAAGAATTGCTGGAGCTCTTGTTGGCGCAGGGGGAAAATAAAGAATGAAAGATAAGAAAATTATCGTCGTGATGGGCGGGCCGTCTTCGGAGGCGGAGGTCTCGCGCCGGAGCGGCGCTGCGATTTTGGCGGCGCTTCGGGGAAAAGGGTATACGCCGGAAGGACTGGAATTTTCACCTCGAAATTTTACCGCCGATATTCAGCGCCTTAATCCCGATGTGGTGTTCAACGCTATGCACGGCGCCTACGGCGAGGATGGGCGTATGCAGGCGGTCCTGGATTTGATGGGAATTCCATATACAGGCTCCGGGGTTTTGGCGTCGGCCATGTCGATGGACAAGGCGGCGGCGAAAAACGTGATGCTCGGGGCGGGGATTTCGACGCCGAAGGCGTGCGCTTACCGCGCTGCCGATCGGGCGGGACTGCGGGCGAGGATCCTGCGGGAAATGCCTGTGCCGATGGTGGTCAAGCCGACGGCGCAGGGGTCGAGTGTCGGCGTCGTCATCGTCGGGGACGCGGCGGAGCTTCCCGACGCGTTGGACGAGGCGTTTTCTTACGGCGATGAAATTCTCGTCGAGGAGTTTATCGACGGACCGGAGCTGACGGCGGCGGTCTGGGGTACGCCGGAGACCTGCGACGCGCTGCCGGTCATTGAGATCACGACGGAGTCGGGCCGCTACGATTATGAGAGCAAATACACTGTCGGAGCGTCCCATCATATCATTCCCGCGCGGATCAGTGCGGAAGCCATGAAACGGGCAAGGGAAACGGCAGAGCAGACATTTCGCGTTTTCGGCTGTCGGGGCATCGCCCGTATCGATATGATGCTTTCGGCGGAGGACGTTCCCTATGTCATAGACATCAACACGATGCCGGGCATGACGGAAACTTCCCTGGTGCCGGACGCGGCGCGGGCGGCAGGCATATCCTTTGAGGAATTTTGTGAACAGCTTTTGAAAATGACGGTAAAAGAGTGAAGCGCCATTTGCTTCATTACTGAAAGGAAAGGGGGGACGGCGATGGACGAGGAACAGATGCAGGATTTAATCATCGAAGAACCTCCGCGCCCCCGCTCGAAAAAATGGCAGTGGCTGTTTCAGGTTTTTGGTTTTTTGGGGTTTGTTGCCGTGGCGGCGGCCGCCGTCGTCTATCTTCCCGTGTTCAAGCTGGAAACCATTGACGTCAAGGGGACTTCCTATATCCCGCCGGAGGACATTTTGCGGATTGCCGGCGTATACAAGGGACAGCACATGTTCCAGGTCGAGACCGATAAGGCGGTGCAAAACCTTCGGAAGGATCTTCGCATTGAGCAGGCAGCGGTGAAACGAACATTCCCCAATGGCATTCTGATCGAGGTGGAGGAGCGCCGTCCTGTGGCTTGCGTGGCTTGCGAATTCGGGTTTCTCGACCTTGACCGGAACGGCATGGTGCTGAACGCATATCGTGTGCGCCATTTGCAGACCATTCCGCTCTTGTCCGGCGTAACGATGCGGGATGCGTATATTGGCGATAAGGTGAAAGACGAGCAGACATTGCTGGCCCTCGATTATCTTTCACAGATGGACAGCAATACTCTTCCGCAGATTGTGGAAGTGAATCTGGCCAACCCGAAGTATGTTGTGGGGCGCACGGCCAATGCCGTGGAAATTCGGGTTGGCGTTCTGGAACGGCTGGAAGAGAAGGCGGAAATCACGGCAAGCTTTATCGAGGACCTGCGGGTGACGACGAAGCCGATTGAAGCCTTGGATATGACCACCTCCGCTCCGTTTGTCATTTTCAGGGATCAGAAGTGAGGCGTATTTTGAATTATGATGACCTATAAGCGGGGGCATTTTTCCATTGCCTTTGTCTGTATGGTGCTCGGTTTTATGCTGGCTTTGCAGTTCCGCATCGCGATGGATCAAAAATCCTCGCTTCCGTATCAGCGTGTGGAAGAACTTTCGACGCGCCTGATAGAGACGGAGAAAGAGCGTGACGCGCTGCAGGAAAAAGTCGCGGAACTGCAGAAGGCGCAGCCTGCCCCCGGCGGCTCGGAAGGCGAGCGCATATTGAAGGAGCTTCGTCTCCGTTCGGGCATGACGCCTCTGACCGGCCCCGGCGTCATCGTGACTATCGACGACAGCAAGATCAAGTCGAAGGCCGGTGAGAACCAGAATCTTTACATCATTCACGACGATGATCTTCTGAAGGTTATCAACGAGCTTCGCGCGGCGGGCGCGGAGGCGATTTCCGTCAACGGGCAGCGGCTCGTCGCGACGTCGGAAATCCGCTGTGCGGGGCCGACACTTTCGGTGAACAATGTGCGCTCGGCGCCGCCCTATGAGATTCGCGCCATCGGCGACAGCGCGACGCTGGAAAGCGCGCTTCGTATGCGCGGCGGCGTGATGGAGACTTTGCAGGTCTGGGGCATCCAGCTGGAAGTCAAGGCGGCGCAGGACGTCACGGTTCCCGCCTACAAGGGGGCGGCGCAATTCAGCTACGCGAAGGAAGCGGAGGAGGAAACGCCATGATTCTTGCACTGCTCGGATTATGCGTCGGGCTTCTGCTCGGCAGCCTTTGTCCGCTTGTCATTCCGGTGACGTATTCCAAGCTGTTTTCCGTCGCGCTGCTTGCAGGCCTTGACGCCGTTTTCGGCGGCTTTCGCTCCGCGCTGGACGACCGCTTCGACAATATGGTGTTCATGACCGGTTTTTTCGTCAACGGATTGTTGGCGGCGTTTTTGGTCTACGCTGGGGATCATCTGGGCATCGACCTTTATTACGTCGCGCTTTTGGCTTTCGGTCTCCGTATCTTTCAGAATCTTGCCATCATCCGGCGATATTATTTAAGGAAACACTGATTAAGTCAATTCGTGCATCTGTCGAGGGATTTTTTCGGCTGTCTAGGAAAAGCCCTCGAAGGCGTAGCATCGCTACGTCGAGAGGGATTTGACAACGACAGGCGGAAAAAGACCCGGCAGAGGCGCGGAGGGACTTATTCAGTGGTTCCTTAAGGAAACACTGAATAAAAAAATGATAAAAAAGCTATGCTTGCATGAAATTCTCTTTCATAGTAGAATATGGAAGTACGAGACGGAAATTTTCGATGCGCGGTTGCGCACGGTAGGTATAGGGCGAAATTGCCCGGCTTGGAGGGGTATTTGTGATTGAATTGGATGCGGATGTAATGACCGACATGGCCAAAATCAAGGTTATTGGCGTCGGCGGCGGCGGCTCGAACGCGATTGACCGGATGATTTCGTCCGGTTTGAAAGGCGTTGAGTTTATCGCTATCAATACGGACGCGCAGGCTTTGATGAAATCTCTTGCACCGAAACGGCTCCAAATCGGCGAGAAGCTGACGCGCGGGCTCGGCGCGGGCGCGAAGCCGGAAATCGGCAAGGCGGCGGCTGAAGAGAGCCGCGACGAAATTATCGCGGCGGTATCCGGCGCGGATATGGTCTTTATCACCGCAGGCATGGGCGGCGGCACGGGCACGGGCGCGGCCCCGATTGTCGCGGAGTGCGCGCGGGAAGCCAACGCGCTGACTGTCGGCGTCGTCACAAAGCCGTTCAAGTTTGAAGGAAAGCGGCGGATGCAGAACGCGGAAATGGGTATCCGCAATCTGAAAGAAGCCGTCGATACGATTATTACGATTCCGAATAACCAGCTTTTGCAGATTGTCAGCCGCAATACGCCGATGATGGAAGCCTTCCGCATTGCGGATGACGTGCTCCATCAGGGTGTGCAGGGCATCTCCGACCTGTTGGTGGTACCGGGTTTGATCAATCTCGACTTCGCCGATGTGCAGTCGATTATGAAGGACGCGGGTACCGCGCTGATGGGCATCGGTGAGAGCTCCGGCGACAACGCGGCGACTTCCGCGGCGCAGGAGGCGGTGCAGTCCCCGCTTCTCGAAATGTCCATCGAGGGCGCTCACGGCGTGCTGCTGAACTTCACCGGTTCGGCGGAAAAGCTCAGCATTTACGACGTCAACGAAGCGGCGGCGGAAATCGCGGAAAAGGTTCATCCAGACGCGAATATCATCTTTGGCGCGGCGCTGGACGATACGCTCGGCGAAACGGTGCGCGTCACGGTCATTGCAACAGGCTTCGACGCAGGGGAGGATACCATCGGCGTTCCCGCGCAGCCTGCAGCGCAGCAGCAGGCGCAGCCGCTGATGCGGCAAAACGTACAGCGGGCTCCGGGACAGCCGCAAATGGCTCCGCAGCAGCCTATGCAGCCCCAGCAGCAACCGCAGCAGCCGGTTTCGCCCTTCGGCGGAAATTTCGGCGCCATCGACATTCCGACGTGGCTTCGCCACAGCGAATAATTTTGATAGCATAATGTTATCAAAGCGGCGAGCCAACGCTCGCCGCTTTTTTCATCAGGATCCTATCTTGCAGTTTTCGGGGGAAGTTTGAATGAAGCGATACACTTCGCTCTTGTTCCTGGCCTTTGTGCTCGTGCTTGGTACGGTACTCGGCGCGTCGCTGCTTTCCGGGTATGCCGACAGGACGCCGGGACGGCCCGGGCGGACCGTCACAGTCTGCACGACGATGCCGCCTGAACAGGCGGGGCTTTTGGCGGCGGAATACGAAAGAATGGCGAAGGTGGACGTGCGGTTCATCCCGATGACGCCGGATGAACTGACCGAGGCCCTTTCTGACAAAAAGAAGCAGCCGGAGGCCGACCTTGTGCTGGCTGACAGCCGTATCATGCGCGAGGGTGCGATGAAGGGCGCTTTCGTGCCGTACCTTTCGGAAAGCACGGATTCGGTATCCGATGCCTTCAAGGATGGGGAGGGCGCCTGGACGGGCGTCTGGTACGATCCGATTGTGTTCTGCGTGAACAGCGATTATCTGCGAACATTGCCGCGCATCCCGGAGACTTGGTCGGAGTTTGCCGTCTATCCCGGTATGCGGGTGGGTATGACGGATTTTCTGGCCGCTGACGCCGCCTCGAATCTCTATTTTACGATGGTTGCCGTCTATGGCGAGCAGGAGGTTTTGCGGCAGCTTTCCGATCTTCATCCGAAAGTCGTGCAGTATGTGAAATATCTATCCACACCGGTCCGCATGACGGGCATGGGAGAAGTGGACGCCGCCGTCGCCGTGCAGAGCGAGACGCTTCGTTATATGGTCAGCGGATACCCCATCCGCATTATCTATCCGATGGACGGGACAGCGTATATGCTGACGGGCGCCGGCCTTTTGCGGGACGACCGGCCGTTGGCGCAGGAATTTTTCGAGTGGCTGCTTTCTGACGGTGCGCAAATGACGCTCCAACAGGAAAACGTGTTTTTTGTGCCGACAAATTCCGGGACGCTGGCCTACAAGCAGTTCGCCGGAAAAAATATCGCGCTGTTCGACACGCAGGCGAATTTCACGCCGACAGAGCGCAGCGCTCTGCTCGACCGTTGGCTGCAAAATGTGCGGTTCAGGTAAAAAATCGGTATGCAGGCGAAGCCTGCAACAAACGAAAAAAACATGACCACAACAACAAAAGACGCTTTCCCAAATGCAGGGAAAGCGTCTTTTGTTGCTGCGGTCGGATTATACCTTGAACTGTCCCACGGCGCTGTTCAGGCTGTTTGCCAGCGTCGCGAGGCTCGACGAGGCCGAGGCAATCTCTTCCATGCCCGCCGACTGCTCCTGTACGGAGGCGGAGGCGGACTGCGCTTCGTCGTTGACCGACTTCGCGGATTCTGCGACGTCCCGCGCCGAGGACGCGATGCCGTCGATTTTCTGCTCCAGCGCCTCGAAGGTGCTGAGGGAGGCGGTAGCTTCGCGGCTCAGGCCCTCGACGACGCTGCGGATATTCTCGAAGGCGGAGCCGAGGGAATCGACGCTGGCCGAGCCTTCCTTGACCTTCGCGGTGCCGCGCGCCATCGCATCCACCGCCTGCGACGTGTCGCTCTGGATGGAGCCGATCAATGTGCTGATATGCTGGGCGGATTCCTGGGATTGCTCCGCCAGCTTGCGGACTTCCTCGGCGACGACGGAGAAGCCGCGCCCCGCTTCGCCGGCGCGGGCCGCTTCGATGGCGGCGTTCAGCGCGAGGAGGTTCGTCTGGTCGGCAATCGCCGAGATGCTTTCGACGATCTGGCCGATTTCTTTTGAGCGTTCGCCGAGTTTCTCGACGACCTGCGCGGATTCGTCCACTTCCTGCGCGACCTGCTGCATCTGCGAGACGGTCGTGCCGACCAACTCGCTGCCCGCCTGTGCCTGCTCCAGCGCGTTCTTCGTCTGCTCCGCCGTGGTGCGGACGACTTCCGCCGTGGCCTGCGCGTCGCTGGAAACCTCGTTGGTCATCTCGACGGTCTCGGCCATCGTCTCAAGCTGCGCCGTCGCCGCCGACGACATATCCGTGACGGACTGCGCGATGGTCTGAGAAACCTCGGCGGACTGCTGGGAGTTCGCGTTCAGCTCCTCGGAGGACGCGGCCACCTGCTGGGCCGAATCCTGGATCTGCTTGATCAGCTTCCGCATATTCGCGATCATCGTGTTGTTGCTGTTGGCGAGGGACGCGAATTCGTTGTCGCCTTCGATGTTTGCCCGCTGCGTCAAGTCGCCCTTGGCCACGAGGTCGGAAACGCGCAGCAGCTCCTCGCAGCCGCTCTCGATGGTCTTGATCAGCAGGATCGCGATGATGACGGACAGGACCACCGCGATGGAAGCGACGATGACGGCATAGTGCATCATGTCGTGGACGTCGGCCATAGCCACCAGTCCCGCTTCGTCGCTGAGCTTGTTGCACTTCTCCACCAGCGCGTCGACTTTCTTGTTCATGTCCATGAAAGCCTGGCGTCCGGGGCCTTTCCCGGACACTTCCAGCGCCTTTTCAAATTGGCCCTCGCCTGCCAGCTTTGCAGATTTGGTTTCATCCGCTTCATAGACCTTCCAAAGCTTTTCTATCGCTTCAATTTCCGCCAGGTCGGCCTTGCGCTCGGCTTCGGTGCCGTACATCGCTTCCGAGACCTGCTTCTTCAGCGTCTCGAGGGCTTTATCCGCTTCCTTGTGGCCCGCTACGATGCTTTCCACCCGCTTGGCCGCCGCTTCTTTGTTCCGGCGTGAGATTTCCGCCAGTACGGCGCGACGCCCGTTGCCGACAGCCCGGTCAAAGTCGTTGATGGTTCTTGTGATGGGCACCATGTCTTCGGTGATGAGATCGAGGTTTTCGTCTACGCCGATCATTTCCTTGTAGACAAACGCGGCGAAGATGACGAACAGCGCGACGATCGCGCCGAAGCCCATGATGAGCCTTGCCTTGATGGAAAGTTGGTTCATACTGTTTTCCCCCGTTTCATAATGAAATATAGTGTTTATCCCGTCGGGCACCGCGCCCGAAATTTATGAAATTTATGGAATAAGAATTCATTACATTATATTTTGTCACAGCGGTTGCATCGTGTCAACAGAAAACGGTATATTTTGCGCATATTTTTCCTACATTATATGTTGCTTACGCGTCAAAGAGAAAGAGCTGTCCGTCCTGCCCCTTGCTCCATCGGATCGGGATCGGGACGAGGCCGCGGCGTTCCGCTTCTTTCCGCAGGGCCAGCGTGCCGGGGCAGTCCGCCAGCAGTCCGACGTGTTCGCAGCGGATGCAGGGGCGGTTCGAGTCGGTGCGCACTTTGTAGCAGGTTTTCGCTTCTTCGTTTTCGCCGTTCGCGAGCATCGTCCGGGCGGCCTTGTTCATATAGCCGATATGGCCGTTGTCTGTGGCGATGACCCAAAGGGGGCCGGTGATGGCTTCCAGGACGCCCTGCAGGCGGCGGTATGCTCTCCGCAGCATCCGATAGCGCATCTGGTCCATCAGGAACGTACCGAGGATATCGGCGAAGGTGCGCAGGACTTCATGCTCCCGTTTCGTCCATATCCTCGGGCCGCGGCAGTCCTCGAAGCCGACGCAGCCGATCCGCTTTTCCCCGTCCATGACGCTGGCGTAGAGCAGCGCGAAGATGTTCCTGTCGGCCAGCGTCTTGGCCATCGGGCCGTTGATTTTCGTCGTGTCCGAGAATTCCAGGAAATGGCCGTAGATTTCCTTCCGGTAGTTCCGGTTGAGGAATTCGCCCACGGCGCCCTCATGGGCTTCTTCCGTCGGGAGCGTCCCGGCGGCGTGCCACTCGAACCAGCAGCCTGGATTCTCGCCCTGGTTCTGGTAGATCACGACGCGCTGCACCATGAAGTATTTTGCGAAAAGCGACAGGAGGGTTTCCACGGTGACGCGCGGATTCCCCGTTTCGTAGAGCATACGGAAGATGAACTCCACGGGATGGTCGAGGAGCGTCTGCCGCCCTTCGGCGATCTCGTTTTCCCCCACGTTCTTCTTTTCGCCTTCCCGCAGCTCGTCCGTGTAAAAGACCTGCGTGTCCCGGCCCCGCCGCTTGGCCTCGTAGAGCGCCTTGTCCGCGCAGGAGAACAGCGTCTCGAAGGAAGAGCCGAACTGCGGCGACAGGGCGATGCCGACGCTGCCGCTGACGTTCAGCGTCCGGTTCTTTCCATACTCGAAGCTGCGGCGCAGCATGTCCCGGAGAGCTTCGCAGCGCGAGACCAGCGCGTCGCGGCTCTCGACGTCCCGGATCAGCACGACGAACTCGTCGCCGCCCACCCGGCCGATGATGTCGCCGTCCGAGGAAAAGACTTCGGCCAGCGACAGCGCCATGTCGGAAATCACCGCGTCGCCGAAGAGATGGCCGAGATTGTCGTTGACCTTCTTGAAGCCGTCCATGTCCAGGACCAGAAGGGCTTTCGTCGTGCCGGGAACGGCCAGCGCCTCGTCGATCAGTTCCCGGGCATGCCCCTTGTTGTAGAGTCCGGTCAGAGCGTCCCGCTCGGCCTTTTGCCGGAGAGATTCTTCCTGGCGGTGTTCGGAGTCGGTGCTGCGGAGCAGCAGGACGGCGCTGCGAGGCCATTCCTTCTCGAAATGGACGGTGAAGTGCGCGTGGAACCATTGTTCGCGGTTTTCCGCGTCCGTCAGCCGATATTCGATGAGGATCTCATGGGATTTGTCGGCGTATTCGTGGTGCGGCGCCTGCACGAAGCGCACCAGCGCCTCGAAGAATTTCACGTCGTTCGGGTGCAGCTCCGGGCGGCGCAGCAGGAACTCGGAATACGCCCCGTTGGTCAGATGGTCGGGGTAAAGCACCATCATCGTCGAGTCGCCGAAAACGCGGTCGAGCTTGATATCCCACCGGGCCACGCCGATCCTTTCCACACGCAATGCTTCCCGATACATTTCCAGATCCGTTGTCCAATCCATTCCGCATCCCTTTCTTTCGGAGCCGATACCGTCATTCTGAAAAAATGAAAAAATAATACTTATATTCAATCCAACTATACGGCAACGGAACGGGGATTGTCAAGAAAAATAAGCGCTTTCGGCAGGATTTCAAAAAATAATTTGCGCGGGAATTATGAGTTTTTTTCAAAAAACGCTTGACAGTAAAAATAGAATCATTTACAATACGAGCATAAACGAATTTTTCGTTGAAAAGTTCATATCGTTTGGATCGGGCGTCGCAAGACTTAAAAGGGAAGCCGGTTGAAGTCCGGCGCGGTCCCGCCACTGTAACAGCCAGCGATCCGGCAGTGCCACTGTGCGAGAGCATGGGAAGGTGCCGGAGAGAAGAAGACTGGAGCCAGGAGACCTGCCTGATCAGCGTTTCTGTTTGACCCGCGAGCGACGGGGAAGAGATTATGCGCCGCCTGTTGAAGGCCGTGCGGTTATTTGGCGTTTGGCTCTTTTCCCGTTCTAGGAAAAGAGCTTTTTCTGTTGCTTTCCTATCGCTGCGTCTTTCTTCCAGCGCAGCGTCAGCAGTGGGCCGGCTCAATGGGGGAGGCCGGCCCGCCTCCTTTAATGACGCAACCTCTTGCAATACTTTTCATACAGATCGCTGCCGGTGGCAGCAGGCCCGGAGCCCAGTCATCTTCGGGCCACCTCCTTCGGATACAAGCTCCTTTATGCTTCAGGTCCATAAAGAAGCCTTGTTCATACTTCCTTTCCTATGTCGGATCCCTTTGAAGAGCTTCCGAGGGTTCCGACCTCGTCATAAGGTTTTCTCTATGGTTTTCAGCTCCATAGAGAAGCATTGCTCATACATTTCTTATCTTTGGGTTTGCCGCTTTGCGGCAGGTTCCCGGTGGTACGTACGCCGGGAACTCCCCTCCTTTTTTGGATAATCACCTCTTCTTCATACATTCATTCCAAATCGCTGCCGACGGCAGCAGTCCCGGAGTCGGCCCATCTCCGGGACTTCCTGTGTCGAAAGGTTTTCTCTGTGGATAGCAGAACCATAGGGAAAAGTTGTTCATATATTTTCCTTTCTGTGGGAGGCCGCTTGGCGGCCGGCTCCCGGCGGTCCACGTGCCGGGGGCTTTCCCTCCTCTTGGGGAGCTGCGCTTGGCATTTCAGGTCGGGCGCTTTTTCTTTAGGGAAATAAAAAGGAAATGAAAATTTATATAAAAATTTTTTGTGTGTTATAGATTTTTTCTGTTGCCGCATAGCTGCTATTTTTGGAAGCCGGCCGGATTTCCTTTATTGGCGCGGAGTTTGAGATTCGCCAATCACTGTCTTGCATATAAAGTTTTCCAAAATTATAAAGATAAATTATTCTGAATTCGATTTGAAGCGAACGATGAGGAAGTTTCTCAATCCCTTGTGTCCCAAGGAAAGTGAAAGAGGACAAAGAGAATGCCGAATTTGAAGATACCCATAGGGGTATTCGTATTGTAAAGGTTATTTTTTTCAGATATAATACAAAAAAGTTTTATGGGCGTTTCGTCGCCTGCCTTTGGGATATGATTGCCGAACAATTGTATAAGACGTTCATGGGAAAGGGAAACAGGTGAAAGGCCTGTGCTGTCCCGCAGCTGTAAGGGGAGCGAACGCCGGAGATGTCACTGGGAAACTGGGAAGATCGGCGGGAGCGTTTGAACCGAGCCAGAAAACCTGCCTGTGAACGTTATGCGTTTGACTCGCGGGGACGAGGAAACGGATGAAGCAGCGTACGCTTTTTTTGCGTGCGGAAAGCCCGTCGGATTCTCGCTTGCGAGACGCCGACGGGTTTGTTTTTTGTGTGATAGGCGATTTGGGCAATTTTTCGCTTATCATTTATTATCAAAAAAATTTTGAACAGGGGGAACGAACTCTATGCACAAATCATTCAAGAAACTCAAGAAATCTGCTGCCGTGTTGGTAGCGGGCCTTATCACCTGCGGCCTGATTGCGGGCTGCGGCGGTGGCGGCGGCGACAAGAAGGCGGATTCCGGCAAGGCGAAGGTGCTGACCTTCGGCTGCCAGATGTATTCCGACGGCCTGATCGATCCGTCCCTGCAGACCAACACGGCTTGGAACTGCAGCCGTTTCGGCATCGGCCAGACGCTGTTCAGGTTCGATGACAACGTCAAGGCTGTCCCGCAGCTGGCGGAGTCCGCAACGCCCAGCGACGGCAACAAGACCTGGACCTTCAAGCTGAAGAAGGGCATCAAGTTCAGCAACGGCACCGAAATGACGGCCACCAAGGTCAAGGAATATCTGGACTGGATCCGCGAAGAAGGCAAGAAGGGCTCCACGAACCCGACCAAGTTCCTGGATGCCGAGGCGGAGGTTATTGCTGACGACGCGGCCGGCACTGTTACCATCAAGTCCAAGAAAGCTTATGCCGATATGCCGGCAAGCCTGGCCGATCCGGCGATGGTCATCCTCGACGTCAAGGGCTCCACGAACATGAAGACCGCGCCTGTCGGTACCGGCCCGTACATGGTCAAGAGCTTCAAGGATCAGGTCGGTTACGAGCTGGTCGCCAATCCTCATTACTGGAACGGCAAGCCGCCGTATGACGAGGTCAAGATCCTGTTCATGGGCGACGCTTCCGCCAAGGCGAACGCGCTGCGCGCCGGTCAGATCGACCTGGCCGAGAATATCATGAACGTCGCCGACCTGAAAGCGATGCAGGACGACAAGAAGTTCAAGGTCGAGATTACCGCCGGTACCCGCTGCGGCTTCAGCTGGATGAACATGAAGGAAGGCCGTCCACTGGCCAACAAGGCGCTGCGTCAGGCTATCCACAAAGCTATCGATTACAAGGCCATCTGCAAGTCCAACACGATCGGCAATCTGTACAGCCCGGGCCCGTCGGTCATCCCGAGCTCTCTTGGCCAGGGCTTTGACAAGCTGAAGAATCCGGACGAATACAATCCGGAAGAGGCCAAGAAGATTCTTGACGCCGCGGGTATCAAGGATACGGACGGCGACGGCATCCGCGAGCTGAACGGGCAGAATATCCAGCTCCGTTACATCTCCTATGCAAACCGTCTGTTGAACGACTTCTCCGACGCTCATACCCAGTACCTGAAAGCGATCGGCATCGGCGTGAAGAGCGAGTACGGCAGCTCGGACGACCAGTGGACGAAGCTGGTGGCCGGCGACTACGACCTCAACAACAACAACTGGAACACCATGATTGCCGGATCGAATACGTCCTATATGGGCAACTGGTGGAGCAAGAACAAGGACAATTACTGCGGCTTCAAGAGCGACGCCTATGACGCCGCCTACGAAGAACTGCAGACCACCATGGATCCGAAGCGTTATACCGAGCTTATGACGCAGCTTCAGCAGATCCTGATTGACGAGGCCGCAGTTTTGGTCGACGGTTACTACAACAGCTGCATCATCTACAATGCCGAGAAGGTCGGGTACGCTCATATCTATCCGATCGATTATTACTGGATTACCGACGAGATCAAACCGGCCGGTGCGAAGTAATAGGCCTGTAAGCAACATATAAGAAACTGCAAGGGGGTACGGTGCGGATCGTATCCCTTTGTAGAATTTTTGAAAGACTCCTATGATGGGGAGAGAATACTATGAATAAGAACCAAATTGTTTCCAGATTGCTGCAAATGCTGATCGTGCTGATCGGTATCAGCTTTATCACGTTTTTATTGACATATCTGTCGCCGGGCGACCCGGCACGAAATATCTATACGCATGCAGGCGTCATGCCCACTTCAGAAATGATTGAAGAGATGCGCGTGAAGCTGGGACTGAACAAGCCGTTTTTTACCCAGTATGTGGATTGGGTATTGGGCTGCCTGCAGGGCAATTTCGGCGAATCCTTCATGCTGAACAAGCCGGTGGCGGAGCTCTTGATGGACCGTCTGTGGCCGACTTTGAAGCTTACGCTGGCTTCCACCGTACTCATGCTTTTATTCGCGGTTCCCTTGGGCGTGCTTTCCGCCGTGAACCACAACAAACCTATAGACTATATCGTGCGCGCCGTCACTTTCTTCGGCGTATCGATTCCGAACTACTGGCTGGGGCTGATGCTGATCCTGATTTTCTGCGTCAAGATGGGACTCCTGCCGGTGGTCTCTTCCGCCGGCGATTTTGAGTCGCTGATCCTTCCGGCGGTGACGCTGGCCGTTGCCATGACGGCGAAATACACGCGTCAGGTCCGCACGGCGGTGCTGGAAGAGCTTCATTCGGATTATGTGATCGGAGCCCGCGCCCGCGGCGTATCGGAAAACCAGATCCTTTGGCGCAACGTGCTGCCGAATTCCCTGCTGCCGCTGATTACGATGCTGGGTCTGTCCGTCGGTTCCCTGCTGGGCGGCACCAGCGTCGTCGAGATTATTTTCTCGTATCCGGGGCTCGGAAATCTTGCGGTAGCGGCCATCATGTCCGCCGATTATTTCCTGGTCCAGGGATATGTGCTGTGGGTTTCCGTCATCTATATGATGATCAATCTGATTGTGGATATTTCCTACAATTTTGTGGATCCCCGCATGCGGTTGAGGAGGTGAGCGTATGGATGCGGCAACAAAGAAGAAATTTTTGAGCAACAGGGGCTTCGTCCTGTTCTCTGTATTGGCAATTATCATTATACTGATCGCTGTTTTTGCTCCGGTACTTTCCGGCGGCATCGATCCGACGGCCGGCGACCTGAAGGACGCCATTATGCAGCCGGACGGGACGCACGTCTGCGGTACGGACAAGATGGGACGGGATATTTATTCCCGTGTGCTGTACGGCGCCCGTATCTCGCTCGTTTCCACGTTTATCTTGGTGGCCCTGGTTTTCGTGATCGGCACGGCGCTCGGCGTGGTCTCCGGCTATTTCGGCGGCTGGGTGGACGCCGTGATCATGCGTATCGCCGATATGATGATCGCTTTCCCGGGCCTGGTCCTGGCGATAGCCGTAGCCGGTATGCTGGGCGCCAGCATGCGCAACGCGATAATCGCTATCGCGCTGGTCACATGGCCCAAGTACGCGCGTATGGCGCGTTCGCTGGTGCTGAAGATTCGCCACACGGATTTCGTGTACGCGGCGATTGTCACCGGGTCCAGCACCTGGCGGATGCTTTGGAAGTATATGTTGCCGAATACGATCACGACGCTGGTCATCACGGCGGCGACGGACATCGGCGGCATGATGATGGAGCTTTCGGCGCTGTCCTTCCTCGGTTTCGGCGCGCAGCCGCCGACGCCGGAATGGGGCGCCATGCTGAACGAGGGCCGCGACTTCATGCAGTCGGCGCCCTGGATGATGATCTATCCTGGTTTTGCAATCTTTATCACGGTCGTGGTCTTCAATATGCTCGGCGATAATCTCCGGGATATTTTGGATCCGCGGGAAGAGTAAGGGGGGAATATCATGTCATTATTGGATATTGTGGACGTAGATATTTCCTACGGCAAGAACCTCACGGTAAAGAAAGTCAGCATGAGCCTTGAGAAAGGCGAGATTTGCAGTATCGTCGGCGAGTCCGGCAGCGGCAAGACTACGGTAATCCGCGCGGCTATGGGGCTGCTTCCCGGAGGGGGCAGGGTTTCCGCCGGCAGCATTACTTACGACGGCATGGATTTGCTGGGCTTGAGCCACGAGCAATGGCGCGAGCTGCGCGGCCATGATATCTCCATGATTTTTCAGGACAGCGGCGCCATGATGAACCAGACGCGGCTGATCGGCGACAGCTATGTGGAATATATCCGCACCCATGAGGACATCTCGAAAGAGGACGCCTGGGCGAAGGGCGTCGAGATGATCGAGCGGATGCGGCTCCCGGACGGCGACCGCATCATGCGCTCTTATCCGTTCCAGCTTTCCGGCGGACAGCGCCAGCGCGTCGGCATCGCCATGGGTATGACCTACCAGCCGAAGCTGCTCCTGGCCGACGAACCGACCTCGGCGCTCGACGTGACGACGCAGGCGCAGATTGTCCGCCAGTTCATGGAGCTTCGCGACGAGTACGGCACCAGCATCATTATCGTCACCCATAACCTCGGCGTAGCCGCATATATGGGCGACAAGATCGTGGTCATGAAGCACGGCGAGGTCGTCGATCGGGGCGAACGCGAGTATATACTCCACGAGTCGACCAATCCATATACCAAGCTGCTGCTGGACGCGGTGCCGACCTTGGGAGGTAGACGTTATGTTTGATGAAAAGGATTTGCTGATTGAGGCGCGGCATGTGACCCGTCGGTTTCCCACCAACGACGGCCGCCTGCTGACCGCCTGCAACGACGTCAATCTGAAATTCTATAAAGGAAAGACGCTGGGCATCGTAGGCGAGTCCGGCTGCGGCAAGAGTACCTTCATGCGGTTCCTGGTCTGGCTCGATACCCCGACGGAGGGCGAGATTTTCTTCCACGGGAAGGATATCACGAAAATGAAGGGTGCGGAGCTGCACGACAACCGCCAGCATATCCAGATGGTCTTTCAGGACCCGTCCACGTCCTTCAATCCCAAGATGAAGATCAAGGAGATTGTCTGCGAGCCGCTTTTGAACTATAACCGCATCAGCAGCTCCGAGGTGGACGCGAAAGCGCGGGAACTGCTGGAACTGGTAGAGCTTCCGGGGGACTTCGCGGACCGGTATCCGCATAACATGTCCGGCGGTCAGCGCCAGCGCGTGGCCATTGCGAGAGCCATCGCCCTCGAGCCGGAGTTCATCGTCATGGACGAGGCCACCAGCGCGCTGGACGTTTCCGTGCAGAAAACGGTCATCGAACTGATCACGCGCCTGCAGCGGGAGAAGAACATCGCGATCGGCTTTATCGCCCACGATCTGGGATTGATCGAATCATTTGCCCATCAGGTGGCGGTCATGTACCTCGGCAATATCGTCGAGGTCATGCCGGGCGAGGGCCTTTCCGATATCTGCTGCCATCCGTATTCCAGAGCGCTGTTGAACTCCGTCTTCGACCTCAAGATGGATTTTTCCCAGAAAATCAAGGCGATCGAAGGCGAGCCGCCCAGCCCGCTGGATTTGCCGCAGGGCTGCCCGTTCAGCAACCGCTGCCCGGATTGCGTCGACGACTGCCATCATACAAAGCCGACGCTGAAAGAAGTTGCGCCGGGCCATCTGGTGGCCTGCCACTGCTGTGCAGGGTAAAATTATATTGCTCCGCTCAGTTCAATTCATGTAATCTGGCCTTCCCCTTTTGGGAAGGTGGCGCGCGTAGCGCGTCGGATGAGGTCTTGTACCGAGGCCTTCAAAATAAGTTTAGCGTCATAAAACCTCACCCACCGCCTGCGGCGGTCCCCTAACGGGGAGTCCACTGGACTCCCGCGCTAAGCGCCCCCATAGGGGAGGGCCAAGGGAACGACGCTTAATTGTTCAAGAGTAGCCTTCGCGAAAGGAAGTGTCAAGATGTCACACGATCACGAGCACGACCATGAGCACGACCATGTCCATGATCACGAACATGACCACGGACACGAGCACCAACATGAGCATGAGCATGACCACGAACATGGGCATGACCACGACCACGATCATGGACACGATCACGGACATGACCACGGACATGATCATGGACACGATCACGACCATGGACACGACCACGGGCATGACCATGATCACGGCGACGAGGAAGCCCATGACCACAGTGAACATGAGCTGGCGCATCATAACGCTTCCTATACCCATGAAGCGCATGTGGCAGGCCATCCGGACGAATGCGAATGCGAGGCATGTAATTCCCACGAAGAGTATTGCGATTTTTGCGGGGAGAGCCTTGCACACTGCAAATGCCGGATGCCGGACGCGGACAATGTCAAGCGCGTTTACGAATTGATCAATCTGGACTGCCCCATTTGCGCGTCCAAGATCGAGCATAAGATCAAATCCCTGCCGGGCGTAGACTATGCGGCCGTCAGCTTCGGCACGAAACAGCTCCGCGTCTCGGCCAAGAATCCGGACGCCATGCTGCCGATTTTCCAGGAGATTTGCCGATCCTTCCTGTCCTATGTGACGGTAGTTCCCAGAGAGGAAGGACCGGAACAGTCCGATAAATTCCGAACCTATAAAGTGGACGGCCTCGATTGCGCCGCCTGCTCTATCAAGGTGCAGGACGCCGTCGCCGCCATTCCCGGCGTGACGATGGCTACGTTGGTTTATGAGACGGGCCAGCTCCGCGTGACCGCCGACGATTACGACGGCCTGCTGCCGAAACTGCAGGCCGCCGCGGAAAAAGCGGAAGACGGCGTGACCATTACGGAGCGCGTCCGCGCCTCCGCGCAAAAGAAATACCGCACCTACAAGGTGGACGGCCTCGACTGCGCCGCCTGCTCCGTCAAGGTGCAGGACGCCATCGCCGCGCTGCCCATCGTCGACGAAGCGATACTGGTCTATGAGACCGGGCAGCTCCGCGTCAGCGCCCGCAGCTACGACGGTTTGCTGGAGCAGATGCAAAAAGCTGCCGATTACGCGGAAGAGGGCGTGAAGATTTCCGAAAAGGAACAGTTCGGCGCCGCGAAATTCCGCACCTACGACGTGCAGGGGCTCGACTGTGCGGCCTGCGCAACCAAGGTGGAGGACGCCATCAAGGCCATGGCGGAAGTGGACGACGCCGTGCTGGTCTACGCAACCGGACAGCTTCGCGTCACCGCCCGCAGCTACGACGGACTCACTGCAAAAATGCAGGCCGTCACCGACAAAGTGGAAGACGGCGTGACCATCGTGGAGCGGGAGGACAACGCGCCCGTTCCCGACCGCAAACGGGAAAAGAAATCCTTCTTCAGCGAAAACGCGAGGGAAATTTTCGAGCTGGTCGTCGGCGGCGCCATCTTCATCGTGACCGAATGGCTGGGGCTCGTGCCGGAGCAGTACCACATGTACTGCCTGATCGTCGCCTATGTGATCCTGGGCTGGAAGATTGTGCTGACCGCCCTGAAGAATCTTACGAAGGGCGAATTCTTCGACGAGAACTTCCTGATGACCGTGGCCACCTTGGGCGCCTTTGCCATCGAGGCATGGGAAGAAGCGGTGGGCGTCATCTTCTTCTACCGGGTCGGCGAATGGTTCCAGGATCGGGCTGCCGACCGGAGCCGCGACCAGATCATGGACGCGGTGGATATGCGTCCGGAAGTTGTCAACCTGTTGGTGGGCGACGACGTGAAGGTCATTCCTTCGGCGGAAGCCCGCGTCGGCGATATCCTGCTGGTGCGCGTCGGCGACCGTATCCCGCTGGACGGCGTCGTCGTCGACGGCGAGAGCCAGCTCGACACGTCCCCTGTCACCGGCGAGCCGGTGCCTGTGCGCAAATCCTTCGGCGACGAGGTGTTGTCTGGCTGCGTGAACACCTCCGGCATGCTGAAGATTCGCGTGGAAAAGGAACTGCAGGAATCCATGGTCACGAAGATTCTGGATTCCGTGGAAAACGCGGCGGCCAACAAGCCGTATATCGACAAATTCATTACCCGCTTCGCGCGGGTCTATACGCCGATCGTAGTGGCGCTTGCGCTTGCGGTGGCGATTATTCCTTCCATGATGACGGGCGAATGGAACAAATGGATTTACACCGCCCTGACCTTCCTGGTCATCAGCTGCCCGTGCGCGCTGGTGCTCTCCGTGCCGCTGTCCTTCTTCGCGGGCATCGGCGCCGGCTCCAAGATCGGCGTCCTGTTCAAGGGCGGCAACGCCATGGAAATGCTGAAGAACGTGGCGGCGGTCGTCATGGACAAGACCGGCACCGTGACCAAGGGCAACTTCGTGGTCCAGCAGGTGCTTTCCGCGGGAAGCGCGGGCGAAAACGAGATCCTGCAGGCCACCGCGGGGGCGGAACAGGTTTCCACTCACCCGATTGCGGTCAGCATCGTCAATGCCGCCAAAGAGCGGAACCTGCCTTTGGAGCGTCCGGACCGCTTTGAGGAAATCGCGGGCGCCGGCCTTGTGGCTTATTTCGGAAGCGATACGCTCCTGGTCGGCAATCCCCGCTTGATGGATCAGTTCAAAGTCGACTACGGCGCCTATCAGGCTGCGGACTACGGCAGCGAGGTGCTGGTGGCGAAGAACGGGACGTTCCTCGGCAGCGTTCGGATCAACGACACGCTGAAGGACGACGCGAAGCAGGCCGTGGCAGACATCACGAAGCTGGGGCTGGCGACGGTCATGCTGACCGGCGACGCCCGCAGGGAAGCGAACGCCGTGGCGGCGGAAGCCGGCATCACGGAAGTGCGGGCGGAGCTCCTGCCGCAGGACAAGCTGAAAGAAATGAACGACCTCCGCAACAAGTACGGCGGCGTCATGTTCGTCGGCGACGGCATCAACGACGCTCCCGTCCTGGCGGGCGCGGACGTGGGCGCGGCCATGGGCAGCGGCGCGGACGCGGCTATCGAGGCGGCGGATGTGGTCTTCATGAATTCCGAGATGAGCGCGATCCCGAAAGCCATCGCCATCGCCAAGGCGGTCAACAGCGTGGCGTGGCAGAACGTGGCCTTCGCGTTGATCGTCAAGGTCATCATCATGGTCGCGGGCCTCTTCGGCTATGCGTCCATGTGGGCCGCGGTTTTCGCGGATACCGGCGTGTCCGTGCTCTGCGTGCTGAACGCCTGCCGCGTGCTGTATAAGAAATTCTAACAATCACCTTGCCCTCCCCTATGGGGAGGGGGGACCGCCATAGGCGGTGGGTGAGGTTTTTGATGACGTCAGCAAGACCTCGTCAGTTCAATAAAAAGCCATCCAAATGGTTTTTAGGAGGATATTATGCTGCATACAGTTTGTTTCGCAAACATGCATATCGAGCCCGGCACCAAACTGCGCACCTTCGTGGACGTGCCGCGCACGCTGAACACGATTCCGACCACATTCATCAACGGCAAATACGACGGCCCGACGGTGCTGGTCACCGCCGGCATCCACGGCAGCGAGTATCCGGGGACGGCCGCGTCCATCGAGCTGGGCAAAGCGCTGAAGCCGGAGGATATTCACGGCTGCCTCGTCATCATGCACCCCGTGAACGTTTCCGCGTTCTGGGCGCGCATGGCGGAGCTCGGGCCGGAGGACGGGCTGAACCTGAACCGGGTTTTCCCCGGCAATCCCACTCTAAGCCGTACCTACAAGCTGGCCGATTTCCTGCTGAACCAGTTCATCCTGAAAGCGGATTACTATCTTGACCTGCACAGCGGCGACCTGCAGGAGGATTTGCACCCTTACGCCTATTTCCCCGGCAACGCCTCGGAGGAGGTCAACAACAAGTCCAGGGAAATGGCGAAGCAGATCAACGTGGAATACCTGGTCCGCTCCACAGCCACCACGGGCGCGTACAACTGCGCGGCGCTGCACGGCGTGCCCAGCATCCTCGTCGAGCGCGGCGGCACGGGCTTCTGCTGCCGCGAGGACATCGACGAATACAAGGACGACGTCCTGCATGTGCTGAAGCATGTCGGCATGATGCCCGAGTACGACCACGGCCATGTCCATACCTTCACGCCGCAGGAACTGACCAATATCGAATATCTGGAGGCCGACAGGCCGGCGTGCTGGTATCACCTGAAGCACAGCGGTGAAATGGTCGAAAAGGACGAGCTTTTGGGATATACCACCGACTTCTTCGGCGAAGTGCAGGAGGAATTCCATGCCAAGTTCGGCGGCGTTATGCTGTATATGACGCCGGCGTTTTCCATCACGCCGGGGCGCGTGCTCTGCGCTTACGCGGAACTGCCGGAAGGCTATGTGCCGCAGACGCCGCACACCCACGTTCACATGCATTCGCTGGCAGAAAAGGTGAAGTAACCAGCCTTCCCCTCTGGGGAAGGTGGCAGCCCGAAGGGCTGACGGATGAGGTCTTGCAACGTAACGGTTGACGTTTGCGTTGTTTCATGGAGACCTCACCCACCGCCTGCGGCCGAAACGTGCCACTGGCACGTTTCACTCCTCCCCATGGGAGAGGCTCTTATATAGGAGATTATATTGGCTAAGACGCTTGATTTGACCAACGGCCCCATCGCCCGGAAGCTGCTGATGTTCGCGCTGCCCTTGCTTGGGGCCAGCCTGATCCAGCAGCTCTATACCACCGTCGACATCCTCTTCGTCAGCAATTTTTTGGGCGCGGAGGCATCGGCGGCGGTCGGGGCCAGCGTGTTTCTGACTTCGGCCATCATCAATCTGTTCACGGGCGTCAGCATCGGCGCGGGCGTCGTGATTGCGCAGGCCTTTGGGCGCAAGAATCAGATACAGCTCGGCAAGTCCATCCATACGTCGATGGCGCTGGGGCTGGTCGGCGGCATCCTGCTGACCGTCGTCGGCCTGTTGACCGCCGCCGCTTTTTTGCGCGCGATCGATACTCCCGCCGGCATTTTTCAGGATGCTTACGACTATGTGGAGGTATTCTTCCTCGGGCTGACCTTCATGCTCGTCTTCAATATGGCGGCCGGCGTCATGCGGGCGCTGGGCAATTCCCAGACGCCCATGCTGATTCAGTTGGTGTGCGGCATCATCCATATCGCGACTAACTATCTGTTCATCCTGTATATGGATAACGGCGTCCTTGCCGTTGCCTGGTCGTCGGTGCTGTCGCAGGTGCTTTCGGCGGTGATTTCCGTACGGTATCTGCTGAACAGCGGGGTCATGAACGTCAGGAAGCTGGCGGTCGACGGCCCGTTGACGAAGGAGATTATCCGCATCGGCCTGCCTGCGGGATTGCAGGGGGTAGTGATTTCCCTTTCCAACGTATTCGTCCAGTATTTCATCAATGGGTTCGGAGTGACGGCCATAGCGGCTTTCACCGCCTACTTCCGTATCGAGTTGTTGTTTTATATGCCCCTGTGCGCGTTGGGGCAGGCTATGATGACCTTCACGGGGCAGAATGTGGGCGCGCGGCTCTATGACCGTGTGAAGAGCGGCCTGCACACGACGCTGATTTTCGGCGTGGCTTATTCATTCGTGCTGGCGGCAGTCCTGCTCTGGTTCGGGCGTGAGACCTTCGGCGTCTTCTATTCCGATCCGGCGGTTATCGACATGGGCGTCACCATCATTTGGATTGCTTTTCCGTTCTATTTCTTTTATGTTTTCCTCGAGACCTTTGCGGACACGCTTCGAGGCGGAGGCGAGTCAATCGTTCCCATGTATATCGTGCTGTTCAACCAGTGCCTGCTTCGGACGGCGATCCTGTTCGGATTCATGCAGCTGGCGCACGACATACGCCTCCTGGTGGCCGTCTATCCCATCAGCTGGGGCACGTCGGGCGCCATGCTGTATTGGTATTATCGGAAAGGCACATGGATGAAGCACTAATAGAGGAAGTTTTATATGAGCAACAAAGAAAGGCTGTTCAGTTGGCGTCGGCTGTTGAGATTGATCTGGCCGCTGCTGGTTGAGCAGCTTTTATCTGTCCTTGTCGGCATGGTCGACGTGCTGATGGTTTCCTTTGTTGGAGAATCGGCCGTTTCCGGCGTTTCCCTGGTGGACTCGATCAATCATTTGGTCCTCCAGTTCCTGTTCGCCATGACGGCGGGCGGGACTGTCGTCTGCGCCAAGTACATCGGCGGCGGGGATTATGCCTCGGCGAGAAAGAGCGGCGGCCAACTCCTTTCGGTCACGACGTCTGCCCTGCTCCTTCTGTCCATCGTGATGCTCTGCGGCGGAGAGTCGATCCTGCGCGTCCTTTTCGGCACGGTCGCGCCGGAGGTCATGCGGGACGCGGAAGTGTATATGCGGTTTACCGCCGTTTCATTCCCGTTCCTGGCAGTTTACCACTCGGCGGCCTCCATTTTCCGTGCGGAGGGCAACACGCGGCTGTCCATGATGGTTTCCCTCGGCATGAACCTGCTCAATATCGGCGGGGATATGCTGTGCATTTTCGGCTTCGGCATGGGCGTCGAGGGCGTTGCGATCCCAACGCTGCTTTCCCGTTTTGTGGCCGCCGTTGCCATTTTCGTCTTCCTTCAGGCGCCGGAAAATGCGCTTCGGATTGAAAATTTCAGGCAATGCAGGCCCAACGGGACAATCCTGCGGGAAATCCTTTCCATCGGGGTTCCCAGCGGCGTGGAGAGCAGCCTGTTCAATGTGGGGAAGGTACTGCTCCAAAGTCTTGTGTCCACGCTGGGGACGGCGTCCATTGCCGCCTACGCCGTGGCGGGCAATCTCGTGACTTATCTGTATTTGCCCGGGAATGCGCTGGGCGCCGCCATGATGACGATTGTCGGACAATGCCGGGGCGCCGGCGAGCCGGGACAGGCGAAATATTATGCGAAGCTCCTGATCGTGCTGAATTACGCGGTGCTGCTTCCGATCTGCGCCGCCATGATTTTCGGCAGAAGCTTCTGGGTCGGCCTCTACCATCTCTCGCCGCAGTCCTCGTTCTTGGCGGAAGGCCTTCTGGCGGCGCATTCGCTGGCAATGATTATCTGGCCCGTCGCGTTCCTGCTGCCGTATTATTTCCGGGCCATAGGCAGGGCTGTTCTGCCGATGGCGGTCGCCATCAGCGCGATGGCCGTTTTCCGGCTCGGCTTCGCTTACCTTTTTGTGGACTGGATGGGAAAAGACGTGCTGTGGATATGGTACGCGATGTTCCTGGATTGGATTTTCCGGCTGGTTGTATTCGGAGCGGCGTTCCGGAAGGTGCGGCCGGCATAAACTGCCATTAGGTTTGCGCCGTGTCGTTTCCTATGGTAAGATATACAAAAGGAGATGATTGCATGACGGCGGCGGAAGCGATGAAAGCCAATTTTGAGGAAAAACGGCGCGTCGAGAAAATCAACGGCGTGACGGTGATGCTATCGGCGATGCCGGCGGTCAATCACAATCGCGTGGTAACAAATCTCGTCAATATTTTTTCACGGTATTTGCGTGGAAAGCGTTGTGAAGCTTTTTTTGACGGCGTTCAGGTGCATCTTGACGAGAACAATACTTTTGTGCCGGATGCGATGATTGTCTGCAATAAAGACATCATAAAGCGTGATGGCATCTATGGCGCTCCTGATCTCATTGTGGAGGTGCTTTCGCCTTCCACCGGGAAGAATGACAGGGGACCAAAAAAGGACGTCTATGAAAGACACGGCGTCCGCGAATATTGGATTGCCGATACGAAAAGCAAGTCCGTGGAGGTCTATCTGCTCCGGGACGGTCATTTTGTATTGGACAATATTTACAACGTCTATGAGGACTGGGAGTGGGAACAGCTTTCCGAGGAGGAAAAAGCAGCGGCAAAGCTGCCTTTGAAGGTCTCGCTGTACGACGATTTTTTTGTGGACGTTCGTGAGGTTTTCGAGCGGGTATAAAAAGAAAAGCGCGATAAAATCTTCCGCAGGGACATGATTTTTGTCCCTGCGGATATTTTTTGCAAAAAAAAATAAAAATTTTTTATTGCATATTCATCTTATATAATATGACAGGGAACAGGATTTTTCCTTAGAGCTGCAAGGAGAGTTTAAGATTTTTTACTGCTTTTTTCATGAATATACCCATAGGGGTATCTGTATTGTAAATTTAGAATCATTCGCTTATAATGTGGAAAAAATCTGTAAGCGCAAGGGAGGGGGCGCGTCTGCCCGCTTTTTGCGCGTACGATGGAATAGGAAAGAGCGCCTCGATTGCGGAAAAACAGGTGCAAGGCCTGTGCTGTCCCGCAGCTGTAAGGGGAGCGCGACTTGGGAAGAAGGCCACTGGGAAGACCGGGAAGGCACAAGAACCGCGCGACGAACCGAGCCAGAAAGCCCGCGTTTGAGGCTGTACCGTTCAACCTGCGGAGGATGAGGGAGACGGACAAAAAGCTGCGCTGTTTTGCGCGGCAAATTGTCCCGCCCGCTTCCGAAAGGAACGGGCGGGAATTTTTGCGGCAGTGTTTGCACGATGTGTGCTGATAAAGGGTGTAGACCAGCCTTCCCCTTGAGGGGTGAGATATGCCAGTGGCATATCGAATGTCAGCCCAAAGGGCTGACGGATTAGGTGGCACAACCTAGAGAAAGAGATAAACGCAACATTGAGAACACCTCATTCGTCGCGCTGCGCGCGCCACCTTCCCCTCAAGGGGAAGGCAAGAAGCACGGCAATACCGAAACAAATCCTATATTTCACCGCTGAAGGATGAAGGCACGGCATGATTTTTGTGTCGGGTGCCGTCCGGCAAGTGAGGGAATAGGGAAATGTTTCGTCTTGCATATCCGTTTTTCATTACTACATTTTATAGGGGGAATTGTTCCATGAAAAAATCACTCATTTCCGCTCTGACGACGGCACTCGTCGTTGGCGCGGCCTCCACGACGTTCGCCGCGGCGAACCCGTTCGAGGACGTACCTGCCGACCATTGGGCGTATGACGCGATTGCGCAGCTGGCTGCCGACGGCGTCATCGAAGGCTACGGCGACGGCACTTATCGCGGTGACCAGGAGATCACCCGTTACGAGATGGCGCAGATGATCGCCCGCGCGATGGCGAAAGGCGGCGGAGACAAAGCGCTGATCGACAAGTTGGCGGCGGAATTCGCCGACGAGCTGAACAACCTCGGCGTCCGCGTTGCGGCTTTGGAAAAGAAAGTCGACAACGTGAAGTGGAAAGGCGAACTGCGTTATCAGTTTACCAAGCACTCAATGGAGGGGAGAAATGACAGGGATAAGCACAATAATTTTGCACAGCTTCGCCTGAAGCCCAGCATGACCATCAACAAGAACTGGACAGGTATGGCAGGCATTTATTATGGTGCCAATAATGGAGCTTCCAAGCAAAATCTCAGCACTGCAAAGAACATCGACGATTTCCAACTGAGATGGGCTTGTGTTCAAGGTGTTTATGGCAACACAACGATTGACCTAGGTAAGACCTTCTTCTTTACAAACGTTGACGAAGGTATGGTTATGGATGACTATCTCTCCGGCGGTCGTGTTACCTTCGGCAAGGACTTGAAATTCGCGGTTGCAGCGGGCCGTGTTGATACCAGTGATAATTGGATGGGGCTCACCGGAGGTTCAGCGTCGTCTTATGTAGGCGGAGAACTCACCTATAATAAGAACAAATTCTCTGCCGGTGTTGGTTACCATCATTTTTCGAATGAAGAAGGATGGAAGAATCAGTATGGTGAAGGCAGCGCAGACATTTGGGTGCTCGGCCTTGGCTATAAGTTCGGCGACTTCCGTCTGTCCGGTGCCTATGCGCAAAATACTAAAGGGGATTATACAAATGCAGCGGGGGACCCTGTTTCGAACAGCAGTGCTCAACGCAGGGCATATAATATCCAGCTCACCTATAAGGGAGCGAAGGCGAACAAGCCGGGCACCTTTGGAATCGAGGCTGGGTATCGTCATTTGGGCAAATATGCTTCCCTTATGCCGACGTATGACTATAGCCTTCCAGATACAAAGGGATGGTTCATTGGCACCAATGTTACGCTTCTCCCGAACACGATTCTTATGCTCGGTTACACCGACGGCAAGACGATTAGTGGAGACAAAGGTGACAGGCTTTACTTCAGCCGCATCAAGTTCCTCTTCTGATTTCGCATTTCCCACTCCTCTTCAATACAGCAAAAAAGACGGCCTCGCGCCGTCTTTTTTGCGTCTTGACTTTCGCAGGAAAATCCGTATAATAAACAAAGAAGGGACAGCCGATGTCTAGTCCACGTCGGTTCTCCTCGCTACATAATAGTTTGAAGAAGACCGCGTAGCCTATGCGGTTTTTTTCATGCCTGAAATTATTTCTTCAGATATGAAAGGATAGCCACAATCAGGAGACCAAACCCAATCATCAGAGAAAGAGCCTCGAACACCGTCATAGGCATCCCTCCTCTCTGCAAGAGAGAGGAAAAACCGACTCATCAGCCGACCCTATGAACATAGTATAACAAAAAATTAACGAACAAGCAAACGAAAAAGACGGCCTCGCGCCGTCTTTTTTGCATGGCAAGAATTTGTTCATGCTGCCGGGGCGAATTTTTCCAGTTTCTCCGCGAGCTCCCGCACTGCTTTTTGCATGGCCTCGTACAGGCATTCTTCGCTGAATTCCTGCGTGCCGAAGCGGAGGAGATGGACGCCGAAGGCTCCGATTTCGTACCGCTTGGCCGCCGAGTCTCCTGTGCCTGTCGCGACGAAAACCGATTCCCCTGTTTTCGCGTCGATCACGCGGACGGAAAGACCCGCGCGGACAATCGTCGCGGCGCTGCCGGGGCGTTTCGATTCGGAAATTCCGAGATTGGTCAGCGTTCCCGCCAGGAGATAGCGGGGATTCGCGTCCTTCAGCGTGCGGCCGTCCAGCGCCGCCTCGTCCCGCCGCTTTTGGGCTGTGGCTTCTGTCTTGTCGACAAAGGAAAAGCCGCGCTTGGACATTTCGTCCAGCAGGCAGTCTTCCGCGATACTATAGGAGGCCAATTCCTCGCCTGAAAGGTTCGTGATGCGGACACGGCTCGTGAACGGAACCAGCGCGAACAGGGGATTTCTTGGCGCGGTTTTTTGCCGCGGTTCTTCGTCCGGCGTTTCCTCGTGGAGGCGGGAAAGACCGTCCTTCACGACGCCTTCCGTCGCTTTCTTCGCCTGGCGGTCCAGTACCGACAGCAACAGCTGCTCGACGGTGAAGCCCTTGCCGTATTGCCCGACGACGATCTGCGTGATCTGGCCCCGCTTTTCCATGGCGTCGTGGCCTTCATAGACTTGGCCCGTCGCCGTGTGTACGAGGTAATAGGAAATCTCCGCGCGAATTTCCTTTGCGCGCATCTCGAAGTCGCGGACATTCGCGTTCCAGATCGAGCGCACCCGCTCGACGTCGACGCCGCCGAGGTTGCAGAAAATCAGATATTCGGCGCCGTACCGGGCGCCAAGCTCCCGCGCCGTTTGCGCAGCCTCTTTTCCGAGGCCGTAGACGGCGCGTCCGTTCTTTCGCCACGCCTTCGCTTTTGCGTCGTCCTGTCGTTCGCAGGCGGCGTCCGCGTAGCGTATCAGCGTCGCCCCCGCCTTTTCCCGCCGATACCTATGGCCGCGGGCGATGGCGTCCATGTGGACGAGGGAAAGCCGCGCCGCGTCCTCCGCCGTTGGGCGGCGCATAACGACGCGGAATTTTCCGGAAGCCGACAAAGATTCTTCCAGCCGGTCGCGGAAGGTATCGAAAAATCCGCTTTGCAGCGCGTAGTCGCCGTAGCTGGCCACTTCGCCGACGAATGCCGTCACGGGCGCCGCTTCGCATCGCGCCGCGAAACACAGCGACACGATGACGACGCCGAATAAGAGGAGCAGCGCCCCGCGCCTTGCGCGCTCAATCCTTGTTTCGCCGTTCATATTGGCGCATACGCTTCAGGAAGCCCTCGCCGCCGTTCACGAGGTCGTCCGCTGCGTCCTCCAATGCCTTATGGACCTGCTCGAAATCCACTTTGTCCGTGCCGATGCGGATGATCCGGAGCGGCGCGTTCAGCTGCGTGTTCGTCGCGCGCCCGTCGCCGCGCCCCGCCAGCCAGACACGGCCCGTTTCCACCTCGATGCATCGTGCCGCCACATGGGCGAACACCTTCGACTTGGATACGCCGAGGCCGACGACTTCTCCCGTCGTCTTGCGCGTGGAAAGGCCGGTGATGCTGCCGCAGATGATGTACTTCGCACCGAGCAGCCGTCCGAACTCTGCCGCTGTGCGTTCGTCCACCGGGCCGCTGTGCCCGAGGACCTGTTCGGTCATGATTTCTTTGAGCCGTTCCCGTTCCACTACGTCAAAGGCGCCGGAATTGACCAGCGCGTCGTAAACGTAATCGCTGACAATCGTCGCGTCTTCCAAAGTGATATCTCGCGAGACCGCCGCCTTCAAGCCGAACGGAATCACCGCCACCGTCGGCATGGCCGAAGGGGCGGCGGAGACCACGCCGGAAAACGTGAAAAGCAACGCCATGGTTATTCCGAAAAATAAACGAAGCATACACAACGCCTCCTGATAATGTTATTCAGATTGCACCCAACTTGCCTTCCCCTTTGAGGGGAAGGTGTCAGCGAAGCTGACGGATGAGGTGGGAAAAAGCAATGCTTAACGTCAGCGAAACCTCAGAGACACCTCATCCGTCGCCCTGCGGGCGCCACCTTCCCCTCCAGGGGAAGGCAAGGATGGTAGTAATTATTGACGCATACATCATAAACTATTTTCATTGGAAAACCATTAGCAAAAAATTAAAAGGAAGGAAAAACGCGCAAAAATATCCCCCGGCGATGCCGGGGGAGCCATTGGTTCATCATTCGTTTTTGTCTTTTCCTTTTCCGCGGATGCTGTTCCAGTCGATGCCCGCGATTTTTTCCAGCAGCTCGTCTTCGGAGTCCGCTTCGAGCCAGACGCTTTTCGTGTGGTGCGCGTGCTTTGGCTCTTTGTCCTTTTCCGCTTTCTTTTCGTCCTCCGCTTCCTCGGCGCGCTTTTCCTTCGCCTTTTCCATGCGCTCCCTTTGTTTCTCGGACATTTTTTCCAGCTCGGCGAAAAGCTTCATGTTGCCGTCGCTGTCGAACGCGATGGAGATATGCTTGAACTTCACGCCTTCGCCCAGCTCGCCTTTTTCCTCGATGCGTTTCGTAATATCGACGGCGGACTCGACCTTATTCATGACTTCCTCGGCGTATTCCTCGTCGTTGGCCATTTTCTCGATCTCGTCGTTGGTCAGCAGCACGGAGTAAGCCTTGCTGCCTGTCAGCGACTTCGCCCGCGGGTCCTCGATACTGCCTACCGCGAAGAAGTCGTACTTGTCGCCGTATTTCTCGCGGAGCTTTTCGAGGAAGGCCTTCGCTTTGTCGGAAAGCTTGTCCTCGGTAATCAGGGACGTCTCGTCGCTGTTGTTTTCCTTGACCATTACGCCTGCGCGCCGCGCCACGGACTCCGCCTCCAGCGCCGCCAGTCCTTCGTCGGACAGCTCGACTTTGGAGCTGTCGCCGAATCCCTTGAAGGGCTTTTTCGCCTCGTCGGCTGCGCCTTTCTTGTGCGGGCCGTGCGTCCGTTTGTTGTCAGCCTGCCCAAGCATTTTCTGATACATGGAATAGCCGGTGTTAATCGTATTCGCCATGATCGTATCCTCCTTCGAATTCCCTTTTGAGTCCTTTCGTTGTCGTTATGCGTGTTTGCATGACGACGATACAACTTCTTATCTGTATATCGAAATTTTCCTTCCGATTCTTAAGAGGAAATTTGTTTTTTTGTGGAAGATTTTTTTGTGCGGAAATGATATAATGATAAAAATACGGCGGGAGGGGGATAGGCGATGGCAGCGAAAAAGATATTGGCGGCGATGATGGGCGGGCTGTTTTTCTTCACGGTTCCGGCGGCGGTCTTGCTGCCGGAAGTCTATGCAGCCCCGAAAAAGGCCAAGGCCGAGGACGACGGCGAGGAGAAGCCGCCTCCCCGGCAAAAGGGCGGCCAGCCGGAGGTGCTGACCTACGAGCGGGCTATGGAGATCGAGAACAAGCGCCATGAGCAAAAACTGGATCTGATCTGGAAATCCTATAAGCACCATCCGCCGAAGCTTCGGCAGGCAATCCGGCGGGAAAACGCGTTCCACGCGAAGCGGGTGGAGGAAATACAGAAAAAGTACGGGATGGCCTGAAAAAATATATAAAGATAGGACAAAAGAAGTGCTTCTTCGGAAGCGCTTTTTTTTCTTGGCGTTGCGAAAATTGATAAATAGCGTTTATTTGATTGAACCCCCTGTTTTATGCTATAATACAACATGTAGTTGTAGAGAACCGAACAAACCACATTACCAAGGGGTTAGAGGCTATATGGAGCCGGAAATCAGCGAGCACGTCAGGCAGCATTTCAATGAGTTTTACGAGGCGAATCCGTTTCTTGCGCTGCTGGGCGTCCGGGTGACAAATTACGAGCGCGGGCGCGTTCGTCTCGATATGGACGTCAGGCATGAGCATACGAACGTCCACCATATCGCCCACGGCGGCGTAGCGGCGACGATGATCGACACGGCAATGGGGATTGCCTGCTTCACCTGCGACAAGGGCGTTGTGACGCTGGAAATGAATCTTTCGTTTATCCGTCCGGTTTGCGAGGGGCGTATCTACGCCGAAGGCGAAGTGATCCACAGCGGCAAGCACACGATGGTTTGCGAGGGCCGCGTCTTCGACGAGGACGGGACGCTGTGCCTGAAAGCCGGCGGCACTTTTTTTGTGGTTCGTAACTTTGAGGAGAATTCTGGGGACTGATTTTGTATGACTTTACATAGATCGAAACTATTCCGCGTTTTCGCGTTCGTTGCTTTTTTTGCTTTCCTTGCGGTTAAGACTGTATCCGCTGCGGAGCTTCCGAAACCGCCGGTCATTACGGCGGAGGCCGCGATCCTTATCGAGGCTTCGACGGGGCGCGTGATTTACGAAAAGAACGCCGACCGGCTGATGTATCCGGCCAGCATGACGAAAATGATGACCTGCCTTCTCGCGCTTGAGCAGTGGAAGGATTTGTCCGCGCCGGTGACCGTCGGGGCGGAAGCTGCCGCTACCGAGGGCACGGAGCTGACCGAGGGCGAGACGACCACGATGCGTGAGCTCTTGATGGCGCTGATGATGGATTCGGACAACGGAGCGGCGGTGGCGATTGCCGAGGCCATGACGCCTTCGCGAAACGCGATGGAGTTCGCGGCGAACATGACGCAGAAAGCGTGGCTGATCGGCGCGAAGCAGACGCAGTTCGCGAATCCGAACGGCCTGCCGGATATCCGCCATGTGTCGACGGCCCGGGATATGATGAAGATCGCGCGGTACGGCTGGGCGAACCCGGAATTCCGCCGCATTGTCGACGCCCGCGAGCATCTTTTCGTATGGAACACGCCGGATGGGCGCAAGCAGCAGCGGAAGCTGGAAAACACGAACGAGCTGCTGTATTCGTATCCCGGCATGAGCGGAATCAAGACGGGGTGGACCCGGGCGGCGGGCGGCTGCCTTGCGGGAGCGGCGACGCGGAACGGCGTGACGCTGATTTCCATCGTGATGAATTCGCCGGATACGGATGACCGGTTTGCGGACACGGCAAAGCTGATGGACTACGGGTTCCCGCTGGTCCGAATAGAGAAAGGTCCGGTCAAGGAAAAAATCGAGCGCAGCGTCTGGGCGCACGACGGCAGGACTTACAAAGTGACCGCGCACCCGAGGGAAGACGTCAAGTTTTTGCTCTTCAAGGGCGACGACAAGAAAAAATTCAAGATCGATTTCGATATGCCGAAGTTTATCCGCGCGCCGATCAAGGGCGGCGACAAGGTCGGGGATCTCGTGATCCTGTACGACGGCAAGGAAGTGGGCCGAATCGACATGATTGCCGATCAGTCGATACAGAAAGGATTCCATCCCATCGCGGCGGCAATTGATCTGTACGACGCAGTTATGGGATAACGGTATAAAGAAAAAACCTGTTGCTTTCCCAAACGGGAATCGCAACAGGTTTTTTTATGCTCTTACTTCGGTCTTAAATTTCACTACCAAACTTCCTCGCCTTCCCCTTTGAGGGGAAGGTGTCAGCGAAGCTGACGGATGAGGTGGAAAGCCAAAACGCTTAATGTCAGCGAAACCTCAAAGACACCTCATCCGTCGCCCTGCGGGCGCCACCTTCCCCTCAAGGGGAAGGCGAGAGTTCGTGATTTTTAAAAGCCAAAGTAATATTTTATCGACGCATTTCGCGGGCCTGCTCGCGCAGGCGGGCGACGCGCTCCTCGGTGGACGGGTGGGTGCTGAACAGGCCGGCGAAGGTGACGTTCGAGCCCTTCAGCGGATTCACGATGCACATATGCGCGGTGGAGGTAGTCGCTCCTTCCATCGGGCGCATACGGCTGGACGCATAGTCGAGCTTTTCCAGGGCGGAGGCAAGAGCCATCGGATCGCCGCAGATTTCTCCGCCGCTCTTGTCAGCGTCGTATTCGCGGGAACGGGAGATCGCGAGCTGGATCATCATGGCGGCAAACGGTGCGACGATGATAGTGAACAGCAGCCCCAGCGCTCCGCCGTTGTCCCGGTCATTGGAACGTCCGCCGCCGAAAATCGCCGCCCATTGTGCGATATGCGCGATGGTGGAAATGACGCCTGCAATCGAGGCGGCAATGGTGGAAATCAGCGTGTCGCGGTGCTTGATATGGGAAAGCTCATGGGCGAGCACGCCGCCCAATTCGTTGTAGTCCAGCGTTTCCATGATGCCGGTGGTCACGGCCACCGCCGCGTGCTCCGGGTTGCGTCCCGTCGCGAAAGCGTTCGGCGTCCTCGAATGGATTACGCAAACCTTCGGCATCGGAAGCTCTGCCTTTTGCGCGAGCTTTTCGACGAGGCCGTAAAGCTCCGGCGCCTGCGCGCGGGAAATCTCCTGCGCGTGGTACGCGGCAAGCACCATCTTGTCGCTGTACCAATAAGAAATGAAATTCATCCCGAGGGAAAAGACGAGCATGATGATCGCCCCTTGGCGGCCGCCGAAGCTGCCGCCGACGACAATCAAAAGCCCGGTCAAAAGAGCCATCAGGATTGTGGTCTTCAATGTGTTCATAATGGTCTGTATCCTCCTTCGTCTTATGGATAAAAAATATCAATTTTTTACTGCGCTTTTTTTGCCTCTTTTATCTGCCCCAGATAGTGCGCGACGAATTGCCGGGCGGTGCGGCCGTTTCTGCCGGAATGTTCCATTTCCCAGCGCTGGCCGAGGATACGGAGTTCCTCGGGCGGCAGGATTACGCCGCCGGCTCTCAGGTGGTAGTCGATAATGGCCAGGTATTCGTTCTGGTTCGGGGCGCGGTAGTTGATAATCAGCCCAAAGCGATCGGAGAGGGAAATCGTTTCGTTCATGCTGTCGCTGCGGTAGACGTCGTCCGTGCCGCCCTCACGGTCATGCCACGTTTCTTTGATCAAATGGCGGCGGTTCGAGGTGGCGTAGATCAGCACGTTTTCAGGGCGGGATTCGACGCCGCCCTCGATGGTGGATTTCAGGTATTTGTATTCCGGCTCGGTGTCCTCGAAGGAAAGGTCGTCGAGGAACAGGATGAAATGCTTGGAGGCGAAGCGCCGAAGCGTTTCCATGATGCGCGGCAAATCCGAGAGCTGCGGTTTCGTGATCTGCACGAGCCGGAGGCCCATCGAGAAATATTCGTTTGCCAGCGCCTTGACCGACGAGGATTTGCCCGTGCCGCGTGCGCCGACGAGCAGCACGTTGTTCGCCGGACGTCCCGCGAGGAAGGCCAGTGTGTTGCTTTGCAGTTCTTGTTTCTGGCTCATGTAGCCGATCAAATCGGTGAAGCGGACCGGCTCGAAATGACGGATGCCGACAAGCCCGTTTTTGTCGTCCCAGCGGAAGGCGCGGTAAGCCGAGATATCGCCGCAGCCGAAGCGCAGGTAACATTCGATCAACGCATCGGCCAGCTGTGCGGGCGTCCAGGGGCGATCCACAATGCCGTGAAGCGCGGCGTCTACGGGGGACTTCCGGGGCTGGCCGGGCTGGTAGTCGTCGAGCAGGCTGAAGGTCAGGAATGTGCTGGGCATTTCGCGGAGCAGCGGTTCCAAAACTTCCATATCGTGGACAAACGCGCTCCGGAGGCTCGGCGAGATTTTCCCTTTCGTCTGTTCGGCGGAACGCGCGGCGATGTTGTCGTCGTTCGCCAGGCGGTAAAGCAGGTAGGCGCGAAGCAGATTGCCGGAAAGGCCGAGCTCCTCGGCGGCCTCGATCAGGCGGGACGCAAAATCGTATTGCATTTGGACTTCCGCCGGCTGTTCGAGGTAGGCTTCCAGACGCAGCAGCACGTCGTCGTCGAGCAGCGAGCGGCAGATGAGAAGCTCGTAAAGATGCGGTTTTTTGATCATGGCGACTGTCCTCCCTGTGTACGCATAGCGTTCTTTATTGTTATAGTATGGCTTTTGCCCCGCGCCGTCAATAGGGAATCGCCGGAAAATCTTTTTCCGCGCAGAAAAAAGCCGCCTGCAGCCATGCAGACGGTCTTGCTTTCAAAAGTGGTCGGGATGACAGGGTTCGAACCTGCGGCCTCATCGTCCCGAACGATGCGCGCTACCAAACTGCGCCACATCCCGACGACAAAGAGATTATACGCCATACTTCGCGAAAAAGCAAGCGTTTTTTGAAAAAATCAGTGATTCCTTAATGTTTCCGGTGCGCGAGCAAGCGGATGACTTTCGCACCGGTGTTGTGGATACGGCGAAGCGGCGCGACCCGCGTTTTTGTCTGTGGTTTCATGTCCGCGCCGCTGACGCTAAAATCCCCGCGTTTCAGATAGGTCGTGCGGAATTTCTCCGGTTTGAAGATGTTCTTGATTTTTTGCAGCAGGTCTTCCGGCGCCGCGGAAAACTCGCAGAGGAACAGGTCGGCGGCCACATAAGCGATGCTTTTGTACAGATGGATTGCGAAATGCCCTTCCGATAGAAGTATGAGAAGGGCCGAATGGTCCTCGTTGATGTCCTGTGTCGTCATGGAAAGCACCTGATAGCCGTGTTCCTCGAAAAGCGAGGCGACCTTCACGGAGAGGCTTTCCTCGTCGGCGAGGCGGCTCGCCTTGCAGCCATATAAATCCGCCGTCAAATGGCGGGCGATGATTTTATCCATAAGAAAACTCCTTGCGCTGCTTTTTCTTCTTTATAATCATTATAAGCGTAGGAATAGAGACGTGTCAATCCTATTGGGGAAGGTCGGCGTTTTTCTTCGCGTTTTTTTCTCGCATGCCGAACCAAAGCCATGCGATGACGCCGAGGATGACGGCGACGGCGCTGGTGGTCTGCGCTGAGGTGAAAAGTCCGAGCACAGGATCGGTATAGTCGCCACGGAAGTATTCGAGGAAAAAACGCGCGACAGAATACAGGATGACGTAAAGGGAGAACGCCTGTCCTTTCGCGTGGTCGGTGGTGCGGTACATCAAAAGAAGCGCGAAGATCGCCATGTCGAGCTGCCCTTCCCAGATCTCGGCGGGCCAGAGCGGCTGGTTCCCGTAAGTCCGGTAGGCGAGAGTCGTGGCGGGATAGAGAATGCCGAAGTCGCCGCCCGTGGGCGCGCCGAAAGCGTCGCCGTTCAAAAGGTTCGCGCAGCGGCCCAGCGCCTGCCCGAGGATCACGGCGGGGGCGACGATGTCCGCCATTGCCCAGGAGTCGATGCCATGCCGTTTCGTGTAGATGATGCCGACAATGGCGCCGAGCACGACGCCTCCCTGAATGGCCATGCCGCCCTGCCAGACGTTCAGGATTTCCGTCAGATGATCGCGGTAGTAATCCCAGTCGAAGAAAAAAACGTCCCAGAGCCGAGAGCCGAGAATCCCCGCCAACCCGCAGTAGATCCCCATGTCGACAATATGATGGTGCCAGCGCCCGTCCTGCTTCGCGAGAAAATAGGCGACGCCGGTTGCCAGCACGATGGACAGGCTCAGGATCAGCCCGTAGGCGCGGATCGGGAAATCTCCGATATAGAAAAGAAACTGGTGCATAATCGTCTCCGCAATCTAAGGAACCACTTGTTGGTTCTTTTTCCGACTGTCGTTGTCAATGCCCTCCGCTTTGCATAAGCGACCACTAAGGCGCTAAAGCGCCAAGTGTCTGCTTATCGACGTAGCAATGCTACGCCTTCGAGGCGTGATATGCCACTGGCATGTCACGTCCTAGACAGTCGAAAAAATCCCTCGACAGATGCACGAATTGACTTAATCAGTGTTTCCCTAATGAAATCTTTCCTTCATTATAAAATAGAAATAGTTTTTTGGAAAGACGCAACATAAAGAAACCGCCGCGAATCCGCGACGGTTTCCCGAAAAGGGCTTCCTTATTTGAAATAGCGATCCAGGAGTCCCTTGAAGCCGCAGCCGTGGCGCGCTTCGTCCTTTGCCATCTCATGCACCGTGTCGTGGATGGCGTCGAGGTTGAGCTGCTTCGCCAGCGTCGCCAGTTCCTTCTTGCCCGCGCAGGCGCCGTGCTCGGCGTCGACGCGCATTTCGAGGTTCTTTTTCGTGCTGTCCGTCAGCACTTCGCCGAGAAGCTCGGCAAATTTCGCGGCGTGCTCGGCTTCCTCGAACGCATAGCGCTTGAAAGCCTCGGCAATCTCGGGATAGCCCTCGCGATCCGCGACGCGGCTCATGGCCAGATACATGCCGACCTCGGAGCATTCGCCGGTGAAGTTCATGCGCAGCCCTTCGATGACTTTCTCATCGGTGCCCTTCGCGACGCCGACGACGTGCTGGTCGGCGAAGACAAGGTCGCCCGACTGTTCGACGAATTTCGAAGCCGGCGCTTTGCAGATCGGGCACTGTGCCGGAGGAGCGTCTCCCTCGAAGACATACCCGCAGACGCTGCAGACGAATTTTTTCATTAAGAAAACCTCCCTTAAAAATAAAAATGAATTATCTCCCATACAGATAGTATAAAGGATTTATTGGAAAAAGGAAAGAGAAAATATAAACAATATTGCCGTATTGGAAATAGAAAAATCCCGAAATGCTCTTGTAAAGAATTTTGAGATGTGGTAAAATGGCGGAAATTTTGGGAAGGAGGGAAAAAAGTGGAGCAAACAAGACAAGCTGCGAAGGGCGGCCGACAGCTTCCGCTGCAGCACAGCCTGATCAGCGAGATTCGCTCGAAGGGTGCAAAAGAAACGCGGGAACAGCGGACGGAAGAGCAGAGGCAGCAGACGGTGGGAGCCGTCAAGGTGTGGAGCGTCGTGGAATAAACGGCGCTCTTTTTTATATGGCGAAAATGTTTCGTTTGCTTACGGGGGAGAACAGAAAAATGCCGGCCGGGCGAACCTGCCTGCTGTTTGGATCTATATGGGCGTGCGGATTCATCCTCTTGCCAATGGCGCGGGGGCGTTGTAGAATAAATGTACTGATTGTGAAATTGTCGCGAGGGGGCCATGGGGTTGAATATTGTTGTTACCGGCGGCGCCGGGTTTATCGGTTCGAATTTTGTTTATTATGAATTGGCAAATCATCCCGGGGACAGGATTATCTGTTTCGACGCATTGACTTACGCGGGGAATCTGGAGACGTTGGAAGAGGCGATGAAGTCCCCGCAGTTCCGTTTTGTCAAAGGGGACATTACTGACGCGGCTGCGGTTGAGAAGCTGTTTGCGGAGGAAAAGCCGGAGATTGTCGTGAATTTCGCGGCGGAGAGCCATGTGGACCGTTCCATTGAGACGCCGGGGCTGTTCCTGCACACGAATATTATCGGCACGCAGGTTTTGATGGACGCTTGCCGAAAACACGGCGTCCGCCGTTTTCATCAGGTGTCCACCGATGAGGTCTACGGCGACTTGCCGCTGGATCGTCCTGATCTGTTCTTCACGGAACAGACGCCGCTCCATGCGTCCAGTCCTTACTCGGCGTCGAAGGCGTCCGCCGATCTCCTGGTGCAGGCCTATCACCGCACCTACGGCTTGCCGGTCAGCATTTCGCGCTGTTCGAACAATTACGGGCCGTACCATTTCCCGGAAAAGCTGATTCCGCTGATGATATTGAATGCGCTGGCGGACAAGCCGCTGCCGGTTTACGGCGCGGGGGAGAACGTGCGGGACTGGCTCTATGTGGAGGATCATTGCGCGGCGATTGACTTGATTATCCGTAAGGGAAAGATCGGCAGCCTTTACAATGTGGGCGGCCACAATGAGAAGCAAAATATCGACGTGGTGAAAATTATTTTGCAGGCCCTTGGCAAGCCGGAAAGCCTGATCCGCCATGTGGAAGATCGGAAAGGTCATGATCTCCGCTACGCGATCGATCCGGCGAAGCTGACGGCGGAGCTGGGCTGGACGCCGAAGACGAAATTCGAGGACGGCATCCGCCGCACGATTGATTGGTATCTGTCCCACAGGGATTGGTGGGAGCACGTCACCAGCGGCGAGTACGTCGAGTATTATGAGAAACATTACGGTTTGAAATGAAAAGCGAAAAAATGTTTCACGTGAAACAATAGAACATAACATGAAAAATGAATGAATGTAAGAGAACCCTTGCAAATATTGGGATTTGGAGCTTTACATTAAAAAATATGATAAACAAAAAATGCGAAGAAATGTTTCACGTGAAACAAACGAACATAATCTGGAAATAAAATGAAAGGAAATTTTCTTTTCTTAAGTCTTGCCAAGCGGACTTGTTTTTAGTATAATAGCAAAGTACGTTGAACGGGGGCGTAGCTCAGCTGGGAGAGCGCCTGCATGGCATGCAGGAGGTCAGGGGTTCGATCCCCCTCGTCTCCACCATAGGTAAATGAAGGGGCTGACGGTTTTCCGTCAGTCTTTTTTGTGTCTTGGTTGTCTTGTTTGGAGGGTTTGCTTTTGCGCTGGCGGGGAAACGGCTGCCTGCTGATGGCGGCGTTCATTTGGGGGACGACGTTTGTCGCGCAGTCCGTCGGCATGGAACGGATCGGACCGTTCACTTACGGTGCGGCGCGGTTTTTTCTCGGGATGATTGCTCTGGGCGGACTTTGGCTGCTTTCCGGCGGGCTGGAACGATGGGAGATGTCGATGCGGAGCTTCGGCGTCGGCGCGGGAGCAGGCTGCATTATGTTCGCGGCGTCCGCGCTCCAGCAGTACGGCCTCCAATACACGACGGTCGGCAAGGCTTCGTTCCTGACTTGCCTGTATCTGATTTTTGTGCCGCTGGCCGGCGTTTTTTTGCGCCAGCGGATCCGGGCCGAACATTGGCTGGGTGCGGCGCTGGCGGTGACCGGGCTGTATCTGCTCTGCATGAAGGAAGGACTTTCCTTCGGCTATGGCGATGCGCTGGTGCTTAGCTGCGCGTTTTTCTGGACTGCGCATATTTTATTTATCGATAAATATGTTTTGCAGGTCGAGACCATCGCCATGTCGCTGGCGCAGGTCGTCGTCGTGTTTTTGCTGAATGCGGCGACGGCGGCGTTTTTTGAGACGGCGCATGCGGAGGACGTCGCGTCGGCGTGGTTCTCGCTGTTTTATGCGGGCGTCCTTTCCACCGGCGTCGCATTCACGCTCCAGATTATCGGCCAGCGGGAGGCCGATCCCGCGCCCGCGGCGGTCATCATGAGCCTCGAATCGCTTTTCGGCGCTTTGGCGGGATGGCTGGTGCTGGGCGAGACGCTTTCGCCGCGGGAGATTGCCGGCTGCGTGCTGATGGGCGCTGGAATGCTTGTGTCGCAGGCGGGGAGATACGCAATGGAAGCGTGGAAAAAAAGACGATGAAAGACGATGGATTTTTGCAGGAAATCCCTCTCGACGTAGCGATGCTACGCCTTCGAGGTCTTTTCCTAGACAGTCGAAAAAATCTCTCGCCAGATGCACGAATTGACTTAATCAGTGATTCCTTCATGTTCCGTGAGGGAGGCGTTTGACCCTATGGAGACTTTGGCGGCGGGAATCACGAAGGCCGTTGTGCGGATCAAGGTCGTCGGCGTAGGCGGCGGCGGAAACAGCGTGCTTTTGCGCCTGTCGGAGGACAGGATTCCCGGCATTGAATTGATTGCGGTGAATACGGACGCGAAGCAGCTTGCGATTTTGCAGGAAGCCGGAATCGAGGTATTGCAGATCGGGGAGCGCATGACGAGAGGGCGCGGAACCGGAGGCGTGGCTGAGGTAGGCGCGAAGGCGGCGGAGAGCGATCTTGCGCGGCTGGAGATGGCGATTCGTGACGCCGATCTCGTGTTCATCACGGCGGGCATGGGCGGCGGCGTCGGAACGGGCGCGGCGCCGGTCATTGCGAAGCTCGTGCAGCAGCTCGGCATGCTTTCCATCGGCGTGGTGACGGTGCCGTTTTCCTTCGAAGGGAAGCGCAAGGTGCGGACCGCCGACGAGGGAGTCGAGGCCCTTCGGGATTATATGGACGCGCTGCTCGTCGTTCACAACGACAACTTGATGAAGCTGACGGACAACAAGCGCATGACGCTGGTGGATTCCTTCAAGGCGGCGGACAGTATTTTGCGCCAGGCGATCCTGTGCATTTCGGAAGTCATTTTGACCACCGGCGTTATCAATGTGGATTTTGCCGACGTGGTTTCGATTTTCCGGCAGAGCCATTCCAGCGACGCGCTTTTGGGCATCGGTGAGAGCCCGACCGGGCGCGTCGTCGAGGCGGTGCAGCGCGCCATCGAAAGCCCGTTGGTTGAGCGCGAGCTGAACGGGGCGAAGGGGCTGGTCCTGAACATCAGCGGAGATCAAAGGCTGTCGCTTTTCGATGTGAGCGAGGCGATGGATTATGTGACCGAGCATACCCATCCCGACGTGAACATTATTTTCGGCGTGATCCAGGAGCCTGCGCTGGGCGATACGGTACGGGCGACGCTGGTGGCGACGGACTTTATCGACAGCGCGGATATCTATCGGACGCCGAAGGTAAAGCCGGACCGGTCGGCGGCGGGGAAACGCCAGCCGATGATGCAGCGCAGGCCGCCGGTTTCCATGCCGCAGGAAAACAACGTGGCGCCGGAGCCGGTGCCGGAACCGCAGGAAGCGCCCGCGCCGATGAAGAATTTTGATATTCAGGTGCCGGATTTCCTCGCCAACCGGCGGAACGCAATCCCGCCGCTGACGATGCACGATGACGACGGAACGCCGATTCCGCCGTTTCAACCAAGGAGATAAGGAAAGAAAGGAATGCCGCCGCAGGAATCATTTTCGAGCGGCGGCTTTTATTCAAGGCTTTAGCCAGTTGAGCGAAGCGAAACAGAGAACCACCCGCTATGCGGGTGCGCGTCAAGAAGTTATACAAAAAAATAATCACCTCT
>CACYXR010000005.1 GCA_902778455.1 uncultured Selenomonadaceae bacterium | reverse complement strand
TCGATGGCCATGCCCATCAGGGTGTTGATCAATGACAGCGCGTCCGCGCCGGCGGCTTCGCCCGCCCTCGCCATTTCCGCGATGTCCGTCACGTTTGGCGACAGCTTCAAGATCACGGGCTTTTTCGTATGTTTTTTCGCCTGCGTCACGACTTCTGCCGCCGCTTTCGGATCCGTGCCGAAAATTATGCCGCCGTCTTTGACGTTCGGACAGGAGACGTTCAATTCGATGGCCGCGACGCCCGGCACGTCGAGACGCTCCGCCAGCTGCCCGTATTCCTCCGCGCTGCCGCCCGAAATGTTCACGATCACGTTCATATGATACTTGGAGATTCGGGGCAGGATCGTCTGCAGGAAATAGTCGACGCCGGGATTTTCAAGGCCGATGCAGTTCAGCATTCCGGCGGGCGTTTCCGCGATACGCACGCCGTCGTTTCCACGGCGCGGCTGAAGCGTCGTGCCCTTGACGACTACTGCTCCCAGTTCCTCCAGGTCGGTAAAATCGGCGAATTCCTCGCCGAATCCAAAGGTTCCCGACGCGGTCATGACAGGCGTATTCATCTGTATGCCCAACAAATCAACGGCAAGCCGAGAATCACTCTTCAAAGTATCCCCTTCTTTTTTGCGAAAAAGACGTCCTGCGCCCGGAATACCGGACCGTCCTTGCATATTTTCTTTCGCTCCCCGTTCGCCGTATCGCAGACGCAGGAAAGACAGGCCCCGAGACCGCAGGCCATCCGTTTTTCCAGCGAGACCTGACAGGGAATGTCGTGCTGCACAGCGATTTTTGCGATTCCGCGCATCATGATTTCGGGGCCGCAGGTGTAAATGCAGTCGTATTTCCTTTGGCCGAGCAGCTCGGGCAGCAGTTCCGTCGTGAAGCCCCTGACGCCCAGAGAGCCGTCGTCCGTCGTAATGAATATCTCATGAGCGTACGGCTCGAAAATATCTTTCCAGAACAGCTCCGCCTGATTTCGCCCCCCCATCAGCACGTCCGCTTTTCCCTGAAATCTCTTCGTCAGAAGGAGCAGAGGCGCAAGGCCCATGCCGCCGCCTACGAGGAGCGGACGTTTCGACGAGAGGGAAAAGCCGTTCCCCAGGGGGCCGAGGCAGTTCACCTTATCGCCGTGTTGCAGGCCGGTCAGGGCGCGGGTCCCTTTGCCGGCCACACGGTAATACATCGTCAGCCGGCCGTTGCCCTCGTCCGTATCGGCAATGCCGAAGGGACGCCGGAGGAACACATTTTCCGCCGGGATTTGCAGGTGGATAAACTGTCCCGGCTGCGCCTGATTGACCAGCGCACCGCCGTGAACCGTCAGCGCATAGACGTCGTCTCCGACCTTCGTGTTCTGCAAAATCTCTGTATCAAGCGCGAGCTTAGGCAAGGTCATCACCGCCGCCCACATAATCCTGAAGCGCCAGGGAATAGACGAGCCGCCGCTCGCGCATGAAGCTCAGCACGCCCAGAACTTCCCACGCCGTGTCGAGGGAGGTGAGGCAGGCGATGCCGTGCTCCACCGTCGCGCGGCGAATGCGGAATCCGTCCTTCGCCGAATGCTTGCCCTGCGTCAGCGTATTGATGACCATGTGGATCTGTCCCATCTTGATTTTCTGAATGATGTCGCTGCTGCGCTCGTGCACCTTGCCGACCACTTCGGCGTCGATGCCGATCGAGTGGATCGCCTTCGCGGTGCCCTCCGTCGCCACAAGCTGGAAGCCCAGCTCCGAGAACGCCTTCGCGAGCTGTTTCATCTCTTCCTTATCTTTGTCCGCGACAGTGAACAGGATGCAGCCTTCCGTCGGAATGTTCATGCCGGCGCCGACGATCGCTTTGTACAGCGCCCGCGCGTAATGGTAATCGATTCCCATGACCTCGCCCGTCGATTTCATCTCGGGACCGAGGGAAATGTCGACGTCCTGCATCTTCGCGAAGGAGAACACAGGCGCCTTGATGGCCACATAGGGACGCGGCGTCACGAGACCGGAGTGGAAGCCGAGCTCTCTCAGCGTCGCTCCCATCGCCACCCGCGTCGCCACATTCACCATGCGCACGTCCGTGATCTTGCTCAGGAACGGCACCGTGCGGCTCGAACGCGGATTGACCTCGATGACGTAGACTTCGTTGTCGACGACGACATATTGGATATTGAGAAGGCCTTTGACGTTGAGATTCAACGCCAGGCGCTTCGTATAGTCGATGATCGTATAGATGACCTTCGAAGAAAGCGTGCGCGGCGGATAGACGGCGATACTGTCGCCGGAGTGAACGCCGGCGCGTTCGATGTGCTCCAAGATACCGGGGATTACGACGTCCGTCCCGTCGGAAATCGCGTCCACCTCGACTTCGGTGCCTTCCATATAACGGTCGACCAGCACCGGGTGATCGGGCGTGACTTTGACCGCCCGGCTCATGTAGTCGCGCAGCTCGTCCTCGCTGTAGACGATCTCCATCGCGCGGCCGCCTAGGACATACGACGGACGCACCATGACGGGATAGCCGATCTCCGCCGCGCCGGCAAAGGCGGCCTCCACCGTCGTAACGCTCGTTCCTTTGGGCCGGGGAATCTGCGTCTGGCTCAGCACTTCATCAAAGCGCTCACGGTCTTCCGCGCGGTCGATACCGTCGACGGAGGTGCCGAAAATCTTAACGCCCGCCTTCTGGAGCGACGCGGCAAGATTGATGGCCGTCTGACCGCCGAATTGGACGATGACACCCTCCGGCTTCTCCTGCTCGATGATGTTCAGCACGTCTTCCGGCGTCAGCGGCTCAAAATAGAGCCGGTCGGAAATATCAAAGTCCGTACTGACCGTCTCGGGATTATTGTTGATGATGATAGCCTCGATACCCATTTCCCGAAGCGCCCAGACGGAATGGACCGAGCAATAGTCGAACTCCACGCCCTGCCCGATACGGATCGGACCTGAGCCGAGCACGATGACCTTCCGTGCGTCGGAAGGCGTCGCCTCGTTTTCCTCGGCGCAGAAAGTCGAGTAGTAATACGGGGTCGCAGCCTCAAATTCCGCCGCGCAGGTGTCGACCATCTTGTATTTCGGCAGGATTCCCATCGACTTCCGGAGAGTCCTGATCTCGCCCGCGCTTCGTTTCGTGATCTCGGCGATCGACGCGTCCGAAAGCCCGATATTCTTCGCCGCCCGCATAAGGCTCGGCGTCAGCTCCTCTTCCGAAAGCGCCCGTTCCATATCGGCGATGTTTTTGATCTTGCGAAGGAACCAACGGTCAATCTTCGTGATGTCGTAGACCTCGTCGACCGTGGCTACGCCGCGGCGAAACGCCTCCGCTATGACAAACAGGCGCTGGTCGTTGATCTTCCTTATTTCTTTCTTTACACGCTCGTCGTCCCATGTATCGATGGCCGCGAGGTGCAGACGGTTTACGCCGATCTCGAGGGAGCGCGTCGCTTTCAGGAGCGCAGCTTCGAACTTCCGGTCGATGGACATGACCTCGCCGGTGGCCTTCATCTGCGTGCCAATCGTGTGATCCGCGTAAATGAACTTGTCAAAGGGCCAGCGCGGGAACTTCACGACGATATAGTCAATGGAAGGCTCGAAGCAGGCCTTTGTCTTCTGCGTGACCGCATTCGTGATCTCGTCGAGGGTGTAGCCGACGGCGATCTTCGCCGAAACCTTGGCAATCGGATAGCCCGTAGCCTTCGACGCCAGAGCCGAAGAGCGGCTAACGCGGGGATTGACCTCGATGACGTAGTAGCTGTCGCTGTTCGGGTCGAGCGCGTACTGCGCGTTGCAGCCGCCCTCGATGCCGAGCTCGCAGATAATGTGCAGGCTCGCGCTGCGGAGCATTTGGCACTCGTGGTCGGTCAGCGTCTGGGTCGGGGCCACGACGATACTGTCGCCCGTATGTACGCCGACGGGATCCACGTTTTCCATGTTGCAGACGGTGATACAGTTTCCCGCGCTGTCGCGCATGACCTCGTACTCGATTTCCTTCCAGCCCGCCACGCTGCGTTCGATCAGTACCTGACCGATCATGCTGTACTTGAGGCCCTTGATGACAATCTCGACGAGCTCTTCCTCGTTTTCCGCGATGCCGCCGCCGGTTCCGCCCAGCGTATATGCGGGACGGACGATCAGAGGATAGCCGATGGAGTCGGCGAATGCTATAGCCGACGCCACATCCTCGACGATGGTGCTCTCGGGAATCGGTTCGCCGAGCTTTTGCATGGTTTCCTTGAAAAGCTCCCGGTCCTCCGCCTTCTTGATTGCCTCGATCGAGGTGCCGAGCAGTTCCACGCCGTATTTTTCCAGCGTCCCGTTTTCCGCCAGCTTCACGGCGAGATTCAGCCCCGCCTGCCCGCCTAGCGTGGCGAGCAGGCCGTCCGGTCTTTCCTTCGCGATAATCTCCGCCAGGAAATCCGCCGTCAAAGGCTCGATATAGACGCGATCGGCAATATGCGCGTCCGTCATGATCGTCGCGGGGTTACTGTTGACGAGGACGACCTCCAGGCCTTCTTCCTTTAACGCTCTGCACGCCTGCGTTCCCGCGTAGTCAAACTCAGCCGCCTGCCCTATGATGATTGGGCCGGACCCTATGACCATGACTTTTTTGAGATATTCTTTCTTAGGCATGGCTCACGCTCCCTCCTTGCTCGCCCGGATCATCGCGTCGAAATCGTCAAACAGGCAGGTGTTTTCCTCCGGCCCCGGCGACGCCTCCGGATGATACTGCACGGAAAAGATGGGCAATTTCGTATGGCGGATGCCCTCCACCGTGCCGTCGTTGACCGAGCGATGCGTGACGACAAGCGGAAGCCCTGCGATGGAATTCTCGTCCACCGCGTAGCCGTGATTCTGCGATGTGATATGGACGCGTCCCGTCGAAAGCGCTTTCACCGGCTGATTCGAGCCGCGATGGCCGAACTTCAACTTGTAGGTGTCTGCCCCCATGGCAAGCGCGAACAGCTGATGACCGAGGCAAATGCCGAACATCGGCTTTTGCCCGATCAAAGCCTTCACCGTTGCGATGGCTTCCGGCACATCCTTTGGGTCGCCCGGGCCGTTCGAGAGGAATACGGCGTCGGGCGAAAGCGAAAGCACTTCCTCCGCCGTCGCCGTGGCGGGAAGCACGGTGAGCTTATAATCCCTGAGCTTAAACGCCTTCAGGATATTCCTTTTTATGCCCAGATCGAGCACCGCGACATGGAATCCGCCGCCCTCGATGGTGTACGGCTCCGGCGTCGTGGCCTCCCGAACGACGCCCGCTTCCGTCGACGTGGAAAGTAGCTCCTTCACCGTCTCGTCGGGCGTGTTCTCCGGTACGATGACGCCCTTCATCGTACCTTCCGAGCGGATATGACGCGTGACGCGGCGCGTATCGACCTCATGGAGACACGGGATATTTTCGCTTTGCAGGAATTCCCGTATCGTACACGACGCAAGGCGGTTGCTGCCGACTTCGCAGAGCTCCCCGGCGATCAGCCCGCGCACGAAGGATTTTCTCGACTGCATGAAGACTTCGTTGATACCGTAATTCCCGATCAAGGGGTATGTGAGTGTGACAATCTGACGGCAATAGGAGGGATCGGTCAGGATTTCCTGATAGCCGGTCATGCCAGTGTTGAACACGACCTCCCCCACCGTATTCGCTTCGCCGAAAAGCTCTCCGGAAAACGACGTGCCGTCCTCTAAAATTAATTTCCCTTTCAAAATCTCGCCCCCCACTTATTCAATCGCGCCGTCCCGCATGACGATCCGGCCGTCCACCATCGTCAGGACGGCTTTGCCTTTGAGTTCCCGTCCAACGAAGGGCGAATGGGTGCCGCGCGTATAGAATTTTTCGGCGTCCACCGTCCATTTCAGTTCCGTATCGATAATCGTAATATCGGCGGGCGCTCCCACCGACAGCGTACCTGCGTCCGTGAGACCGAGGATCTTCGCCGGTTCCGCCGTCATCTTCGATATTAGCAATGGCAGCTCTGCTTTACCCTCATGGCAGAGGTCGGTCAAAAGCACACCCACCGCTGTTTCAAGGCCCGGGAATCCGCTGGGTGCCAAAGCGTATTCCACGTCCTTTTCCTCTTCCGCGTGCGGCGAATGGTCGGTCGCAATGGCGTCAATCGTGCCGTCCTTGAGTCCGGCCAGAAGCGCCTCGACGTCCGCTTTGCCGCGAAGGGGCGGATTGACTTTCGTCGCGCTGTCCTTAAGATCGACGCACTCGTCCGTCATCGTCAGATGATGGGGTGTAGCTTCGGCGGTCACGCGAACACCGCGCTTTTTCGCCTGCCGCACGATCTCGACCGCCTTCGCCGAACTGATATGCGCTACATGGAAACGCGCCCCGGCATATTCCGCGAGCATGATATCTCGCATGACGGCGATATCCTCGGCCACAGTCGGACGGCCTTTCAAGCCGAGCATCGCGCTCCTGTGGCACTCGTTCATCGAGCCTTCCTCGACCAGAGACGTTTCCTCGTCGTGGCTGATGATGACTTTGTCAAAGGAACGCAGATAATCAAATCCGTTCAGCATGACCTTCGCGTTCTGTACATAATGGCCGTCGTCGGAGAACGCAACCGCGCCAACGCTGGCCATATCGCCGACCTCAGCCAGCTCTTTTCCCTGCTGGCCCTTCGTCAGCGCGCCGATTATCTTCACATGGACGATTCCTTCGTCCTCTGCGCGCTTTTGAAGGCTTCGCACGACAGCCGCGTCGTCGACGACAGGCCTGGTGTTCGGCATAGTGGCGATTGTCGTAAATCCGCCGGCTGCCGCGGCCCTCGTCCCCGAGACGAAATCTTCCTTCGCCTCCTGCCCCGGCTCCCGCAAATGCACGTGCATATCGATGAGTCCGGGCACGACGACCTTTCCTTCCGCCGAAATGACTTCCGCGCCTTCCGCGGAAAGATTTTCGCCGACAGCGGCGATTTTTCCGTCCTCCACTAAAACGTCGGCTTTCTTATCTATATGGTTAGCGGGGTCAATGACTCTTCCGCCCTGAATCAGCTGTTTCACTGCGCCTTCCCTCCCATCAAGACAAGCGCGAGAAGCGCCATACGAACGGCGACGCCGTTCTGCACCTGCTCCTGGATCGCCGAATGGTCGCCATAGGCCACTTCGGGAGAAATCTCAAGCCCCTTGTTCATTGGACCCGGATGCAGGATCAGCACGTCCTTTTTCGCGAGGGCAAGCCGCGCGTTATTGATGCCGTACAGCCGCGCGTATTCGCGCTTCGACGGGAATAGGCCCGCTTTCTGGCGTTCCAGCTGAATCCGAAGCACATTGATGGCGTCCGCGTCCCTGATTGCGTCCTCGACACGCTCATGGACGAAAATGCCCGGCTCCTCGGCGAGGAAACGCGGCAGCATGGTTCCCGGGCCTGCCAGATGAACCTCAATGCCCATACGGCGCATGCCCCAAATATCTGAACGGGCAACGCGGCTATGGAGGATATCGCCAAGGATGGCGACCTTCAGCCCTTCCAATCGCCCTTTATACTGCAAAAGCGTAAACAAGTTCAAAAGGCCTTGGGATGGATGCGCATGAGCGCCGTCGCCGGCGTTCACGATGACGGGATGTTTGACGACCTTCGTCGCGTACTCCGCCGCGCCCTCTTGTTTATGACGCATGACGATCGCGTCAAAACCCATCGCCTCGACGGTCAGGAGGGTATCCCGCAGGCTCTCGCCCTTCACAATGCTCGACGTGCCCGCCGTGATGTTGACAACGTCCGCGCCGAGGTACTTTCCCGCCGTCTCGAAGGACGACCGCGTCCGCGTGCTCGGCTCGTAAAAGACCGTCACAATCGACTTGCCCCGCAGCGCAGGCACCTTCTTGATGTCGCGATGAATGATGGACTTCATCTCCTTGGCCGTCTCCAGCACAAGCTCGATCTCCTCGCGGCTGAAATCCTCCAGCCCCAGGACGTGTTTCCCCCGCAGGGAAACCTTGTTTTTTGCCAATCCACTCAACTCCTTCATTGGGAGGCATCGCGCAGCATCCGTAGAAAACTTCATAAAAAAAGCTTTCCCATGCGAAGGCATAAGAAAGCTTTTCAGCAATATTCACGACCGCTGAACGGCATCCCTTTATCAGCCTCACAGGACCAATTTCAAAGGTATTATTCCACGTCAGATAATATCATTATATTAAGAACCTGTCAACCGAAGCAAAAAGTTCTCATTTCTCAAATATTGTACGGCGCAAACAGTTTTCTCATATATTTCCAGCCTTTGTCTACAGTTTTGATGACAAACGGCATAAGCGTCGGACGATGAACGACGAGCTGCATGAGTTTACGTCGTGCAAGACGATATTCAGCGTCGAGGGAGCGGAGGTAATCCTCCATTTCCATTTCGACAGAAACCGACGGGATCTGCGACGCCTCGAGCTCGCAGCTTCGGCCGAGGATATTCGCCACGTCCCCGCGGAACGGGATATAGGAGTCAAGCCCCAGCTCCGACGTGATATTCGACCGCAGCGCCTCCTGCGCCGTCGCTTCGCCGTGCACGATGAACACTTTGGCTGGCTTTGGGTCCTCGAAGCAGCCGATCCAACGAATCAGCTGCTTCGCGTCGGCATGGGCGGAAAAGCCTTCCATCATCTTGATCGTCGCCCGAACGGCGATTTCCTCGCCCATCACGCGGACGCGCTTCATGCCGTCCACAAGGCGGCGCCCCAGACTGCCCTCCGCCTGATACCCGGCGAAGAGAACCGTGGACTCCGGCCGCCAGAGATTGTGTTTCAGGTGATGAAGAATGCGGCCGGCGTCGGCCATGCCGCTGGCCGAAATTATGATGGCCGAGCTTTCAGAGCTGTTGAGTGCCTGCGACTCCGCCGCCGTCTTGCAGATGCGAAGCTGCGGCATCTGCGGGAGCTTGCCTTCCCGATTCAAAAGTTCGATCGCTTCCTCGTCGAAATCCTGGCTGTTCTCCACAAAGATCCGGGTGGCCGCGATGGCCAGCGGGCTATCCAGAATAATCGGCACGTCGTCGATCCGGTCCGCCTTCCAGAGCTTGTAGAAATAATACAGGAGCGTCTGCGTCCGTCCTACGGCAAAGGCCGGGATGATCAGGTTGCCGCCTCTGTCCATCGTATCATTGACGATTTCCGCCAGCGCGCTTTCCTTATCGTACTCCTGATGGATCCTGTCGCCGTAAGTTGACTCGACGATCAAGAAATCCGCTCCGCGGATAATGCTCGGGTCCTTGATGATCGGTTGATTCGGCTGGCCAAGGTCGCCGGAAAAGACAAATTTCGTCGTTTTCCCGTCCTCTGTCGCATAAATCTCGATAATCGCGGAGCCGATAATGTGCCCGGCATCGTGGTAGACCGCGCGGATATGGTCGCCGACAGTAAACTCTTTTTTATAGGACACCGGATGGAACTGCTGGAGCGCCCGCATGGCATCCTCCATCGTATAGAGTGGCTCGACGGGCTCCGCGCCGCTGCGAGCGCCTTTCCGGTTCCGCATTTCCGCGTCGGAGACCTGGATGTGGGCGGAATCCGGAAGCATGATCTGCGACAGGTCGCAGGTCGTCTTCGTCGCATAGACCGGCCCCTTAAATCCGTCCCGGCACAGCTTCGGAATCAAGCCGCTGTGGTCGACGTGAGCGTGGGTCAAAAGTACCGCGTCGAGCTCAGCGGGAGTAAACAGGAAATCTTCCTGATTCAGTTCCTTGATTCGCTTCGCCCCTTGGAACATGCCGCAATCAATCAAGATTTTTGTGTCCTGCACCTCCAGCATATAGCACGAGCCCGTCACCGTGTGCGCCGCGCCCAAAAATCTCAGCCGCATACGAACACTCCCTTCTTTTTCATGTCAGGCGTCCTCGCCTACGATACGGATTTCCGGCGTCAAGCGGACGCCGTTCTTCTCTTCGATGCGTCTCTGCACCTCTTCGATCAGCGCGAGCACATCCGCCGCCGTCGCCCCGCCTTTATTGATCACGAATCCCGCGTGCTTTTCCGAGACCTGCGCACCGCCGACCGAAAAGCCCTTGAGCCCGGCCTCGTCGATCAGCGTCCCCGCGAATAGTCCCGGCGGTCGCTTGAACGTGCTGCCGGCGCTCGGCTTGTCGAGAGGCTGCTTTTCCATACGCCGTCTCGTGAATTCGGCCATCTTCTCCTGAATGGCAACCGGCTCTCCCTTTTCCAGGGCAAGCTCGATCTCGCAGATGATGTGCCCGTTTTGCTGAAAAACGCTGTGCCGGTAGCCAAAATCCATTTCCTCCGCACGGTAGCGACGGATCTCGCCCTCCGGTGTAACGATGACGGCACCGGAAACCACGCGGCTCATCTCCCCGTCGTAAGCGCCGGCGTTCATGAAGACCGCTCCGCCGAGACTGCCGGGAATGCCTACGGCAAATTCGAGCCCGGAAAGCGCATGACTCGCCGCGAATAATGAAACCGTCCCGAGCGTTGCACCCGCTTCAGCCCTGATGCGCGATCCTTCCCTCTCCATATGGGAAAACGGCTTCCCAAAGGAAACCACCGCGCCGCGGATGCCCCCGTCCCGCACGAGCACATTAGAACCGTTGCCCAGGACCGTAAGCGGGACGGAATACCTCTTTGTCAGCTGCAATACCTCCAAAAGCTCATCAATGGACGCCGGAAGCACAAAGACGTCCGCTTTGCCGCCGATACGAAACGTCGTATGGCGCGCCATCGGCTCATCCGTAAGCACCTGCTCCTCCGTCAGCGTCTCGCGCAGCGTCTTTATATAATTACCGTCTATCGTATACCCCATCGGGCTCCTTCACCTCACCGTCTGCAAACCGGGAAAAGAAAGCTGGCGCAGTGCCTCGTATGCGGCCACCGCCACCGCGTTTGAAAGATTCAGCGAGCGCGCCTCCGACTGGAGAGGAATTCGCACCGTTGTATCCCAATGCGCTCGCAGCAGATCCTCCGATAGGCCGGCTGTCTCTTTACCAAAGACGAGAAAATCGTCCGGCCCATAAGCGGCCGCCGTGTAAAGCCGCACCGCCTTTGTCGAAAAAAAGTAAAACGGCGTCCCAACATGCGCCTCAAAAAGCTCATCAATCGAATCGTGAAAAAACACCTTCACTAGATGCCAATAATCGAGTCCCGCACGTTTCAAGTATTTATCATCCGTTGAAAAACCGAGAGGGCGAACCAAATGAAGTTCCATTCCTGTGCCCGCACAAAGTCGGGCAATGTTACCCGTATTTCCCGGTATTTCCGGCTCAACTAACACGATACGCAATCCGCCACCTCGCTTACCGTAGGAAGAGAATGTGTTTTATATAAAAATAGATTGTGTAATTATATTTACACAATCTATTTTTCCCACCTTATTCCTCTATTTCGTAGTTCGCGTAGATATTCTGCACGTCATCGTGCTCTTCCAGAGCGTCGACAAGTGCCATCATCTTTTCTGCATCTTTTCCTTCGAGCTTTACCATCGTATCCGGTACCATCGTGACTTCCGCCGAAACTGTCTCGATGCCCTTTTCACCCAATGCTTTTTCAATTGCGTCGAAATCTGCAGGAGCGGCCGAAATCTCAAAGACGTCGTCCTCCGCTTTCATGTCCTCCGCACCGGCTTCCAGCACAATATCCATCAGCGCATCTTCGTCCCCGAAGGTCTCTTTCTCGACGACAAAAATCGCCTTTTGCTTGAACATCCAACCAACGCAGCCGGTCTCGCCGAGATTGCCTCCATGCTTGGAAAACAGATGACGTACGTCGGCCGCCGTGCGATTCCGGTTGTCTGTCATGATGTCCAGCATCACTGCAACGCCGCCGGGCCCGTATCCTTCATAAGTGAATTCTTCATAGCCTGCGCCTTCAGACGCGCCCAACCCTTTCTGAATCGCACGCTGAATATTATCCTTTGGGATGTTGTTCGCTTTTGCTTTCGAAAGAGCGAGCTTCAGGCGCATATTACCCGTTGGATCGGCGCCGCCCATTTGCACGGCAATCGTGATTTCACGGCCAATCTTCGTCGTAATCTTCCCGCGGATTGCGTCGTTCGCACCTTTTTTCCGCTTAATATTAGCCCATTTGGAATGTCCTGACATAAATAAAACTCTCCTTCATTTATTTACCGTATGAATTTCCTATTAATTATATCACAGCACCGCGAGAAAATCAAAATAACCCTCTTGAAAGCCGGGATTCATACATCTTTTTCTTTTAACACGTCCTCCAGTGCGTTCAAGATCTCGTTCACATCCTGCCTCGTGACGACAAGCGGAGGTTGGAAAGCCATGACGTTACGACTTAAGCCGTTTTTTCCAATCAAGAAGCCCCTGTCTTTCATCCTCTCCAATACGTCGTCCAATAGCTCCGGATAAGGACTGCCGTCGGAACGGATAAATTCGGTACCCACCATCAGGCCAAGGCCGCGCACATCACCCATAACTTCATGACGCACCGCCAGTTCCCTTAGTCCGTCCATGAGCTGCCTGCCGCGCTCTTCCGCGTTTTTCATTAATTTATGGCTTTCAATGTAATCGAGGACGGCCAGTCCCGCCGTCGAGGAAACAGGATTGCCGCCCAGCGTGGACGCACCGGGCTTCGTGTAAACGTCGGCAATTTCTGCCGTCGCAATGAAAGCACTGATAGGAACGCCGTTCCCAAGTGCTTTCGCCATTGACATGATATCAGGAGCGACGCCGTAATGCTCAATCGCGAACATTTTGCCTGTCCGCGCAAAACCTGTCTGCACTTCGTCGATAATCAGCAAAGCGCCATAAGCAACGAGGATTTCTTTTAAACGTTTAAAATATCCTTTCGGCGGGACAACGATTCCTGCGTTACCTTGCACAGTTTCGGCGATAAAGGCCGCCGGACGACCGGAGGTCGCCGTTTTAATAATGTCCTCGACTGCATTGGCGCAAGCAAGGTCGCAGGACGGGTATTTTTTTTCCAGTGGGCAGCGATAACAATAGGGATTCGGAGCAAAATGAATGCCGCCCACCGGATGTGGATCCGTGCGCCACATACCAATACCCGTAAGGTTCATGGCGAGCTTTGTCCGGCCATGAAGTCCTCCACGCAGCGCGAGGTACTCATTGCTTTTTGTGTAAATGGAGGCAAGTAGCAGCGCCCCTTCGTTCGCCTCCGTACCCGTGGAACAAAAAAAGGATTTTTTAAGGTTGCCCGGCGTGACGGCAGCCAGCCGCTCCGCAAGCCGCACGAATTTTTCCGTCAGGTAGATGTTGCAAACGTGCTGTAAGGTCTGGATCTGCTCGCAAAGCTTGTCCGTAATTTCCGGGTTACAATGTCCGCAATTGATAACGGATACGCCGGCGAAGCAGTCCAGATATTTTTTTCCCGTATGGTCGAACAGGTACTGCATGAAACCGCGCACCAGCTCCGGCGGTTTTTCGTAAAAGTGCGAAAGGCATGGCATGATATACTGACGCTTCTTCTCGATGATTTCCTGCGGGCCAATGTAATTCTCCATGACGCTTCCCTCCTATACTTAAATCGCGCTACCATGAAAGCGAAACGCACCTATGCCAAGTTTCCTCGGGCTGCCAGACGCGATTTCGCCAAACGTCGGCGTTTGGAATTTCCCACTCGCAGCTGCATCCAGCACACCACGGTAAAAAGCGGTAATCCGCCCTACCCACTCCGGCGTATAATCCTGCCCTTCGACCCGGTACGAGACAACCCCGTCCAGTGCTCCAATGTATGGATACAAGCAGAGATCCTTTGCAAAGAGTATGTGATTGCGGCCGTACTGGTCGATACGAATCGAATGGCGCTCCCCCGCCTCGTCCAAAAGCGCATATCGATGATCGGAAAACGCAGTGTCGGCAAAGGGATTCGGAGAAAGGCTAAATGCGGGGATGTTGTGGTCGCAAAGCATAGCTGCGTATGCACCATGAATCACGACTTCCAATGGAAGCACAGCGTTTTTAAGCATTTCCTGAAGAGCCGCAAGGGGCAGTTCCAAGGATGCCGTCGCCATTTTGACATCATGCGCCTTCAGAAATTCCAACGCGACATGATTGCAGATATTCATTGAAAAATCCGTATGTATCGGAAGCGAGGTCATCTTATGTGCCATTTCTAAAGTGCCCAGGTTGCCGACGCAGATGCCATCCGGGCGGATTTTTTCCAATGACTGCAGGAATTGTTTTAGTTCTCCGCATTCTCTGCGCATGGCAGTCCGGGGTGTCTCGACAATGGCCTGCTTATTATGCCGGTGTGCGTAATCGACAGTCTCTTTTATCGCGTCGAGCGTCCAAGGCCGATGCGGTCGGTAAACATCGCCGCCGATATAGATGACCTCGGCGCCGCTCTTCAAAGCTGCAACCGCGCACTCTTTGTCCGCGACGCGAACGGCCAAATGACGAGGCTCCTTCAGTTTGCGCTCGACGATACCAATATTATCGGAAACAATCGCCTCTGATTCCTCGATTGCGTTGCTGAAAAAGAGAGGCTCCCGGGAGCCATCCCAGCCGATATCGTCAGCCGTAACCTTACCAAGAGCGGAGCATGTGCTGAAATCGCGGACACGCCCGTCGTAAAGTACTTTCCAGTCTTCCTCGTCAATCCGATAGCCCATCGGGTCAGCCAGATAAGCATCTATAGCCTTTCGATAAAGGCTAACTATGCGGAACACGAAATCCGCAGGCCGCATGCGCCCCTCGATTTTGAATGAGAAAACGCCCGCTTGGATTAGCTCCGGGATATGGCGGTACATGCACATATCTTTTATCGCGAGCTTGTAAGCGCCTTTCCCGTTTTCGTCCAATATTGCGCCCGTATCTTCGTCAATCAGCCGATAAGGCCAACGGCAAGGCTTCAGGCAGAGACCCCGATTGCTGCTCTTGCCGAAGATAACACCGGAGTGAATGCACTGCCCGCTCTCCGATATGCACATATCGCCATGCATGAAGTATTCAATTTCAAGGCCAGTTCGTTCCTTGAGCAATGAAAGCTCATCCAGCGACAGCTCTCGGCTCACGACAATTCGCGTAATACCATATTCTTTTAACAGATTCATTGCGGGCTCGTTATGAATGTTCATCATGACGGAGGCGTGCATGGGGATTTTGAGACCAAGATTGTGGACAAGCCGAATCACAGCAAGATCCTGCACAAGGATCGCGTCCGGGCCGATGGTCCCGAGATACAGAAGAAATTTTTCCAAATCCCTAAGCTCGTTTTCGTAAATCAAATTGTTGATTGTGACATACAGCTTCACGCCGTGCTCGTGCGCAAATGAAACGGCGCGTTCCATCGCCTCGTCGTCGAAATTCATGTTTTGCCGGTGCAGACGCATGTTGAAATGCTTTCCCCCGAGATAAACGGCGTCCGCGCCAGCCTTCACGGCAGCCTCCAGCGCTTCCCAATTCCCCGCCGGAGCGAGCAGTTCAACAGACGAACGATTCAAACTCATGTGTTACACCTCTTGTTGCGAAATCTCCTAAAAAATTATCCCCCGGCGTAACACCGAGGGATAATCGTACAACCAATCAGCGCTTCGAGAACTGTGAAGCCTTGCGCGCTTTCTTAAGGCCATATTTACGGCGCTCTTTCTCGCGCGAATCACGGGTCAGAAAACCCGCCTTCTTCAGCGCGGGACGAAGCTCACCATCGAGCTCCAACAACGCACGGGAAATACCGTGACGGATTGCGCCTGCCTGACCAGAGGCACCGCCGCCGGAAACGCTGGCCAACACATCGTACTTATCCACCATCTCCGTCAGCACCAACGGCTGACGAACAATAAGCTCCAGCGTCTTCAAACCAAAATACTCTTCCATATCGCGACCGTTAATCGTAACTTTGCCCGCGCCCGGAACCAGACGAACTCTGGCAACCGAGGATTTCCTGCGGCCTGTGCCGTAGTAATTGACCAATGCCATAATTGTTCCTCCTATTCCAGTCTCACTTCAAATTCAGGACTTCCGGCTTCTGCGCCGCATGCGGATGCTCCGCGCCTGCATAGACATTCAGCTTGCGGTACATCTGTGCGCCGAGTCGATTTTTAGGCAACATGCCTCGAACCGCATGTTCCACAACACGCTCCGGCATCTTCTGCAACATCTGCTCCGCTGTAGTAAAGGAAGTCCCTCCCGGATAACCGGAATAACGGAAATAAGTCTTCTTCTTGAGTTTCTTACCCGTAAATAAAACTTTGTCCGCATTGACGACAATCACATAATCGCCAGTGTCAACATGCGGCGTATACGTCGGCTTATGCTTGCCGCGCAACACTTTTGCAACTTCTGCGGCTAAACGGCCAACCGTCTGGCCTTCCGCATCAACAACATACCATTTGCGTTCGATATTCGACGCATTGGCCATGAACGTTGTCTTCACGCATTAACCCTCCCTAGCAAAATAGGCACTTTATACAAAATAAAATACACGCAAAGTCTGTCGACCAGTTACCGGGGCTTGTGGGAACTGTGCCGTAACTTCACATGAAGGTATTTTATTAAAAATCATCGATGAAGTCAAGCAATATTTACTAATCTGTGTAAAATCTGTGCAAATTGTTTCAAGCTTCCTCCACTGCTGGCACTGGTCTCTGCTTTTGCTCCAGTTTCCGCTTTCGATAACCTCTGAGCTCGTTCCATGTAGTCAGGGACGTAATCACGGAAAGCCCTGTGATGAGTCCAGCCTGCCATATAGGTGTTTCCGTCAAGTTCTTGTAAGACCGCCAAACCTCGAAGTACCCGTTGAAGGCAATACAGAACAGAGCAACACCCACGACGGCCGCAATTTTTCCTTGCGGCGCCAGCGAGTAAGAAATGACAAGAATCAACGCAATCCCTAAAATACCGCTCAACAGGAAATCCGAAACCAGCGGAATCAAACTGCCGCTCCCCTCGTATCGGATGGTTAAAAGATATACGCAGCCTTTCACACCGATATACAGGAAAAGGCCAAAGGGCAGAACCATCAACCACTGTATCCAGCTCAGCAATTTTTTCATCACAGATACCCCCTTTTGGGATTCTATATTTCAAATGAAAAAACCACTTGTATTGTACCATAACTACACGTAAATGTCAGCAAAATAGCAACTATTCCATTTCCCCTGTCGAACCCATGCCGCCGCATCGGGCGACGCCGACTCCGGCTGTGTCGCCGTCGACGGTTAGGTAGTGATAGAAAATGCCCTGAGCAATCCGCGTGCCTTTCGCGATTTGCACAGGACTGTCGCCCAGATTGACCAACGCCACAAAAATATGGCCTTCGTTGTCCGCGTTGCCGTAATAATCGGCGTCAATTATTCCTTCATTATTGACGCAGGACACCATGTTCCGAATTGAAAATCCGGACCGCACATGGATTCCCAGATATTCATCTGGTTGCATAAACGCCTTTAATCCCGTCGGCACCAACGTGACGCAGCGGGGTTCCAGCGACACGTCCTCAGCAGCAGCGAGGTCGTACCCTGCGCTGCTGCCGGTCTTTCGAACCGGCAAAACGATTCCCTTGTTGGCATACGCCGACAAGACTTCAAAGCCTCTCGTTTTCATACTTTCTCATTCCTTCAATAAAAACCGCCGCAAAACTAACTCTTGCAACGGTTTTCCACTATTCTTTTTTCTCCCCGTCGAAGACGCAGTTCAGCGGACGCGCAGGGGTAATGGTCGAGATTGCGTGCTTGTAAACCATCTGTTGCTTTCCCATCGATTCCAACACGACCGTAAAGCTGTCGAAGCCGCGGACGTTCCCCTTGATCTGAAACCCATTGACCAAATGGACAATTACGCCCACGTTTTCTTTTCTAGCCTGATTCAAAAATGTATCCTGCAGATTGAACATCTTTGCCACCACTGCGTTCGCCCCTTCATATAAATTTGTTCTTTATTGTTTCCAAAACAGTTTCCACGAGTTCCTCAAAAGGAACCGCGTCAACGTTAAACCAATGAATGTACGGCATTTTTCGATACCAAGTGAATTGCCGTTTGGCAAAATGCCGGGTTGCCTTTTTTATGTCCTCCACAGTCTCCGCCAAACTCGATTTCCCGTCGATATACGCCGCCATTTCCTTATAGCCGATACCCTGCATCGCACGAGCAGTACGAGAAACGCCTCCAGCAAGGAGCCGCCGCACCTCGTCCTCAAGGCCCGCATCAATCATCGCGTCAACACGTTTTTCAATTCGTTCATAGAGGATTTTTCGGTCGGAATGAAGCCCAATCACGCAAGCATCGTAGACGAGACCGTTTTCACGCTTCTTCCGAGAAATCCGTTCCTGCCCCAAGTGCCAAACCTCCAGCGCACGCACAACACGACGAAAATCGTTGACGTGGAGCCTTGCGGCCACTTCCGGGTCGACATCTTCCAACATTTTGTGAACATATGCCTTGCCGTGCTTTTCCGCCAGTTTTTCCAGTGAGGCGCGATATGCGCCGTCCTCCTGGTTCTCATTGAAACGGTATCCTTCCAGAAGCGCTTTCACATAAAGCCCCGTACCTCCGACAAGAATCGGGATTGCGCCGCTTTCGTTGACCGCTTGGATTTCCTCGGCGGCAAGCCGCTGAAAGTCCACCGCATTAAAACTCTCGTCCGCCGGGTCCAAGCAGTCTATCAGTGCATGGCGGACGCCGCCGCGTTCCGTTTCGTCCGGTTTTGCACTGCCGATATCGAAACCGCGATAGACGAGCATTGAATCTCCCGAAACAATGCTCGTCTTCAATACCTGCGCAATCCGAACAGCTAGCCTTGTCTTGCCTGTTGCAGTCGGCCCCAATATAGCAATCAGTTTGTCCTGTGGCTTGTTTGCCGTCATTTAAGCTCCAGCGATTCGCCCGGCTGAATGATGTGAACGTGCGCGCGGGTACTCGACTCCGTCAGTTCCTGATACTTCTTGACGTCCTGCTCGATAACCGGCCAAGTGTCGTAGTGTATCGGTATCACATTAGCAGCGTTCAGCCATTGCGCCGCGAGCGCCGCATCCTCGAGCCCCATCGTATAGTTGTCCCCAATTGGGAGCAATGCGTAATCAATGGAGTCTTTACGCCCAATCAGCTTCATATCATGGAAGAGCGCCGTATCCCCGGCAAAATAAACCGTCTTGCCGCCCATCTGGATTACAAAACCGCAGGCAATACCGCCCGCCACACCGGAACTATGCAGTGCCAGCGTCATGCGCACTTTGCCAAATGGCAGCTTGACGGAACCGCCGAGATTCATGCCATGAGCCTTCAACTCCGTGCCCGCTTGCTCGTTGCAGAGTCCGATAACCTCGGGAATCGCAACAATCGTCGCTCCCGTGTGCATCGCGATGTCCGGCGCGTCGCCCAGATGGTCACCGTGCGCGTGAGAAACTAAAATGAAATCGCAATTCACGTCTTTCGCCGCAATCGCCGCCTTCGGGTTTCCGGTCAAAAACGGATCGGCAAGCACCTTATGCGCACCGTCGTCCAACAAGAAACAAGCATGCCCGTAGTAAGTGTACTTCAACATAAAATTTCCTCCCCGCTTTTTATCTATCAAAGACTTTGCTCGGATTCTTCCTTCTTACGGAGGAATGTCGCGCCAAAGACCTTGACCGTATAATAAAATCCGATCAAAAACGGAATATACTCAGCAATCAGGCGCCAACAAACAGCCACAATCCCCACCGTGCCTTGCGGCACGGTCTCGCTGAACAAGAGGACGAAACCGCCCTCGGCAATCCCTGAACCGCCAGGTGTTGGCGTAAAATACAGCAGCATGTTGAGAAAAATCATGCGCCCCATAACCGCGTACCAGTCAGCATCGTAAACGCCAAGCCCTAAAAGCAAGCACGGCACAATCGCGTAAATGCAAATCAGCGAAAGTCCTGACTCGAAGAAGACGAGAAGCATGGGTTTCGGGGACTCCGCTAAAAGTCGGATGGCATTCCTTGTGTCGCGATACATGTGAATGAGCGACCGCCGCCTCGTCGGAGATAGCTTGCGCGCCAGCTTTATGATGAGCTGCCCGAGCAGATTGGAATTGATGGCCCAAACCAGAAATACGATAACGAGAAACGCCGCAAACGATATCATCATCAGCTTTGCGTTGGAAACCCCGGGCAAAATATGCGCCTCATGCATAAAGATAAACGGCATGCACAAAATCAAAAAGAGAATCGAGACCACAGTCCTAACAAAAACCAACACGGTCGCCTTGCCGGTAGGTACGCCCGCATGGCGCAGGAACATCATCTGCGCCACCGCGCCTCCCGTCGCCCCCGGGGTCAAAAGTGCAAGAAAGTAATTTCCGAATACAACCTGCACCGCCTGTGACAGCGTTATATCCTCATGCGATATATGTACAAGATGCATGAGCCGGGAGCCGTCCAAAAAAAGCCCAACACCAATGAAAAGCAGCGCCAGCGCCAACGACCACGGCTGGAACATCGTCAAATTCGAAAGCGTATGGATATCCACTGTAAAATATATGACCGCTCCCGATATGGACAACACCAGCAGGATAAGAAGTGCCAGCCTCTTATAGAAATTCCCCATCCGTTAACTCCTCATAAGAAATCAGGCGAATCTGCCGTTCTTCAATCATTTTCATCGCCTCCGCCGAGGTCACGGAGGCCAGTTCCTCTTCCCAATGATATGCCCAATGGTAAATGTTATCCAAAACACGGTTGTCTTTGCCCGGGTGCACCATAATTTCAGACACGCCGTCAGGCAACGCCCGCAAAATAGACAGGAAATGCGGCGTATAGAGATGGCCCCCTGCCAGCATGCCGAAAAATGAATCTGGTGTCATAATGCCGGCACGGCGTATTGCGCTTTTCGCAATACGGGCGCAGAACGTCAGACCGCATTTTGCTACATAGCGCCCTGCGGAAGTCGGATATTCACCCGTAAACAAAAATGGTTCCGCCGGGAGGCGCATTTTCGTAAAGCCGTGTTTTTTCGCCAGCGAAAGCACCGTCTGAATCACGCCGGGGAGTACATGAAGATGCTGATGGCTGTCAATATGCGTAAGGTGAACTCCCAGTTCCTTCGCCAACAAAATCTGCGCCTCACATTCCGCGTAGAGCTCTTCCATGCGAATGCCGCCTGACATATAGCGGCGGATAAACGCTGTATGGTCGGGCAGCAAATACCCGTTTTCCCCGAGCAGACTCGACACCTCCGACGGAGGAAGCACGGGACGCTCCGCCACTAATGTCAAATGAATACCGATGCCAAGGCCTGGATGCATTTTGGCAAGCACTGCGGCCTCCTCAGCCGCAACTCCTGCCGCAACGAAGGAAGTACTACGGATGCACCCCTTTTCGTACCCTTCTATGATACCATGATTGACGGCGGAATGAAGACCGAAATCGTCGGCGTTGACGATAAGCCGCTTCATTACACCCATTCCTCATAACTTGCGTAAGCGTTGTGATTGTGAATCGATTCATAGTTCTCGCAAGAAACCGAAAACCATTCCAGCCCCGGCAATTCACGGAACGCGATTACAAGATCGCGGAGCATGTCTTCGACAAATTTCGGGTTTTCATAAGCGCGCTCTGTCACAAATTTTTCGTCCTCGCGCTTCAGAAGCGGATACAGCTGACAAGAGGCCTGCCGCTCCATCAGCTCAGCTAGATCCTCAATATAAATACATTCGCAACCTTCACGAAAACGCACCCGTGCCCGCATGACGCCCCTCTGGTTGTGCGCTCCATACTGCGATATGGATTTACTGCAAGGGCAAAGGGACGTAGACGGAACTTCAACGCTGAACTCGAACTTGAAGCCATTGTCTTTTCCCTTGCTGCCGTAAAATCCACAGTCAAGGTCGAGAAACGACGCCTTGCCGCTGACCGGCGCAAACTTTTTGATAAAATATTTGAAACGAATTTCAATATTGGCCGAGGCGGCGAAAAGCCGATCCAATGCCTCGTCCAAAATCGCTTCCATCTCCAACTCGGCAATGGGCCGCGTGCTCCATTTATTCAATATCTCCATGAAACGGCTCATATGAGTTCCCTTGTATTCTTGCGGAAGGGAGACCGTAAAGCAAATCCGAGCCAATACCTGCTGAAAATCCCCTTCCTTCGTTCGAATCTGGAACGGAAGATGGATTTCGCGCACGCCGACATGTTGGATTTCGATTCCCCGTGAATCGGCGCTATTCTGTATATCCTCCACTAGATTCTCCTCCACAAATTATGCTATGCGAATTGAGCGGATTGCCTCGGACAGATTCTTTTCCCCGAACACAGCCGAACCCGCCACCAACACATCCGCCCCCGCGTCGACTACGAGTTTCGCCGTGTCCGCATTGATGCCGCCGTCCACTTCCAACTCGATAGGCCGACCGGAAGCAGTAATCATTTCACGTATCTGCCGGATTTTTTTGAGCGTCAGGGAAATGAACTTTTGCCCTCCGAATCCGGGATTCACCGTCATAACGAGAATCATGTCCACATCATCTATATACGGCTCGACCATTACAGCGGGGGTCCCCGGATTCAAAGCGATTGCCGCCTTCAGCCCATGCCCATGGATGGCCTGAACGATACGATGACCGTGCTTCACCGCTTCCACATGAAACGAAATAAAGTCCGCCCCGGCGTCCGCAAAGGCGTCGATCTGATTTTCCGGCTGCTCCACCATCAAATGAACGTCAAAAGTCTTTTTCGTGTGGCGACGAAGTGCTTTGACCACATCCGAGCCGATGGTGATACGTGGCACGAACCGACCATCCATCACATCGATATGGATATAGTCGGCTCCGGCCGTATCTACACGCTCTACCTCTGCACCCAAAGCGGCAAAATCCGCCGATAGAATTGAAGGGGCAATTTTCAGCATAATCGTTCTCCCTTTTCCCGTTATCACGCATTCATTTTTTGCCCGACTCGTTTGTCCGGGTGGGCGGCTTTGCGGGGCCTTCTTCGCTCTTACCTGTCTCCTCTTTTTTATCGGGCTTCTCTGGAGTCGTTGGAGTGCTCAACATCGGCTCCGCGAGCACAAAATCGACGGTCGTGCCCTCGTCTACATCTGTCCCGGCACTGGGCGTCTGATGAAGAACCGTACCCGAAGCCTGGCGGCTCTTTTCTCGCGACACTGTTCCGAGAGACAGCTTGAGCTGCTTGAGACGATCTTTTGCGGCGTCCAAGGTTCCTCCGGTGAAATCAGGCACATTGACCAGCTTGATTGGCTGTCCTTTACTGACCGTCAAATCGACGCTCTGGCCTTTTTGTATCTTTTTCCCTGCTGCCGGCTCTTGTTCTAACACTGTCCAAGCTTCTTGCTCCGAGACCTTTTCATAGACACTTCCGACCGTTAGCCCCATTTTCTTGAGCCTGTCTTCAGCCGACAGACGGGATAACCCTTTCAAGTTTGGCATGGTAAGATCCTCGCCGCCCTTGCTGACATAAATCGTGACGACGCGCTGCTCCTTAACCGTCGCCCCCGCATCTGGCGTTTGGGAAATGACCTGTCCGGCGGCCACCTCCGCGTCGAACTGTTCGACGACCTTGACGCGAAGGTTCGCCGTCTCAATCAACTGCTTGGCGAGCGCCATAGGACGGGCCTTGACATCCGGCACTTGCACCTCGGCCATGTTCCAGAACTTTCCAAAAGCAAAAAAGGCGCCTGCCATGAATCCGACGAATACCACAAGTGTCGCCGCTACGATAAATATTTTTGATTTATAAAAAGGAAGAACGCTCGATGTATCCCCATCTTCCTCTGTTCCCTCCTGCTTTTTGTCCACGTTGACGCGCGGCATCAAACGCGTTGCGAAAGGGTCGCTTTCTCCAGCCGTCTCGAAGCCGCCTTCAAAGCCAAGAAATCGCTCCGTATGCTGGATATCCTCAATCAGCTCATCGCTGCTCGGTCTATCCTCAGGCTCTTTCGCCATCGCTTTTTGCACAATGGCCTCAACCATAGGCGGCAGCGTATGGTTGTGCTGACAGATTGGCTTCGGCTCTTCCTGCAAATGCTTCAGCGCGATGCTCACCGTTGTTTCCCCCGTAAAAGGAAGCTCTCCAGTCAGCATTTCGTAAAGGACAACACCAAGGGAATAAATATCCGATTTCGGCGTTATTTTCGTGCCTTTCGCCTGTTCCGGCGAGAAATAATGTACAGAGCCAACGACGTTCCCGTTGTATGTCATCGTCGATGAAGTGACGGCGCGGGCAATCCCGAAATCCGCCACTTTCACGCGGCCGTCCTGCGTTACGAGAATGTTGTGCGGTTTAATATCACAGTGCACAAGATTGTTTGCATGCGCTTCCCGCAGGGCACGGGCAATCTCCTTTGCAACGCGGAGGGACTCCTCGACGGAAAGGCAGCCCTCTCGCTGCACTTTCTTCTTCAACGTCTCTCCGGCGATGTATTCCATCACGATATAATACTTGTCCGAGTCATGGCCGACATCGTATATGCCGACAATGTTGGAATGCGACAGCCGCGCAGCACCCTTTGCCTCCAAACGGAATTTTTCCAAAAATTCTTCGTCATTGGCAAGTTGGGAATGAAGAATCTTGACCGCCACCATACGGTCCAATATCTTGTCATGGGCTTTATAGACATCAGCCATTCCGCCGCCGCCGATATGTTCGAGGAGTTCATAGCGGTGATCCAAAATACCGCGTTCCACGTTACGTCCCTCCAAAATTACAACAGAATCGTTGAAACTGGCTCTCTCATTGATTGGCAAAATCTCGACTATTCGTCGAACTTTACGACGATTGCGCTGATATTGTCATGGCTGCCTACCTCAATGGCTCTTCGCACCAATCGTTTCGCCACATCTTCCCCTTCGGGGGACGCGAGAATCATAGAACAGATTTCTTCGTCCGGTACGACAGACGTCAATCCGTCGGTACAAAGCAATAAGATATCACCATCCGCTGTCGAGAATGCGCCTGTATCCACGTCTAGCTCCGTCTCGACGCCGACCGCCCGCGTGATGACGTTGCGCTTCGGGTGAGATCGCGCTTCCTCCTGCGTGATGGAGCCGTTCGCCACAAGATCGGAAACCAGCGAATGGTCACGCGAAATCTGACTGAGCGTTTGATTCCGCAACAGATACAGCCTGCTGTCGCCCACATGGGCCCAGACGATTTCCCCTCCCTCGCGGTGAAAAATCGTCGCTGTGGTTCCCATGCCAGAATACCTCGGGTTCTCCCGCACCGTCTGCAAAATCGCATCGTTCGCACGAAGTATCGCCTGTTTCAAAACAGCTTCATCAAAGCTGGACTCTGCTGCCAAAGCATCCCGTATCGTCGCTGCCAAAATGCGGCTTGCAACCTCGCCCGCCGCATATCCGCCCATACCGTCGGCGACCACATATGTCTCATGGCCCAAATCAGCTACAATGTCTTCATTTAATTCCCGTCGCGGACCAATATCTGTGGCCAGATAAACCTTCGCCATACGTGTCGCTTCCTCGTCAATATTTTTATATCAAATCAAATGATTTCATACCGGAGCAGCGTGTTTCCCAGCCCGATTTCATCCCCCGGTAAAAGGCACGCGTCCGACATCCGTGTCCCGTTGACAAACAGGCCATTCAGGCTGCCCGCGTCGCGAATGACATGACGATGACGCTCGTATTCTATCGACGCGTGCAAACGGGACACATTCAAGTCTGTCAGAATGAAATCGTTTTGGTCCCGACGTCCAAGATATACCTTGCGTTCCCCAATTTCCAAGTATGCTTTTGCGTCGACGCCCCGAATTACGCGTAAGGACGCCAGACGACGCACCGGCGGCAGATTGAGCGGAAGCGTGAAATCAGAATGAAACAGTACCAACGTGTTGGAATCAGTATCTGCAGCGATTTGCGGTTTTCCGTCCTCATAATGGGACGTGATCTCAAAGGAGCCCTTCGCCATTGCTGCTTCGTCCCGCAAGCGGAGGGACAGCGCACCATCCATGAAACTATCCGTCTGTATCAGTGTTTTTTCGACAAAAACAGTCATATCCTCCATAAGCCGTGCCGAGGAAAGGCGCTGGTAGTCCTCGGTGCCCAGCTTGATTTCATAGATGTTCGGCACGATGTTTCCGTTGCGCGTATGCTTGCGACGCTCCTTAAGTTCCTGTTCCAGTGCTTTGCGGATTGCCGCCGGCTCCAGTTCTCCCGAAAAGCTCCGATGAAACAGTTTATCTATTTTTTCCTGAAAAAAGGATTCTATACGTTCAATCACAATCGAATCCCTCCTCTTTCCCCTCGACCCTTTCTATTATACGGCGCGAAACCGCATTAGTCAAAAGCATCCACTTTCGGTAAGATGCTGGTTGCGGAGCTGGCCGCAGGCTGCCTGGATGTCGGCTCCCATTTCCCGCCTGACCGTCGCCGTGATATGGAATTCCTCCAGCACGGAAAGAAACTGATTAATACGGTCCTTTGGCGGGCGTTCCCAGTTCCTCTCCCTGACGGGATTGATAGGAATCAGATTGACGCTTGCCAGCTGTCCTCTCAAAAGATTTGCCAAGTTCCCGGCATCCTTTTTCGAATCGTTGACGCCATTAATTAGTATGTATTCATAAGTCACGCGGCGCTTCGTATACTCCCCGTACTCCTTTCCTGCCGCGACTACTTCACGGAGTGGATATTTCCTGTTAATCGGCATAAGTTCCGACCTGAGAACGTCATTTGCCGCGTGCAGGGAAATTGACAAGGTAACCGGAAGCCCTTCCTTTTTCAGGCGTTCAATACCAGGGATTATGCCCGAAGTGGAGAGTGTGATATTCCGATAGCTAATATTCAGGCAGTAATCGGCATGAATCAATCGCAAAAAGGCTAGCACATTGTCATAGTTCATCATCGGCTCGCCGGATCCCATCAACACCAGCATGTCGACCCTTTGATCAGAGCCGCGAAGCATTTCGTTGATAAAAAGTACCTCTGCGAGCATCTCCCCCGCTGTGAGGTCGCGCGTCACACCGTGGAGCGTAGACGCACAAAACGCGCATCCCATAGCACACCCTGCCTGCGTAGACACACAGACACTGTTTCCGTATGGCTGCCGCATCAATACGGTTTCCACTGTCACACCGTCCTCGAACCGCAGAAGGAACTTCGACGTACAGCCGTCCACCGAGTCCCAACGCTGTACACATTCGGCCCAGGAAATAGAAAAAACGGAAGGCAGAAAAGCGCGAAGTGCCTTGGGGAGGTTCGTCATCGCCTCGAAGGAATCCGCGCCTTTTTTATACATCCATTCAGCAATCTGCCTCGCGCGATAGGCGGGAATCCGGAGCGACGCACAGCGATTTTCCATCTCTGGCACGGAAAGGCCAAAAATATTTTCCATGCTTTACGCCTCTTTTCGCATCAGCCTCGCGATGAAAAAGCCGTCGACTCCGTCGCGCTGCGGATAAAATTGCACCATATCACTTACCGAAGGCTTTAATGGCAGATATTTGCCTGTCACATTTAAAGAAAATTCCGCATGCGACCTCAAAAAGGATTGCACGACTTCCTCGTTCTCGGCAGGCTCTATCGTGCAGGTGCTGTAAACGAGAACGCCACCCGGTTTTACCGCACGCGCCGCACTTTCCAAAATCTCGGCTTGAAGCGTCGGCAGCTTCATTATTTCCTCCTCGGTCTTTCTCCACCGAGCGTCTGGACGACGGCGAAGCACGCCGAGCCCAGAGCAGGGAACATCCGCAAGGACGCGATCCGCTTTTTGCAGGTAAGCGTCGCCTGCTTTCCTCGCGTCAAGGCGTTTGGTTTCGATAATGGAAATGCCCAAACGTTTCGCGTTTTCCTCAACGCGCGCTAACTTCGTGTCGTAAATATCCAATGCAAGGATTTTACCCTGATTCTTCATTCGCTCCGCCAAATGGGTCGTCTTTCCGCCCGGAGCACTACACATATCAATCACGAACTCCCCCGGCTGCGGATCGAGTACATGGGCGACCTGCATCGAGCTTTCATCCTGCACTTGGAACAGACCTTCGCGCAACGACGCCGAATCGTCCAGCGAAGCGTGGGTGGTACACAAAATCCCCTCCGGTGCCCACTTGGAAAGGACAACCTTCGAGCCTTCCATGCGAAGACGCTCTACCAGTTCATCCCGAGTGATGCGGAGCAGATTTGTCCGCAGAGATAGCACAGCCGCGGCATTGTCGAAAATGCAGAGCTGTTCCGTTTCCTGCCTGCCAAACCGTTTCAGCCAACGGCTGACCAGCCATTTCGGGTGCTGGAATTGAATCGCCAAATAGGCAGACTCGTCATCCTCCGAAACCCGCGCTTTGTCCGGATCCCGGGTCGCCGCTCGGAGCACTGCATTGACGAATTTCCCCGTCCCCGCATGACCATACTTCTTTGCCAACTCCGTCGACTCGTTGCAGACCGCGGACGGAGGTACCCTATCCAAAAAAAAGAGCTGGAATATCCCCAGCCGCAAAATTGACCGCACATACGGCGTCATCTTACGAAGGGGACGGTTCGTATATCGACGGACAATCCAGTCCAGCGTCCCACCCGCTTTCACCGCACCGTAAACGAGTTCCGTCGCGAACCGCCGATCCATTTCGTTGAGACGAGCCTTTCGCAGTGCCTCAGCCAGCGCGATATTCGCATAGGCTCCGTTCTCATGCACCGCCAACAGAACCTTCATCGCAGTTTCGCGCACTTTATCCATTGGTTCCCTCCGCTTTTGCAGGCACGTTAATCAGCAGCCGTTCTATCTCCTGCCGCACCAACGCCATGTCCACATGGGTATTATAGCAAGGACCGTACGGACGAATATTCATTACACCGACAGCTGGCAACGGATACACATCCTGTATGCCGCTCGTCAAATCCCTCTCACAGGCAATCGCGAGAACCGCCTTCGGGCGGATATTCTTGACCGTCTGCCGCGCAAGAGTCCCGCCCGTTACCACGAAGAAATGAAAGCCCAGTTCCTCCGCCAGCGACACCAGTGAGCCGATATCGCAGCCACCACAGCGCTTGCAGTTCTCCATAGGATCGCGGGTAATCTTGTGTGGGCAACTCGCAAGCTGAAGGCAATGGGGTGTAACGACCAGAAGCTTATCAGCCGGCACTTTGATATGCTGATGATGAATAATCTGATTACTGACAGCAATAAACGAACGTTCAATTTTTCGACGGTCAAACCCAAACATCTTGCCGAGCAAAATCGCTATTGGAAACAACGCATTGATCAAAGCATAGGTCCTTTTCTGGAACATCGACAAAAACGGAACGCCAAGAATAGCACCCACAATACCGACAATCCCAAGACCGGTTATCAAAAGCAGCCCTGCCAGTACACTCCCCAGGATCATCGGAAGATATGCGTTGATTTCGCTAAGCCCAAGATAGCTGACGCGCCAAACTGCGTAAACAGCGCCACCGACAACCAAAAGGCTTAGCGACAGCAGAGCGATAAAAAGGCGCTTGCGCGGTCGTTCCGTAATAAGCCCTTCCTCCATTTCCGGCTCCTCTCAAAAACATATCATACAAAGACACTGTGGTTGGGAATCGCATGCCCTCGCAAATAATCGGCCGCAGCCATACGCTTTTTTCCCGGCGCCTGTAATTCGAGAATCTCAATAGCCCCCACCCCTGTCGCAACGACAAGGCCTTCTTCCGTCCGACGGATGATTTCGCCCGGAACGCCTTCCGGCTCGCCGTCCAAAACTCTAGTGCGCCAGATTTTATAAGTTTTGCCTTCAATCTGCGCGTAAGCGCCCGGCCAAGAATCCAGCGCACGGACGAGATTGTGCAACTCAACGGCGGATTTATGCCAGTCAATTTTTCCTGTTTCTTTTGTCAGCATATCCGCATAGCACGACACGCTGTCGTCCTGCTTTGTCCGCGTCAGCGTTCCTTCTGTCAACGCCGTTATTGTATTCTCTAGAAGCTCAGCACCGATACCACTGAGCGTGTCATGCAGCGTCTCCAGCGTCATATCTGTGTCAATCGGAACTTCCTTCCGGAGTAGAATATCCCCCGTATCGAGACCTGCATCCATGAACATTGTCGTCACGCCGGTCATCGTCTCGCCTGCCATAAGACAACGTTGCATCGGCGCCGCTCCCCGGTAACGGGGCAAAAGCGATGCATGTACGTTGATACAGCCCAACGGCGGGATATCCAAAATGCGCTGTGGCAAAATCTGGCCGAAAGCCACGACGACAATCAATTCTGAGGCAAGCTGTGCAAGTTTTTCGATAAATTCTTCTTCCCGGATTCGCTGGGGCTGATAAACAGAAAGACCGTGCGCATCCGCAAATGCCTTCACCGGCGACGGCGTCACTTTCTGTCCCCGCCCTCTTTTTTTGTCCGGCTGCGTCACGACGCCGACAACTTCGCTGATTTCCGCGAGTCTAGCAAGGCACGGAACCGCAAACTCGGGCGTGCCCATAAAAATCGTCCGCAAACGCTTCATGATTCATCAGTCTCCTGTCGAAGACTCTTTGCTACGTCAATAAACAAAATACCGTTCAAGTGATCGAGTTCATGCTGCACACAGCGCGCCAATAGCGCATCCGCTTCTAACTTGCGGCGCTTTCCATAGCGCGTCGTATATTCGACTGTAACCTTCTCTGAACGCTCCACGTCGCCAAAAATCCCAGGTACGCTCAGGCAGCCTTCCGAATCCACGCAGGTGCCTTCCCTCGCGATAATCTCAGGATTGATCAACTCTAACAGTTTGCCGTCACCGATATCGATAACCACCATACGGATTGCCTGCCCGACCTGCGGCGCGGCAAGACCGATGCCGTCGAATTTATACATCGTTTCAGCCATATCGTCCAAAAAACTCCGAAGCTTCCCGTTGATTTTTTTCACCGGCTCGCAGTTCTTCTTCAAAACGGGAGAACCCGCCTTCTCTATCTCCAACAACGCCATCAAACAACTTCCTTTCCGTCTCTATGCCGGAACCGCGTGAACGGCTACGTGATTACAAATCTTTTTTATTATATCATGCGCGTCTTATCGCGGCAATAGAAAAGGGACTGCCAAAAAGCAGTCCCTAGGGTTGTTGAAATAATATATTACGGAAGCAACGAAAGCACCTGTGCGCTGTTATGCATGAACATTTTCTGTGCATGAAGCGCGAGTTGGTTCTGCGTTTCGGCAGAACGGAGTTTCGTGACTTCCGCCGCGATATCGGTATCATCCTCCGTCGAAAGCGACTCTGTCAGCGACTCGCTCATCGTCGTGTAGTTCGCCTCCGAAAAGGAAAGCCCCTGTTGCACGGCACCGATGTCTGTCGACAAATCCAAAGCCGAATTGAGGGCGTTATCCACCGTCTCCAGCGCACTTTCGATTCCCTTCGGCGAAGAGAGATCAATCTTCAATTTACCGTTTTCATCCGTTAGTCCCAATCCTTCGGACGACAGATTGCCTAAATTCACGGTTTTATACCCCGTGTCTCCAGCCACAGTAATCGAGCGTGAGCCGTCAAGAAGCTTCATGCCATTGTATTCGACATTTGCGTTGTCGTTGATTGTCGAAACCGACTGTTGAATAGAATCCCGGATTGTCGCAACGTCTGAATCCTTATTCGTCCCGTTCGCCGCCTGCAATATTTGACTCTTGATATTGGTCAGAGCGTCCACCGTCGAACTGACGCCGCCCGCCGCCACATTCAGCATGGCATTCGCATTCTGTGCATTGCGCTGGGATTGCGCCGCCGTCCCCACATTCGAACTCATACGTGCCGCAATCGCATACGACGAAGCGCCGTAACTCGCGGAAGGACGCTGCGAACCCGTCGCGATTTTCCGGATGCTCGAATTGACCGCAGAATTCGTGCGATTGATTTGATTCAGAGCCCCAAGCCCTCCCATAGCCATATTATGCACTCCCTTTCCACTGTTTACATTACAATTCTACAATTATAGTTTATACCATAATCATGGGATTCTCAAGTGAAATAGGAATAATTTGTATAGGTAATTTTTCCTATTTTATTGTCCTACCAACGCCATGTTTGCTTCTGCTGCATCCAAAAGCATCCTATAAGCATTAAGTTCACGTTCAAACGCTTTTCCTTCCACTTTATTACCAGCGTGCCCATCGCGATTGAAAAAGAATTCCTCCGTCTTTATCTTTTGCCAGAACCAGCATTCACGCCATTCATCCTCTAAAGGAATCGTCGCATCCATGCCTCCCATTCCATGCAACACAATCGGAAACGACATGAAACCAATCAAACGCCATTTTTCGTTCTCTTCCACGATATATGCGCTGGACAAATCAGCGACCGCCCCGACGCGGTTACCCATCGACCACGCCGGATAATTGGGATCCCCGTGATAATATGCCACGCCATCTTTTTCCTCGAATACGTTTTCCTCTGCAAACGAAGTCGATGTTATAGACAAAAGAAGCAGCAACAGAAAAACAAAACGACACATCTTTTACCCTCCCATCCTTATGACTGTATCATACACTATTCTTCAACCGAAAGAAATATACACGAAAAAGATTTATAGCACTGAATTGAAAAAGTGACTTCCAGTTTGAGCCGAATTCCAAGACATTTTGCAAAAATCAATTCAATAGATGTGGAGAAAAAGAGCTTTTGCTAAAAGTCCCATTGCAAAAAGACAGAAAACAGTATTTACAATTGCACCCCCCCATGCCAGGAAAAGTCGAAAATAAGCCACCCTTTTTGTGGAAACGTAAATCTCCCCCTGTCAATACATATGAGATTATCCAAACAGCGTACGTATTGGCGTTTTACGTTACTTCCGTAACGAATTTAACGTAAAGATAATCGTATCTGCGGAAATCTACCTGATCTCGAGCTACTTCAGGACCATCTCTCCATAGAAGGGACAGAACACCTATAAGTCGGACTGGTTACCGAGCTTCTTCCACATGTAAGAATTTTACTAAAATAAAAAAAGAAAAAAGCGACACTGCAAAGTGCCGCCTATGGTTTTCCAACCAAAACGAAATGAATTTCATCTGTTCATAATTTACTTGATAATCCCAAGTTCCTTCAGCAACGCAAAGTCGATATGCGTAGAAAGCTCCGGGTGACGTTTCAGGTACCCCTGATGCTCATCGTCCGCCGGATGGAAACTTTGCAACCGCATGGCCTCCGCGTAGCACTGCCTCGGGCCGTTCGGGTCGTGGTTTGGGTCGTTGACGGTCAGCGCCGCGTTTGTCGCGGCGGGAATTTTTTTGCGGTTGCGGATGAAATTCATGTGATAGTCGATAACAGGCTCATCCTCCGCCGAAGTGTAATAGACACCGCTTCGATACATCGGCCCTTCACATTTTCCTTGTTTGTCCTTGACATACGGATTGGTCACGGTGAAAAGCACGTCCATCAGCGCGGAAAGGTCCACTTTTTTCGGGTCGAAGGAAACCTCGACCCCCATGGCCGCGCCCGTCATGCCCCGAACCACGTCCTCATAGGACGGCTCCGGCGTCTCGGAATTAATATAGCCGACACATGTCTTAACGACGCCGGGCAGACGAGAAAAAACCTCCTGCAACTCATAAAAGCTGCCGCCGGAAAAATAGATTTTTTTTGTGTACATGAAAGCCCCCTCCATATCTTTATTTTTGAAAAAAGCGCCGCTCTTTGCGAAACGGCGCTTTCTTCTTATTTCTGTGTCTCCGGGTGTAAAAGGTCAACGTGGCGCTTGGCCGCCCGCTCAATATCGAACATATTGATCAACTCGGCCACTGCCTGCGTCGGCGAAATGACGCCTTTCAGGACGGCTTCCTTGATCTCCGGCATACGCCCTTGGATCACGGGATCGTCGAAGAACAAGTTGTGCAGATGCTCGTCGACCATGCTGTGCACCCAATCGAGGAGCTGCTCCTCACGACGGCGCTGGAACACGCCGGAATCATGCGTTACCTTCTCGAAGGCGCGGATGATGTCCCAAAGCTCCTTGAGCCCCGTCTTTTTCAGCGCGGAAGCAAGATAGGCGTGAGTCTGCCAGCCTTCGGTGGCCGGACGGATGAATTCAATCATGCGCTCATATTCGCCGCGCGTGACCTTGGCCTTGACATAGTTATCGCCGTCCGCCTTATTGACCACGATGGCGTCCGCAAGCTCCATGATGCCTTTCTTGATTCCCTGAAGATCGTCGCCTGCGCCTGTCAGCACCACGAGCATGAAGAAATCCACCATCGAGCGCACCGTGGTCTCGGACTGGCCGACGCCCACCGTCTCTACAAGAATCACGTCATAGCCCGCCGCTTCGCAGAGCAACATTGTCTCGCGGCTCTTTCTCGCGACGCCGCCGAGCATTCCCCCAGCCGGGGAAGGCCGGATGAATACCTCCGGCCTTCTCGACAGGGTTCCCATACGGGTCTTGTCGCCGAGTATCGAGCCCCGCGTGACGGAGCTGGTCGGATCCACCGCAAGCACCGCGACGTGGTGGCCCATGTCGCAGAGCATATTCCCGAACGCTTCGATCAACGTACTTTTGCCTGCGCCCGGAACGCCGGTGATACCGATTCGGAGTGCCTTTCCCGTCTTTGGAAGCAATCCTTGGAGAACGCGCTGGGCTCTCGGGAAATGCGAGGGGTTGTTGCTCTCGATCAGCGTGATCGCCCGCGAGAGCATGACCCTGTCGCCGTTCCCGATTCCATCCACGTATTCGTCAACCGTGGGTTCCCTCCGACGCTTCGGCTTCAATGCCCCGCTTTTGATGGCGGGATTCACATTGCCGATGGTCGTATCGGTGATGCCTTCGATGCCGCTCATTACGCCGCACGCGAATTTATCGTCGTTTTCCTCGGGCGCCCACTCCGGTTTTGAGGTCGTATACTCGGGCATAATCTCAGCCCTCCGCCGCAGCTTCTTCTTTCGCGCGCTTGATGAGGATGTTCAGGAGCGTGATGCCCGCCTCCGGGATGTTCGTGCCCGGTGCGAAGATCGCTACCGCGCCGCCCTCGTAGAGGTGGTCGTAGTCCTGAACCGGGATGACGCCGCCGATGGCGACAAGAATATCCTCGCGGCCGCGCTTCTTGAGTTCCTGCACCAGCTCGGGGAGCAGCGTGTTATGACCGGCAGCCAGCGAGCTGAAGCCGACCATATCGACGTCGTTGTCCACCGCGTCCTGCGCGGTCTCTTCCGGCGTCTGGAACAGCGGCCCAACGTCGACAGTCCAGCCCATATCCGCGAAGGAAGAAGCGATGACCTTCTGCCCGCGGTCATGGCCGTCCTGCCCCATCTTCGCGACGAAGATACGCGGACGACGACCGGTGAGGTTCTCAAACTGATCGGCAAGCGCGCGCGCCTTGTCCAGCGCGGTCTTGTCGGTGAACTCGGAAGAGTAGACGCCCGAGATCGTATGGATGACCGCTTGATAGCGGCCGGATACTTTCTCGACGGCGTCGGAAATCTCGCCCAGCGAGCAGCGCACGCGCGCAGCCTCGACAGCGCACTCCAGCAGGTTGCCGTTCTTGCGGTCCTCGGCTGCCTTCGTAATGGCTTCGAGAGCAGCTCGGACGTCGTCCTCGTTGCGCTCGCGGCGCAGCTTCTCGAGACGCTCCACCTGCGCATTGCGCACGGCCGTATTGTCGATGGCGAGGATTTCCAGCGGATCTTCCTTGTCCAGACGATACTTGTTCAGACCGATGATCGCCTCGTTGTTGGAGTCGATACGAGCCTGACGGCGCGCAGCGGCTTCCTCGATACGCATCTTCGGCAAGCCCGTCGGAATCGCTTTCGCCATACCGCCGAGAGCCTCGACTTCCTGGATATGCGCCCAGGCGCGGCGAATGATCTCGTTGGTGAGGGCTTCGACATAGTAGGAACCGCCCCACGGATCGATGATCTTGCAGACGCTGGTCTCGTCCTGGATATAGAGCTGCGTATTGCGGGCAATACGAGCCGAGAAGTCCGTCGGCAGCGCGATGGCCTCGTCGAGAGCATTGGTGTGCAGCGACTGGGTGTGGCCGAGAGCCGCGCCCATAGCCTCCATCGCCGTGCGGGCCACGTTGTTGAACGGATCCTGCGCGGTGAGGGACCAACCGGAGGTCTGGCTGTGGGTACGGAGCGCCATCGACTTGTCGTTGGTGCCGCCCATCTGCTTGACGATCTTCGCCCAGAGCACGCGAGCCGCGCGCATCTTCGCGATCTCCATGAAGTAGTTCTTGCCGATTGCCCAGAAGAAGGACAGACGCTTCGCGAACGCGTCGACCTTCAGGCCGGCCTTGATACCCGTGCGGATGTACTCGAGACCGTCGGCCAGCGTGTAGCCGAGCTCGATGTCCGCCGGAGCGCCCGCCTCCTGCATGTGGTAGCCGGAAATCGAGATGCTGTTGAACTTCGGCATGTAGTTCGTGGTGTATTCGAAAATATCGCCGATGATGCGCATGGACATGTCCGGCGGATAAATGTAGGTGTTGCGCACCATGAACTCTTTGAGGATGTCGTTCTGGATCGTGCCGGCCATGATCGCCTTGTCGACGCCCTGCTCAATACCGGACTGGATGAAGAACGAAAGGATCGGCAGCACCGCGCCGTTCATCGTCATCGAAACGGACATCTGATCGAGCGGAATGCCGCTGAACAGGATGTTCATGTCGAGCATCGAGCAGACGGAAACGCCCGCCTTGCCGACGTCGCCGAAGACGCGCGGATTGTCGGCGTCGTAGCCGCGATGGGTCGGCAGGTCGAACGCGATGGAAAGACCTTTCTGACCGGCGGCCAGATTGCGGCGATAGAACGCGTTGGACTCCTCAGCGGTGGAGAAACCCGCGTACTGGCGAACCGTCCAGGGACGGAACACATACATCGTGGAGTACGGGCCGCGGAGGCAGGGCGGGATGCCGCTGGCGAAATCGAGATGGTGCATGTGGTCGTACTCGTCATGGGTGTAGAACGAGCGGACCTTGACATGCTCCATCGTGGTGTTCACAATGTCGTCGTACTTCTTGCCCACTTCCTCCTCAAGCTGCTTCTTCCATGCCGCTTCATCACGGGCAGGCGCAGCGTCGAGGGAAAGCTTCGTGAAATCAGGATTCTGAAACGCCATCAATCAATCATCCCTTTCTTCTTCTGCAGGAACCGCAGGATCTGGTAGCAGTTCGCCTTGACCGAAATGAAATCGTCAACGCCCGCATCTTTATAAGTCTGCTCGAGGTCTTTCGGAGCCGCGCCCGCGAGGTAGATCGTCGCGTTCGGCAGCGCCTCCTTGAGCTTCGGCGCGAGATCGGGAACAATCTCCGGATACGTCTTGTCCGTCGAGCAGATAACGGCGACGTCCGCGCCGGAAGCCTTCGCAGCCTCAGCGGCCTCATCAGTCGTCTTGAAGCCGTTGTTCAGCTCTACTTGGAACTCGCCGACCTGCAGGAAACTCGTCGAGAAATCGGCGCGCGCCTTATGCTGCGGGATCGGACCCATATTCGCGAGGAACACCTTGACGTTGTCGCCGTTGTGCTCCTTCTTGTATTTCTCCGTCGCCATGCGGAGGTCTTCATAGCGCTCGCTCCAGCGATGCGGCTCGATGACCTTGACGCTCTCGGGTTCGCCGCCCTTGTTCAGCGCCTTGCGAATTTCTGCAATCGTCGCGCCGGCCTGCGCCGCCGCAATCGCTGCGTCAACCACAGCGCCCTCGCCGGCTTTCGCCAGCGCGTCCAGCGTCTCCGCCTTGTGCTTATCATCGATATCCTTCAGATACGCCTCGATGTCGGCCACACGCTGCTTCTTCAGCGCCGCGTGGTCCTCCTCTCGGCGATCGAGCAGCTCTTCCGTCATGTTCGGATACATGTTGCTGCCGACGATGCGGTCTTTGCGAAGCTCCAGCGCCTTGAAGCGCGCTTCCAGCGTCTTCGCGATCTCCGCCTGCGGATAACCTTCGAGCAGCGCCTTGACGATGCCGCCCTTGGCCTCGATATTCTGGAACTCCGCCCAGATCTTTTCCTTGATCTGCTTCGTCAGGGACTCGACAGCCCAGGACCCGCCGGACGGATCGATCGGCTGCGTCAGTCCGAACTCGTCCTGCAGCATGATCTGCATGTTGCGCGCGATACGGCGCGAGAACACGTCGCCCTTACGGATCGGCTCGTCGAAGACGGAACTCTCATAAGAGTCAATGCCGCCGACGACGCCGGAGAAGATTTCCGTCGTATTGCGGAGCATATTGACATACGGATCGAACACAGTCTTGAAGAACAGAGCCGGACGCCCGTGCACATGCATTGCGCCGTCCTCTTCCTCGCCGCCGAACGCCTTGATGATGTTCGCCCAGATTGGACGCGCCGCGCGGAGCTTCGCAATCTGCATGAAGAAGTTCGCGCCCATCGAGACGCCGAACATAATCTGGCTCGCGGCTTCCTTGATGGTCAGGCCGCGCTCCATCAAAGCGCGCAGATACTCGACCGCAATCGCAATGATATAGGCCGTGTCCTGCACGTCGTTGGCGCCGCCGCGGCTGAACACATCGTCGCGGACCATGACCGTACGCAGTCCCGGAGCGTTCTTCAACGCCCACTTCGCCGTCTCGGCCATCTCGTCATAAAGCTGCTTCAGCGGAGCGATACCCTTGCCCTTGCGTACGAGCTGCCCGATCGGGTTCGCGCCGATAAAACCTTTAAGGTCCGCCGTCTTCTGGCCGGACGCCTTCATCGTGCCCGCAACCATCGCGAGCATCGGCACAGCCGACGCGCCGCCGTAAATATAAAGAGGATACTCATTGAGTTTCAGGCCGTCCAACGTCACATGCATATCGTCCAGCGTCGTGATGCTGGTGCCGTCATCGCCGACTTTCTCCGCATCCTTCGCGTCGACATTCTGCAGCGTCGCCGCGTCGAGACGGATATTATAAACCGTCGAACCCTTCGCGACCTCGAACTTCAAAAGCTCGTTGTTCTCCTTCGGCAGCGTCTCGTCGCAGGACTGCGCAACGCCCCAAGGCTTCTTGACATAACCGCTGACATTCGCGCCGCGCAGATAGTCGCCCATGCCCGGGAACGAATTCTTCGGCAGTATTTCCTCCGTGTGCTTACGCGTATACATCGGTTCAAAGGTGATGCCCTCGTAAGTCTTCGTGAACATGACCTTATCAAACGGCGCTCCCTTCAAAAGCGCTTCGCAAGCCACCTTCCATTCCTCATCCGTCGGAGGCGTAAACTCGTCCAGCGGTACTTCGGGGAAGTCCGTCTTGCTCTCCGCCTGCTTAAGGATTGCTTGCAGGTCGAGCTCGCCCTCGGGAGCTTTCTTTGCTTCTTCCATCAGAACCCTCCTTTGCAAAATAGAAAACCAAATAAAAAATCTGTCCGCGAAAGGCGGGCAGATTAACTGGCTGATGCAGTGGGGCTCGTTTTCAGGCCGCTTGAAAAATCCGGCACAAATACACCGGAAACGCTAGGCCAAAACGTTCGCCCTTGAATCTCCAGATCCCCTCCCCGTCTTTCGCAGGTGCAAGCGTCCGAAGCTCTCGGACGCTAACGGCGATCGCAGGACAGGCAGGTCTTCTGGCTTAGGTTCATCGCGTTTCATCGCCTTCCCAAAGCTCGCGCTCCAGTAGCATTTTGATGATTGCTCCCCATACAGCGGCGGGACCGCTCCGGATTAGCGAAACTATAGCAAGTCAGTTCCTTGACCGGATTCCCTGTTAGGTTTTCACACCTGTCCCCACGCTATTCCGTTGTCGTTTTTAGTTTATTCCTAAAAGTGAATTTTGTCAATCTTAAACTCTATTTTTGCGAACAAATTAATCTTTGCACGATTTCTTCACAAAAAAATAAAAGCTGTACATGAAAGCCTTTTAAGGCCTCATATAACAGCTTTCTTGTAATCAGGCTAAACTTTTTGCCATCGTTGTCAGCAGGAACAAAAACAGTCCCACAGCCGCGCCGACGATAGAACCGTTCATCCGTATCCAAAGCAGATCCGGCTCGACCTTTTCGTACACGATGGCATTCAGCTTTTCATCGGTCATATTGCCGAGCACTTCCCGTACGATCTCCGCGCTCATGATTTGCGCCTGCAACGCGCTGCGGCGCACCACGTCCTCAATCAACTCGCCCAGGATTGCCCCGACGCTTTCGTCCGTTCGGAAAAACGACAGCCAACGGGAAACTTCGCTTTCCACCAGCCCGTCTGTCATCGCACGAAGTTCCGGCTCCGTCGTCGCCGGAAGGTCGCTGCGCAGCGTGCCAACAAGCCCTGTGATTCCCGTTTCAATCACGTCGTCCAAGGGAATAGCCCGCAACAGTTCGCCCCGAAACGCCGAAAAAGCTTCCTGTGCCGCCGCATCCTGTCCGAGCGCCGCAAAACGATCATAAAAGGTTGAACGCAAACGCCGTCCCGTTTCCGAGTCCTCGTGCTCCGCCTCGTCCAAGACGCGAAGCGCTTCCTGCTGAGCGCATTCCGCAAGATCGTCAAAATTGATCACGTTCATTGCCGACGCAAAGCCCGCCAGCAAGTTCATCAACAATCCCGCACCTTCAAGCTTTTCCTTCCGTATCCGCTCAAAAAGCTCTGCCAGCCGTTCCTTCGTTTCAGGACATTCCACCAGATCTCGGAAATACGAAATTGCCGCCCCGAAAAGCCGCTTGTCGTTGCCGCCGTCGCGAAGCCATGATGTAAAACCTTCCAACACGCTTTCCAACGGAACGGAAAGAACCGCGTGACGTATCCGCGCAGCCAGCTCCCGAGACCGCTCAGACGCGTCGACGTCTTTCGCCGCGTCGCCGATCATACCTCGAACCGCTGCGCAGAGCCCGCTCCGCACCGCGTCGCCTTCCAGCCAACGAAGAAGCAGCCCCTTCCAGTCATATCGCTCCGCCATTCCGAACAGTTCCCGCCTTGAAAAGAATTCGCGCCGCACAAGCTTTGCCGCCGCCTCCATGAATTCCTCCCGCCGCCTCGGCAAGAGCGCCGTATGCCACGGAAAACCCAAAGGCTTCTCAAACAGCGCAGTCACCGCGAACCAGTCCGCCACGCCGCCGACCAGCGCCGCCTCCGCGCAAAAAAGCGCGCCACGCGCGAAAACGCTCCTCGGAAAAGACAGATACAGGCACAGCGTAAACGCAAAAACCACCGCTGCGAAAAACAGCGTCTTGTCCGCTTTGTTCCAATTCGACCACGGCATCAGGCCCACATCCTTTCCGCCGCCATCGTCAAAATGTACAGAAGCATCCCCACCACGGAACCGACCACAGCTCCGTTGATACGGATCATCTGCAGGTCGTCCTCGACGCGTGTCTCCACCAATTCCACCAATTCATCGTCTGTCATCCTCGCAAGCTGCCGCTCCATCATCTGCGGCAACTCCGCATGATGCGCGGCAAGCAAGCCGTCAAACCACCGAAGCACCCATGCGTTGAAGCTCGCCCTTGCCTCCGCATCCGACAAAAACACCTCGATACGATGCTCAAGATATCCGCGCAATTTTTGACGCCAATCGAGCAGACAATTATCCCGCAAAAGCTCCAAGCCCCGTGTCAACCTGCCCGCAATGTCCGCACCCTCTACCTGCCCGGCTTGCCAATGACGCACAGAAGACATGATCCGCTCCCGCTGTTCGCCGTCCCACAAGAAATTGTCCAGCCAACCGGAAACCCGAACGAAAAGTTCTCCTTCGCCCGCTTCCAATTCTGCCGTCCAAGTCTCCACATAATCGTTCAAGCGACTGAGAAGCCGTTCGTCCGAAAGCTCCTCCATATCGAAAAGCGACGCGCGCATCGTCTGGTCGCCCACATAGGCTTTCCGGATATTCCCGATGGAGGCAAGCAGCATATCCTGTAAATCCCCGCTGCGCCAAACCTTTCGCGCAATCGGGGTCAACGCACACAGCACATGATTCCTTGTTTCGCGCGACAATGCCGAATCCAGCGCATCGCCTGCCATTTTGTCCAGCCGCATATCCGAAAAGACGCGACGCACCGAAGGCTCCAGCACCTCCGCGACGCCGCGCATATCCAGTGTTTCCATTCCATGCGTGAATATCGCATCCGCCAACGCGCAAATACGCTCACGTCCGCCCCGCTCCGTCAAATACCGCGCCAACATATCCGAAAAATCCTGCTTTGAAAGGCTTTCCATCACATGTTCCCGACTCAAAAGGTCGCTTCCGGAAAACTCCGCCAACGCGCGCATGATCCGTGGCCTATTCCTTCGCAAGATTTCGGTCCGATATGAGATTCCCAGCGGTTTCCGGAATATCGCCGTCACTGCGAACCAGTCCGCCAATCCGCCGATGGTCGCTGCAAGGCAGCCGTGCGCAAAAAGCCCCGGCAGGAAACCGCCTGTCACCGACGCCAGCCAGCCGAAACCCGCCGCCCCCGCCGCGCTCGCCGCAAGAACCGCCGTCGCCAATCCTTTCTTTCGCATTCGCAATACCGCCGCCTTTTACTTGTACTGCCTCGCGCCGAAAATCGCCGTACCGACGCGAACGAGGTTCGCCCCTTCCTCGACGGCGATTTGATAATCGTGGGTCATGCCCATCGAAAGATATCTCATTTCGGATGAGAACAGCGGAAATTCTTTCAGTCGGTCATAAATCTCCCTCATTTCACGGAACAGCGGACGGCATTCCTCCACGTCCTCATAATTCGGCGCGATGCACATCAGCCCCAACAAATGCACGTTTTTCATCATATCCGCCTTTTGCAGCAGAATCGGCAAATCTTCCTTGTAAATGCCGAACTTGCTGTCTTCCTTCGCCAGATTGACCTGGATCAGGATGTTCTGCACCTTATGGATTTTCTGCGCGGCTTCGTTGACCGCCGTCAACAGATGCTCGCTGTCCACAGAGTGGATCAGGTCGAAGAGGCGAACCGCCTGCTTCGCCTTATTCGTCTGCAAATGCCCGATCAGATGCCATGAGACGTCCCGCGAGAGCGTCTCTTTTTTTTGCGCCGCTTCCTGCACACGATTCTCGCCGATGATGGCCGCGCCCGCATCGATTGCCTCGCGCATCGCCTCGACGCCGTGATTCTTCGTCACCGCAATCAAGCCGACAGGCTCGTCTTTCCCTGCGATCCTTCGGGCCTTTGCCGCTTCGATTTCCTGTTCCACCGCATGAAAATGTTCCGCTATCTCGCTCATTTTCTCTATCCTTTCTATATCGGCTTTCCTTATTTGATTGCCATGACCGCCGCGATACGCCCCGTCTTCGGGCCTTCCGCCCGATACGAGAAAAACGTCCGGGCATGACATGCGGTACAGACTCCAGCCTCGTCAATATGATGGGGCATAAGCCCTGATTCTTCCAACTGCAGACGGTTGGCTTTCCATAAATCCAAATGGATTCTCCCGTTTTGCTCCGAGACAATCTCATCCGCAAATTGCGGAAATGCCTCGCGGAATTTACCCGCGACATCGCCCCCGACTTCATAACAACATGACCCGATAGAAGGGCCGATTCCCGCAAGGCATTCTTCCGGGCGCGTCCCGAAAGCCTCTGTCATCGCATGTACCGTCTTCGCGGCAACCGAACGCACCGTGCCCTTCCAACCGCCGTGTGCAATTGCCGCCGCACGATGCACTGGATCGAAAAGCAGGATAGGCGTACAATCCGCGAAGCAGAGCATCAACGGAACTCCCGGCACATCGGTCATCAGCGCATCCGTCGCCGGAATAGAGTCAGCGTAAGAAAGCCGCCCACGTCCCGCCTCGGCTTCACCGACACGCACAATTTTGTCGCCGTGCACCTGCTCCGGCGTCGTCAAACGCTCAAAGTCCAGCCCCAACCACCCGAGAAGCCGGCGGCGGTTTTCCGCGACGTCCGCCGCATCGTCGCCGACATGCATCCCAAGATTCATAGAATCATAGGGCGGTTTGCTCACGCCTCCGAAGCGCGTGGATACGGCGTGAACAAGTATCCCCTTCGGAAAAATCGAGAATGTCCCGTATTTTTCCGCCCCATTCTCATCCTTATGCAATACAAAAGCCATTCGTCACCTCATCAAATACAGACGCCGCAGCGGCGGCACCCGTCGAAGCAGGGAACCGTCGTCTCCATACGTCCGGCGCGCCGCCATTCCTCATACAGATACTCTTTTTTCATGCCCATATCGAGAACGTCCCACGGCAAGATTTCCCGCTCGCCGTATTCCCGATAAAGATAATCCTCTTCCTTCAGTGCTTCCGCTTTCATTGCGCGGGAAAACGATTTCGCGCCGCCCGATAGGTATGCCCGATACAGCGCACGGGAAACCCGCCGATCGCCTCGCGCCAAAACGCCTTGGATATACGCGGATTTTGTCGGCTCGGCGATCATCTCGATTCCCTTTCTCCCCGATAAAGCCTTTTTCAGCCGCTTCATAGCCGCTTCAATATATTTCTTATTCGCCATGGGCGCCCATTGAAACGGAGTGAACGGCTTCGGAATAAACGGATTGACGCTGAGCGTCAGCGTCCCCTTGCTTTCATTGCGCTCCAGATATTCCTTGAGCCGCCCCGCCAATTCCCCGATGGCATCCACATCTTCTTCCGTCTCGTAAGGCAATCCGATCATGATATAAAGACGGTAATGGCGAATCCCCGCCGCCATGCCGAGGTCCATTGCGCGAAACAGATGCACTTCCTCGATTCCCTTGTTTATAACGGCACGCATTCTTGCGCTGCCTGCCTCCGGCGCCAGCGTTATAGTCTTCATGCCGCTTTCGGCAAGCGAGCGGATCATCGTCTCCGTTACGGAATCCGCGCGAAACGACGCCACCGACATCGTCAACCTCTTCGAAAGAATATATCCGGCAAGTGCGTCGATCTCGGGATAATCGGAAATCGCCGCGCCCATCAAACCGATCCGTTTTCCGTAAACCTTCGCAGCTTTTACAGCGTCTTTCAGGACGCCAAGGGAACGATTTCGCGGTCTTCGAAAGCAATAGCCCGCCATGCAAAAGCGGCAGTGACGCCCGCATCCCCGCGCCGTCTCGATCAGGTACAGATTGAATTCCGTCTCGTCAGTCACGACCACTGTATGGGCCGGGAAATCGTCGAGATTTTTCACCCATTGGCGCTCGACACGGGATGGCGCGTCTCCGATGGGATAAATCACTTCCAACTCACCCGATTCGTTATAATCATGTCCATAGAGCGACGGCACATAAATACCGGGGATATGGGAAAGACGGCGCAGCGTTTCCGCCCTGTCCGCGCCGTCTGCCTTCGCGTCATGGTAAACATCCATGAACCGCCCGATAGTTTCCTCGCCTTCGCCAATGATAAAAGCGTCAACGAACAGCGAAAGCGGCTCCGGGTTGAACGTCGCGCAGGGACCGCCCGCAATGACCAGCGAATCCCGTTCATCACGCTCCGATGCAAGCACTGGGACGCGCCCCACTTCCAACATGTCCAACAGATGGAAATAATCCATCTCGAAGGAAACGGCAAAGCCGATGACGGCGAAATCCGAAAGCGGCGTCTGTGTTTCCATGCTCAGGAGCGGTGTCTGCGTGCGCCGGTATTCGTCAAGCTCGCGTCCGTCGGGCAAAAAAAAACGCTCGCACGCTGTATCCGGCCTGCGATTCAAAATATCGTAAATGATATGAAGGCCGAGATTCGACATCCCGACAAAATACGAGTTTGGATACGCTAGAGCGAACCGTGTCCGGCCTCCCGCGGGATAGATAATATGCCCCTGTTCCCGCGCGAGACGAGCCGCCAGTTTCTCCTTCAGCTTCCAGTTCAAACCGTTCCCCCCGCGCTAATTCTTCTCTGTTCTCGCTCTGAGCAGTTCCTCCAACTCTTCCTTGAACATGCTGATATCCGCGAATTTCCGATAGACGGACGCGAAGCGGATATAGGCGACCTCGTCGAAATTCCTCAGTTTTTCCATCACCATCTCACCGATGGCCTTCGTCGTGACCTCGCGGTCCATCGTGTTCCGGAGCTCACGCTCAATCTCGTCCGCCAGCGCCACGATTTTCTCCGTGGGAATATTCCGCTTATCACAGGAACGGATCAAGCCGTTCAGCAGCTTATCATGGTCGAAAACAACGCGTCGTCCGTCGTTCTTGATTACGATCAACGGCATTTTTTCCACGACCTCATAGGTCGTAAAACGACGACCGCAAGCTGTGCACTCGCGCCGCCTGCGGATCGAGTTCCCGTCGTCCGCCCCCCGCGAGTCAATGACACGGCTGTCCAGTTGTTTGCAATAAGGGCATCTCATTTTCCTGCACCTTCCGTCCGTTTTATATTGTCTTTCCGAATTTAATTTTCCAACGGCACAAGACATTTCTTACCTTGTCCGATCAAATCCTCCCGATGCGCAAGACGAAGAGCCTCCCGTACGACCGTGCGATGACGCGGCAGCCAATACTGCATCAGCGCGCGCTGACGACGCTTTTCTTCCGGCGTCCTAGCCGTATAGACTTTCTCCCCCGTCAGCGGATGAATTCCGGTATAATACATCGCAGTGGACAGTGTGCCCGGCGTCGGAATGAAGTCCTGCACCTGCTCTGGCCGATAGCCGAGATCGCGTATAAACTCCGCGAGCTCCACCGCGTCGGCCAGTGTCGCTCCCGGATGACTCGACATGAAATAAGGAACCAAATATTGCTTCTTGCCGAGCCGCGCGTTGATTTTCCGAAACCGCTCGGCAAACCGCAAATAAACGGCGCGCCCCGATTTTCCCATCAATCGCGTCACGGAATCGCTGATATGCTCGGGCGCGATCTTCAACTGCCCGCTGATATGATGTCGGCAAATCGTTTCAAGAAAATCGTCCTTCGCCAGTAGTAAATAATCGAAACGGATACCGGAACGGATAAAGACTTTCTTTACGCCGGGCACCGCGCGCAGTTTTTCCAATACATCCAGATAATCGCTGTGATCCGCAATCAGGCTGCGGCAAGGCGTCGGCGAAAGACATTCCTTGCCCCTGCATGTGCCGCGGGAAAGCTGCTCATCGCAGGACGGCCTTCGAAAATTCGCGGTCGGGCCGCCCACGTCGTGGATATATCCCTTGAACCCTGGCAGCTTCGTCAAAATCTTCGCTTCACGCAGGATTGAATCATGACTGCGCCTTTGAATGATGCGCCCCTGATGGGAAACAATAGCGCAAAAATGGCAACCGCCAAAGCACCCCCGATGGCTGACGATGCTGAACTCAACCTCGCGCAAAGCGGGCACACCGCCCTCAGCCTTATATCGCGGATGATACGTCCGCGTGTAAGGCAAGTCATAGATTTCATCCATCTCCGTCTCGGTCAGCGGCAATGCCGGAGGATTCTGCACCACACAGGCCTCTCCGTTTTGCTGGACGAGACGGCGTCCACGGATGGCGTCCTGCTCCAGATATTCCAGCTTGAACGCCTCGGCAAAGGCTCTCTTGTCCGTACGCACTTCATCAAAGGACGGCAACTTCAAATAATCATAAACGTAATCGAAATCCGGCACGCGATAACAGGTGCCACGCACATCCTGAATCGCGTCGATTTTCGTCCCCCGATGAAGTTCCGCCGCGATTTCAAGAATCTGCCGCTCTCCCATGCCATAGACGAGAAGATCTGCGCCGCTGTCCATCAGCACAGATCGGCGCACCCGATCCGTCCAATAATCATAATGCGCCATACGGCGCAAGCTCGCCTCGACGCCCCCAATCACAACCGGAACGTCCGGCCAAATCTCACGCAAGCGGTTAGAGTAGACGACAACGGCCCGCTCGGGACGGCAATCCGTCCGCCCTCCCGGTGAGTAGGCATCCTCCCGTCGCCGCTTTTTCGCTGCCGTAAATTTGTTGAGCAGTGAATCCATATTCCCGCTGGAAACGAGAAAAGCCAGCCGGGGGCAACCCAGCTGGCAGAAATCTTCTCTTCCGCGCCAGTCCGGCTGCGCAATTATACCCACCCGGTATCCGTGCTTCTCAAGAAGTCGGCAGAGAATGGCCGGTCCGAAGCTCGGATGATCGACATAAGCGTCCCCGGACACGAAAATAAAATCCAGCGTGCCCCAGCCCCGCTCCGCCATATCTTGTTTTGTCATAGGCAAAAAAACGCTCATCCCGGATTCCTTTACTTGACGTCCTCGACTTTCCCATTGGAAAACTTCTTTTCGACGACGGCGCCTTCTTTGCCGAGCTTGCCGACGCGCTGCCCATTATATGTGACGTCAACAGCCCCGGCATTTCCCACCGTGACAATGACTTCTTTCTTGCCAGTCCAGCGAAGCGTTTGGTTCGCTTCCGCCATGCCCTCATAAATCACCTTGCCGTCGGCAAGTGCCTGAACCCAGCAACGTCCCGTAAATTGTGCGGTCACATCAGCCTGCCCCGCCGAAGCGTTCGCCGTATTCCCGAGTGTCGGAACAGAAACAGGCTGCTGCGTCGTTTGCTGCGCCTGATTCTGTATGGGCGCCTGGGATTCTTGCTGCATCGGCTGTGGCTTCTGAGCCGCGCTCTGCTGCACCGTCTGATCAGGCTGCGTCTTCTGATCCATTCTCTGCTGTGCCGTTTGCTGAGGTTGCGGCTTCATCGAAGACGGATCGTCGCCAAAGAAATAATAGATACTCCCTACAAAAGCGATGACGACAGCTGCGACCAACATAGCCACAAATTGCTTCTTATGCGATTTCTCCACGCGTTCATGGAAATCCGAGCCGGAGGAAAACGGCGCATGCTCGTTGACGATGGAAGTCGTCGCCGGCGTTGCCGGTGCAATCGGCCCGACATCCTCCCCATGGATTTCCTCTCGATATTCCTGTACCAATTTTCCCGCATTCAAATGCAGAAAATCTGCATAATTCCGAATAAAGCCCTTAACATAGACCTCACCCGGCAACGCGTCATATCTTCCCTGCTCCAATGCTTCCAAATATTTCGCGCGGATACTCGTCTCGCGCTCAACATCCTTGATCGTCAGACCCCTTTTTTCTCTCTCGGCCCTGAGCGTAGACCCCATCATGACCGTATTTCCTCCAATCAGCACGCAAACAACGCCGCATCCCAAAAAGCGGCGACACATTCAAAACCTCTGTATATATGCCGTTTCCACAAGGGAAACAACCAAAATCCTTCCGTAATAGAACTATTTATAATAAATAATAAAACAAAGTGCGTCCGTTGTCAATTTTTATCGACGTTTCCGCGCAATAAATCAATGAAATGTAGACTGATTTTTCCGAACATGGTATAATAAGGCAGAAAAGTTCCACACATTAAAATTTAAGGGGGTATTCAAATGCCATTAGTCACATCGACGGAAATGTTCAAAAAAGCCTATGCGGGCGGGTACGCCATCGGCGCCTTCAATGTCAACAACATGGAAATCATCCAGGGCATCACTGAGGCGGCGAAAGAAGAAAACGCTCCGCTGATTCTTCAGGTGTCTGCCGGCGCACGCAAATACGCGAAACCCGCTTATCTCGTTCATCTCGTCAAGGCCGCCCTTGAGGATACGGATCTTCCCATCTGCCTGCACCTTGACCACGGCGCGGATTTCGACATCTGCAAGTCCTGCGTCGATGACGGCTTTACCTCCGTCATGATCGACGGCTCCAAGCTCAGCTTCGAAGACAATATTGCGGTGACAAAGAAAGTCGTTGAATACGCACATTCAAAAGGTGTCGTTGTTGAAGGCGAGCTCGGCAAGCTGGCGGGCATCGAGGATGATGTCAAGGTCAAAGCCGAAGACGCTTCCTATACTCGTCCCGAGGAAGTTCAGGAATTCGTCGAGAAAACCGGCGTCGACTCGCTGGCCATCGCCATCGGCACCAGCCACGGCGCATTCAAGTTCAAACCGTCCCAGTGCACGCGCAACGCGGAAGGTGTGCTCGTCCCGCCAGAACTTCGCTTCGACATCCTCGCAGAAATCGAGAAACGTCTGCCGAATTTCCCAATCGTGTTGCACGGCGCTTCCTCCGTCGTCCCAAAATTTGTCAAGATAATCAACGATAACGGTGGCGCTCTTGACGACGCCATCGGCATTCCTGAGGATCAGCTTCGCCGCGCAGCAAAATCGGCGGTCTGCAAAATCAACATCGACTCCGACCTGCGCCTCGGCCTGACCGCAGGCATTCGCGAATACATGGCCGCGCATCCGGCAGCATTTGACCCGCGCGAATACCTCGGCCCTGCCCGCGAAAACATCAAGGAAATCGTAAAGCACAAACTGGTCCACGTGCTCGGCTGCAACGGCAAAGCATAATCCAAATTTCAAAACATAACGTATAACAAAGAGACTGTCTATGATCAAATCCCTTTTCATAGACAGTCTCTTTTGCGTTATATTGAACATTCACCGCATGAAGGTCTGAGACGCGAAGTTTGTCGCCTTTGCCAGAAAATCCGGCCACACGCCGACGACCAGTGTCGCTGCGGCGGAAAGCAAAGCGGTGATGCGAACGGAAAAGGGCGGCGCAATCGAGCGCGCACATTCCGTTTCCTTCTGCTCCAGGTCGCGGTACATGGCCCGCACTACAAGCAGATAATAGTAAATGGACATCATCGACATTATGAAACCGACGAAGGCCAGCCAAACATAGCCATAATCGACTGCCGCCGTGAAAATATAGATTTTCCCGGCGAAGCCCGCCGTCGGTGGTACGCCTGCCATCGAAACCAGCGAAATCGTCATGACCGCCGCCAACATCGGCGACGCCTCCGAAAGCCCTGTCAAATGCCCGTGGGTCGTGCCGCCCCGCTCCTCTTCCACGACAGACAGCACGGCAAACGCGCCAACATTCGCGAAAAGATAGAGCGTCGCGTAGAACATCACAGCCTTGATTCCGGCGTAATCCGCCGACGCCATCGCCGCCATCATGTATCCGGCCTGCGCGATTGACGAGTACGCCATCATCCGTTTGACGTCTTTCTGCTTCATCGCCATGATATTGCCGCCAATCATCGAGAGTGCGGAAATCACGGCAAGCAACGTCATCCAGTAAGTGCCAAGAATCGGGAACGCCACATAGAGCACGCGCATGAACACAGCAAGTCCCGCCGCCTTCGAGCTCATGGCCAGAAGCGCGGTGATCGGCGTCGGTGCGCCCTCATAGACATCAGGCGCCCACATGTGGAACGGAATCGCGGAAAGCTTGAAGAAGAAGCCTGCCATGATCAGCACGACGCCCGCAAGCCCCGCAGCGTAAAACAAATGGATATTGCGGCAGATAGTCACGAAGTCGAGGCTTCCCGTCGCGCCGTAAATCAGACTGACGCCATAGAGCATGACCGCCGTGGAGCCAGAGCCGACCAAAAGATACTTGACCGCCGCCTCACTGGACTCCGCTTTGTCCATGCGGAAACCGACGAGGATGTAAAACGAGATTGTCATCAGTTCGAGACCGACAAACAGCGTGATAAAGTCGTTGGCCGAAGCCATCACGCACATACCGAGCAAAGCGGACAGCAGGAGCGAATAGAACTCACCGCGATACCGGATGAACTTATGCGTGTATTCCAGCGAGAACAGCACGACGAAAATCATGCCGAGAATAAATAGCTGCTTAAAGAAAAGTGAATAATTATCGGCGATGAAAAGACCAAGATAGAACGTCTCGCTCGGCGAAAGATGATATTGCCCTAGCGAAAAGACGAACACGGAAACGAGTCCGATGACCGTGATGAACGCCACAGGCCTACGATCCGATTCCTTCGGGAGCATCAGGTCGACGAGAAGCGTCAGCAGCAACAGGACGGTGATTGCGATTTCTATGCTGATTGCCCAAAAATCCATCATCACCGAACACCTCCCATCGTCCCCATCATCGTAGGCGCGTTTGCGATCTGCTCAAAGACCGGCGCCAGCGGCTCGATGCCGCAGTTGATGACGTTCATCAAAAGACTTGGGAACAGGCCGAAACCGACGATGAAAGCGCCAAGCACAAGGAGCGGCACCATCGACGCCCCCTGCTCGTCTGGAATCTCGGCGTATTTCTCGTCCGCCGGCCCGAAAAGCAACGTCGCCAAAAGACGCAAAACGTAAAGCGCGGTGAACACGATTACGAAAATCGCGATCAGCGCCTGCACTGGATAAACGCCGAATGTGCCGACGAAAATCGTAAACTCCGGCAGGAACTCAATCAGCCCCGGAAGGCCCAGTGATGTCATGCCCGCCAACATGAAACCGATGGTCAGATGCGGCATATAATGCGCAAGACCTCGCAGCTCCGGAATGCTCCGCAGATGTGTTCTCTCATAGATATAGCCAATCTGCGAGAAGAACAGTGCCGTCATCATGCCGTGAGCCACCATGTTCGCCACTGCACCAGAAACGCTTGTCGCGTTCAGCGTCATGATGCCGAGCAGGATATAGCCCATATGCGACACCGACGAATAGCCGATGATATACTTGAGATCCTTCTGCGCCATGACGATATAGGCCGCGTAGAGCACGCCCATGACCGCCGTCGTAACGATCAGCGGTGACCAGTATTTCGCGCCGACAGGCAAGAGTAGCACACCGACCCGAATCAAACCGTAAGCGCCAAGTTTTTTCAGAATGCCCGCGTGAATCATTGAGACAGCCGTAGGCGCAGCGGCATGACCATCCGGCGACCAGCTGTGGAACGGGAACATCGAAAGCAGAGAACCGAACCCCAAAAGCAACAGCGGGAAGGTGGAAATCTGGAAGCTGTCGCTGAAATGCCCCATTTCCCCAGCCATCCGCAATGCGGCAAAATCGAAGGTGCGCTCCCCGGCGGGGTACGCGTTCACATATAGCATCACGACGCCAACCAACATAAAGGCCGAGCCCATCAGTAAGAACACGATGAACTTCATGCCGACAAATTCCTTCGGCAGCCGCTTCGTCGAGCCCCAAACCAACACCATGATGAACACCGGAATCACGAACAACTCATAGGAAAGCAGAAACAGGAACAAATCCTGCGCGATGAACGTACCGGTGACGCCCGCAATCAAGAGCAGCAGCAGGATGAAAAATTCCTTCGGCCGCTTTTCGGTGTTCCACGACGTGTAGACGGCGGAAATTCCAATAACGCCCACCAACAGCAGCAGCGGCATCGAGATACCGTCAACGCCTACCGAATAACAAACGCCAAGGTCTTCCACCCATGGGATTTTTTCAACAAACTGCACCCCGCCCTCCAACGTATCGAAGTTGAAAAACGCGTAGACAGTCATGCACAGCATGAAGATCGTCGCAAAAGCCGCACCCCTTCGGATAGTCTCCCTGTCATCCTTCGGCACGAAGCAAAGCGCGAAAGCTGCCACGAGAGGGGCGAGCAAAATGGTGGAAAGCAACGGAAACTCCATCAGAACGCACCTCCCGTCACTGAAAGAATTTTCACCGCATAAAACAGGCTGTAGGCCACTAGCGCGATGACGCCGGTGTAGAATATCGCGACGTATTGCTGAGTGTCACCGTTCTGCGGCAGTGCCAACACGACACTGATTCCCTTCGTCAGACGTCCGAGCCCATGTACAATGCCGTCGACAATATGGGTGTCAATCCAAAGAGAGAGCCTCCCGATTTTGTCCACCGTTAATTCACGGAAAAACGCGTAAATCTCATCAATGTAATAGGCGTGGTAACTTAAATCGTAGAGCACACCAAGCCGCCGCGCTATCTGGAACGACGACCAGCGCTTCACGACGTAAATCTGATAGGCCCACCACATCGCGATTAGCGAAAGCACGATGGAACTGCCCGCTATCGTCCAATTAATCGCTTCCTCTTCACGCACACCGTAAAACACCCAATCACTGAAACCCGCAAAATGTCCCCAAGCGCCGCTGATCACAGAAAGCACCGCCAGTACCACCAGCGGCCAGCGCATGAACGCGTTTGTCTCCTGAGCAGGGCAATCATCCCTGACCTCGCCAAAGAAAGCAACAAACAACAGCCGCGACATATAGAACGCCGTCATAAACGCCGTGACCGAAGCCAGCAGATACAGCGGGAAGCTAACCTCCGCAGCGGCGGCGAGAATCGCGTCCTTCGAGAAAAAGCCCGCGAACGGCGGCAATCCCGCAATCGCCACCACCCCAATGGCCATACACTTGAAGGTCACGGGCATCCGATGGCGAAGGCCGCCCATCTTGAAAATGTCCGCTTCCTCGTGCATCGCCTCAATGACCGCGCCCGCGCAAAGGAACATCAGCGCCTTGAAAAACGCGTGGGTCATCAGGTGGAACATCGAAGCCGACAGCGAACCGACGCCGAGCGCCAGCATCATATAACCGAGCTGACTGATGGTCGAGTAAGCTAGAATCCGTTTGAAGGGACGCTGGGTAATCGCGATCGTTGCCGCAAAAAACGCGGTAAAGCCGCCGAGCCACGCAATCACATTCAATACAATCGGGAGCTCAGCGAATATGAAATAGGCGCGCCCGATCAGATAGACACCCGCAACCACCATCGTCGCCGCGTGGATCAATGCCGAAACAGGCGTAGGACCTTCCATCGCGTCCGGCAGCCAGACGTGAAGCGGGAACTGTCCCGACTTACCGATTGGGCCGATAAACAGCAGCAGCCCGATCACCGTCAGGAAGCTCGTGCCGGATACCCAGATATATTGAGGCACCAGCGTTTTCAATTCGATGAAATCCAGCGTCCCGAAATTAATCTGCAAAAGCAGGATGCCGAGCAGCATCCCGAAGTCGCCGATGCGCGTCGTGATGAACGCCTTTTTCGCGGCCTCCCGCGCCGAGATCTTATAATAGTAGAAGCCGATCAAGAGGTACGAGCAAAGTCCGACGCCTTCCCAGAAAATATACATCTGCAAGAAGTTCACGGAAATGACGAGGCCCAGCATCGATGCCGCAAACAGCGACAGGAATGCGAAGAACCGTCCCATGCCAGAATCATGCTCCATGTAACCGACAGAATAAATATTGACCATCAGGGCCACCGTTGTGACGACCACCAGCATCATCGCCGTCAGCGGGTCGATCAACGCGCCCATGCCGAGCTCCATGCCGCCGATACGCGCCCAGACCGTCTTCATCACAAATGGATCCGCCATAACAATCCGTTTTGTCAGCACCGCGCCGACGACGCCCAGCGAAAGCAGGAAGCTGGCGCTGATTGCCGTAATGCCGATGATGGCCGACGTCTTTTTGTCCTGCCGCGTGCCAAGTCCAATGACTACAAACGCCAGCGCCGGAAGAAGCGGGATCAGCCATGCGTGATAAAGCGCAAAATCAATCATCAAGCTCCCTCCTTACCCTTTCAGTTTCTCAAGCTCGTCAACGTTTACCGTGCCTCGGTCGCGGTAAATGCGGAACGCCAGTGCCACGCCCACCGCAATCTCGGACGCCGCTACCGCGACAGAGAAAATCGCCATCAGTTGCCCCGTGTAATCGGGAACCGGCATATAATGGTTGAACGCCACCAAATTGATATTGACCGCATTCAACATCAGCTCCACGCACATCAGCAGCGGAATCAATCCTTTTTTTGTCAGAAGGCCGAAAAGCCCGATGGCGAAAAGGATTGCCGAAAAGAGCAAAAAATGATGAAGCCCGACGTGGGTCGCAAGCTGCATGAACTCTATAAAACTCATCATCGCTCGTCCGCCCCCTTCGCCAAAACGAGTGCCCCAATCATTGCCATAAGGAGCAATACGGCGGCCACCTCAAAAGGCAGCACATAATGTGTCAGCATCAAGTCAGCCAATCCCGGCGCCGCATCCCCAAGAGATTGTGGTGCGGAATGGAAAGGCGAAAGGATTGCCACCGCCGACATTCCCAGCAGAAACAGCCCAGCCACAACCGCCGCGGCCGCATGCCGGAACAAACCGCGGGACGGATTCGAGTGCGCCATGTCATCGCGCCGCGTCAACATAATCGCCATGACAATCAACACGGCCACCGCGCCGCCGTAAACGAGAATCTGGACAGCGCCCATGAAATCCGCGCCAATGGAAAGATACAGGCATGCGACGCAGATGAAGGTCGCCGTAAGCGACAGAGCACTGTGCACGACATTCCGGAAAAAAATCACGCCGCAGGCAAAAAGCAGCGCGAGCCCTGCGAACAGGAAGAACACGCCCGCCTCGATCAACGCCGGAGCCTCGTATTCGTTGGCAAACGCCAGCCCCCAAGCGACAAGGCCGTGCACCTGCTCAAAAACCGCGTCCATCAGGCGTCACCTCCCTCGGCTTTTTGTGCCTCCACTTCGGCTTTGACCTTGGCTTCCTCCTCGGCCTCGGCTTTCGCTTTTTCCATCGTTTCATGGAAATACGCCAGCCCCTCGGCGGTCACCAGTTCGTCTTCCATTTCCTCTTTGTGCCAAGTCGAGATTGCGTAGTTCTTATCCCAAGCCAGTGCGTGCATATTACAGGCCTCTACGCATAGATTGCAGTACAGGCATCGCCCGACGAGATGGATATAGCTCTGCATGTGCCGTTTCTTTTTTGCGTCTGGCACAATCTTCAGTTTAATCGCCTGATTCGGACATGCCAGCGAGCACAACGAACAGGCGATACACTTTTTATGGTCGAGCACCAAATGGCCACCACGGAACCGCTCCGTCATTGGCAGCTTTTCCTCCGGGTAGCAGAACGTCTCCTTCTTTCCCCAGAAATGTTTCCAAGTGACGCCCATACCCGTCAAAAGGCCTTCCCCAAACATTCGTCAGCCTCCTTATTTATCAAAACCACTGCCGCGCATAGATGCCCAAGCCAGTAAACAGCACATTGGCAAGCGCCAGCGGCAAAAGCACTTTCCAGCTAAAGGCGAGCATCTGGTCGATGCGCGTGCGCGGGAACGTCCAGCGGAACCACATGAACACGAAAACCATCGCCAGCACCTTCAAGCCGAACCAGACGACGCCCGGCAAAAACGGCCCGTTCCAGCCGCCGAGGAAAAACACTGTCGTCAGGATCGATACGGACAGCAGGTTCGCGTACTCAGCAAGGAAGAACAGCGCCCAGCGCATGCCGCTGTATTCAGCGAACGGCCCTGCGACAATTTCCGCCTCATCCTCCACGAGGTCGAACGGCGTTCGGTTCGTCTCCGCCGTCGCAGAAATCACGAACACCACGAAAGCGATGGGCTGCATTAAAACAAACCACAGCTGTTGGCTTTGCGCTTCAACAATGTCGCACATACGCATGGAACCGGACAGCATCACGACGCCGAGTAACGAAAATACCATCGGCGCTTCATAGGAAAGCATCTGCGCCACCGTGCGCATGCCTCCGATGAACGCGTACTTGCTGTTTGACGCGTAACCGCTGATCAAAAACGGCAGCACCGACTGGGAAGAAATGGCCAGCATCAGGAAGATTCCCACATTCACATCGGCAAAAGCCATCCCTTTGTCAAAAGGGAAAAACGCATAGATAAGCGCCGTGGGCACAAAGAGCAGCATCGGACCAAGCGCCCAGACCACCCGATCGCACCCCTCCGGGATAATATCTTCCTTGCTCATCAGCTTCAGCATATCGGCAATAGGCTGCAATAGTCCATACCGTCCGCCGACGCGGTTCGGCCCGATCCGAACCTGCATGAACGCGCAAACCTTGCGCTCCCCATAAGTGAACACAATGGCCGCCACCGAAATCAGTCCGAGGATTGCGCCTATGCCAACGCCTTTCATTATAATATTCACAATCAGTTCGCTGCCAAAAATCAGCATGAGAAACCAGCGCAGGGTTTCCGCTGCCGTGCTTACGACGCCATGCTCCATAATCATATTCCAGAGTTCCATCAGCAATCCACCTCCCCCATCAGCGGATCAATGGCGGAAAACGCGGCAACCGAGTCGCCGATCAGCATTCCCCGGCACATATCGTCCAACCCTTGCAGATTGATGAACGACGGGCGGCGGATATGCACGCGGTACGGTTTCGTCGAGCCGTCGCTTACGATATAAAATCCCAGCTCGCCCCGCGTCCCTTCCGTCCGGCTGTACACCTCTCCCTTAGGCGGGCGCAATACCTTCGGGAACTTTGCCATGAAATCACCCTCCGGCAGTCCGTCCAGAGCCTGCCGAATGATCTTCGCGCTTTCATAAATCTCCTGATAGCGCACCCGGAAGCGATCCCAATTGTCACCTGTTTCCCCCACAGGAACGTCAAACTCAAATTTCGGATAGGCGCCGTACCCGTCCACCTTGCGAATGTCGAATGGTACTCCCACAGCGCGAATATTCGGCCCTGTCATGTTGTGACTGAGCGCCTGCTCTTTCGTCATACGCGAAGTGCCTTTCAGGCGATGCTGGAAAATCTCGTTGCCAGTCAAAATATCCTCATATTCCTGCATAAATTCCGGCAGGATTTTCAAAAACTCGTCGCACTTCGCTGCAAATTCAGGCGGCAAATCAGCGCTGACGCCACCAACGCGGATATAATGGAACGTCATGCGCGCACCGCAGACGAGGTCGAAAAGATCCAGCACTTTCTCCCGGTCGCGGAACGCATAAAGCATTCCGGTACTCGCGCCAAGATCGATTGCCAGTGAGCCAATGAAGACCAGATGACTTGCAATTCGGTTCAGCTCAGCGACAATCACGCGGATATATTCCGCCCGCTCCGGCACCTCGATCTGAGCCAGCTCCTCTACCGCCCGGCAATAGCCGAGATTATTGTTCATCGACGACACATAGTCAAGCCGATCCGTATAGGGAACGCCCTGTATATATGTCCGCGACTCCAGCAGCTTCTCGATGCCCCGGTGCAGGTAGCCCATAATCGGCGTCGCTTTCAAAATCGTTTCGCCGTCCAACTCTAATGACACCCGCAAAACGCCGTGGGTCGACGGATGCTGCGGCCCCATATTGAGCGTATAGGTTTCCGTTTGCGGCATCTCATCGGCCTCCTTTTTCAATCCGGCGCACATACGGCGGCATGATTTGTTTGTAATCCTTGCGAAGCGGATGCCCTTCGAAATCGTCGGCCAGCAAAATCCGCCGCAAATCCGGATGGCCGGTAAAGCCGATGCCCATCAAATCGTAGACCTCGCGCTCCTCAAACTCCGCACCTGGGAAAACACCCGTCACGGACGGAACCGTCGGCTGCTCATGGGCGAGCTTCACCTTGACCGTAATCCAAACGCCCTTGTTCCAGCTAAAGAGATGATAGACCATCTCGAAATACGTCTTGTAGTCCACAGCCGTTAGATTTTCGAGCCGCGCGAACGCGAACCGTTCGTCGTCCCGCAAAAATGACAATACCGCGACGATCTCCGCCGCGGGTACATAAACCGCAGGCTGCGTCGCCTCGCTGTCATATTCCGCCGTCGGGAATTTTTCCTTCAAAATCGCAAAAAGAGACGTGTCGATATAAGCCTTCATGCCTCCATCAACCTCGCCTTCCGTTCTTCTTCCACGCGTTCCGGATGCATGATCTTCTCGCGGAGCTTCAGCATCCCGTCAATCAAAGCCTCCGGTCGCGGCGGGCAGCCGGGAATATAAACGTCCACCGGCAACACCTCATGGATGCCCGGAACCACCGAATAGGAATCAGCGAAGGGGCCGCCGCCGATAGCGCAGCTTCCCATCGCAATCACATACTTCGGCTCCGGCATTTCCTCATAAAGGCGAATCAACGGCGGCGTCATTTTCCATGTCAAAGTTCCCGCCACAATCAAAAGATCAGCCTGGCGCGGGCACGGACGGAACACCTCGTAGCCGAACCGTGAAAGATCAAACCGCGCAGCCGCACAGCTCATCATCTCAATAGCGCAGCAGGCAAGGCCCGAGGACAGCGGCCAGATGGAATTCGCGTGCGCCCATTTGAAAAGCTGGTCCACCTTCACGACAATCACGTTATTTTTCAGTATCGGAGGTACAATATCGATTACTTCCACGACAATGCCCCTTTCTTCCAAGCGTACCCAAGTCCGACGGCCAATATCCCAATGAAGATGAACATCTCGACCAGCGCGAACAGACCGAAATGACCGAATCGCACCGCCCACGGATAGAGGAACACCGTCTCGATATCAAACACGATAAAAATCAGAGCGTACAGGAAATACCCGACGCGGTACTGCACGTAAGTCTTGCCTTCCGTATCGACACCGCACTCATACGGAATCCGCTTCTCCTTCGTCGGTTGCCGCGGCTGCAAAAGAAACGCCGGAATCAATGCCGACACTGGAAAAATCAGCGCCACCAAGAAAAAAAGTCCAAGCCCGCCATACTCGCCCATACGATTCATCCTTTCCTGTATACAATATCCATATAACTAAAACAGCGGCTATCAGTGCTCCGCACACGATAACCGCCGAAAAACGCCCAAACGGGCTTACTCTTACACAAAAAATAACCCCTCTCGAAGTTTATAAAAAATAGTATACAGCTTTATTCCACAAAACGCAAGCCTCCGAAGCCGCTAAAAACAAATTGTATATTTTTAATCTTCATTTCATTTTTTTCAAAAAGGGTTTTAACTATTTATATCGAAAATAAATATGTAAATGAAAACTCTAAGGAGGGACGGACATGAAAAAAGTCGGGGTATGGCTGGCAACGCTCGCCCTGTGCCTGCTTTGGTCGGCGGTGGCGCTGGCTTCTCCCGTGACCGTCACAGGACAGGGCGCGACGGAGCGCGACGCGCTGCACGCGGCCATGCGCGAGGCCATCGAGCAAAAAATCGGCGTACTCGTCGACAGCAGGACTTACGTGGAAAACTACCGCGTAATCCATGACCGGATCTACACCCACTCTGAAGGCTATATCGCAGGCTACGAAGTATTGCGCTCCGAATACAGGGCCGGATATTACGAGGTCACAATCCGCGCCGAAGTCCGCGAACAGCTTTTGAACACCGACCTGATGTCGTACCTGCAAAAAAAGGCCGTAATTCGCGCCAATATGCAGGACCCGCGCATCGGTGTCATCATCGTGGATCAAAACGGAGAAGAATACCCTTCTGTCGAAAACGCCATCATCACCGGGCTGCATAAAAACGGTTTTTCCCGCATTGTCGACCTTGCGCAGATCGATACCTCGGTCAAATACCGGATCACCAACGCCGTTTTTGACGGCGAATATGGGCTGGAAGCCCTGAATACCCATTTCAATGTAGACTATCTCGTCACCGGATATATTGATATGAACAACAACGGCATTCCGCTGATCGAGGAATATCCCTTTGTCGGCTCGCTGAACAACGTCGTCGTTAATCTTTCGGTACGGATGCTGAACGCCAACACCGGCGAAATCCTGTACGCCGGCTCTGCGGACGGGCAATCTTTCAACCTCGGTGCGAAAGCTCTTCAGGAAGCGCTGAAAAAAGCAACAACGCCCATCGTCAAGGAACTGTCGAAATCAGCGCTCCAAAAAGCCGCAAACCCCGAACAGCATGTGACGATTCTCGTCACCGGGAACAGGCTCGGTTCCATGAGCGACGCCTACGCAAGAATCAGCAACATCCCCGGCGTGACCGGCGTCTACACGAGAACAAAACAGGCGGGCGTTATGCAAATCGACGTCGACTACAACGGAACAGCCTACGACCTCGCGCAAGCACTGGAACGCAACGGAATCACAATCAAAGAAATGACGTCCGAATACATCCGCATATAATGATATTGTCATAAACGCCACCGGCGTATAATAAGGAGGAGAAAGAAATGAAACGAAAAATTTTAGGTTTGACAGCGGCATTCCTGCTGTTAATGTGCAGCATCGTCCTGGCGTCAGGCGCGGACTTCGATCTGAACCGCGTCGAAGCGGACGGCTTCGGCCTCCCCCCCGCCTACTCGACCAGTGAGGCGCAGGCGAGACTTATGGCACGACGCGCGGCCATTGCCGACGCCCAGCGGAATCTCGCCGAGCAAATCGCGGGCGTGCAGGTCGACTCCGAAACCACTGTGCAGAACATGCAGATTGCCAACGATACGATACGTACCCGCGTCTCCGCACTGTTGAAGGGTGCAAAGGTTATCTCCGAATCTTATGAGGACGGCGCTTATCATGTCGTCATGGCGCTCCCGCTGTACGGCGCAACCAATTCTCTCGCTTCGGCAGTATTGCCGAAGACTACACACCGCGAATCGTTCCCGACAGCGATCCTGCCGGAGCCGGACGAACCACAATACACACCGACCCAGCCTGATACGACCACCGTCACCACCACGACGATTCGCACCACGACCATCACAAACCGCCAAAGCGGCACCTACACCGGCATCATCGTCGACTGCACGGGGCTCGGTCTCCGCTCGGCCATGTCCCCGGTCATCAAGACTACAGCCGGCGAAAAAATCTACGGCTATAAGAACCTCGATTCTCAAAAGGTTATCAAGAACGGCATGGCCGGCTACTCGAACGGCTACGATGGAAACGTCAGCCGCGCAGGCTCCAATCCACTCGTCGTCAAAGCCGTAGGCGTCGACCACTACTTTAATCCGGTCGTCAACGTAGCCGACGCCAAGATCATCCTCGAGGAAAACGGCTATACTCACTTCCTTGACAACTGCGCGGTTGTGTTCATCAAATAAAAAAATAGCGCAAAAAAACGGCGCGCCGCCCGAAATTTCGGGCCTGGCGTGCCGTTCGCGTTTTATCGATCCTCTTTCGGTTTTATCGTATCTTTCCGGCCGCCGCGCCGTAGACCACGAAATCTTTTTCCCCGTCGAGTCCCAGCGCCGCGTTCAGCACGTCGTCCTTGAACGCGCCTATCGCGCAGACGCCGATCCGGTGCGTGTAGCCTGCCAGGTAGAGATTCTGGCAGACGTGTCCGGCGTCGAGGAAAATGTACCTTGCCGACCGCGGTCCGTATCTGTGGTTCATGCGCCGATAATTGGCGCACCATAAGAACGTCGCCGCGCTGTTCTTGACCATGTTCTGCGCGTTGAATCCGGGAATCAGCGCCGCGTCCGCCTCTTCGCCGTTGGCGATCGGCAGCAGCGCGTGACCCAGTGCCAGAAAACGATAAAGCCCCGCGGGGATTCCGTCCACACGATGGACGAGAAGATACGTCTCGAGCGCATGTCTTGCGCCCGCCGACGGCACCGTCCGCATCGTGCCGCCGTTTTCCGTCGCCATTTTCACGCCCTGCGTACACCAGAGCAAAAATGAAAGCTCCTGCAGCGTCAGTGCTTCGTCGTTGTATTCGCGAACCGATGCGCGCATTTCGACCATTTCGAGGAAATTGATTTCCTTATCCGGCAAAAGCCCCGGCTCGGGCAAACGAAACACGCGGGCGTCCTGCGGTATCGGAACCTCCGGCGGCGGGGGCGGTATCTGCCGCTCCGCTTCCGTCGGGTGTCCTTCTTTCAAGTCTGTCGCTTTCAGAAAGCGTTTGATTTCTTCTTCCATATCGTCACATCTCCGGACGGTTGCCCGTCTTCCCTTCAAATTTATGATAGCTGCCGCCGTTGCGCCGATTCCTCAGTTCACGGAACACAATCTCCGGCGAAAGGTTGTGGAACGCCAGAAGGACGAGGCAGTGATACCAAAGGTCGCCCATCTCATAGGCGATCTCCTTGCGGTCCATATTCTTCGACGCGATAATGGTCTCCGCCGCTTCCTCGCCGACCTTTTTCAGGATCTTGTCCTGCCCGTGCTGGAACAGATAATTCGTGTAAGAACCTTCCACCGGATTGAGCTGGCGGTCGCGAATGACCTCATAAAGATCGTTCATCACGTTTGCCAGCGAAGCCTGCGGCTCCTCAGGAACGACGGCGACGCTCTTCTCGTTCTCTCCGAGCCTGCGCCCGCTGAAGCAGGAATATGTGCCCGTGTGGCAGGCGACGCCCGTCTGATGCACGCGCACCAGCAGCGTATCGCCATCGCAGTCGTAGGATATTTCCTTGACCTTCTGCACGTTGCCCGACGTCTCGCCTTTGTTCCAGAGCTTTTCGCGGCTGCGGCTGTAAAACCATGTGTAGCCCGTCTCCAGCGTCTTTTTCAGCGATTCCTCGTTCATATAGGCGAGCATCAGCACCTGCCCGTTTTCTTCCTGCACGATGGCGGGCACCAAGCCTTTCTCGTCGAATTTCACCATTGAGATATCCATCAAAGCCTTACCTCCACTCCACGTGATTTCAGATATGTCTTGACTTCGCGCACGGTGAACTGTCCGTAATGGAATACCGAGGCGGCCAGCACCGCGTCCGCCTTGCCCAGCGTCAGCACGTCGTAAAAATGCTCAAGCGTCCCCGCGCCCCCCGACGCGATGACCGGCACATTCACGGCTTCGGACACCATGCGCGTCAGCGGGATATCATAGCCGTCCTTCGTTCCGTCGGCGTCCATGCTCGTCAAAAGGATCTCGCCCGCGCCGAGAGAAACGCCGCGCTTCACCCATTCCTCGCAGTCGATGCCCGTGGGCGTCCGTCCGCCGTTCACATAGACCTCCCAGCGGTTTTCGCCGCACTTTTTCGCGTCCACCGCCAGCACCACACATTGGCGGCCGAAGCGTTCCGCCCCCTCGGAGAGCAGCGTGGGATTCTTGACCGCCGCCGTATTCAGCGAGGTCTTGTCCGCTCCCGCCGCAAGCAGCGCGCGCATGTCCTCCGCCGAGCGGATGCCGCCCCCCACTGTGAACGGAATGAATACCTGCGACGCGCAGGACGAGGCAACGTCCACCATCGTGTTCCGCTTGTCGCTGGACGCAGTGATATCCAAAAAAACAAGCTCGTCCGCGCGCTCCATATCGTAGCGCGCGGCAAGCTCCACCGGGTCGCCCGCGTCGCGCAGGCCGACGAAATTCGTTCCCTTGACAACGCGCCCGTCCTTGACATCAAGACACGGAATAATTCGTTTCGTATACATTTTAGTCTCCTGCCTCGGCAAATGCAATCGCCGTTGAAAGGTCGAGAGCGCCCGTATAAATCGCCTTGCCCGCGATAACGCCGACAAGCCCGTCCTTTTCGTGCATTTTTACCTTTTTTATGTCCTTCATCGAGCTGACGCCGCCGGACACGACGACCTCCGCCCCGCTGGCTTTTGCCAGCGCCGCCGACGCTTCGACGTTGACGCCGGCCAGGGTACCGTCTCTCGAAATATCGGTATGGATAATCGTACGGACGCCCAGCGCCGTCATTTTTTTCGCGAATTCCACCGCTTCGACGCCGCCGGACTCCTCCCAGCCCTTGACTGCCACGACGCCGTCCCGAGCGTCGATGCCGACGACAATCCGCTCGCCGTATTTTTCCACCGCTTCGCGCACCAACTCCGGCGACTCCACCGCCGCAGAACCGAGAATCACGCGGCGGACGCCGAGCGCAAGAATCGACTCGATCTGCTCCATCGTGCGGATTCCACCGCCCAATTCAATGGGAATCTGCACAGAAGATAAAATCTCGCGGATGGCGGGCAGGTTTTCCGATTGTCCGCCGCGCGCGCCGTCGAGATCGACGACATGGAGGTATTTCGCTCCCATGGCCTCCCATTTTTTTGCCATCTCGCCGGGATGGTCGGAAAATATCTCTTCCTTTGAAAAATCGCCTTTGTAGAGACGAACGCAATGTCCGCCCCGCAGGTCGATCGCGGGAAAAATCATCATGCTGCGTCGCCTCCGTCGATAAAATTCTTCAGTATGTCGAGCCCGACATCCCCGGATTTCTCGGGATGGAACTGAGTAGCGCAGATATTCCCCTTTGCCACCGCCGCCGTCAATCGCTCGCCGTAGTCCGCCGTCGCTGTCACGATGCCCCCGTCTTCCGGCGCGGCATGATAGCTGTGAACAAAATAGACAAAAGGATTTTCCGGAAGCCCCGCGAACAAGCCGGGATTATCCCGTCGCCGAATCGCGAGGGAGTTCCAACCCATGTGTGGGATTTTCAATCCGTCCGCCTGAATCTTACGGACGCGCCCGCGAAAGAACCCCAAGCCCTCCGCCTCCGGCGACTCGTCGCTGCCTTCAAAGAGGATCTGCAGCCCGACGCAGATGCCGAGAAGCGGAACGCCCGCCTGCACCCGCTCCTTCAGTACGGGAATCATACCGCTGGCCTGAAGATTTTTCATGCAGTCGCCGAAAGCCCCGACCCCCGGCAGCACAATCTTGTCCGCCCGCCGGAGCACCTCGGCGTCGTTCGTGATCATCGCATCCGCGCCGAGATACAGGAACGCTTTCTCGACGCTGAACAGATTCCCGACGCCGTAATCCATGATTGCAATCATTACAGCACGCCCTTCGTCGAAAGCACGCCCTTGCTGCCGTCTTTTCGGACAGCAGCGGCCAGCGCGTGTCCGAGGGCCTTGAAAAGCGCCTCGATCTTGTGGTGCGTATTGTTTCCGTAAAGGATTTTCGCGTGTAGCGTAATGCCCGCGTTGAACGCGAACGCCCGCAGGAACTCCTCGGTCAGTTCCGTATCGTAGCCGCCGACGATCGGCGCCATTTCCCCGCCGTCGTAGACGAGATACGGACGCCCGCTGATGTCGATGGCTGCAAAAGCCAGCGCCTCGTCCATCGGCACATAGAACGAGCCGTATCTTGCGATGCCCGCTTTGTCGCCCAGCGCTTCCTTGAACGCCTCGCCGAGCACGATGCCGATATCCTCGATCGAGTGGTGACCGTCCACCGCAAGGTCGCCGTCGCATTTCACGGTCAGGCCGAAAGCGCCGTGCTTCGCGAACAGCGTCAGCATGTGGTCGAAAAATCCGACGCCCGTATCGATCTTGCTTTCACCTTTGCCGTCCAGATTCACGGAAACGCGGACGGAAGTTTCCGCTGTTTTCCGCTTTTTCTCCGCCTTTCGCATTTATTTCTTCCCTCCCATGAACCGCTTGACCTCTCCGAGCCACAGATCGTTTTCCTCCCGCGTTCCCATCGAAATGCGCAGGCAGTTTTCCAGTCTCGGCGCACTGCCGAAGCTTCGGACGCCGATGCCCTGCTCCGCGAGGTATTCGTTCAACTTCTCCGCCTTTACGGATTTCAGCAACAGGAAATTCGTATGGGACGGATACACGGTCAGGCCCTTGATCTTTTTCAGTTCCTCCGCCACGCGCCGGCACTCGTCGCGCAGCATATAAATCCTCGGCTGGAATTCGTCCCGCATCTGATAGACGATGTCCGCCGTGACCAATGAGAGCACGTTCAAATGGTACGGCATGAACGCCTTCTCCACCATCCGAACCACAGCCTCATCCGCCATCATATAGCCGACACGTGCCGAGGCCAGCCCATAGGCTTTGGAGAATGTCCGCGCCACAATCATATGCGGATATTTTTTCAGAAGCTTCACGGCGGAAGCGTCCTCTCCCGCGAATTCCAGATACGCCTCGTCCACGACCAGCGCGCAGTCGATATTTTGCGCGATATACTCCACATCCTCCAACGGAATCAGATTCCCCGTCGGATTGTTCGGCGTGCAGACCACCGCCAGCGACGCTTTGCTATCCTTCACGGCCCGGACGAACTTCTCGCGATCGAGGCTGTAGTCTTCTTCCAATCCGACAGGCACGCCTTTCGCATCCGCAACCTTCACATAAATCTTATACATCGAGAAGGACGGCTCGGGATAGACGATCGAGTGGTTTTTCCCGCCGAACGCGTAAAACAGCTTTTCGATGATCTCGCTGGAGCCATTGCCGAAAAAGACTTGCTCCTCCCGAAGCGAATAATTCGACGCCACCTGCTCAATCAGGTCTTTCATTTCCAGATTCGGGTAACGGTTGAACGCGATATGCGACAGCCGCGCCATCACGCGTTCCTCGACAAGCGGGGGAAGCGTCGTCGGCGCCTCGTTGGCATTGAGCTTCAATCGCCAGTCCCGCTCCGCCACATCATAGGCGGGCATATCGGCAAGCCCTGTTCGATATTTCAGCATTTATTTTCCCCCTCTGAGCCGGATCGCGTTGGCGTGCGCCTGCAGCCCCTCGGCCTCGGCCAGCCGCACGATGTCGTCGGACACATTTTGCAGCGCAGGCGACGTATAAGAAATGAAGCTGGTGCGCTTCATGAACGTCTCGACGTTCAGCACGGAATAGAACCGCGCCGTCCCGCCCGTCGGCAGGATATGGTCAGGCCCTGCGAAGTAATCGCCCAGCGGCTCCGGCGAATATGCGCCGAGGAACACCGCGCCCGCGTGACGGATATAGGGCAGCAGCTGGAACGGCTGCTCTGTCAACAGCTCCAAATGCTCCGGCGCGGAAAGGTTCGCGAAACGGACGGCCTGCATCATATCTTCGGCGACGACGATCAGGCCGTTGCGCTCGATGGACGCACCGGCAATGGCCTTGCGCGGCAGATTCGCAAGCTGCTTTTCCACTTCCGCCGCCGTCTTTTCCGCCAATGACACGCTGGTCGTGATCACGATACTCGACGCCAGCGGATCGTGTTCGGCCTGACTAAGCATATCCGCCGCCGTATAGACGGGATCGGCGCTTTCGTCGGCAATAATCAGGATCTCGCTGGGACCCGCCAGCATGTCGATGTCGCAATGCCCGTACACGGCTTTCTTCGCCAATGTGACGAAGATATTGCCCGGACCCGTGATCTTGTCCACGCGCGGAACCGTCTCCGTGCCGAAAGCCATCGCCGCCACGGCCTGTGCCCCGCCGATCTTGAAAATCTTCGACACGCCGATTTCTTTCGCCGCCAGCAGCACATAGGGATTAATCTTCCCGTCGCGCGGCGGACACATCATGATGATCTCCCGCACGCCGGCCACCGTCGCAGGCACCGCGTTCATCACCACGGAGGACGGGTAAGCCGCCGTGCCGCCGGGAACATAAAGCCCCACTCGGTCAAGAGGTAAAACGGACTGCCCGAGCAGCGAACCTTCCTCGCGGTAAGTCATCCAAGATTTCGGTTTCTGTTCCTCATGGTAGCGCCGCACGTTCGCGATAGAGCGGCGCAGCGACTCCATGACTTTCCCGTCGACCAACGTTTCCGCTTCCTTGAATTCCGCCTCGCTGACGACGAAATTTACCGGCGTCAACTCCGTACGGTCAATGAGCTTCGTGTACCGCATGACGGCGGCGTCTCCCTCGCGGCGCACGTCGCCGACAATTTTCGCCACGACCTCCGCCGCTGTCAGGTCCGCGCCGAACAGCTTCTTGTTTCCTTCACGGATGGCCGGACTCAACTCCACTTCGTCAAAGGCTGCCTTACGCAAAAGACGCTCGACTTCCTGCTCCCCGCAATCCTTTACATTTACAATTCGCATTATTTATTATCCCCCCGCAATATTTCCTGCAAGTCTTCGACCAACCGATGAATTCGCTCGAATTTCATCCGGAAGCTCACGCGGTTCGAGATCAGCCGCGCCGTCGCGTCCATGATGCTCACGATTTCCACTAAATGATTTTCCCGAAGCGTCGTGCCCGTTTCCACGATATCGACGATACTCTCCGACAGACCGACGATCGGCCCCAGCTCAATCGAACCGTTCAGCTTGATATATTCCATCTGCATCCCGTGCTCGCCGAAGAAACGCTCGGCAATCCGCGGGAATTTCGTCGCGACACGGGTATGGGCGTAATCCTCGAGATGCGGACGGCGCTCTGCCTCTGGCACGGCCATCATCAAATGGCAGCGCCCGAAGCCCAAATCCAGAAGCTCATAGACGTCCTGCCCCGACTCCATCAGCACATCCTTGCCGATCACGCCGATGTCCGCCGCGCCGTACTCCACATACGTCGGCACGTCCGCCGTCTTCGAGATGATGAATTTCACCTTTGCGCGGTCGTTGACGATGACGAGCTTCCGCGAGGACTCTTCCAATCCCTCCGCTGAAAGCCCGGCCTTCGCCAAAAGCTCCGCCGACGGTGAAAAAAGCTTTCCTTTGGGCAACGCCACCGTCAAATAGTCCAAATCATTGATTTCCATAAGGTCCTCCAAAGTTCTTTACTTAGTTAAAGAATTAACGCGTTAATATAATAATAAATTATTCAATCTTTGTCAACAAATAAAGGAATCTTTCATTCGCCGTCGAAACAATTATTTTGAAAAAACAACGTGAAAGGAGATTATTCCGCATGAACATTCTTTCCCTGCATGCCCTTCGGGACGCGCAAATCGAAGAAATCAAGGCAACCCGCCCCGACACAGAGATCCATGTAGCAAAAGCCTCGGATTGCACACCGTATCTTCCGGACACTGAAATCCTGCTCGCCTTCGGCCAAACGAACCTCGCTCCTATCCTGCCGAACGCGCCGAAGCTTCGCTGGGTGCAGGCCTTGACCGCGGGCGTCGAAGGCTTTGTCGCTCTCGACGCGTTCCGTTCATCCGACATCCTGTTGACAAACGTGCGCGGCATCCACGGCATCCCGATTGCCGAGCATGTCCTTGGCATGATCCTCTGTCGAACGCGCGGACTGCTGACCGCATACGATAATCAAAAAACCAAACAATGGAAAGGGCTCCGCGGTCTCGACGAACTGTACGAAAAAACTGCCGCCATTATCGGACTGGGCAGCGTCGGCGGTTTCATTGCCAACCGCCTGAAAGCGATGGGCATGACCATCCTCGGCGTCAAACCATCCAAGACAGAAGAGCCCGACGTGGACAAGCTGTATACGCCCGACGAACTTTTCGACGTTCTGCCGCAGGCCGATTTCGTAATCGTGACGCTGCCGCTAACGCAGGAGACGAAAAACCTTTTCTCGAAAAAAGCCTTTGCCGCAATGAAGCCGACTGCTTTTTTCATCAACGTCTCCCGCGGGCCGGTCGTGAACGAGGACGATCTTGTGGAAGCCTTGCGAAACAATGTCATCGGCGGCGCCGGGCTCGACGTATTCTGTAAAGAGCCGCTCCCGACCGAATCGCCCCTTTGGGACGCGCCGAACCTGTTGATCACGCCCCATCACGCCGCCACTTCGCCGCGTTATATGGAACGCGCCATCGACATTTTCATCGAGAACCTGAAAGCATATCCCGACACGTCGAAAATGAAGAACATCATCGACAAGGAAAAAGGGTACTAAACTTAATTCATTTCATCGGCCATACGCAATATCCGAAGCTCCGGCGGATCGTCTTCCGCCGGAGCTTTATGATGTCTGCGCACGATTTCCGCTTCTGCCGCAAAGCCTTCCCTCAAAAGCATATCCGCCCCGATTTCCGCATGATGATAATAAACGCGCATTTTTCGGTACAAGACGCCGTCGCCATGAACGCCATCACCATAGTCTTGCGCTTGAGACGGAAACAAATCTGCGAAAAGTACCGCGAAGCATTTCCAGAAAATGCTAAATTCCCCGTCTCTGCGCCCAATGTCATGAAGAAGCGCACAACGAGTCAAAAGCGGAAAATCGACTTTCTCCTCCGCATTTCCCGCAAGCGAAATCGCAGTCTGCGCCGTGCGAAGCGCATGACATTGATCGGGAACGGACATGCCGAAAAAGAGAGCTTGCTGTCCCCTGTTCAGATTTTCTTCCAGGAACGCCCTGTCTTCTGCGGAAACTGCAGCAAAAACCGCATGGAAAAATTGCCGGATTCTTTTCATCATTCGATATATACGAGCTCGCGATACCCTTTCGCCGTCTGTCGAAGCGTCGCCTCATCCCGCGTCTCCTCCGACGGGGACAGCTCAACAATCTTGCCCGCCATGCGCCGCTCTTCAGCCAGTCGGATGGCATCCTCCCTTTTAGACGCCGCATAAGAAATATAGATATCCTTTTGCGGCGCGGACGGTTTGAGATTTTCCCGCTCCAGCGCCAGCATGACGCGCTCGATACCGAGAGCGAAGCCCGTCGCCGGACATGCACTGCCGAAATCCGAAAGCAAACGATCATATCGCCCGCCTCCACAAAGCGGAAAACCGAGTCCCGGCGTATACGCCTCAAAGACCATGCCCGTATAATAGCCGAAATCGCGAATCATGCCGAGGTCAAACTTCACATATTCCTCCGCGCCGTATGCTTGCAACAGCCGATATATCGCATGCAGATTATCCAGCGCGCAAAGGCTTTGCCCGTTTGTCGTCATCACCCGCGCTTTTTCTATGATTTCCGCCCCTCCGTGCAAAAGCGGAACGGCAAGCAATGCCTCTTTTCCCTTCGACACAAGCCCCACCTGATCCGCCAATACGCGCAATCCCACCAAATCGTGGGCTTCCAGCGCGGCCTTGACAGCTTCCTGCGCATTAGCATCAAGGCGAAGCTCCTGCATCAGCCCATGGATAAAATCAACCTGCCCGAGGCATATCTGAAAATTCTTCAAGCCCGCGTTTTTCATCGAAGTCGCCGCCAGCGCGACAATTTCCGCATCGGCCGCCTCAGAATCGGAACCCATGAACTCAACGCCCGCCTGATAGAATTCGCACTGACGCCCGGTCTGCGCCTGTTCGTAGCGATACACCGGACTCAGATAAAAAAGCTTCAGCGGCATTTCCGCGCCCTTCATTCGGCTTGCCACAACACGCGCGATTGGCGTCGTCATTTCATGACGCAACGCAAGCGTGCGGTTCTGTCGATCGAAAAACTTGAACATATACGGCTCAATCCGCCGCCCGTTTCCCAGCGTCAGCGTGTCCACGAACTCGAACGCCGGCGTCACGATTTCGTCATACCCCCAGCGCGCAAATCCTTCCGCCAGGAGCGATTCAATCGCGCGTTTCTCCCTCGCCTCATCGGGCAGAAAATCCCGCGTTCCGTAGGGAATCCCGAAAACCTCATCCCTTGTCCGCATCCTGCGTCCCACTTCCTTCCTGCTTTTTCTGCAATCGTTCCAAAACAATCTTGTACCCGTCCGCGCCGTAATGCAGGCAACGCTTGACGCGGCTGATAGTCGCCGTACTCGCGCCCGTACGCGCAACAATGTCGTCGTAAGTATGCCCCGCGTTCAACATGCGCGCCACCTCCAGCCGCTGCGCCAAAGCTTTCAGCTCGCTGATAGTGCAAATATCCTCAAAAAATTGATAGCATTCCTCCACGTCGCGAAGAAGAAGCACAGTCTCGCAAAGCTGATCCGTCAAATCATCCTTCAATTTTGGATTAATCATAACAACACCGCCCAGCTTTATTCCTTTAGCTTGTGAAAATACCATTTCATTATAGCATACTTCGCCAACAGTGCAAGACAAAAAAGGAGCCTCCCGGCAAATTGTCTGCCGTGAAGCTCCATGTCAAATCAAAATAGATTACCGATCCAACAACACCTTGACTGTCGTCTGCATCGCGGGGCGTATCTGGACGCCTTTCTGTGACGGGATGGAAATGCGGACTTGCAGCTGACCTACATGGGGGTTATCCGGGCGCATGCCTTCTGTGCCCCGGGCAGCCGCATTCTTCTGTTCCGCCTCGGACAGATCGTTGACCTCCGCAACGCTTGCCAGAAAATCATGGCCGTTCAGCGTATAATACGCCGTTTGCCCGACGTGGATCAAATCCGCATATTCCTTCGCCGCGTACGCCTCAATCCACATCTCTCCGATCGCACCGATCCGAAAGACCGGCTCTCCGGCATGTACTTCGCTGCCTTCCTTGATTTCAGTCAAATACATAATGCCGTCCACGGGAGCAAAGAGCTCTGTCGCACCGGAAGCCTGCTGCGCGGAAGCGAGCGCCGCCTCCGCCTGCCGTACCTGAACTTCCGCACGGCTGATTGCCTCCGGGCTTGCGGAACGTGTCACCGTCTGATAAGACACGGAACCGCCCATAGCCGCCTGATAAGCCGCCTCCGCCGCATCGCGTTCATTCGCGCTGACAGCTCCCATATCGTAAAGGAATTGCGTTTTCTCATAACGCGTACGTGCCGCATCGACATCCTCGCCGCTTCCGCCGCCAAAAACCGGCTGAACGGTCACGACGCCAGCCTGCAGTTCTTCCAGATTTCGCTGGGAAAGCGCTAAATTCGATTCCAACTGTTGAATTTGCTCCGGCGAAACCTTGACTTTAATCTTTGCCAATACTTGTCCCTGTTTCACCGGTTCGCCGTCACCGACCAATATTTCCGTAATAGTTCCCGCCGCAAGAGCACGCGCCTGTACCACATGTCCGGCGACCTCCGCCTCGACGATGGAAAGCGTCCGATGGCTGGACTGATAAAGCCAGACTACGCCGGCGCACAAAAAAGCCGCCAGCAGCAACACGGCCAAGCCGTATTTTATGACTGCATGCGCCTTATCGCTGATATCGACTTCCAAAATATTTTCCCCCTGATATAATCCTTACATCCATGAAAGGCGCGCAGACCGGCTGCGCGCCTTTTTGCTTGATCCTTACTTCAATCCGAGCTGCGCTTTGAGGGCTGCGTGCGCAGCTTCCATCGCCTGCGGGATTTTTTCCGGATCCTTGCCGCCGGCCTGCGCCATCTCGGGACGCCCGCCGCCGCCGCCACCGACTGCTTTCGCGGCCTCTTTAATCAACTTGCCGGCATGGACGCCCTTTGCAACCGCATCTTTAGACACCTTCGCGACGATACTGACCTTGTCTTCCATGACCGCACAGAGCAGAACAACGCCATTTTTAAGCTTCGCCTCGGTCAAATCCGCCATTTCACGCAGCGCATCCATGGTCTCGACGTTAGCCTTGCCCGTCACGCACTGCACATCGCCGTATGTCTGCACTGCCATCAGAAGCTTCTGCGCATCGGCCTTCTCCTGCATCCGATGCACTTCTTCAAGCTTCTTCTTCATCTCTTTATAGTCCGCCGCCAATGCGGAAAGCTTTTGCACAACCTCCGTGTCACGGCACTTCAAAAGCTCTGCCGCCTGTGCCAGCGCTTCCGCCCGTTCATGCGCCAACCGGAGCGCCGCCTCTCCCGTGATTGCTTCGATGCGCCGGACGCCTGCCGCGACGCCTGTCTCACTGACAATCTTGAACATGCCGATCTGCCCGACGTTCGATACGTGCGAGCCGCCGCAAAGCTCCATGCTGAAGCCCGGCACGGTAACGACGCGCACGATGTCGCCGTACTTCTCGCCGAAAAGCGCCATCGCCCCCTTCGCCTTCGCTTCGTCCTGCTTCATCTGGGCAATCTCGACATCCTGCGCCTGCAAGATGACGTGATTGACAAGCTCCTCAACGTCCGCAAGCTGCTGCGGAGAAACCGGCTCGAAATTCGAGAAATCAAAGCGCAAGCGCTCCGGCGTAACGAGCGAACCTGCCTGATTGACCTGATCGCCGACCACGCGCTTCAACGCCGCCTGCAAAAGATGGGTCGCCGTATGATTGCGCGCCGAGGCCAGCTTCTTTTCACGGTCCAGTGAAATCTTGACCGTATCGCCGACCTTCAGCAGGCCTTCTTCCACATAGCCGATATGATAAATCGTGCCGTCCGGCAGCTTCTTCGCATTCGATACCTGCACGCGGCCAAGCTCAGTCGTGAAGAGGCCGACGTCGCCGACCTGTCCGCCGCCTTCCGCGTAGAACGGCGTCACGTCGAGGATAATGCCCGCTTCCTCGCCGTCGGAAAGCGCATCGGCAAGTGCGCCTTCCTTCCAAAGAGCTACGACCTTCGCCTCTTTTGCCGTCGCGTCCTGCCGCAAACTCTTGACGTCGATCTTGCTGAGGTCGGGCACCGCCACGCGCTGATTCTCCTGACGCGCCGCACGCGCACGATCACGCTGCTCCTGCATGGCCTTGTCGAAACCGGCATGGTCGAGCGTCAGGCCGCTCTCCTGTAAAATCTCCTCCGTCAGTTCCCACGGGAAACCATAAGTATCGTAAAGCTTGAACGCGCTTTCGCCGTCCAGCTCTTTCTTGCCCTTCGCCTTGACCGCATCGATCTCCCCGGCCAAAAGGTCGCAGCCCTGCTCCAGCGTCGCGTGGAAACGCTCCTCTTCAAGCTGGATAACCTTCTTGATATAGTCTTGCCGTTCCGTCAATGCCTCAAAATCCGGCGCATCCTTGTAAATCTTGATAACCGCATCCACCGCGCCCACAAGGAACGGCTTGTCCATACCGAGAAGGCGTCCGTGACGCACTGCACGGCGAAGGATACGGCGGAGCACATAGCCGCGCCCCTCGTTCGACGGCAAGATGCCGTCCATGATCATGACCGTCATGCTGCGCGCATGGTCGGCGATAACCTTCAGGGAGATATCCTTCTGCTCGTCCTCGCCGTACTTTACACCCGACACCCCGGACGCGTACTCAATGATTGGGAACAACAGGTCCGTCTCGAAATTCGTGCGTTTGCCCTGGATCACGGACGCCAGACGCTCAAGCCCGCAGCCCGTGTCAATGTTCTTATGCGCGAGGGGCTTGTACTCGCCGTCCTCGGTCTTGTCGTACTGCGTGAACACGAGATTCCAGATTTCCAGATACCGGTCGCAGTCGCAACCGACGGCGCAGGTCGGTTCCCCGCAGCCGCGATCCTCTCCAAGATCGATATAGATTTCCGAATCCGGGCCGCAGGGGCCGGGGCCGATTTCCCAGAAATTATCTTCCAGTTTCACGATATGATCGGCAAGAAAACCGGGCTGTTGCTTCCAGATTTCCGCCGCCTCGTCGTCCTTCGGATAAATCGTCGCGTAGAGCTTTTCCTTCGGAAGCTCCACGACCTCCGTCAAGAATTCCCAAGCCCAGGCGATTGCTTCTTTCTTGAAATAGTCGCCGAAAGAGAAATTGCCGAGCATCTCGAAATACGTCTGATGGCGTGCCGTACGCCCAACATTCTCGATATCGCCCGTCCGGACGCAGCGCTGGCTCGTCGTAATGCGCGTGCGGGGCGGCTTCATCTTGCCGGTGAAAAACGGCTTGAATGGCGCCATGCCCGCACCGATCATCAAAAGCGTCGGATCGTTCTCGGGAATCAGGGAAGCACTCGGAAGACGCAGATGCCCCGCCTTTTTCGCAAAAAAATCCAAATACGCTTCGCGTAGTTCATTGCCCGTCATGAATTTCAAAACAATCAGCTCCTAAGAAATTCTATCATTAAACTCAATAATTATATATTAATCCACTGCATAAAGTCAATTTAAAAAGGCAATCTGTCTATGACATCAAAGTCCCAAACAGTCTGCCTCTTTCAATGACAAAAACCCGTCGCCCGCGATAATGACATGGTCGAGCACGGGAATCCCCATGATCTCCCCTGCTTTCATCATCTGCTTCGTGATTTGCACGTCTTCCCTGCTCGGCGTCGGATCGCCGCTGGGGTGATTGTGGATCAATATCATATTGGCAGCGGAGTACCGTATCGCCTCGCGGAAAATCTCCCTCGGATGCGCCACCGACGCCGTAAGGCTTCCGATGGAAACCGTCGGCATCGCGAGTACCCGGTTCCGCACATCCAGCAGCATGACGAGGAAATGCTCTTTCTGCTCGAACCGAAGCAGCGGCGACGCGTAATGCGCCACATCCTCCGGTCCCTCAATTTTTTCCAGCTTCTGCGCCGCCTTTGCAGAGAGCCTTCGTCCCAACTCGACAGCGGCAACGATAGTGGCCGCTTTTGCAAGCCCCACGCCATGCACCGTCGCAATCTCCTGCGGCGAAATATTCATGATAGAGACAAGCCCCTTGTCCTTATATTTCGCCAAGACCTCTTCCGCCAAATGGAGCACCGAAACCGAAGACGTACCGGTTCTGAGCAGGATTGCCAGCAACTCCGTATCGCTGAGCGCCGCTGCACCCCGCTGGATCAGTTTTTCACGCGGGCGCTCTTCCTGGGGAAGATCCCGCACCATCACTGTCAAAGAACAATCCCTGCCTTTCGCACAAGTTCCCTGACCGCGTAAAGCGGCAGGCCGACTACGTTGGAAAACGAGCCGTCCACGCGTGGAATGAACTTTGCCGCAATCCCCTGCACCGCGTAGGCCCCCGCTTTGTCCATCGGCTCTCCCGTCGCGATATACGCGGTAATTTCCTCATCGGAAAGCGTGTCTACCCAAACCGCCGTCCGCACAACATCTATATACACCTCGCCCCGATACGCGAGAGCGATACCGGTATAAACAAAATGCTGCCGCCCCGAAAGAAGCCGCAGCATCCGCGCGGCATCCGCCGCGTCCTTCGGCTTGCCTAAAATCTTTCCATCCACGGCAACAACCGTGTCCGCTCCTAGCACCGGCGCATTGCCGCCTGCTTTCGCAGCCACATCCTCGGCTTTTCGACGCGCGTTTTCCGCCGCAAGCCGATCCGGCGGAATCCCGTCGCCCGAAAGCTCATCTGCGTCGCTGACGACGATGCGGAACTCACAGCCAATCTGCTGCAGAAGCTCCTGCCGCCGGGGTGACGCCGAAGCCAAAATCAAAGTCTCACCTGTTGTCATTGATCCATATCCACATTCGCACCGCGATATTTATTGACCGCGTCCGATTCCTTCATATCTTTTTGGTACGGATTTCTTTCATTATAGTATTTAATCTGCGTCGTAGTCTCTCCGCCGGAAATGTATGTACGCCCGCACTCAGGACAAATATCGGTCTTGAGACGCACGGAAGCGCGCTCGACCTCGCCGCCGCCAAGCTCTGCCTTGCGATACGCGTTCGACACATGCTCCTGCTCGTGCCCCATGACGACCATCGCCGCATTACTCGGGGCGATATGCCCGGCGGCCTTGAAAGACACCATTTCATTAGAGCCGTCTTGATACTTCCTGTTCTTGCAGGTCTCGCACTCGGCGGGGGAAGATTTCTTTCCCGGTTTCTTGCCCATCCGATCGGCAGCGTTTTCTTCCTCTTCCTCACCCTCGACACCTTGCGGCTCCTGCCATTCCTCTTTCTGCGTACCCGGGTCCAAAGGCTCGTCCTTGAAACGGTCATAGCCATAGGTCGCACCCGTGCCGCCAATCCCATTGATTCCGTTCATTCCCATACCGATGACCTCCTTTTTATATTCCCTGAATTCTCTTTGACCATATCATATCATAGCCGCACTGCCCTCGCAATGAAAAAGAAATTTCATCGCCGCGCCGCGAAAAATGTTTGCAGCAGCGCCTTGCATTCGTCCTCCATCACGCCGGCGGTAATCTCCGGCATCGGCGCCAAAGACGGATGGCCGGGAATATTGAAAATCGACTCCACCGCCCCCGCTCTCGCATCCGGTGCACCATACACAAGGCGTGAAATACGTGCCGCCATGATTGCCCCCGCACACATGGGGCACGGCTCCAGCGTCACATACAGCGTACATCCGGCCAGCCGCCATCTGGACAGCCGCCGCCCAGCTTCACGTATCGCCAAGATTTCCGCGTGTGCGGTAGCGTCACTTTCCGTTTCACGCAGATTATGGGCGCGTACGACAGCGCCGCCCTCATCGTCGATGAGGACGGCGCCGACCGGCACTTCGCCGGATTCCATAGCCAGACGCGCTTCGTCCAAAGCTATTGCCATATATTCCCGATCTTTACTCATGGAGTAGATTCCCAATTCCTTCCAATGCAGTCCCGTCATTGTAGAAAAGAGACTGCGTCGCCCGCGTCACGTTTACCACATACGCGTCAGACGGTTTGGCTTCGCCCTTCTCCGCAGACGCAAACGGCTTCCTCACCGTCTGCATCGCTTTGTCCAGCATTTGGCGAAACGACTGCCCGCCATTATGGTCGGCAAAACCGCGCCGATCCTCAAAGGAGCGCGCGACATCAAACGCCACACCCTGCACCGGCGAAATTCTTTCCACACGCCCTTTCATGATCTCTTCCTCCTTTCGATAACCGTTTCCTATCTTCTATATCGTAAGAAATGGAAAAAAACTTAAGAGGAAAATGAGAACATTGGTCTATTTTTTGAAAATTTTTAAGCAAGCGCAGTATCAAGCAATGCGTTCGTCTCCCGCGCCGCCACGACACTCGCTTCGAAGGCTTCCTTCTCGCTTCCTTCCAGCGCAACGTCGACGATACGCTCCACACCTTTCGCTCCGAGAATAACCGGAACACCGATGCAGAGATCGTGTTCGCCGTATTCCCCGTCAAGATAAACGCAGCAGGGAATCAGCTTGCGCGCGTCGGTGACAATCGAGCCGACCAGCGTCGCGACCGCAGCGCCCGGCGCATACCATGCCGACGTGCCGATCAGGCCCGTCAGCGTCGCACCGCCCGTCTTCGTCTTCGCCACCACGTCCTCAATGACCGGCGCAGGCAAAAGCTTCGTGATTGGAATGCCGCGATACGCGGCATAGCTGACCAGCGGCACCATTGTCTTGTCGTTGTGCCCGCCGATGACCATGCCGTCCACATCAGTCAGCGACGCCGGAATACCCGCCTGGCGGAGTGCCTTCGCAATATAATATTTGAACCGGCTGCTGTCGAGAAGGCCGCCCAAGCCGATGACACGGTTACGCGGCAGACGCGTATCCTTCAGCGTCAGATACGTCATCGCATCCATCGGGTTCGAGATGATAATGATAATTGCGTCTGGCGAATAAGCCAACGCCTGATCCACGACACCCTTGACGATTTTCGCGTTCGTGCCGATCAAATCCTCGCGAGACATACCTGGCTTTCTCGGAATACCCGACGTCACGACGATGACCTTCGAGCCGAATGTCGCCGCATAGTCGTTCGTGACGCCCGTAACCGTCGTATCAATCCCCAGCATCGGCGCCGACTGCATCATGTCCATCGACTTGCCCTCGGCGATGCCCTCCTTGATGTCCAAAAGGACGACCTCGCTGGCAAAATTCTTCATCGCAATGACATTCGCAACCGTAGCGCCCACATTGCCCGCACCGACCACCGTAACCTTCATTATCTCTTCACTCCTTGCCTTTTGCAAAATTTATTCTTTCAATTCCTCAAACTGATCCTTGCCAACGCCGCACATCGGGCAGACAAAGTCCTCCGGCAAATCTCCGAACGCCACGCCCGGCGCGAGATCGTAATCAGGATCGCCCGCCGCCTCGTCATAAATCCACCCGCAAACGCCGCAAACCCATTTTTTCATAATCAGTAACCTCCCTCGTAACAATATTGTTCGGTCATTGATATTATAGCGTATTTTTCCGAAAAAATCCCCACAAAATAAAATCCTCGCAAAAAATTCTGCGAGGATTAATACTCTGTCTTTTTTTGTACGGCAAAGAAATTGTAAACCGCTTGCGCCGACGGGCGGTTCATGCCTTTCACGGCGGCAAGCTCTTCTACCGTCGCCGCCTTGATCTTGTCCAGAGTCCCGAAATGCGCCCAAAGGGCTTTCCTTCGCGTCGGGCCGATGCCCTCCACATGGTCGAGCACCGATACGAGATTGCGCTTGCCGCGCAGTTTCCGATGGTAGGTAATCGCGAAACGGTGCGCTTCGTCTCGAATGCGCTGCATCAAATACAGCGCCTGACTGTGGCGCGGCAATTCCACCGGCACATTCGTGCCCTCGACGAATATGAGTTCAAACTGTTTTGCCAGACCGATTACCGGCGTCGTATGCCCAGCCCCCCGGATAATCGAAAGCGCCGAGCCGAGCTGCCCCAACCCGCCGTCAATGACAATCAAATCGGGCATATTCTCCACATCCGGCTTTCCATAACGCCGAGTCGTGACCTCGCGCATGGAAAGGAAATCATCCGGTTTTCCCTCGGCGCTATTGATCTTGAAACGGCGATAGTCCGATTTTTTCGGAACGCCGCCCTCGAACACGACCATCGAAGCCACTGTTTCCGAGCCTTGGATATGGGAAATATCAAAGCACTCCATACGCCACGGTTTTTTCGCAAGGCCTAGGGCTCGTCCCAGTTCCTCCACCGCCCCTTCAGTCTGCGCCGTTGCTGTCTGGATCCGCGCCGCCTCGTCCGCCAGATATTTCTCCGCGTTCGTCTCGGCCATCTGCACAATTTCGTGCTTCTGCCCGCGCTGGGGCAAAAGAAGCGAAACCTTTGCGCCTTTCCTCGCCGTCAGCCATTCCTCGATGACCGTCTGCTCCTCGATGGGACAGGGCAACAATATCTCTTTAGGGATAAACGCCGCCCGATAATAATACTGCTTCAGGAAGGCGGACAGCAGCGCTTCGTCGCTTTCTGCCTCGCTGCCCGACATATGGAAATGCTCGCGTCCGACCATCTTTCCCGCACGAACCAGGAACATCTGCACGCAGACGCCGAGACCGGACCGCGCCATGCCCACCGCGTCCTGATCGCCGTAACCTGTCACGATATTCTGCTTCTCCGCGACGCGTCGTACCGCCTTAAGCTGGTCGCGGAGCCGCGCCGCCAATTCGAACTGCAAATGCTCCGCCGCCGCTTCCATGCGCGTTTCCAATGCCTTCTCGACCTCGTCCGTCCTTCCTTCCAAAAACAGGCAGACCGAACGCACCATGTCGCGGTACTCCTCCAAATCCGCAAGGCCGACACAGGGCGCAAGGCATCGCTTGATATGGTATTCGAGGCAAGGCCTGTCCACATCCATATGCTTGCAGGTCCGCATTGGGAAAAGCCGCCGCAGGAGCTTCAGGCTTTCATGCACCGCGCCGACATTCGTATAGGGACCGAAATAACGCGCCCCATCCTTCAGGATGCGTCGCGTCAGCATCACGCGCGGATATTCGTCCGCCATCGTCACTTTGACATAAGGATAGGTCTTGTCGTCCTTCAGGCTGATATTGTAACGGGGACGGTGCTTCTTGATCAGGTTGCATTCAAGAATCAGCGCCTCGACCTCAGTGGACGTCATGATCGTCTCGAAATCGGCAATATGTGACACCATCACCCGCACCTTCGGCGAATGACTCTTTGTGTTTTGGAAATATTGGCGCACACGATTCTTCAGCACCACGGCCTTGCCGACGTAAATCACCTTGCCCTGCGCGTTCTTCATGATATAAACGCCGGGCGAATCGGGAAGAAGCGCAAGTTTTTCCTCGATATTGGTCACGTTTCTCCCCTCCCTTGCTTACTTTCCCTGTTTTTCCTTCAATACGGGCTTCAAATATTTCCCCGTATACGACTTCTTCACCGTGACAATCTCCTCCGGCGTGCCCTGTGCGACTATTGTACCGCCTTTGTCGCCGCCCTCGGGGCCGAGGTCGATGATATAGTCTGCCGACTTAATCACGTCGAGATTGTGCTCGATGACGATGACCGTGTCTCCGCCGTCCACGAGTCGCTGCAGAATCACGAGCAGTTTCTCGATGTCCGCCGTGTGCAATCCTGTGGTCGGCTCATCTAAGATATAGAGCGTCCTGCCCGTCGAACGGCGGGAAAGCTCCGTTGCCAGCTTCACGCGCTGCGCCTCGCCGCCCGAAAGCGTCGTGGCGGGCTGCCCGAGCCGCACATAGCCAAGCCCCACGTCCTGAATTACCTGCATTTTTCTGGCAATGCTCGGCACGTTGGCGAAAAATTCCACCGCCTCGTCGATGGTCATGTTCAGCACGTCGGAAATCGTCTTGCCCTTGTAAGTAACTTCCAACGTCTCGCGGTTGTACCGCGCGCCTTTGCAGACCTCGCAGGGAACGTAGACGTCCGGCAGGAAATGCATCTCGATCTTGATGATGCCGTCGCCCCGACACGCCTCGCAGCGCCCGCCCTTCACGTTGAAGCTGAACCGCCCCGCCTTGTAGCCGCGCATCTTCGCCTCAAGCGTCCCGCTGAAAAGCTGGCGGATCGCGTCGAACACGCCCGTATAGGTCGCGGGATTCGAACGCGGCGTGCGCCCAATCGGCGATTGGTCGATATTGACGATTTTGTCGATATTCTCCAAGCCGTGAATGACCTTGTGCCGTCCCGGCTTTCCCTTGGCGCGGTAAAGCCGAGCGGCAATCCCCTTGTAAAGGATCTCGTTGATCAGCGTGCTCTTGCCCGAACCGGAAACGCCCGTGACAAGAGTAAAAGTCCCTAACGGAAAACGCACAGTTAGGTTTTTCAGATTGTTTTCCGCCGCGCCAACGATTTCAAGAAAATTCCCGTTGCCCGGCCGCCGCGTCTTCGGCACGGGAATGAATCGTTTACGGCTCAAATATTGCCCGGTCACTGATACCGGCACTTTCATGACTTCCTCCGCCGTTCCCTGCGCAACAATCTCGCCGCCGTGCTCACCCGCGCCCGGCCCGATGTCGATAATCTGGTCCGCCGCGTACATCGTGTCCTCATCGTGCTCGACGACGATCAGCGTATTGCCGAGGTCACGAAGCCGTTTCAGCGCATCCAGCAGCCGGTCGTTATCCCGCTGATGAAGCCCGATGCTCGGCTCATCGAGGATATAAAGCACGCCGACAAGACCGGAGCCGATCTGCGTCGCGAGCCGGATACGCTGCGCCTCCCCGCCGGAAAGCGTGCCCGCTGCCCGCGATAACGTCAGATAATCGAGCCCGACGTGAACGAGGAATCCAAGGCGCGCGTGAATTTCCTTCAAGATCTGCGCCGCGATTTTCTGTTCACGCGGCGTCAAATCCAGAGACGAAAAAAACACGTCCGCATCGCGAATCGTAAGCTGCGTCGCCTCGTGGATGCTCTTGCCTCCCACTGTCACCGCCAGCGTTTCCGGCTTCAACCGCGCGCCATGGCAAACCGGGCAGGGCGTGACCGTCATGTAATTCTCGTAGCTCTCGCGCATCTCGTCGCTGTCCGATTCCCGATAGCGGCGGGAAAGCAGCGGCATGACGCCTTCGAAAGGATTGTAATATTCCTTGTACTCGCCGTACATATTCTCATAGCCGTATTCGAAGCACTCCTCACCGGAGCCATAGAGCAAGATATCCTGTACTTTCTTTTTCAGCTTGGAAAACGGCGTATCTATCGTGCAGCCGTATTTCCGCAGTACGCCGTCCATTTGGCACATGGCATAGGAATTGAGATTCTTCGACAGCGGCGCGAAAACGCCCTGCGCGACGGAAAGCGACGGATCGGGCATCACAAGCTCCTCGTCGAATTCCATCTGGCTGCCGATGCCGCTGCACGCCGGACACGCGCCGAAAGGGCTGTTGAACGAGAACATGCGCGGCGCAAGCTCCGGCAGGCTGACGCCGCAATCGATGCAGGCAAAATTCTGGCTGAACATCAAAAGCTCGCCGTCCACCACCTGCACGTAGACGACGCCCTCGCCGAGCTTCAGCGCCGTCTCCAGCGAATCGGCCAGACGCTGGCGGATGCCCTCCCGAATGATAAGACGATCGATTACCACTTCAATCGTATGCTTCTTGTTTTTCTCCAGCTCTGGTTCCTCGCTGGCGTCGTAAATCTCCCCGTCCACGCGCATACGTACAAAACCCTCACGGCGAATCTGCTCGAACACCTTGCGGTGCTCGCCCTTCTTCCCGCGCACGATCTGCGCGAGGATCAACAGCTTCGTCCCCTCATCGAGCGTCAGGATCTGGTCAAGCATCTGGTCCAGCGTCTGCTGGGAAATCGGCTTGCCGCAGTTCGGGCAATGGGGGCGCCCCGCCCGCGCGTACAAAAGACGCAAATAGTCGTAAATCTCCGTCACCGTACCAACGGTAGAGCGCGGATTGCGGCTCGTCGTCTTCTGGTCGATGGAAATCGCCGGCGAAAGCCCCTCAATCAAATCCACGTCCGGCTTGTCCATCTGCCCGAGGAACTGCCGCGCATACGCGGAAAGCGACTCCACATACCGCCGCTGTCCCTCGGCGTAAATCGTATCAAAAGCCAGCGAAGACTTCCCCGACCCCGAAAGCCCCGTAATCACGATCAGCTGGTCACGAGGAATCTCCAAGTTGATATTCTTCAGATTATGCTCCCGCGCCCCGCGGATGCGAATGGTGTTTTCCATACTGTATAGCCTTTCTGTCCGAAATCATTTTACCGTTCTTTGATTCTCTGCACCAAGGAAGCCGATCTGTTCGCATGTTCCATATAGTACCTTTCGTCTTCCGGCAGATTCTCATAGTCGTAGTACCACGGCAGGTGGCGCGCCATCCGTTTACCCGTTGTCCGCGCGGCTACGTAAAGATTATAGTGCCGATAGTTGCGGTACAGCGCAAAAGTCGTGTCGACCGCACCAAAATACAGTTCAGGCTCAATCTCATGCAAATAAAAACGTTTTTCAGCCTCTCTCGTTTTTTCCGCATCAAAATAGGTAATATCGTCTGTTTTCAAGGCAAGACCCACTTTCTTCAGAAACGGGTATTTCCTCAAAACTTGCATAAGATCACCGAGAACGTCGAGCGGGCAATCCTCGGACGGAACGACGTCGGAATCCGTATAGACATACGGTGTATCAACATGCAGTATTTCCAACACTTTGCTGTCCCAAAGCGCCGTATGCCCGAAATTCTTCTTGAGACGAAGAACTTGAACCGTAGATTCATTTTCGTCCAAATGGCGATAGAATTCCAAAAGATCCGGATATGTTGAATCATTGTCGAGAATATAAATACGCCGCTGTCCTGCCCTTTTCAACCAATCCAACAAGATTTTCAATGTTCCCAGGCGGTCGCGGGAATTGATAAAAATGGGAATCTCCGAAACCGAAAATGTTTGCGGGATTGCGAGCGCATACTCCAACGGATTTTCGCAAAATGCATTTTGCACAAATATCTTTTCAAAAATCACTTGATCTCGCGCAACGGCCTTGGCCGTCGCCTCATCCCCCAGTTGTCGCGCAATCAAACCGATATTAACAAGAACTTCGGGAAAATCTTTCCGCATATCCAATGCCGAATTATAACTCTCCAGGGCATTGTTCCATTCCTGTTTCCGGAAATAAACATTTCCCAAATGAAAATACGCCATTTCATCGACGGCCGATTTTTCGATATATTCCAGAAAAAACCGCTCCGCTGAATCATAGTCTTTCTGTCCATAAGCAAGAAGCGCTTTATAATAATACAAATACGGATACGCTTGGAAAAAAATGTTGTCAAAGCCTTCATAATGGGACATCGCTTTTTGCGCCGCCTCATAATTGTTGTCCTCCAAGGCAAAAAGAGCTTTCAACAAAAAATGCTTCAGCTCATCGCTTGTAATTGTCATGACTTCTGGTGAATCTTGATTTCTCTTATTTTGTCCGTCCAAGGCGGCCTGTTTCTTCCTTTTCATTGTCGCATATTTCTCCTTATTCCCCTTCCGGCTCGAAAACCATATCCCAAAGCCCGTCCTCTGCCCGAACTACATCACACAATCCCTTCTCACGAATTACGCAACCAATCTTCTTTCGTTGGATTCGCACTCGCCGACCACGGAAACACACGCGGCCGTTCCGTGCAGTAACGGCAAAGCTAAACCGGCTATTCAAAAAGCACAAGTTCCATGAAAAATCCCCCGTGCATTGTTTCCCCCGACTTTTATGAATTGTGAAACCGCACACCTGACTCCCGTAACCTGCCCACCAAAGACGCTGACTTATTTGCATGCTCCATGTAGTACATTTCGTCTTCCGGCAGATTGCCATAATCGTAGTACCACGGCAAGTGACGCGCCATCCGTTTGCCCGTCGTCCGCGCGGCTACGTAAAGATTATAGTGCCGATAGTTGCGGTACAATGCAAAAGTCGTGTCCAGTGTGCTGAAATACAAATCCTTTTCCAGCACGTGCAGATAAAAATCCCTTTCGTCTTCCCTTGTCTTTTCCGCATCAAAATATGTAATATCATCTGTTTTTAAAGCAAGCCCAGCTTTTTTCAAAAACGGGTATCTTCGCAGGATTCCCAGCAAATCGCCCAGAATATCGCGAGGGCATTCCTCGGTGGGGATAACATCAGAATCCGTATAAACATACGGCGTATTCACATGCAAGCTTTCCAGGACGCCGCTATCCCAAAGCGCCGTATGCCCCATGTTTTTCCCGATACGAAGCACCTCGACCTCCGATCCGCTTTCCTCCAGACGCCGATAATACTCCAGCAAAGGCGGATAGGTGGAATCGTTGTCCAAGATATAAATTCGCCGATAACCTGCCGTTTCCAGCCAGCCGAGAAGCGTTTGAAGCGTCCCCAGCCGATCCCGCGAATTGATAAAAATCGGGATATCCCAAATCGAAAGACTCTCCGGGATAGCGAGAGAATATTCCAATGGATTTTCGCAGAGCGTCCCCCGCATAAAAATGCGTTGGAACGACTCTGCGTCCTGCGCCATCCCTCGTGCCGTTTCTTCGTCCCCCAGCTTTCTCGCCACCAGACCGATATTGATCAGAGCCTCACGAAAATCCTGCCGCATAGTCAAGGCTTTTTCATAAGCCTCCAATGCATCTTCCCATTTCTGCTGCCGAAAAAAGCAATTGCCAAGATGAAAATAGGCAATTTCATCCCCTTGTTTTGCTCCATTCTGCAAATATGCGGAAAATGCCTCTTCCGCACCTTGATACCATTTCCCGCCGTACGCAATCAAAGCCTTGTAATAATACAGAAAAGGACGCAGATTAAGATAATATCCGTTGCTGCAAGGCAGTTCATAATACTGGAAGTATGTAGCCGCCGCCTTATAATCTTTTCCTTGCATAGCCTGCAATGCCGCCAGCAAATAGCATCTCAGCTCTATTTCTTTAATGAACACCGGATCTTTTGTGGAAAGAAGCCGGTAAAATTTCTCCTGAAGCGAAGGAATCGCAATCGTATCCACTTCCCCGTGCTCGCACAATACGCACGAGCATTCCCCTTCGCCCCGGCGGCATGTAATCGCGGGACGCCTGGAACAATTACCGTTGCCAATTTCCATACCTTTTCCCCTTACTTCCCTTCCAACTCAAAAATCATATCCCGCAGTTCCGCTGCCCGCTCGAATTCCAGCGCCCTTGACGCGTCCTGCATTTCCTTCGTCAGCGTGCGGATCAGCGCGTCCTTTTCCTTCTTCGTCATCTTGTGTTTCTTCTTCTTGGTTCCGTACTCCGCCGGTTCTTCGGCGACAAGCGTCGTCTCAATCAGCTCTTTGACCGGCTTCACGATGGTCTTTGGCGTGATGCGATGCTTCTTGTTGTATTGCTCCTGCACCGTGCGGCGGCGCAGCGTCTCATTGATGGCTCTCTGCATCGAGTCCGTGATCTCGTCCGCGTACATGATGACCTTGCCGTGGACGTTTCGCGCGGCCCGGCCGATGATCTGGATAAGCGACGTGTCCGAGCGCAAGAAACCTTCCTTATCCGCGTCGAGGATCGCGATCAGCGAAACCTCCGGCATATCAAGACCTTCACGCAAAAGATTGATGCCCACGAGTACATCGAACACACCCGCCCGCAGGTCACGGATCAATTTCGCGCGCTCGATCGTCGCAATATCCGAATGCAGATAGCGCACCCGCACGCCCGCATCATTCAGGTAGTCGGTCAGGTTCTCCGCCATCTTCTTTGTCAGCGTCGTCACCAGAACGCGTTCCTTGACGTCGGTGCGTTTCTTGATTTCTCCCATTAAATCATCGATTTGTCCTTCCAGCGGACGTACCTCGACGACGGGATCCAAGAGCCCCGTCGGGCGGATGATCTGCTGCGCCACCTGCTGCGCCTTTTTCAGTTCATATGGGGCGGGCGTCGCCGAGATATAGACGATCTGATTGATCCGCTGCTCGAATTCCTCAAACGTCAGCGGGCGGTTGTCAAAGGCCGACGGAAGACGGAACCCGTTCTCCACCAGCGACTCCTTGCGGGAACGGTCCCCCGCGTACATCGCGCGAAGCTGCGGCATCGTGACATGGGACTCGTCCATCACGATTAGAAAATCCTCTGGGAAATAATCGAGCAGCGTATAGGGCGCCTCGCCCGCCTTGCGGTGCGTCAGGTGGCGCGAATAATTTTCGATGCCGGAGCAATAGCCCATTTCCTGCATCATCTCGAGATCGTAGTTCGTGCGCTGCTCCAGCCGCTGCGCTTCGAGCAGCTTTCCGTTTCCACGCAGGAAATCAAGCTGCTCTTTCAATTCCTCGCGGATCGTCCCCATCGCGAGTTCCATATCCTCGTGAGACGTCACATAATGGGACGCCGGAAAAATCATTGAATGGGTGCGTTCGCCGTAAACCTCCCCCGTCGTCACATCGTATTCCAGGATGCGGTCAATCTCGTCGCCGAACATCTCGATGCGGACGGCGCGGCTGTTGTATCCGGCGGGAAAGACCTCCACCGTATCGCCGCGCACACGGAACTTCCCGCGATCAAAACCAATATCGTTGCGTTCATACTGGATGTCCACCAGCTTCCGCAGGATTGCATCCCGATCGACCTCCTGTCCCTTGTGCAGCGAAAGCACCATCTCATGATAGCTCTCCGGCGAGCCGAGGCCGTAAATACAGGACACGCTGGCCACCACGATCACGTCCCGCCGCTCGAACAGCGAACAGGTCGCCGAATGGCGAAGCTCATCAATCTCGTCGTTGATCGACGCGTCCTTTTCAATATACGTATCTGTCGAAGCGATATACGCCTCCGGCTGATAATAATCGTAATAGCTGACGAAATAGCCGACATAGTTGTCGGGGAAAAACGTCTTGAACTCGCTGGCAAGCTGTGCCGCAAGCGTCTTGTTGTGCGCGATGACCAGCGTCGGCTTCTGCACCTTCTCGATGACCTTCGCAATCGTGAAGGTCTTACCCGTCCCCGTGGCACCGAGAAGCACCTGCGCCTCCATGCCGTTTTCGATCCCCTGCGCCAGTTCCTCGATCGCTTTCGGCTGGTCGCCCATCGGCGAAAACGGCGCGTCTACGCGAAACGGCATTTCCGTATCAAATTTCATCGTATTCAGCTTCGGTACCACAGCCATCCGGTTCGCCTCCTCCCGCACAAATTTTCGCCTAATGATATAATTATATATTATGCCGCAGAGAAAAGGAAGGGACGATTTCCGCCCCTTCCTTTGTCCCTTTTTTATGCCCCCATAGCCTCCGAAAGCGTCAGCAGCTCCACGATCTTGACCCGTCCGTCGTGCGCCAGGTCGTAGAACTTCCCTTCCGTTGTCTCGACGATCGGCAGGGAATTCGTCCGGCTTTGATCGATGTAAACGATCTTCGCCTTTTCACCGCTCGTCAGCCGCAACCAGCTTCCCGTCAACGCATGGCAGACCTTTTTCACGAACAGTACGCCGTATTCCGCGTCAATCTTGTCCTCCATCATATCGGCGTTCAGCCTGTCAAAAATCTCAAACGGTGAAACCTTGTGCGCATAGGAGCGATTCGCCGCCATCGCGTCATAAATGTCGAGAATCGCCAAAATCTTGCCGAACGGCGAAATAATATCCTTTTTTATTCCCGACGGATAGCCGCTGCCGTCGCCGCGCTCATGATGCTGCAAGACGCCCGCCATGATATCCGCCTCACCGGAAAGGCCGCACTTTGCAAGAATTTCAGCGCTGTACGCGGAATGACGGCGCACAATGTCCATTTCCGCAGTCGTCAGCTTGCCCGGCTTATTCAGGATGTCATCGGATATTTTCAGTTTGCCCACGTCATGCAGAAGCCCCGCCAGCACCAAGCGCTCCCGATAATCCCGCGGCCAATGCAGCCATCGGCCCATCAATCCCGCCAAGATTGCGACGTGAAGGCTGTGATGCAGCAGATAGCTGCCCTCGCGATTCATGTTGTGGATTTGCGTGACAGCCCGCGCCCCATCACAGAGCTGTTCCAGCTGGCGATCGGCAATCAACTGCCCGATTGCGTCCAAATCAAGCCCCCGGTTGATATTCCGCGGATCGAGCAATTTCGTAAGAATTTCCATGACGTTGTCATATAGCGCCACATAATAGGGATCCAGCAGATGCTCCCTGTTCGGGTCAGGAATTAAATCATCCCCCTCGTCGGACGGCTCCGCCCCCACATTGGACACATCCTCCGCCGAAAGTGCTCCGTGCTGCTCCGCCACGAACACATTGAGCTGCATCTCATCGAAGCCCACGCCCTCCGGCAAAATCTCCTTCATATAGACCGGGTTCTGAAACGAACCAATAATGAACTCCGTCAAAAGCGTTCCCGCTTCCACCACAAGACGACCCGTCGGCGAAACGAGCGGCTGAGTCAAAACCATGCCCGGTTTCAAATCCTTTAGAAACAGCTGCTTGAACATGCCCTGTCCTCCTTATTTCTGCTCCTGCACAAACCGAATGCACGCCTTCGCCTCTTCCTCCGTCCGAAGCCGTACCGTGTACATATAATTTCCCATCTGCGGCTGCATCATCGGCGGCATCGCCTCATGCATCACGATATTGTCCGCATAGCGTGCCATCACTTCGTCGTGGGTATGCACATAATCATGGCAGTCGCGCCGTCCTGCGTAAACGCAGAACTGATGATCTCCGCTGTCCGGCAGCAAACGCTTGTCTGCCGTCACCATATCGGCCCAGATTTGATAAACGTCCGTCGAATGGGCGAAATTCATCATATCCGGCGTATAGCCGCCCGCCGGACGCATATTGACCTCCAGCCCGACAATCGCGCCCTTCTTGCCCAGCCCCTTTTTCTCCTCGGTCAACCGGAAAAACTCCAAATGCACGAAACGGCTCTTGACACCGAAAGCCTTCACCGTCTCGCGCCCCGCCTTCCTGAGATCGTCGGGCATATCCGCTGCGACATAATAGGCAAGGTCGGTCTGCTTCAGCACAATATCCATGATCGACGGCGGCCAGGCCGTCATCGACTCGAACAGCGGCTCACCCGACGAATTCACAATCGCGTCGTAGGAATAGATATTCCCGGTGACAAACTCCTCCATCACATAGGGCACGGGAGGCTTTTCCTGGAAAAACCATTCCAGCTCCTCGTCTGTATCGAGACGATAAGTATCATTTGCGCCGACGCCGATGTCCGGCTTCACGATCACCGGATATCCAACCTTCTTCAGGAACGCTTTCGCCTCCTTGATCGTCGGAATCTGCGCCAGCCGCGCCGTCGCAACGCCCGCCTTCTTATAATACGGCTTCATGCTTGACTTGTGCTTCAGGCGCCCGATGCCGTCCGCCTGCTCTCCCGTCGTCACATGGAAATCCGTCCGAAGCTGCGCGTCCTGCTCCAGCCAAAACTCATTGTTAGACTCAATCCAGTCGATCTTCCCGTATTTGAACGTGAAGAACCCGACCGCCCGCAGCATCTGGTCATAGTCCTGCATATTCCCGACATAATAATATTCGGTCAATGCCGCCTTGACATGGTTTTCCAGCGCATCATAGGGGCAATCCCCAATCCCGAGCACGTTCGCCCCGTTCTTTTTCAGTCGGTCGCAAAACAGCCAATAGGTGCGCGGAAAATGCGGGGAAATAAAAACGAAATTCATGCGGACGCCCTCCTATTGCTCACCTAAAAGATACGGCAAAAAGTACATAATCTGCTTCTTCCACCACGGCCAGTCGTGATCGACGTCATAGCCCCAGAAATCCACCCACGCGTGAATTCCCTTCGCCTCGAAAATATCCCGGAGGCGCGCCGTCGTCACCCGCCCCTCATCTTCCCACCGGCCCTGCCCGATACAAAGCACCATCTTCTTTTGGTTATACAAGTCCACATACGGATGATCCGCCGGAAGCCCCGCTAGAAAATCGACAGGCGAATTCCAGTACAGCGTCTCGTTCATCCAGCCGTCGAAAAACATCCGCGCGTCGTAAACGCCGGACATCGCCAGCACGCCGGAAAAAAGCTCCGGACGCCGGAAAAACGTGATCACCGAATGGGTCGCCCCCATGCTGCACCCCGTCGCAATCGGAAGCGCGCCGCCCGACTCCGACCGAATGTACGGCAAAACCTCCTCGATGATATAGTCGTAATACGATTCCTGCCGCGCCGCGCGCCAGCCCTTATCGCCCCAGACATTCGACCAGGACTCCGCGTCCACCGTATCGACGCAGAAAAGGCGGATACGCCCGCTCTCGATCGGCTCCGCCAACGTATCGATCATGCCGAAATTCTCGAAGTTGTCGCACATAGAATCCTGCGTCGGAAACACCAGTATCGGCGTCCCCCCATGCCCGTACATACGAATGTTCATATATTTGCCGAGCCGTTCGCTGTGCCAGCCCGTATCCCGTCGTTCCATTGCCTTCACCTCATGCATAATAATCCGATATATATAATAACATTCTTCAACCACCGCGAAAACCCTTTTTCTTTTTTTACAATGTGTCGTTCATAATCTTATAAAAAATAAGATTGACGATAACGTTTTCGTAAACTTATTATATATGTATGTCGAGACAGTAATACGAAGGGAGATGCATAAGTTTGAAACAATTAGATAGCGGCTAGATTCAGATCGAGGCATACCAAATAAGCCATCCGCAGATGACTTTTGAATCTCTATGAGAACTGCGATCAAG
>CACYXR010000004.1 GCA_902778455.1 uncultured Selenomonadaceae bacterium | reverse complement strand
TAAGTCCCTCCGCGAAACAGTCCACTGGACTATTTCGCTACCGGATCTTTTTCCGACTGCCGTCGTCAAATCCCTCTCGACGTAGCGATGCTACGCCTTTGAGGGCTTTTCCTAGACAGTCGAAAAAATCTCTCGCCAGATGCACGAATTGACTTAATCAGTGATTCCTTAAAAGTATAAATGCGGATAGCAACTTGTCCGAGTTTAATGGATTGAGGTGCAGGAAATAAGGCGATATAGCAGTCGTTAACGCGAGACATAATGAAAGGAGAACCGCCCTTTCACGGAAAATTTCTGTGGAAGGGCGGTTTTTGTGCAATCAGTTTTGGGAAATAAACAGAGCAAAAGCTGCCCGCTTTTGAGCAGGCAGCTTTCGGAGCGCTTTCTGGGAGATGTTTCCTTAAGGAACCACTGAATTCTCGACGTAGCGATGCTACGCCTTCGAGGGCTTTTCCTAGACAGTCGAAAAAATCCCTCGACAGATGCACGAATTGACTTAATCAGTGTTTCCTTAACACAATGCAGGCATGAACTTTGCAAACAGGTATAAGCCGTTTTCATCTGCACGAACTTCGTGGTGAACCTTGGACGGCATGATGGAGATTACTCCCGGCGCATACCGGATTTCATGCCCGTCGTTGATACAGGTGCCGCTTCCGGCGATTACTTCGTGGGTTTCCAGCTGCGGGTCATGGATGTGGTCGAGAATGGCCTTGTTTGGGGCTATCCGTACCAGATGGAAGCTGTATGCGCCTCCGGTCTCTTTGGACGTCAGAATGTGTTTCAGTTCTACGCCTGCAAACGTGGGGTGTTTCGACCAGGGGACAGCCTTGAATTCTGTCGTTTTTCCCGGAATTTCAAACCTTCCCGTGTCAAATGCCTCGAATACCTTGTCTTCCATAATGATTGACCTCCATTTCTATTTGATGAGGCAATCATAACAGAAATGTCTTATGGCGCATTGGATGAAATTGCGGAGTTTGCAAATCGGGTCGGGGATATGCCCACCTGTTTTTTGAATACCCGGTCCAGATGGCTTTGGTCGCAGAATCCGACCATGTGGGCGACGTCAACGACTTTATAGCCTTGTTTCAGAAGTTCCTGTGCTTTCCGCACGCGGCACTGCAACTGGAACTGGTGCGGCGTGAGTCCGTTTTCTGCGGCGAATTTGCGGATCATGTGGTAGGAACTGATATGCACCTGTTCCGACATTGTCGCGACGCTGATTTCCATCGCCGGGTTGCCGATGATTTTCTTTTTGATGATGTCCAGTTCTTTGGAAACGTTGTTTTGTTTCGGGATGCATGTGGTTATCATGGAGTAAGCGTCGGAGGCGGGCTGAATGGAATGGCAGACGTCCGGGAACACCGAGAAATATTCGCCCGCATTGCATTCAAACCGTTCATCACCGATACGGATCGCAATGCTTCCTTCCGTTACAATTCCCAGGACGTAGTGTCCTGTATGTGTATGCGGCGGATAAGAGAAACGCACATGTTCAAGGCTGACGATTTCTATTCCGGTCGATTTGTCTTCGATGAAATCGAGCTTTTCCGTTGCAGGTTTTGTTTTCATGTCCGGCTGCCTCTTTCTTCGATGGCGCGTATTTTGGCGCTTCGCAAGTATTATAACACAGAAAGGGACGTGGGGGGCAAGGCAAAGGGAACGGAAACCAGGAAGCAATATCCTGCGCTTGTCAGACATCCCTGCGGATAGTATAATAAACACGGAAATTATCATTTTACGGAAAGGAACATCGCGTATGAAACATACTATTATGAAGCTGATCGCGCTCTTTGCGGCGATGGTGTTTGTCGTTGCGGCGGCCGGCTGCGGCGGGGGGAAGAGCTCGTCTTCCGGCGGCTCGGCGCAGACCTCTCAGACTTCGCAGCAGAAGCCGGACAGGCAGGACAAGAAAGATTCCAGGGACGACAAGAAGGACGAGGCCTCGAGGTCCGACAAGAAGTCGAGCTATACGATGAGCGACGTCAAGAAGCTCAAGAATACGGAGAATTTCTCGCGGCACGGGCTGGAGCATATTTTCGACGGCACTGTGAACAAGAAGGGCAAGGCTACCGGGTTCCATTACAGCAAAATCACGGACAGCAAGGGAAGAATTCTCGACGGTACGCGGGGCAAGAAGGACGAGAACGGCGTCTTCACGGCGAAGGTCGAGGTGGACGGCGTGAAGAAGGAGGGCTTCAGCTCGTTCTATCCCGAGGACTGGACGCCGCAGGATGTGGTAGACGCCATCAATACCGCTTACAAGGAAGCGGTGAACGATCCGAAGAATCCGCACGGTTCGCTCTGGATCGGGCATGCGGGCAAGCTGGAGATTGATATGTATTTGGACGACAATCGGAAAATCCTGACGGCTTATCCGATTCATCGGGGGAAGAAATGATGCTGAAATATAAGATTGAAATCGAGGGGAAAGACAATCCGCTTCCGATTGTGACATTCGAGGATGATCGGTATGAATTGGCGGCGACATTCCTGCTGGCGGAGGCGCGGAATTTCGGCTCGGCGATTGTCGATGCGCTGGATGAGGTGGCGGACGGCAGGAAAGAGAAAGGCTCGTTTGCCGGGAATGTGTTCAGTCTCGAGATCACGCCGGAGACGACGACGATCTGCGACGACATTTCGGGAAAGGAATGCGAGATCGGGACGGAGGCGCTGCTGGAGATTGCCGAGGAATATGTCGAGGCATACAAAGCAATATAAATGCCGGAGTGTTTTTCTCCTTCGGAGGGAAATCGGATTTACGGTGTTCCGATAGGAAAAGAAATGGGATGAAGCTCTTCCGATATTTGGTTTCGGGAGGGCTTTTCTTTTTCGGCTCTTTTTTGAAAAAGTCGTGAAATGATTTTGATTGTTTGTTGAGGGAATGTCTGCTATAATAAAAGCGGTAATGTGTCTCCCGGTTGCGGGAGAGGCGGAGGATTGCCCTGCCGGACGGCAGAATATAACGATAAGGGGAGGTTTTTTTCATGGCAGAGAACAAATCGGAGGCTTTGAACAAGAAGGGCGCGCTGGGCGCGGTGCGGATTGCGGATGAGGTTGTCAGCATTATCGCGGGCCTTGCGGCGACGGAAGTCAAGGGCATCGAAGGCATGAGCGGCGGTATTGCCGGCGGCATCGCGGAGATTCTCGGCAAGAAGAATTTCGCGAAGGGCGTCAAGGTCGAGGTTGGCGAGACTGAGGCGGCCGTGGATCTCTATATTATCGTGAAATACGGGGTTCGGATTCCCGAGGTCGCGCTGGCGGTGCAGGAGAATGTCAAGCAGGCTATCGAGACGATGACGGGCCTTTCCGTGGTCGAGGTCAATGTGCATGTGCAGGGCGTCGGCGTTCCCGAGGAAGAGCCGAAGGAAGAGGAAGCAGCCACTCGCGTTCGCTGAGGTAAGGTAGGCTAAAGAGTATGGGATATATCAATCGTTTTTTGCTGTTCCTGTACACGCTGGCTATCGCGCTGGCGGCGCTGGGCGTGATCGTGCTTTGCCTCCCGGTGTTCCCGATTCCGGTCATTTTGAATGAGACCGCGTTTGTCCTTTCCCGTTGGGAAACGCTGGCGGTGGCGGCGCTCGTATTCATTCTCAGCGTGCATCTTTTGGCGTGCAGTTTTTCCGGCGGATCGAAGCATGAGGAAAAGAAGGAGAAAGAGCCGGAGGCGGTCGTCGTGCATGGCGAAGGCGGAGAAGTGCGCGTCGCGGTGCCGGCGGTCTCGAATCTTGCCGAGAAGTGCGCGATGAAGGTTCAGGGCGTTGAAAATGCCAATGCGAAGGTGGAGTCGCGCCGCGTGGCAGGCGGCGAGGGCAAAGTGTCTTCGTCGGTGGCGATCAGGCTCGATCTTGAACTGGGCGCGAGAAAGAATGTCGCGCAGGTTTCGGATGCGGTCCGGGCGGCGGTTTCGGAGCAGGTGAACGAAGTGCTCGGCCTTAAAGATTATTCGATTGATATTTCGGTCGCCGAGATTGCAGGCAAGGATGCGGCGAAGCAGTCGCGCGTGTCCTGACGGATGGTGGGCAGCGAAATGAAGGAAGAATGTGTACGGCTCTTTCAGGAGGCGTGGGAGAATCATCGCGGCTGCGTATTGGGCGCCGTATTGGGCGCGCTGATCGCGGTGTCGATTTTGCTGTTCGGCTTTTGGAATATGCTGTTCATCGGTTTTTGCGTGGCAGTCGGGCTTTGGCTGGGCAAGCAGATTGACGATGCCGACGACGGTTGGCTGCAAAGACTTCGGGAGGTCGGCGTGAAGGGGATGCTCGACCTGATTCGCAGGAGGTAGTCTGGGTTATGAGTCGAAGACGGGCGCGGGAGGCGGCGATGCAGGCGCTTTTCCAGCTCGATATGAACCCTTCGCCGGAAGGCGCGAGGGAGGATTGGAAACGGGCGCTGGATGCGGCATGGCAGGACGGCGCGCCGGAGGATTCGGACGAGAGGAATCGGGAGAAGGATTACGCGTATGCGTGGTCGCTGGTCTCGGGGACGTGCGAGAGCCTTGCGTCGATAGATGAGAAGCTTTCGGAGCTTTCCAAAGAGTGGAAGGTTTCGCGCATGGCGGGTATCGATCGTAGCGTCCTGCGGCTGGCCGTGTACGAGCTTCAAAGCGAGTCGGACTTGACGCCGGGCATTGTCATCAACGAGGCGGTGGAGCTGGCGAAGAAGTTCGGCACGGATAATTCGGGCCGCTTCGTCAACGGCGTCCTCGGAACGATGATGCGGGAAGAGCAATAAGTAGTTGGGAGAAGCCGGGCTTCGCGAAACAGGGGTCTGGCTTTTTTCTTACGGAAAGGATAGGGGCGTATGGGAAGCGTTCACAGTGTCGGCGAAGTGACGCGATGGATACGGAAACTGATTGCGGGGGATCCGATTCTGCGCAGCGTGATGGTGCGCGGCGAGATTTCCAATTTCAATACGTACCGTTCGGGGCATGCGTATTTTACCTTGAAGGATAAAGACGCCTGCCTGAAGTGCGTGATGTTTTCGTGGCGCGACAAGGGACTGCGTTTCCAGCCGAAGGACGGCATGCAAGTCATCGCGGGCGGCTCTGTCCGCGTGTATGAGGCGAACGGCGTTTACCAGCTTTATGTGGAGTCGCTGATTCCCGAGGGCACGGGAGACCTCGCCGCGGCTTTCCAGCAGATCAAGGAGAAGCTGACGGCGGAGGGGCTGTTTGACGCGGCGCACAAGAAGCCGCTGCCGAAATTCCCGAAAAAGATCGGCGTGGTGACTTCGCTTTCCGGCGCGGTAATCCGGGATATTTACCGCGTGTCGAAGCGGCGGTTCCCGTCGGTGCAGCTCGTTTTATATCCGGTGCAGGTGCAGGGCGAGGGCTCGGCGGAGGAAGTGGCGGCGGGCGTCCGGTATTTCAACGAGAAATTCCCCGTCGATGTACTGATTGTCGGGCGGGGCGGCGGCTCGGCGGAGGATCTCTGGTCGTTCAACACGGAGACGGTCGTCCGCGCGGTTTACGCGTCGAAAATCCCGGTGATTTCCGCGGTGGGGCACGAGACCGACTACACGCTATCCGATCTGGCGGCAGATGTGCGCGCGGCGACGCCGTCCCAGGCGGCGGAGCTGGCGGTGCCGGATTCGCGGGAGCTTTCGGCGCAGATTGAAGGACTCCGTGCCCGGCTTTCGGGGGCGCGGGGCCGCTGGATGAACGCGAAGCGCATGAAGCTCCTTCTGTGCCTGCGGCGGAAGTCGATGGCGACGCCGCAGCGGATTATGGATTTGAAACGAGACAGATTGAAGAATGCGTCCGATGCGCTTTCCGCGGGCGTCCGGCAGGTTTTCCGCGAAAAGCAGCAGCGTCTCGATATGACGCTGGACCGAATGGAGCTTTTGAATCCGATCCGCATGCTGCGGCGCGGATACAGTATCGTAGAGGACGACAAGGGGAAACTGGTTCGCTCTGCGGCAAACACGCACGCGGGCGATAAATTGACCGTGGTTTTGGCAGACGGGCGCGTTCATGCGGACGTGCGGGAAGTGGAGCAAGGAGGAAACGGATGATGGCGGCGCGGAAAGAAGCGGCGAAGGAAGCGTCCTTTGAGGAATCGCTGGCGGAGCTTGAAGCAATCGTGGAGCAGATGGAGACCGGCGAGCCCAGCCTGGCCGATTTGATGGAGAATTACAGCCGGGGCATCCGGCTTTCCCAGAAGTGTATGAAGGCGCTGGAGCGGGCGGAAAAGACTATGGACCTGCTCGTGAAGGAAGGCAAGGAAGAAACGGAAGCTTTGGAATTGGCAATCGAAGGTGAATGAGGATGCGAAAAGAGGAATGGGCGCGTCGGCGCGCGCTGGTCGAGGAAGGGCTTCTTCGCGAGCTCCGGGAGGACGAGGCCTTTGACGCGCGGCTTGCGGAGTCGATGAAATACAGCCTGATGGCGGGAGGGAAACGGCTTCGCCCGATTCTTTTGATGGCTGCGGCGGACGCGGCAGGCGGCAGGGGCGACGATTTTTTGATATCGGCCTGCGCCCTTGAAATGATTCATACTTATTCCCTGATCCACGACGATCTTCCGGCGATGGACAACGACGATTACCGCCGGGGACGGCTGACGAACCATAAAGTGTACGGTGCGGGCATCGCGACGCTGGCGGGAGACGCGCTGCTGACGCTGGCCTTTGAGGTGTTGCTGCGGCAAAAGGGCGTTTCGCCGGAAACCCTTGTCCGTGTGGTGCGGGAGTTCAGCACAGCGGCGGGGCCGGACGGCATGGTCGGCGGACAGGCGCTGGACCTCGCGTCGGAGGGAAAACATATCGATCGTGAAACGCTTTGCCGGATGCACATGGCAAAGACCGGTGCGCTTTTTCGCGCGGCGGTGCGTTCCGGCGCGATCCTCGCGGGGGCGAACGACGCGAAGCTGGCGGCGCTGACGGAATACGCGGATGCCTTCGGCCTGGCGTTCCAGATTACCGACGACATTCTTGACGTGACGGGCGACGAGGCGGCTATCGGAAAGCCCGTGGGCAGCGACGAGCGCAATCATAAATCGACGTATGTGACTCTGACTTCGCTGGACGAGGCGAAACGCCTCGCGCGGGAAGCGGTGGACAGGGCGCATAGTTCGCTGGCGCCGCTGGGGGAGAAAGCAGCGTTTTTGGACGAACTCGCGGAATATTTGATTACAAGAGACAGATAGACGGGATTGGTTGAAAAGTATGGGCAACCTTTTGGACAGGATTGACGAGCCGGAAAAACTGCATAATCTTTCGACGGAAGAATTGGAAGCATTGGCGGCGGAGCTTCGCGAATTGATTGTCTCCACGGTGTCGCAGACGGGCGGCCATCTCGCGCCGAGTCTCGGTGCAATCGAGCTGACGCTGGCGCTTTACAGCGTGCTGCATTTGCCGATGGACAAGGTGGTTTGGGACGTCGGGCATCAGGCCTATGCGCATAAGATATTGACCGGGCGCAGGGATCGTTTTTCTGCCCTGCGCCAATGGCAGGGCATCACCGGCTTTCCGTCCCGCGCAGAGTCCGAGTACGACGCTTTCGGCGTCGGTCACGCCAGCACGTCGATCTCGGCGGCTCTCGGCATGGCGATTGCCCGCGACCTCAAAGGACGCGGCGAGCATATCGTCGCGGTCATCGGCGACGGCGCCATGACGGGCGGCGAGGCTTTCGAGGCTTTGAATCACGCGGGGGATATCGGAAAAAATCTGATCGTCGTCTTGAATGACAACGGCATGAGCATTGATTTCAATGTCGGCGCGATGAGCGAGTATCTTTCCCGTATCCGCGTCGCGCCGCAGTACAACCGCGCGAAGGAGGACATCAAAGGATTCCTCCGCAGTATCCCGCATATCGGGGATACGGTGGTCAAGACGGCGGAATTTATCAAAGAGGGCGTAAAATCCGTACTGGTGCCGGGCGGCCTTTTTGAGGAAATGGGCTTTACCTATGTCGGGCCCATTGACGGGCACAATATCCGGCTGATGCGCGACGTGTTTTCCGAGGCCTGCATGATGGACGGCCCGATTCTCGTCCATGTGCGGACGAGAAAGGGATGCGGCTATCTGCCGGCGGAAACGGAACCGGACAAGTTCCACGGCGTCGGGAAGTTTGACGCGGCGACAGGAGCGGTGAAGAAAGATCCGTCGGCCCCCGCGTCCTACACCTCGGTGTTCGGCGACGCGCTGATCGAGCTGGCACAGGAAATGCCGGGCATTACGGCCATCACGGCGGCGATGCCGAGCGGTACGGGACTGAAGAAATTCGGCGAGCGTTTTCCGAAGCGGTTTTTCGACGTGGGCATTGCCGAGGAGCACGCGGTGACCTTGGCGGCGGGGATGGCGGCGGCGGGGCTGCATCCGGTGGCGGCCATCTACTCGACCTTCGCTCAGCGCGCCTATGATCAGCTGATGCACGACGTCTGCCTGCAAAACCTGCCCGTGACTCTCTGCCTCGACCGGGGCGGACTGGTGGGCGAGGACGGGCCGACGCACCACGGCGTATTCGACTTGTCCTATCTCCGGACGATGCCGGGCATGACGGTTTTCGTGCCGAAGGATGAGAACGAGCTCCGCGATATGCTCTACACGGCGGTGCATATGGATTCGCCGACAGCAATTCGCTATCCGCGCGGCGCGGGTCTGGGCGTTGCATTATCCGAAGGCTTCCGGGAGCTGGAAATCGGCAAGGCGGAGGTGCTTTCGGAAGCCGACGACGTGGCGCTGCTGGCGGTGGGCACGATGGTGGACGCGGCGAAAAAAGCGGCGGCCATGCTGGAAGAAAAAGGCATCCGTGCTTCCGTCGTCAATATGCGTTTTGTCAAGCCGCTGGACAAGGCGATCATCGACGCGGCGGCAAAGAAAAACAAATTGATCGTTACTTTGGAAGAAAACGTGCTGCCGGGGGGCTTCGGCTCGGCGGTGGCGGAATATATGGCGGACGCGGGACACGGGACGCCGCTGCTTCGGATCGGCATCCCGGATCGGTTCGTGTCCCAGGGCGCGAAATCAAAACTCCTGGAATCCTGCGGGCTTTTGCCGGAGCAAATCGCGGAAAAGATCATGAAGAAATGGACGGGGCTCGCCTGAAATGGAAAAGATACACAAGGAACGGCTGGACGTATTGCTGGTGAAGCGCGGGCTCGCCGAGACGCGGGAAAAAGCGAAAACGACGCTGATGGCGGGGCTTGTGCTGGTCAACGGCCAGAAAATCGACAAGGCCGGGACGATGGTGAAGGAGGACGCGGAGCTTCGCGTTCTCGGCGACGCGCTGCCCTATGTAAGCCGGGGCGGGCTGAAGCTGGAAAAGGCGATGGAAACCTTCGGCATTTCTATGGAAGGAAAAGTCGCCGCCGACATCGGCGCGTCCACGGGCGGCTTCACCGACTGCGCGCTCCAGCGCGGCGCGGCGAAGGTGTTCGCCATTGATGTGGGCTACGGGCAGCTTGCATGGAAGCTTCGCAGCGATCCGCGCGTCGTGAATATGGAGCGCACGAATATCCGCTATGTGCGTCCGGAAGATATCGGCGAGCTGTTGGATTTTGCGTCCATCGACGTCGCGTTCATTTCGCTGACGAAGGTGTTGGAGCCGGCGAAGGCGCTTTTGAAGGATACGGGCGAGATCGTGGCGCTGATCAAGCCGCAGTTCGAGGCGGGGCGCGGCAACGTCGGGAAAAAAGGCGTGGTGCGCGATCCGGAGGTTCATCGCTCGGTGATCCGCGCGGTAATCACATACAGCCGGGAAATCGGCTTTTTCCCGGTGGGGCTGACCTTCTCGCCCATCAAGGGGCCGGAAGGAAATATCGAGTATCTTGTGCATTTGGTACAATCGGGCGAATCGTCGGCGCTGACGGAAGAAACAATAGACAGAATCGTGGACGAGGCGCATAAGGAACTGTGAAAAAATAAAATTTATTTTTGAACAGTTCCGCTAAACTGGACAAAGGGAATCATTGAACCGAGGGGATTTTCGAAGATTCCGGGGAAAGGGAGAGCGATAATGCATAATATCGCGGTGTTTCCGAATGTCGAGAAGGAGGACGCGCCGGAGGTGCTCGCGCGCATTTTCCGGTTTTTCGAGGACAAGGACGTACGGCTCCTGATGCCGACGGACAGCGCGGCAATTTTCCATTGTGAAAAATACGGCGTCGAGGATATCGACGAGCAGCCGATGGACATGGCGCTTTCCATCGGCGGCGACGGCACGCTGCTGGGCAACTGCCGGCGCGTCTATAGGAAAAATGTTCCCGTCTGCGGCGTGAATATCGGCACGCTCGGCTTTCTGGCAGATATCGAGCTGGCGGAGCTGGAAGGCAAGCTGGAGAAAATAATGCGCGGGGAATATTATCTCGAGGAGCGTATGGTCATCTCCGGCTTCGTGGAAAGCGAGGGGAAGGGAGAACGGTTCCTCGGCCACGCGCTCAACGACATCGTAGTCACGAAGGGCGGCGCGGCTCGCATGCTCCAGCTCGGGCTGACTGTGGACGGCTTTCGGGTGATGGATTACAAGGCGGACGGACTGATCGTTTCCACGGCGACGGGTTCGACGGCCTATTCCCTTTCGGCGGGCGGGCCGCTGATCAACCCGAAGGTCAAGGTACTGCTGATGACGCCGATTTGTCCGCATACATTCAACGCGCGCCCGATGGTCATGGACGAGAACGATGAAATAAAGATCGACATCGCCGCGCTCCATCGGGACATTATCGTCACCTTCGACGGGCAGGAGAGTTTCCATCTGCTGCCGGGGGACGCGGTCATCGTGCGCCGGGCGCCGCTTCCGGCGAAGATTGTCAAGTTCGACGACAAGAATTATTACCAGACCATTCGCACGAAACTTCTCTACAACGCATAAAGGCGGGCGTTTTCATGAAAAAGGACGAGCGGACGAAGCCGCGCCGACAGGAAAAGATACGGGAAATCGTTGAAAATCATATCGTCGAGACGCAGGAGGAACTGACGTCGCTCTTGCGGCGGGAGCATATCACGGCCACGCAGGCGACGGTTTCCCGCGACGTCAAGGAATTGATGCTGGTGAAGGTGCCAATCGGCGACGGGCGGTCCCGCTACGCATTTCCGAAAGCGGAGGGCGGCGCGCGCAGGGAAAGCCGGCTGGAGGCGCTTTTCGCGGACGCGGTGACGGGCGTGGACGCCAGCGGCGCTCTCGTGGTGCTGCGGACACTCCCCGGCATGGCGAACGCCGTGGCGTCGGCTCTCGACACGGCGCAGTGGAAGAACATCATCGGCACGGTGGCGGGGGACGACACCATCCTCGTCGTCGTGAAGCCGGAAAGCGCCGCGCCCGCGGTCGAGATGCGCATGAAGGCGCTTTCGGGAGGGAACGCGGTATGCTGAAAACATTGACCGTTTGGAACTTCGCGCTGCTGGAGCACGTCGAGATCAATTTCGACGCGGGATTGAATATCCTGACGGGCGAGACCGGCGCGGGAAAGTCCATCCTGATTGACGCTCTCGGTGCGGTCCTCGGCCATCGCCTTTCTTCGGACGTGATCCGGACAGGCTGCGATTGGCTGCGGGTGGAGGCCATCTTCGACATCACGGGCGAGAAGCGGCTGCACGATCTTCTCGCGGAGCAGGCCATCGACGACGAGGATGATTCGCTGATCGTCACTCGGCAGATTACGACGAAGGGGAAAAACGTCATTCTCGTCAACGGCTGCCATGTGACCGCCGGAACACTCCGAGCCATTGGCGAATTCCTCGTGGATATACACGGGCAGCATGAGAATCTTGCGCTGGTGCGGACGGAAAACCAATTCGCGCTTTTGGACGGCAGCGACGCGGAACTGCCGAAGCTGCTTTCATCGTATCGGGAATCGTTCCGCGCATGGCGGGACGCGGCGGAGGAACTGGCGGAGAAAAAAGCCTCTGCAGGCGTTTCCGCGGATCGAATGGATATGCTGAAATGGCAGGCGCAGGAAATCGGCGAGGCAAATCTGCGCCCGCATGAGGACGAGGAGCTGGAGGCGGAGATCAACCGACTCTCGAACGCAGAGAAAATCACGGAAAATGTCAATGAGGCCGCCGCGCTTTTGGAAGGCGGCGGAGAGAGCGAGGGAATCCTAGCCGAGGTCGCGGCACTTCAGCGCCGTATCGAGGCACTCCGGCAGTTTGACAAGGCCTTCGACGATTCAGTGCCGATGCTTGAGGACGCGGTCTGCCAGCTGAAGGAAATTTCTTACACCGTTCAGGGGTATCTGGACGGTCTCGATTTCGACCCGGAGCGGCTGGACACGCTCCAGTCGCGCATGGACGTCATCGATAAGCTGGAACGGAAATACGGCGCTTCCATCGAGGCGGTGCTCGCTTATCGGGAAAAAATTGAGAAAGAGATTGAGGGCTTCGAGAATTATGACGAGATTGTCGCCGCGTTGGAAAAGAAATGCGGGGAAGCCCGGGCGGAGGCGGAGCGCCGCGCGGCGATTCTGACCGCGAAACGCAAGGAAGCGGCGGGGAAGCTGTCCGCCGCCATCGTGGAGCAGCTTGTCGCACTGGGGATGCCTGACGCGAAGCTGGTTGTATCGTTATCTCCAGCGGAGCTGACAGCCCAGGGCGCGGACGAGATCAATCTGCTTTTTTCTGCGAATGCGGGCGAAGCGGAAAAGCCGCTGTCAAAAGTCGCCTCCGGCGGCGAGCTTTCGAGGATCGCGCTGGCGGTCAAGGCGGTGGCGGCCGCGGGGGATTCCGTCGCGCAAAGCATGGTGTTCGATGAGATCGATACGGGTATCGGCGGCAAGACCGCCCAGATGGTCGCCGAGCGCATCGCGCTGGTAGCCGGCAGGAAGCAGGTGCTTTGCATCACCCATTTGCCGCAGATTGCCTGCATGGCGGACGTCCATTATTATCTCGAGAAAACGGCGAAGGACGGTATGACCTCGACGACGGTGCGCGCGATGACCGCGAAGGAACGGGCGCAGGAAATCGCCCGTATGGCGTCCGGCGCCGACGCCACGGCGGCGTCGCTTTCCAACGCGAAGGAAATGATTGCGCGGGCCGCCGAAATCAAAAAGAAATTCAGAACGAAATAGGAGAAAAAGAATGGACGAGGATTTGATCGAAAAGAAAGTATCGAGCGAAAGCGTCTTTGACGGGCGGCTGCTCCATGTGCGCCGAGATACGGTGCTGCTGCCGAACGGCCATGAGACGATCCGCGAATGGGTAAAGCACCCCGGCGCGTCGGCGGTGCTTCCGGTGCTGGACGACGGCAGCGTGATCCTTGTGCGGCAGTATCGTTATCCGGTTGGCCGCGTCACATTGGAGATTCCGGCGGGAAAACTGGACATTCCCGGCGAGGACCCGCTGGAATGCGCGAAGCGGGAACTGAAGGAGGAAACGGGTTACACCGCCGAGCATTACACAAAGATTTTCTCGCTGGCGACGACAGTGGGATTTTCCGACGAATGGATTCATATCTATCTGGCGGAAGGGCTGACGGCGGGCAAGGACTGCCCGGACGAGGACGAGTTCATCAACGCCGTCCGCATGCCGCTGGCGGAAGCACTGGAAAAGGTATATGACAATACGATCATCGACGGCAAGACCGTCACCGCGCTTTTGATGTATTCTTCCAAAATGAAAAAGGAGATTTGAAATGTTTGGTTTCAACTTGATGGAAATGGTGGCGGGACTGCCGGGGCTGATCATGGCGCTGGCGCTGCATGAATACGCGCACGCCCGCGTGGCGGTGGCGATGGGGGATTTTACGCCGAAGATGATGGGACGGCTCACGCTGAACCCGATGGCGCATATCGATCCCATCGGACTTGTGGTGCTTCTGATTGCGCGCTTCGGCTGGGCAAAGCCCGTCGTGATCAATCCGCACAATTTTCACGACAGGAAAAAGGGAGAAATCCTCGTGGCGCTGGCGGGTCCCGCGATGAATTTCCTGTTGGCCTTCCTCGCTCTCGGCGTGATGATTTTCCTGAACAACACCATGCGCATGGAAATGAGTTACGGACTGCGGGCGGTGCTGTGGCTGATCGTCGTTTACAACATCAACTTCGGTATTTTCAACCTGATCCCGCTGCCGCCGCTGGACGGCTCAAGAATCCTGATGGCAGTGCTTCCCTACGAGATGCAGTATCGTTTCGCGGCTATCGAGCGTTACAGCATGATTATCTTCATCATCTTCATTGCGACGCCGATCCTCGGCTACATCCTGGTTCCCATAGCACAGCTCCTTTTGGGGCTGTTCAGCAGCGTATGGCTGGCAATCCTGTAAAAGCTTATTGATAGGCTCCCCTGCTTTGGGGAGCTTTTTTTGTCGCCGTTTTCGATAAAATTTGACAAAAATTTGACATAGTACATAAACGGTGATAAAATAAAAAATTTTTCCACGGAGGAAATTTTGTGATATAATAAAAACGCACGCGAAGGAGGTGAGCGTTTGCTTCAGGTGGGAGATCAGATCGTATATCCGATGCACGGCGCGGGTGTGATTGCGGATATCGAGAAATGCGAGGTCATGGGCGAGGAGAAGTCGTATTATGTCCTGCGCATGCCTATCGGCAATATGAAAGTGATGATCCCGATTGACAATGTGGAAAATATCGGGCTTCGGGATGTAATCTCGGAGGAAGGGGTCGAAAAAGTGGCTGAGGTTCTGGCGGATAAGCCGGAGCGTGCCGTCGGGAGCTGGAACAAGCGCTTTCACGCGACGCTCGCGCGCATGAAGTCTGGAGACATCTGTGACGTCGCGGCGGTGGCGCGCAACTTGATTTTGCAGGACAGGATCCGCAAGATTTCCAGCGGTGAGCGAAGACTCCTGGATCTCGCGAAACAGATCCTCGTCAGTGAACTCGTCTACGCCTGTGGAAAGACGCCGGACGAGGTTGACGCGTGGATGGGCGGGATCCTGGAGAAGAACGGATTCGACAAATGAATAAGAATAAGGCTTTGACAAAAACGGATGAATGGTTATAATAGCTATACAGGCTATATAAATGAATTTATCCGTTTTTTTGTCCATGATTTGCTGAAAGGAGGTGAAAATTATGCTCGATAAGGTTTTACGTTTTTTCATTGTCGCCGTTATTGCGGTGGCGGGAGCCGCGCTGATGCAGCCTGCCAGCCCGACCTTGACGCAGTTTATCGGGACGGAGATCCTGAAAACGGACATGGGACTTTTTCGCATGACGCTTGCGGGACTTCTCTGTATTCTCGCCGGCGCGGCGCTGGGGGCCTTGGTAGGGTCGCTGACGGCTTCGTATCTGATCTCGACGCTGAAACGGTTTTCGGCGTGGGTGGAAACGCAGCTCAACAAGATGCCGATCCACGATGTGCTTGCGGGCGCGATAGGGCTTTCTCTTGGACTTATTCTTGCTACATTATTGGGCGGCGCGTTCTCGCGCATTCCCATCGTCGGTAATTATCTTCCCGTAGTGTTCGCGATCGTGTTCGGCTATCTCGGCATCCGCATTACGATGACAAAGCGTGAGGAAATCGCGGAAATGTTCAGCTTCATTCCGCGTTTTTTCAAGGACGTGCTGAAAGCGCGCGAGGTCAGGCAGGAGCCGCCGCCCGCGCCGACGCCGGAGCCGCTGCCTTTGCCGGAGGTGAAGGAGGAAGCTTCGGAGCTGGCCGCGGACAAGCGGTATAAGCTGCTGGATACCAGCGCTATCATCGACGGACGCATTGCAGACGTGATTGACAGCGGATTCCTCGAAGGGACGCTCTTGATTCCGGTGTTCGTGCTGGAGGAGCTCCAGCGGATCGCGGATTCGGCGGACGCCTTGAAGCGGGTGCGCGGACGGCGCGGGCTGGACATCCTGCAAAAGATCCGCTCGGAGGCGAAGCTGGCGGTGGAAATCGACAGCCGGGACTTCGACGATATCGCGGAGGTCGACTCGAAGCTGGTCCGGCTCGGCCAGCTCGTTGGCGGCAAGATTGTCACAAACGACTACAACCTGAACAAGGTGTCGGAGCTGCAGGGCGTACCGGTGCTGAACGTCAACGAACTGGCGAACGCGGTGAAGCCGGTGGTGGTGCCGGGGGAGTCCATGCGCGTGACGGTGGTCAAGGACGGAAAGGAACAGGGGCAGGGCGTCGCCTATCTGGACGACGGTACGATGATTGTCATCGAGGGCGGTCATCGCCATCTGAACCAGAATATTGACGTGGAAGTGACGTCCGCGCTGCAGACGGCGGCGGGGCGCATGATTTTCGCGAAGCCGAGACGGCTCGCGAAAAATTGAATTTGAGGAGCGGTGCAAGACATTCGGGAATGTTTTGTATCGCTCTTTTTCATTAGAAGGGAGTAATTTCTATGGTCACGGTGATTTTTCCGGCGGCGGGCGTCGGACGGCGCATGGGCGCGGGCAGGAACAAGGCGTTGATCAGCCTTTGCGGCAAGCCGATATTGGTGCGGACAATGCTCGCTTTTTCCGGGTGTGACAAGGTCGACGATTTCATTGTTGCTGTGGGTGAGGAGGAAGTGAACGAGGTTTCGCGGCTGCTCGACAAAACGCCGGGGCTGAGGCCGTTCCGTGTGGTGGCGGGCGGATCGGAGCGGCAGTACAGCGTGCAGAATGCGCTGGCGGCGCTTTCACCGGATGCGGAAATCGTGCTTGTCCACGATGCGGCGCGTCCGCTGGTGACGGTCAAGACCATTGAGGCGGTGGTGGCGGAGGCATGGCGTACCGGCGCGGCTATCGCGGCGGTTCGCGCGAAGAACACGATCAAGATCGTGCGGGGTGACGGCGTCGTGGAGAGCACGCCGGATCGGGCACGGCTTTGGGAAGTTCAGACGCCGCAGGGCTTTCGCCGCGACATTTTGGAGGAGGCGTATAGGCGCGCGGAGCAGGAAGGTTATCTCGGAACGGACGACGCGGCTCTTGTGGAGCGTTTGGGTCTCACCGTGCACGTGGTCGAAGGCGACGAGCGCAATATCAAGCTGACGACGCCGGAAGACCTTTGGACCGCGGAAATGTTTTTGGGGCGCGATGCGTTGGGCATGGCGAAGGAAAGCGTCAAGAATGCAGGCATGGAGTTTGGCGAACTGCTGGACGAACTGGCGGACAAGGTTTCGGACGCCGCAGCCAAGGTGAAGGAATACGCGGAGCAACAGGAGGGAAAGAAATGACTCGGTTTGGCATGGGGTACGATGTGCACCGTCTCGTCGCGGGGCGGAAGCTGATCCTCGGCGGCGTGGAAATTCCGTGGGAAAAGGGACTGCTCGGTCATTCGGACGCCGACGTGCTGCTGCACGCGATCGCGGACGCATTGCTTGGCGCGGCGGCTTTAGGCGACATCGGGAAGCATTTTCCCGATACCGACGACAAATTCAAGGGCGCGGACAGCAGGAAGCTCCTGGCGGAAGTTGCCCGCCTCGTCCGCGAAAAGGGGTACACGGTCGGAAACGTCGACGCGACTATTGTTGCGCAGGCGCCGAAGCTGGCGCCTCATATCGAGGAAATGACGGAAAATATCGCGAAGGTGCTGGGCGTCGAGCGGGACGCGGTGAACGTTAAGGCGACGACGGAGGAACGCCTGGGCTTCACCGGCAGCGGCGAAGGCATGTCGGCCTACGCGGTGGCAGGGATCGAGAAGGCATAGAGGATCCATCACTTGACAGCTTGTGCAAATCCTGCACAAGCTGCTTTTGGTAAAATGTATCGACGTGCAGGATTTTGCATGCCGATTATGGTATTATTTTTTTGCATCAAAATTTTCGGGGAGGATGGCCGATGAGATTCGCGCATATTTCCGATTTGCATCTGGGGAAGCGGCTGCATGAGGTTTCTTTTTTGGAGGATCAGGCGTATATTTTGGAAGAAATCTGTAAAATATTGCGGGACGAGAAGCCGGACGCGGTGCTGATCGCCGGGGATATTTACGACAAGAGCGCGCCGTCGGCGGAGGCGGTGCGGCTGTTTGACGATTTCCTTTCGGAGCTTTCGGCGGACGGGCAGATGGTTTTCGCCATCAGCGGCAATCACGACTCGGCGGCGCGGGTGGCCTACGGGGGGCGCATCATGGCGAAGAGCGGCGTCTATCTCTCCGCCCCCGAATATCGAGGCGAGGTGTTTTCGGCGTCATTGGAGGACAACGACGGCCGCGTCGATATCTATCTGCTGCCGTTCATCAAGCCGATCCATGTGTCGCTGGCGTTTCCGGAGGAGAAAATCGAAAGCTATACGGACGCGCTGCGCGTCGCCGTGGAGAGAATGCCCGTCGATCCAAAGCGGCGCAGCGTGCTGGTCGCTCACCAGTTCGTGACGGGCGCGGTGCGCTCGGATTCGGAGGAGGTTTCCGTCGGCGGGCTGGACAATGTGGACGCCGCCGTGTTCGCTCCTTTTTCCTATGTCGCTCTCGGCCATATCCATCGCCCGCAGAATATCGGCTCGCCGCGAATACGCTATTCGGGCACGCCGCTCAAATATTCGTTTTCCGAGGCGAGGGACGGGAAGTCCATCACGATGGCGGAGCTGGACGGAAAAGGAGCGGTCTCCGTTCGCACGATTCCATTGAAGCCGCAACACGATCTGCGGGAGATCAGGGGAACCTATGATGCGCTGATGAAAAAGGAAAACTATGCGGGGACGGCGACGGACGATTACCTTCATATTATATTGACGAATGAGGACGACGTGCCGGACGCGATGCGGAAATTGAAGACCGTTTATCCGAACCTCCTGCGGCTTGATTACGACAACGCGCGGACGAAAAGCGGCGGCGCCGTCGAGGTTCTGCCGGAGGCGGAGACGAAAACGCCGATGGAGCTGGTGTCGGAGTTTTACGCACTGCAGAACGGGCAGCCGATGAACGAGGCGCAGTCCGAATACATGAGGCGGCTGGCGGAAACCGTATGGGAGGAACAGGCATGAGACCGTTGACGTTGAAGATGACGGGCTTCGGCCCTTACGCCGGAAGCGAGACGATTGATTTCACGCGGCTGGGGGCACGGGGGCTTTATCTGATTACCGGCGATACCGGCGCGGGCAAGACGACGATTTTCGACGCGATCGTGTTCGCGCTGTACGGCGAGACCAGTGGCGGCATGCGCACGGCTTCCATGCTCCGCTCGAAATACGCAGCGCCGTCAACGCCCACCGAGGTGGAGCTTCGGTTCCTGCTCCGGGGCAAGGAATACGTCGTGAAGCGGAATCCCGAATATATGCGGGCCAAGCAGCGCGGGGAGGGCATGACGAAATCGACCGCGGGAGCGGAGCTTTGCCTGCCGGACGGCAGCGTTGTGACGAAAAAGCAGGAGGTCACGGCGCGCATCGGGGAGATTTTGGGATTGGACGCGGCGCAGTTCATGCAGATCGCCATGATCGCCCAGGGGAAATTCCTGCGCCTGCTCTTGGCGGATACGAAGGAACGTCAGGCGATATTCCGCGGCATTTTCCATACGGAGCGGTTCGAGCGGCTGGCGGCGGCGGTGAACGGCGACGCCAACGAAGCGGCGCGATTGTGCGAGCGCGTCCGGGACAAGGTGGACGACCTGATGGCTGCCGTTGATTGTGTGGAGGATCATCCGCGGGCGGAGGAAGTGGAAAAGGCGAAGGCGGGCGAGCTTTTGCCGGAGGACGTGAAGACGCTGCTGGAAGCGCTGATCGCGGACGATCAGCGCGCAATGGCGGAGGAGAAGGTGACGCTGGATCGGATCGACGAAGAAATCAACGGGCTCAATACGCGGATCGGACGCGCGGGCGAGCTGGAAAAGGCGCGGGAGGAGCTTCGTGCGGCCACGGCGGAGGAAGCGCGGAAAAAGCCCGAACTGACAGCGGCGAAAGAAACGGCGGAAAAAGCGGCGCAGCGGGCGGCGGACGCGGAAGCCCTCATGCGGGAGGAGGCGCAGATCGAGAAAGAACTGCCCGATTACGCGGCGGCGGAAGCGAAGCGGAAGGAGCTTTCGCGCTTCGAGGAGGAAGCGAAAAAGGCCGCTTTGGAAGAAGCCGAGGCGAAAAAGGCGAAGGAAGCCGTACAGAGGCGCCTGAAAGCGGCGAAAGAAGAACTGGCGGCGCTGGCGCACGCCGGGGAAGAGCGGGAAAAGCTCGCCGCCGAGCAGCGGGAAAAAACGCGCCGCCGCGAAGAAATCGGCGCGCTGGCGGAGGAAATGAAGAAATATGAGAAACTGTACCGCGAAGTGGATGGCGCACATAAGGAACTGATTGCCCGAACGGAAGACTGGCGGAAAAAGGAGGCGGCCTATAACGCGGCGGACGAAGCCTTCCTCGCGGCGCAGGCGGGACATATCGCGAAAAATTTGACGCCGGGCAAACCATGCCCGGTCTGCGGTTCGACAGAGCATCCCTGCCCGGCGGAGCTTTCAGAAGACGCAATCGACGAGGCGAGCCTGCGCGCATTGCAGGAAGCCTGGAGCGCGGCGCAGACGGCGGCGATGGAGCTTCGCGGTCGTTTTGAGCAGGGGAAGAAAGAATTCGGCGAGCGCAAGGAATCTCTTCTGCAGTCAATCAAAGCCCGTCTTGGCGACTATACGACCAGCGAGGCACGGGATCGGCTGCCGAAGGCGCTGGTCGAACTGGATGAGGAAATCGCCGCCGTTGACAAAAAGCTGCGGGAAAAGGAACGGGAGGCGAAGCGGAAGGCGGCGCTGGAAACGAGCATTCCGCAGGACGAGAAGGCAAGCGCGGACGCCGATACACGGCTCGCGGACGCGGGCGCGAAGCGGGCGGCGGCGGAGACGGCCCGGGCGGCGGCGGAACAGGCGGCAAAGGAGATTTCCGCGAAGCTGCGCTTCCCGACCCAAAAAGAAGCGGAGGCGCGCAGGGCGAGCCTCCGCAAAGAGTACGAGAAACGGCAGGACGAAAAGAAACGCGCGGAAGATGCCCTTCGTGCGGTGGAAAAGACGCTGCAGGAGCTGGCCGGGCTCATCGAATCGTTGAAAAAAAGCCTCGCCGAAGCGCCGCAGGAGGACCTCGGAAAACTGCGGGAGGAAAACGCGGCGAAGGCCGCCGAGCGGCGCGGGTTCCAGGAGCGGCAGAAAACGCTTCACGCGCGGCTCGAAAAGAACCGGGGGACGCTGGCCGGATTGCAAGAAGAAGCGGCGCGGCTGGCGGAGGCGGAGAAGCGTTATACCTGGCTGAAGGCTTTGGCCGAGACGTTGACGGGACAGATCAGCGGCAAGGAAAAGGTCATGCTGGAAACTTATGTACAGATGCGCTATTTCGAGCGCATCGTCTCGCGGGCGAACGTGCGCTTACTGGTGATGTCCGGCGGCCAATACGAGCTCAAGCGGCGCGCTGCGGCTGCGAGCAATAAAGGGCAGAGCGGCCTCGAGCTTGATGTAGTCGACCATTACAACGGCTCGATCCGGGGCGTCGAAACGCTGTCCGGCGGCGAGTCCTTCAAGGCGTCCCTTTCCCTCGCCCTCGGCCTCGCCGACGAGATCCAGTCCTCGGCGGGCGGCGTGGAGCTGGACACGATGTTCGTGGACGAGGGCTTCGGCTCCCTCGACGACGAATCGCTGGAGCAGGCCATGCGCGCGCTGGCGGACCTGACGGAAGGCCGCCGCCTCGTCGGTGTCATTTCCCATGTCGAAGCGCTGAAGGAACGGATCGACAGGAAGATTGTCGTGACGAAAGCGAGAGAACAGGGAAGCAGCGTCAAAATCGAGGCGTGATTGAAAAAATGGATGAAAAAACACCTCTGTTCTCTGCGTTTGCAGAAACGGAGGTGTTTTTTTGATGACGTTATCTTTATTCGCTTCACGATTTGATATACCGTTTCAATTGTTCATAGAAATTTTCCCGCGTGCCCGCCATGATGACGACGACTGTCTTTCCGTCGTTGCCGATTTCGATGGTGTACGCCAGTTCGTAGTTTGTACGGTTATAGAAAATATCGTAGCCGAAGATTCCGGTGAGGTCACCGGTTTTCTGTTCGCCGATTTTCGGATTCTCCCGGATTTTTTCGATTGCATTCTTGTATCTTTGCTTGAGGTTTTTATCTTTCAGCTTTTTCAAATATTTTGCGGCGGGAGGGAGAAAACGCACGTCAATCACGGCTCAGTCCTCCCCGAATATTTCGTCTGCCGTGAAAAACTCGCTTTCGCCTTTTGCGGCTTTCGCTGCGTCGGCACGCATGGCTTGGATTGCGGAATGGATTTTTGACCGTCGTGCGCGAAACGCCGCCAGGAGTTCCTTGCCGGACAATCCTTCAGCGACCAGTTCCGCGAGGATTTCTTCGGAGAAGTCTTCCGATGCGGCGGGGCGTGACGGCCGCAGCACAAGTTCGCCGTTTCGCAGAAGGCATTCGGCCTCTGTGTCGAAATGAAGCGCGTGAAAAAACTTTTGCGGAATCGTGATTTGCCGTTTTGACGAGATGCTTACGATCTTCCTGCCGAGAGTTGCCGTCGGATTCATGGTTGATTTCTCCTTCAATTACCAAGTTTTCTTTGCAAACAAATTATACAATAAAATTGGGACGCATAACAGGGGCGGGAAAAATTTTCTTTTGTGGAATCGTTTTCTTCGTTTGACAACCCCTCTTCCTTGTGGTATCATATCGACGGTCAAATGCGCGTAAGCGCGTTTTCCCCAACCGCGCGGCGAGGTTTTTTGAAACGCGAACTCGCGCCGAACAAATTTTCATAGGCCAGGCGGAAGGCGTTCGACGCATATGGAAATTTGGGCAAGCGAGGGTGCTACCGTAGTCGGCGAGTAACCATATGGGAGGTGTAAGAGAAGAATGTACGCGATTATCAAGACCGGCGGCAAGCAGTACAAGGTTGCCGAGGGCGACACGATTTATGTCGAGAAGCTCGAGGCTGCTGTGGACGATGCCGTCACGTTTGATCAGGTGCTTACGGTTGTGAACGACGGCAGCGTCACGGTCGGCAAGCCGCTTGTTTCGGGCGCGAAGGTCACGGGCAAGGTTCTGGAGCAGGGCAAAGAGAAGAAGATCCTCGTCTTCAAGTATAAGGCCAAATCCAACTACCGTCGCCGTCAGGGCCATCGTCAGCCGTTTACGAAGGTCGCCATCGAGAAAATCGAGGCGTAAGCCTCTATGATCGAGGTCGAAATCAAAGAAGAAAGAGACGGCAGGATATCCGCCTTTTCTGTGCACGGGCACAGCGGCACGGCGCCGAAGGGCCGGGATATTGTCTGCGCGGGCGTTTCCGCTTTGGCGCAGACCGCTCTTTTGGGCTTGGGAAGGCATTTGCATCGGGATATAGATTTTCATATCGATCCGAGCGGGGACCTTCGGCTGAAGCTCAGGGAAGCGCCTGATGAATTATCGGAAGCCATATTGAGGACGATGCGTCTGGGGATTGCGGAGATAGAAAGAGCGTACCCCGACGCCGTCCGGGTGCGGATTACGAAAGAATCCGGGAGGTGAAGGTTTTGAATTTTACGTTTGATTTGCAGCTTTTCGCGCATAAGAAAGGCGTTTCGAGCACGCGCAACGGGCGCGACAGCCATGCGAAGCGTCTTGGCGTCAAGGAGCAGGCGGGCACGCTGGTGACTGCGGGCCGCGTTCTCGTGCGCCAGCGCGGTACGCATTTCCATCCGGGAACGAACGTCGGTCGCGGCAAGGATGATACGCTGTTCGCGAAGGTCGCCGGAAAGGTCGCCTTCGAGCGCAAGGGGCGTTACAACCGCCAGGTCAGCGTGTACCCGGTGGAGGAGACTGCGGCGGTCTGATTCCGTCCGCTTGGAACAGTTTTAAGATACCTGCGCTTTGCGGCGCAGGTATTTTTTTCAGAAAGGTTTTCTCTATGCAATTTATAGACCGCACGACAATCATTGTAAAAGGCGGGGACGGCGGCAACGGCAAGTCGGCTTTCCGCCGCGAAAAATTCGTGCCGAAGGGCGGCCCGTCGGGAGGCGACGGCGGGCGCGGCGCGGATATCGTTTTCGTCGTGGACAACAATATGAATACGCTGCTGGAGTTCCGCTATCATCGGAAATTCCTCGGGCAGAACGGCGAGAACGGCGACATCAAGAACCAGTTCGGCGCCTGCGCGCCGCCCTGCATTGTCAAGGTACCTCCGGGAACCATCGTCAAGGACGTGAAAACGGGCGAGGTGCTGGCGGACATGACCGAGGTCGGCCAGCGCGAGATTATCGCCCGGGGCGGACGCGGCGGGCGCGGCAACGCGAAATTCGCGTCGAGCCGCAACAAGGCGCCTACGTTCGCAGAGCTGGGCGAGCCGGGGGAGCAGAAGGAGCTTCTGTTGGAAATGAAGCTTCTCGCGGACGTCGGTCTCGTCGGCTACCCAAGCGTCGGAAAGTCCAGCATCATTTCCTGCGTCTCGTCGGCGCGGCCTGAGATCGCCGAGTACCATTTTACGACGATTACGCCGGTACTGGGCGTCGTGGGCGTGGACGAGGAAAAGAGCTTTGTGATGGCGGATATTCCGGGCCTGATCGAGGGCGCAGCGGACGGCGCCGGGCTCGGCCATGAATTTCTTCGCCATATCGAGCGCACGAAAGTCATCCTGCATGTCGTCGACGCGTCAGGCATTGAGGGGCGCGATCCCGTCGAGGATTATCATCGCATCAACCACGAACTGAAACGGTACAGCGAAAAGCTGGCGCGTCGTCCGCAGATTCTCGTTGCGAACAAGATCGACCTGCCGGGGGCGGAGGAAAACCTACCGCGGCTTGAAAAGCTGGCGGCGGAAGAAAAGATTCTGATGCTGGCGGTGTCGGCGGCGACGCAGGAGGGACTGCGCACGCTGGTGGAACACACGGCGGAGGCATTGGACGCATACGTCGAGGAGCCGGAGCATGAGGACGGCGTGAAGGTCTATGACGCGTCGCAGGAGGAAGACCCGGAGCGCGTCGAGATCAAGCGGGCGGACGACGGGGCCTTTGTCGTCAGCGGCAAGGCGCTGGAGAAGCTCGTCGCCATGACGAATTTCGGCAACGACGAGGCAATCCGGAGATTTCAATATATTTGGCGTATGAAGGGGCTCGACGCGAAGCTCCTGAAGCGCGGCATCCAGGAAGGCGACACCGTGCGCATCGGCGCGATGGAGTTTGAATATCACGCGTGATTTGGTTTGGGAGGACATATTTTGATTCGGAAATCATTGACGAGCAAGCAGAAGCAGTTTCTTCGCGCGATGGGAACGGAGCTGGATCCAGTGGTAAACATCGGCAAGGAGGGCGTGACGCCGACGGTGGTGGAGTCGGCGAAGGACGCGATCACGAAACGCGAATTGATCAAGGTGCGCGTGCTTCAGAATTCGCCGGAGGAGCCGAAGGACGCTATCAAGCGCCTGACGGAACGCGTGGACGCCGATCTCGTGCAGGTCATCGGGCGGAACGGGCTGCTGTTCAAACGCAATTTCAAGAAACCGAAGATCGAATTCCCCGAGTAATTTTTTGTAGTGAGGCGAAACGGCATGGACGTCAGGGAAGGATTGAAAACGGCGAAACGTGTTGTCGTCAAGGTCGGCACCAGCACGATTACCCGTCCGACGGGCGGCGCGAATCTCGTCCGCATGGAGGAGATCGCGCGGGAAATCGCCGGCCTCGCGGACGAGGGCCGCGAGATGGTGCTGGTCACATCGGGCGCGATTGCGGCGGGTATGAACCGAATGGGTCTCAAAACGCGGCCGAAGGACGTTTCCAAGCGGCAGGCGCTGGCCGCCGTTGGTCAGGGGGTACTGATGCACCTCTATGAGACGATGTTCGCGTCTTACGGGCAGACTGCTGGACAGGTCCTTTTGACGAAGGAAAACTCTGTGCGCCACAACCAGTACACGAACTCCCGAAACGCGCTGCTCGCCATGATTGCTATGGGCGTCGTGCCTGTCGTTAATGAAAACGACGCGGTTTCCGTCGACGAGCTGAAAATCGGCGACAACGATACGCTTTCAGCGACGGTGGCGTCTTTAGTGGACGCTGACGCGCTGATCATCCTTTCCGACGTGGACGGCCTTTATACGGCAAATCCGCAGGAGCATCCCGATGCGAAACTGATTTCCGAAGTGCGGGAGGTCACGCCGGAAATCGAGGCGCTCGCGGGCGGCGCGGGGACAGCGGGCGGAACCGGCGGCATGGTCACGAAGCTGGCGGCGGCGAAAATCGCCATGAGCGCGGGGGTTACGATGGCCATTGCGCGGGGCGACAGGTTTGGCGTCATGCGCGAAGTGCTGGAGGGCAAACCTGTCGGCACGGTCTTTTTCGCGAAGGACGAGCATTTGCGCGCACGAAAGGCGTGGCTTGCCTTCGGTCGGCATATCGGAGGAAACCTGACGGTAGACGAAGGGTGTGTTCGGGCCATGCGGAGCGGCGCGAGCCTGCTTGCGGCGGGAATCAAATCCGTGGACGGCGACTTTCAGCCGAAAAGCACGGTGCGCGTATTGGGACCCGACGGCAGGGAAATCGCTCGGGGCGTGGTGAACTACGGCGCGAATGAGATTCGCCGCATCGCCGGCAAAAAGACAAAGGAAATCATCAAGATTCTTCCCGAGGCGACTCACGACGAGGTCATCCATCGGGACAATCTGGTGATGATGATATAAGTGCGCGATTCATTACACGAAAAATTGACGAAGTGCTTTTGGTGTGTAATAATAAGGAAAACAGTTGACGCTGTTTTCCTTTTTTCTTTTTTTGGAGGAATTACGCATGAATGATATAGAAAAAATCGTCCGCGATCAGGCGCAAGCGGCGAAGGAGGCTTCGCGGCGGCTGGCGGTGACCTCCTCGGCTGTGAAGGATGCGGCGCTTCGCGCGATGGCGGACGCGCTGGAGAAAAACGCCGGCGCGATTCTCGCGGCGAACGGCGAGGATATGAAAGCAGCGGAGGCGAAGGGAACGCCCCGCGCGATGCTCGATCGGCTGATGCTGGATGAGAAACGAATCCACGGCATGGCGGACGGGCTTCGCCAAACGGCCATGCTGCCCGATCCTATCGGTGAGGGCGAGATGGAGACGATTCGCCCGAACGGGCTGGAAATCCGCCGCGTGAAGGTGCCCATCGGCGTCATCGGCATCATTTACGAGGCACGGCCGAATGTGACGGCGGACGCCGCCGCTCTTTGCCTGAAATCGGGCAACGCGGTGCTATTGCGCGGCGGATCGGAGGCATTGAAGTCAAACCGTGCTATCAGCGGGATTTTGGCGGATGCTGCCGAAAAAGCGGGTGTGCCGAAGGATTCGCTGCAATTCATCGACAGCCCTGGCCGAGACGCTGTGGGCGTGATGATGAACCTGACCGGGCTTCTCGACGTGATCATTCCGCGCGGCGGCGCGGGGCTGATTCGGCGCGTGGTCACGGAAAGCGCCGTTCCAGTCATCGAGACTGGCGCGGGGATTTGCCATACGTATGTGGACGCGGGCGCTGACCTCGACATGGCGCTCCGTATCGCGCTGAACGCGAAGACCTCCCGGCCCGCCGTCTGCAACGCGATGGAAACACTGTTGGTGCATGAAAGCGTCGCGAAGGCATTTTTGCCGAAAGTGGCGAAGGTGATGCGTGAAAAGAGCGTCGAGCTTCGCGGTGACGCGGCGGCGCGGGCAGTTGTGACGGACATGGCCGAAGCGTCGGAGGAGGACTGGGCGACGGAATACGACGACCTGATTCTTTCGGTCAAGGTCGTGAAGGATATCGACGAGGCGATTGCCCATATCAACTGTTTCAATACCGGCCATTCAGAGACCATCGTCACGAACGATTTGAACCGCGCGCATCGATTCCAGCGGGAGGTGGACGCGGCGGCGGTCTATGTGAACGCATCCACGCGATTCACCGACGGCTTTGAGTTCGGTTTCGGCGCGGAGATCGGCATCAGTACGCAGAAGCTTCACGCCAGGGGCCCTATGGGACTGAATGAATTGACCAGTACGAAATACCTGATTTTCGGCGAGGGGCAGATTCGCAAATGAGTCTTTCGGATTATGTTTCGTCGCTTCGGGACGCCTGGCGCGACCCGAAAAACCGCTTTGACATGATTGACGCGGCACGGGCGGTGATGATTGTCGCGGCGACAATGGCGCTTGCCACGGGCGCGGCGATGTTCGTGTTTGGGAAATGAGGGAGCTCTATGGCAGAGACAAAACATCGCGTCGGCATTCTCGGCGGCACCTTCGACCCGATCCATATCGGTCATCTGATGCTGGCAGAGGCGGTGCGGGACGAGTACGAACTGGAAACGGTACTGTTCATTCCCGCTGCGCAGCCGCCGCACAAATTGGGGCGCAAAATTTCCCCCGCCGAGGACCGTTATCTGATGACGGTGCTGGCAACCTGCTCAAATCCCACCTTCGAGGTCTCGGATATCGAGATGCGCCGCGAGGGGCCGTCCTACAGCATCGACACGGTGCGCGCGCTTATGCGGGCGTCCGGCGGCGATACGGAATTTTTCTTTATCGCGGGCACGGATATTGTCCGTGAAATCCACACTTGGGAACGTATCGAGGAGCTTTTGGAAATCTGCCCGTTCATTGCGGCATCCCGTCCCGGCTGCCGTCCCGACGTGGAAAAGACTCGCGCGCTCTTGGGCGACCTCGGCGTGCGGCAGATTCACCTGCTGAACACGCCGGAGCTGGAAATCTCGTCGACGGATATTCGCGAACGCGTCGCCCGCGGAGCCTCGATCCGGTACATCGTGCCCCGCGAGGTGGAGCAGTACATTTACAAAAAAGGTCTGTATCGCTGATGAATTACGAGGGAATGAAGAGGGAGCTTTCCCGCCGCTTGAAAAAGAGCCGCTATGAGCATTCGTTGGGCGTCGCGGACACGGCGGCGTTTCTCGCGAAGCGGTTTGGCGCGGACGAATCCCGGGCGCGTTTGGCGGGGCTTTTGCACGACTGCGCGCGGATGTTTCCGAACGAGGCGATGACGGCGGAGGCGGATGCCCGGGGCATTGCATACGGCGAAGTCGAGCGGGCCATGCCGCTGCTCCTGCACGCACCGCTGGGCGCCTGTGTCGCCCGGGAAGTTTACGGCGTGGAGGATGAAGAAGTCCTGCGGTCGATTGCGCGGCATACGGTGGGAGGCAGCTCGATGACGGAGCTGGATAAAATCATCTATTTCGCGGATATGATGGAGCCGACGCGGGATTATCCGGGCGTCGAAAAATTGCGCGAGCTTGCGCGCAGCGCTTCGCTGGATGAGATGACGCTGGCGGGGCTGACGCGATCGATTGCCTTTGTATTGGAGAAAGGCCATTTGGTTCACCCGGACACGGTGCTGGCGAGGAACGAGATTTTGCTGGCACGCCGGATTTAGATTGAAATTTAATTGGGGACTGGTTTTGCGGGAAAGGGGGCGAGATGACGAAAAAGCACAGCGAGACGCGGAACAATATACGCGCGAAGCGCAGGAAACGGCTGCTCCGCGCGATCTTCGGCCTCATCAGGCTCGCCTTGCTTCTTTGTGTCCTCGTCGCCGTCGGATGGGCGTCCTGGCTGGAGCTTTGCAGGGGCGCGGCGGTCTACCGAGAGTATCATGCGAAATATGAGAATTACCGCGAGCGGCGGGATGCGGCGCGCGTGCCGCTGGATGAGAAGTTCGAGTCGTACATGAATATTCTGGTGCTCGGCGTGGACCGGGGCGGCGACTTCAGCGGCGGCCATGCGGATACTATGTTGCTGGTCAGCCTTGACAATGCGACAGGGAAAGTGCGTATCATCTCGATCCCCCGCGGCACGGTGGTGACGGCGGCGGACGGCAAGACATGGGAGCGGCTCGGCGAAAAATATTCCGAGATTGGCGTTTCGGGCATGACTGATGCCGTGCGCAATCTTTTGGGCGTTTCCATCCATTATTATGTCGTCATGGACACGAAAGCGCTGGACGATTTCATCGATGCGCTGGGCGGGATCGACGTTTACGTCGAAATGCGCATGGACTACGAGGACCCTGAACTCGGGCTTTCCATCCATATCCCGCAGGGGGTTCAGCACATGGACGGCGATACCGCGCAAAAATATCTGCGGTATCGAAGCGGCGAGCTGGGGGACGTCGGCCGCGTTCAGCGGCAGCACCGTTTCCTGAAGGCACTGTACACGCGGCTGCTGAATGTGAACACCTTGGGGCACTTGCCGGCGTTGATGAAGATTTTGCAGGAGCAGGTCGATACCAATGTTGAGGTCTGGGACAGCGCGCATTTGGCGGAGGTTTTGCAGATACTCTCGAAGGAAGACCCCGAGACGATCATGTTGCCGGGCTCGCCTTATGCGGGCGATGAAAGTATCTGGATGCCCGACAGGGAGCACATCACGGCAAAAATGAAAACGCTTTTCCCGAAGGCAGAGGAAAACGCGGAGACAGAGAATAAATAGTTTCAGGAAGAAAAGGAGGAAACCATTTGTTTGCCACATCGAAAGAGCTGGCCGAGGCGATTGCCGAGGCGGCCAGCAGCAAGAAAGCGCACGACATCGTTCTGATGAAGATGGAGGGGCTGACAGTCGCAACCGATTATTTCGTCGTCTGCTCGGCGAACTCGACGACCCAGACTCGCGCCATCGCCGATGCGGTGGAGGAAAAACTGGACGAGGCGGGCGTCCCGTTCAGCCACAAGGAGGGCTACCGCGAAGGTGAATGGATTCTGATGGACTATGGCGACTGCGTGCTGCACGTCTTTACTCGCGACAGCCGCGAATATTATGCGCTGGAGCAGCTTTGGGGCGATGCGGAGCTGACGCCTTACGAGGATTGATCGATGACGGACGAGCAAAACCATATGACGGAATTCGGGGAGGAGCAGCAAATCCCCACGCGCAAGCGGCGGACTGTCCATGAGGGCATGGTGGCGACCATGCGCGTCGTGCGGCTCGGCGAGATGGGGGCGTTCCTGGATGCGGAAACGGGCAATACCAGCGACGACGTGCTTTTGCATACGCAGCAGCAGACAGCGCCCGTCGCCGTCGGCGACGAGGTCGAGGTCTTTCTCTATCGCGATCCGAAGCGCCGCCTGACCGCCAGCATGCGAGTGCCGAAGATGAAGGAAGGGCAGATTGCGCGGATGAAGGTCGTCAATGTCAGCAAGGACGGCGCGTTTCTTGACGTCGGCGCGGAGCGGGGGATTTTCATGCCCTTCGCCGAGATGCGCGGGCGGCCCCGGATCGGCGAGCGCGTCTGGGCGAAGCTTTACACTGACAAATCGGGACGCCTTGCCGTGACCATGGAGGTCGAGGACGAGATGCGCCGCGCTTCGAAGCCCGCCGAGGGCGTCAAGGTCGGCGACAGCGTAACAGGGGAAATCTACAATTACACGGATAAGGGGGCGTTCCTGTTTTCCAGGGAGCGCTATATCGTATTCATCGACAACCGGGAAATGAAAACGCGTCCGCGGGTCGGCGAGACCGTTACGGCACGCGTGACTTTCCTGCGGGAGGACGGGCGGCTCAACGCCTCACTTCGCGAGATCAAGGAAAAGGCGTTGGTTACGGACAGCGACGCGATCCTTGCGCTGATGCGGGAACGTCATGGGCGGATGCCTTACAGCGACGAAACCTCGCCGGAAATCATCCGCGACAAGTTCGGCGTCAGTAAGGCGGCGTTCAAGCGCGCCCTCGGCCGTCTGCTGAAGGAAGGAAAAATTGAGCAGCGGGACGGCTGGACATTCATGCTGGGAAACGGGGAAGCAAATATCGAAGATTCCCAAAAGAAATGAAAAAGAAATGAAGAAAGCGTTGTAAAATTTCTGACAGCTATGATATAATACACAGGGAGTTATGCGAAAAAGCTTTTTTTAGAGTAAAGCAGGAAATTTTTCGCACATGGCGAATTATCATTGTATGAGAACTTCCGTCTCGTGCGGGGCGGGGGAGATTTTGGGGGCGATTGCATGGCAGAGGACAAAAAAGGCATCCTTCTGGAAACAGGGACGAACGAATTTGAAATCGTCGAGTTTGGCATTGGCGACGTCAACTACGGAATCAACGTCGCGAAGGTGCGCGAGGTCATTACGGCGGCGGATTTCCCGGTCACGGAAATGCCGCAGGCCCATCCATATATTGACGGTTTGTTCACGCTGCGCGGGCGTTCCATGCCGCTCGTCAACCTGCCGCGCTGCCTGAACGTCGGAGGCACGGAGCGTGCGAAGAACATCATCGTCACGGAAATCAACGCTTACTATATCGGCTTCCTGGTCGACAACGTGTCCCGCATCCATCGCGTGTCGTGGAAGGACATGGAACCGGCGCCGGAGGTCGGCGATCAGTCCCGCGTCGTCGGCATCGTGAAGTTTGGCGAGAAAATCGTATTGCTGCTTGACTTTGAGACGATTATCGCCGAGGTCAATCCGGAAATCAACGCGAAGCTGACCACCTTCGAGGAGGCGGAGGCCGACCTGAAGGAGCGCCGTTCGAAGGAGCATATCGTCGTCGCAGAGGACTCGCCGATGCTGCGCGACCTCTTGACCACGACGCTGCACGAGTCCGGTTACGTTTACGTCAAGCCATACGCGAACGGCAAGGAGGCTTGGGACTATCTCGAAGCGCTGGCCAAGAAGGACGCGCCGATAGAAACCCTCGTCCGCCTCGTCGTCACCGATATTGAAATGCCGCAGATGGACGGCCATCGTTTGCTGAAGCTGATTCGCGAGAACGATCGTCTGCATGACATCCCCGTCGTGCTGTTCTCCTCGCTGATCAACGAGGAAATGCGCCGCAAGGGCAACGAACTGGGCGCCAACGGCCAGATCGCGAAGCCGGAGATCAACCAGTTGATTGGTCTTTTGGACGATCTGATTTTCGGCGTCAAGAAAAAGCAGGACGACTGACAGGGAAGATTAAGAAAGAAGCCGCCGCGCAAAAATCGCGCGGCGGCTTTTCTATGGGTTCGTTGTTTTCGTGCGGCGGATGTGATATGATAGGCAAGGCAATTTTTCTACAAAGAGAAGGGGATTTCTTGAAGCTGATTTCGATTGTGGTGCCGGTTTACAACGAGGAAGTGAATATCCGGCACTTTTACGAGGCGATTCGGGCGGTGATGGAACCGCTGCCTTATACCTTTGAGCTGATCTTCGTCGACGACGGTTCGACGGATTCCAGCCGGAGCATTCTGCACGCGCTGGAGCAGGAGGACGAGCGGGTGCAGCCGATTTTTCTCGCGCGGAACTCCGGCCACCAGCTTGCGCTGACCTGCGGCCTCGATTACGCGGACGGCGACGCGGTCATCATGATGGACGGCGACATGCAGCATCCGCCGGAAATGATTCCGACGCTTCTAGCGGAGTGGGAAAACGGCTATGAGGTCGTGCAGACGATCCGCAAGACCACGGAGGGCGTCTCGTTCATCAAGAAAGCGACGTCGAATCTCTATTACAAGCTGCTGAACATGATTTCCACGGTTCCGATCCAGCCCGGCGGCTCCGACTTCCGGCTGATGGACGGCGTCGTGGTGCGGGCGTTCCGCCGTTACCGCGAGCATGCGCGATTCATCCGCGGCATGGTGGGCGCCATGGGCTACCGGCAGAAGAAAATCGAGTTCGTCGCGCCGCCGCGCTTTGCCGGTGTGTCGAAATTCTCGCCGCGGAAAATGCTGCATTTCGCGCTGGACGGGATCCTCGCCTATTCGACGCTGCCGCTCCGGTTCGCCCTTTACGGCGGCGTGTTCTGCGGCTTTGTCAGCTTCTGCTTGTTCCTGCATGTGTTATTCGTCAAGTATATCGAGAACGACGCTGTCCCAGGCTGGGCGACCATCCTGGGCTGCGTGCTGTTCTTCGGAGGATTCCAGCTCATCATCCTCGGCATCATGGGCGAGTATATCGGACGCATTTTCGAGGAAACGAAGGGACGCCCGCTGTACCTGATCGCAAGGGGGAAGCCGAAGGACGAGGCCAACGGCGGCCCGTCGGCGGTAGGCGCGAGAACAAAATAGAGCAAACACGGATACAGAAATGCCCCTGCGCTTCGGCTGAAAGCGTAGGGGCATTTTTCGCTTATATTCCGCTTTTTTCCACTTCGTCGAACACGGCGGTGATTTCCTCCGAGGGCGGCGCGTCCGTTCTGCTTACGATGTAAATCGCGAGGGCGGACAGGAAGAAGCCGGGGATAATCTCGTAGAGGCCGAACAGCGCGAGTTGTTTCCAGATCAGGACAGTGAGGCCGCCGACGACGATGCCGGCGAGGACACCGTTCCGTGTCGCGCGTCGCCAGAACAGCGACGCGAGAATCGCCGGGCCGAAGGCCGCGCCGAAGCCTGCCCATGCGTAAGCAACGATGTCGAGGATAAAGCTGTCGGGATTCAGCGCCAGCACCATGGCGATGGCCGCGATCGCAAAGGTGGAAATCCGGTTGACCCAGACCAGTTCGTTTTCGCTTGCGTCCTTCCGCAGCATGGTGTGGTAAAGATCCTGTGCGAAGGCGGAGGATGCGACGAGAAGCTGGGAAGAAACGGTGCTCATGATGGCCGCCAGCACGGCGGAAAGAATGATGCCCGCGAAGAACGGGGAGAACAGTTCATGCGTCATGACCAGGAAAACTTTTTCGGCGCCTGCGCCCGTCAATTCATTGGCGAGGAACGGACGTCCGACCATGCCTACAAGCACGGCGGCGGCCAGGGAAACGACGACCCATGTCATCGCGATCCGCGTAGCATGGCGAAGGGCGCCGAGGGAACGGATCGCCATGAACCGGACGAGGATATGCGGCTGGCCGAAGTAGCCGAGTCCCCAGCCCAGCAGGGAAATCAGCTCGACGAATGTCATGGCGGAGCCGTCGGGCTTCGTCAGCGGCGCGAAAAAGTTCGGGTTGGAGGCGAGGATGGCGCTTTCCGTGGCGGAGATTCCGCCGAGAGCGTAGGCCGCCATGACGGGAACGAGGAAGATCGCGCAGAACATCATGATGCCCTGGATGAAGTCGGTCCAGACCACGGCGAGGAAACCACCGACGCTGGTGTAGAAAATGACGACAGCGCCGCCGAGGACCAGCGCCCAGACATAGGGAAGTCCGAAGACTGTCTCGAACAGCTTGCCGCTGGCGACGAAGCTGGATGAGGTGTATATAATGAAGAAAATCAAAATGAAAACGGCAGGGACAATCCGTAAGAGATTGCTTTTGTCCTGATAGCGGTTGAGCAGGAAGTCCGGCAGCGTCAGCGAGTTGTTCGCCAGCTCGGTGTATTTCCGGAGCCGTGCGGCGACAAGCTTCCAGTTCGCCCATGTGCCGAGCCCGAGACCGAGGGCGATCCAGCCCGCGTTCAGCCCGGCGATATACGCGTAGCCCGGCAGGCCCATCAGCATCCAGCCGCTCATGTCGGAGGCCTCGGCGCTCATGGAGATGACCCACGCGCCGAGCTTCCGGCTGCCGAGGATGTAGTCGGACATATTTTGTGTCCGACGGTAAAAATAAATGCCGATGAACATCATCACGGAAAGGTAGATGATGAATGCGGCAACGATGGAAATATTCTGAGACAAGGAAAAATCCCTCCTGATTCAATGATAAGTCCTATTATACATAATAAGGCAGGGGGAGCGCAAGCGAGGAACTGTGCAGAAATATACTTGCAAATAGGGCGCGGGTTAAATTATCGTGTGCGAGGCGGAGAAGGGCGTCATAGTGGTGCTGTGGCGACTGACGACAACGAGGCACACGGAGATTTAGACAAGTCCTAATGCAAGGATCATTCGTAACAGTTCCGTGGAAAGAAAACGAAAAATATGATATAATATAGAAGTGAAGTGTGAATACGGGGAGAGGAAACGAATGGGTGCGAAGCAATATGACGTGGCCATTGTGGGCGCGGGGCCTGCGGGCTCTTTCGCGGCCTATGAGCTTTTGGCGAAAAAGCCGGAATTGAAAGTCATTGTTCTCGAGAGCGGCAAGGATATTGACCAGCGGAGCTGCCCAATCGCGCAGGGAAAGGTCAAGCGGTGCATCGGCTGCGTGCCTTGCAGCATTATGCGCGGCTTCGGCGGCGCCGGGGCGTTTTCCGACGGCAAGTACAATTTCACGACGCAGTTCGGCGGCTGGCTCAACGAATACCTGGACGACGACGAGGTCATGAAGCTGATCTATTATGTTGACGAGATCAACCAAAAGAACGGAGCGCCGTCCAAGGTTTTCACCACCGAAGGCAGCGAGATCAAAAAATTTGCGCTGGCATACGATCTTCATCTTCTCGACGCCAGCGTGCGCCATCTCGGTACGGAGAACAATGTGAATATGCTGCGCAAGATGTACGGCGGCTTGAAAGAAAAAGCGGAGTTCCGTTTTCTTTCGCCGGTCTCGAAAATCGAGACCGACAGCGCTGGCACGAACGCGCTTATCCTCGAAAACGGCGAGCGCATTGAAGCGGAGTATCTGATTGTCGCGCCGGGACGCGCCGGGGCGGAGTGGTTCAGCGACGAGTGCCGCCGCCTCGGTGTCGAGCTCTTGAACAACCAGGTGGACGTGGGCGTGCGGGTTGAGGTGCCCGACGAGATCTGGGACCATATCACATCGAAGGTTTACGAGGCGAAGCTGGTCTACCGCACGAAGCGGTACGGCGACCTTGTGCGGACGTTCTGCATGAATCCCCACGGCCATGTGGTCATGGAAAACACCGACGGCGTCATGACGGTAAACGGCCACTCTTACAGCGACCCGAAGCTGCAAAGTCATAACACGAATTTCGCGCTTCTGGTATCGAACCGTTTTACCGAGCCGTTCAAGGAACCATACAAATACGGCAAGCGGATTGCCTCGTTCTCGAACATGCTGGCGGGGGGCGCGCTGCTCCAACGGTACGGCGACCTGTTCAAGGGGAGGCGCACTGATATGGACCGGCTGTCCAAGAGCTTCACGAAGCCGACCTTGCAGGCGACGCCGGGCGATCTTTCGCTGGTGCTGCCGAAGCGGCATCTCGACAATATTCTCGAGATGATCCAGGCTCTGAACAATATCGCGCCGGGCATGACGAACGACGATACGCTGCTCTACGGCGTCGAGGTTAAGTTCTACAGCTCACGGATTACGCTGACGAAGGAACTGGAAATGCCTCTGAAAAATATTTTTGCGGCAGGCGACGGAGCGGGCGTCACACGGGGGCTTTCGCAGGCGGGCGCCAGCGGCGTATATGTCGCCCGGACGATTCTGTCGCGGATGGGGTAAAAATGAAAAAATAGGAGAAATGCCCTTGTGCGAATGAGGCTTTTTCTATATACTATTAGAAGGGGGTTCTCAAAAGATTTTTCCGATACGGGAGAAGGGATTTTGTCATTCGTGTCGAAATAAATAAGTGTTCAGTATAACTACCTAAACAGGGCGGGGGAAGCAAATGGAACGAATCAAGGTTTTGATAGTGGATGACTCGCGCGTCAGTTGCGCGATGCTTGCCAATATGATGTCAAAGACGAATTTTGAGGTCTGCGGTATGGCTTCCAATGCCGCGGACGCGGTGCTCAAATATCAGACGCTCCAGCCGATGGCGGTCACGATGGACATGAATTTGCCCGACGCCGACGGCATCGAGTGCAGCCGCCGTATCCGGGAGATCGACCCGAACGCGCGCATTGTCATGATCAGCGCGATGAAAGACTCGAGCTTGATAGAGCGCGGGCGTGAAGCCGGCATTTCTTCTTTCCTGCAAAAGCCGGTCAGTCCCTATGAACTGATTGACGCGCTTTCCTGCATTGTTTCCGACGATGTGAAGCGGACTACGGGGGTGCGCGACCTTTATATCCAGTCCTTCGCGAAAGTTCTCCGGCAGAGCCTGTTCAGTCTGGTGGGCGTTCACAGCGAAGTCAGCACGACGAGAGCGGAGGGGTCTTATCTCGATATCGCTTCAGGGATCGCTGTTATCATCGGCCTGACTGGCTGCCCGATGGGACGCGCCGTCATCTATATGGATATGGATACTATGTACGGGGTTGCGCGGGCTATCCTGATGAAGGGCGACGACGACAAGATGACCGCTGAGGAGGCCAGCGACGTCATCGAGGAGGCCGCGAATATCATTGCGGGGCGTTGCGCGTCTGTCGTCAACGACTTGAAGGACGTCGACATGCGGATTTCGCCGCCGGGTACGATTGTCGGCAAAAATATCCGCATCGCGAATTTTAAAATCTCTTCGTATTATATCGAGGCGCAGACGCGCTTCGGAAATATTTGCATGAACGTCGGGTTCGCGGAGGGGGAATGAGGGCATGGATGCAAAATTGGTCAATCCATTCATCGACGCTCTTGTCGCCGTGATGCCTCAAATGGGCTTTGAAGTGCCGAAGCGTACGAAAATGGGCGTAAAGAACCAGACCTGCAAAAGCCTCGGCGTTTCCATTATCGTGGGCTTTACCAAGGGCCTCCGCGGGAACGTGGTTTACAATATGTCGGCGGACGCGGCGAAATTCGTGGCCTCGAAAATGATGATGGGCATGCCGGTGGCAGAGCTGGACGAGATGGCGCAGAGCGCGCTGTCGGAAATGAGCAATATGCTGACAGCCAACGCCGCGACGAATTTAGCGGCGATGGGCTACACAGTGGATATTTCCACGCCGAGCCTGACCGTAGGGCAGGATTTCCAGATCAAGATCAGCAGTGAGAATTATCTTGTCGTGGACATGGATATCGGCGGGCAAACCATGGAGCTGAACATCGCGGTGCAGGCTTAGGAACATAAATGCATAAAAGCGGGGAGAGAGCCCCGCTTTTTTTGTCAGTTTTGTCAGTTGGGAGGGAGAATGGTGATACGGAAGGGAATCATTCTAGCGGGCGGCTCGGGAACGCGGTTGTACCCGCTGACTCGGGTTGTTTCAAAGCAACTGATGCCGGTTTATGACAAGCCGATGGTTTATTATCCGCTTTCGACGCTGATGCTCGCCGGGATTCGGGATATCCTCGTGATCACGACGCCGCAGGACAGTGGGAGTTTTCGGGCGCTTTTGGGCGACGGCAGCCAATGGGGGCTTGACCTTTCCTACGCCGAGCAGCCAAGCCCGGACGGACTGGCGCAGGCGTTCCTGATTGGGGAGGAATTTATCGCGGGGGATAGCTGCGCGCTGATTCTCGGCGACAATATTTTTTACGGCTCCGATTTGGCCGTTTCCCTGCAGCGGGCAGCAAGCCAGGATGACGGTGCGACGGTCTTCGCTTACTATGTCAGCGATCCGGAACGCTATGGCGTCGTGGAATTCGACAGCTCGGGGACAGCAGTGAGCCTGGAGGAAAAGCCGAAAAAGCCCCGCTCGAATTTCGCGGTAACGGGACTTTATTTCTACGACAAGGATATTGTGGAAATTGCCCGCAGCGTGAAACCGTCGTCGCGCGGCGAACTGGAGATCACCGATGTGAACCGCGAATATCTTTCGCGGGGCAAGCTGCGCGTGGAAAAAATGAGGCGCGGTTTTGCGTGGCTCGACACGGGAACCCATGAGACGCTTTTGGCGGCTGCGTCCTTCGTGCAGACAATCCAGGCGCGGCAAGGACTCAAAATCGCCTGCGTCGAGGAAATCGCTTTCCGCATGGGCTATATCGACGCGTCGCAGGTGGAGCGGCTGGCGAAGCCGCTGCTGAAAAACGAGTACGGCAAATATTTGCGGAGGATCATCAAAGAGGGATGACCCTGCATTTTATGAGGTGAGATACATGCTGGAGATAAAGGAAACAAACCTGAAGGGCGTTTTCGAGATTTTGCCGAAGGTGTTCGGCGATGCGCGGGGATGGTTCCTGGAAAGTTGGTCGGATCGGGAACTGAAGGCGGCGGGCATCGACGCCTTTTTTGTGCAGGACAATCATTCGTTCTCGGCGGAGAAAGGGACGCTGCGCGGGCTCCATTACCAGCTGAACCCCATGGCGCAGGCGAAAATCCTGCGGGTGACGCGGGGCGAGATTTTCGACGTGGCGGTGGATATCCGCAAAGGCTCGCCGCAGTATGCCCGGTGGGCGGGTGTGCGGCTGTCGGCGGAAAACAAGAAACAGCTTTTTATCCCTCGGGGCTTTGCCCATGGATTCATCACGCTGACCGACGACGTCGAGGTGCAGTACAAGGCGGACAATTATTATTCGCTGGAGCATGACGGCGGCGTTCGCTGGGACGATCCGGAAATCGGGGTCGAGTGGCCGATACGTCCCGTTATTCTTTCGGACAAGGACAGGAACGCGCCCCTTCTTGCTGAGCGCGTCGCGTCGGGACTGAATTTTGTTTATGATGGCTAATGGGGAAATTTTCTTATAAAATTTTATATAAAAGGCTTGCGTTGGATAAATCTTTGCTATATAATAAAGTTGAATCAATATAAGACAAGGAGGTAATGAAAATGTTGATCGGCAGTGTAGGACTCAACACGATTGCCAATCAAACGGCGCAGGATGGATACAGCGCGGCACACGCAGCTTCGAAAGAGGCTTCGAGGAATCTGAGCGTGTCCAATTTCGGGGGCGAGACAAAGTTGGGGTCGTCCAAGTTCCAGCAGTCGAATGAGATGGTAGCGCGCGAGGGCGGTCGTGCGACGGCGGAGAAGATGCAGGAGACGATAAGCACCTTCGAGCAGTTCGAGGAAAAACAGGCGTACACGAAAAACGCGACGCTTGCGGCAATCCGCCAGAACACCATGGACATTTCCCAGTAATCTGTAATTCAGTAAGTTTGCACCGGAGGGTTTCCTTCCGGTGTTTTTTTGCGTTTATTTTGAAAAGAATAAGGGAAAACGGCAGGATTTTTTACATTTGTCGCGAATAAAATAATAAGAAAAATAAATGACGGTTGAAGGGAGGCGAAGCGGTCATGCTGATTCGGGACGCGTGCGGTCTGGCGCTGTATTGCCAGCATTGCGGAAGCATACACATCCATGATGTTCCTTTTTTTCCCGACGAACAGCGGACGCGGCTTTTGTGTGAAAGCTGCGGACATGAGAAGGCGCGGCTTCTTCGTCTTCCCCACGGGCGCGTCGCCGTCGAGGCGTCTTGTGTCGTTTGCGGCACGGAAAACCGCTTCGTGTACGCGCTTCGCCGCCTTCGTCATATCGGTCTCGAAAAGATTTATTGCACGACGGATCGTTTTGAGCTTGGTTATATCGGGCGCCGCAGACGAATCGAGGAGTTGATGCGCTTCAACCAGGAAGAATTCGAAGCGCTTCACCCTTATGACGGAAAGAATTTTATCGAGAAGCAGCGCATTTTGCTCGAGGCGCTGAACCGCATCCATGATTTGGCAAGGGCGGGCGACGTCGTATGTCCCTGCGGCAGCGAGGAACTGACGGCGGATATACGAGGCAGCTATATCGTGCTTGAATGTGAGCATTGCGGCAGCTATTGCGTGCTCCGCGCGGAGAGCGCGGGCGACCTGGAAAAGCTGCGTTTCGGCGTCGGCCTGCGTGCGCCGAGCCGCGCCTAAAAGACAAAAGAATTTGGCGTCCCCCGGAAATTTCCGGGGGATTTTTGATTTACAGTTGTTTTTTCAGGGTGTATGACAAGACGTGTTCCCCGGTCTTGTCGAAACGCATAAAAGGAATATTTTGTCTCTCGACAAAATCGGAACAATAGCGTTATAATATAAAAGTATCTTTGCTATATAGATTGTGTTTGATTCTTGCTAAATCAGCATTTTCAATCAAAATTTATATAATTTCATTTTAGAGGGGGATCACGTTTTATGGGAAAGAAAATGAAGACGATGGACGGCAACACGGCGGCTGCGTATATCTCGTATGCGTTTACCGACGTCGCGGCGATCTATCCGATTACGCCGTCCTCGCCGATGGCGGAGCATGTGGACGAGATGGCGGCGCGGGGGGAAAAGAACCTGTTCGGTCAGCAGGTGCGCGTCATCGAGCTGCAGTCCGAAGGCGGCGCGGCAGGCGCAGTGCACGGCTCGCTCCAGGCCGGCGCACTTACGACGACTTACACGGCGTCGCAGGGCATGCTCTTGATGATCCCGAATATGTATAAGATCGCCGGCGAGCTCCTGCCGGGTGTATTCCATATCAGCGCCCGAGCGCTGGCGGCTTCGTCGCTGAATATCTTTGGCGACCATCAGGACGTCATGGCGGCGCGCCAGACCGGCGTCGCGATGCTGGCCGAGGCAAGCGTGCAGGAGGTCATGGACCTCGGCGCCGTCGCGCATCTCGTCGCGATCAAAGGGCGCGTGCCGTTCATCAACTTCTTCGACGGCTTCCGCACGTCCCATGAGATCCAGAAAATTGAGACCATTGACTACGCCGACCTCGGCAGGCTGCTGGATTGGGACGCCGTCGAGGCGTTCCGCCATCGCGCGCTGAATCCGGATCATCCGGTGATCCGCGGTACGGCGCAGAACCCCGATATCTATTTCCAGACCCGCGAGGGCGTCAACGAATACTATACGAAGATTCCCGACATGGTCGAGGAGGCGATGGCGGAGCTTGCGAAAATCACGGGCCGCGAGCATCACATTTTCGACTACTACGGCGCGAAGGACGCAGAGCGCGTGATTATCGCCATCGGCTCCGTCACCGAGGCGGCGGCGGAAGCTGTCGACTACCTGACCTCGCAGGGCGAGAAGGTCGGCGTCGTGTCCGTCCATCTCTATCGTCCGTTCTCCGTCAAGCATTTCCTTTCCGCGCTGCCGAAGACCGTGAAGAAGATCGCGGTGCTCGATCGCACGAAGGAGCCGGGCGCGCTTGGCGAGCCGCTCTATCTCGACGTCAAGGCGGCGTATTACGACGCGGCGGAGAAACCGGTCATCGTCGGCGGCCGTTACGGCCTCGGCGGCAAGGACGTGACGCCGGACCAGATTTTCGGCGTATTCGAGGAACTGAAGAAGGACGCGCCGAAGAACAGCTTCACCATCGGCATCGAAGACGATGTGACAAATCTTTCCCTTGCGCCCGCGCATTCCGACGTCGATTTGACGCCGGAGGGCACGACGGCCTGCAAGTTCTGGGGCCTCGGCTCCGACGGCACCGTCGGCGCCAACAAGTCCGCGATCAAGATCATCGGCGACAATACCGATATGTATGCGCAGGCGTATTTCGCCTACGACTCGAAGAAGTCCGGCGGCATCACGATGTCGCATCTGCGTTTCGGCAAGCTGCCGATCCGCTCCCCGTATCTGATCAACAAGGCGAATTTCATTTCCTGCTCGAAGGAGTCCTATGTGCACCAATATGACCTCTTGGCGGGCATCAAGGACGGCGGCACGTTCCTGCTGAACACGGTTTGGAAGGAGTCGGAACTGGGCGAGCATCTGCCTGCGGCCATGAAGCGCGTTTTGGCAGAGAAGCATGTCAAATTCTATATCATCAACGCCGTCGAGGCGGCGCAGGAGCTGGGGCTCGGCGGTCGCTTCAATATGATCATGCAGTCCGCGTTCTTCAAGCTGGCGAATATCATCCCGCTGGACAAGGCGGTCAAGTATCTGAAGGATTCGGTGGTCACTTCTTATGGCAACAAGGGGCAAAAGGTCATCGACATGAACAACGCCGCCATCGACAAGGGCATCGACCCGGCGGCTCTGATTGAGGTCAAGGTCCCCGCGGATTGGGCGAATGCGAAGGATGAGCCTGCGCCGAAGAAGGATGCGCCTGAATACATCACGGCGGCGCAGGACATCATGAACCGGCAGGAGGGCGAAAAAATCCCCGTCGGCGTATTCGAGAAGCTCGGCGTCGTAGACGGTACCTTCCCGGCCGGCACTTCGGCTTACGAGAAGCGCGGCATCGCCATCGACGTGCCGGAGTGGCAGCCCGACCTCTGCATCCAGTGCAACCAGTGCGCATTCGTCTGCCCGCACGCGGCTATCCGTCCGATCCTGATGACGGCGGACGAAAAGGCGAAAGCGCCGGAAGGCACGCAGGCGAATCCCGCCCTCGGCGCGAAGGATTTGTTCTTTACGATGTCGGTCTCGCAGATGGACTGCCTCGGCTGCGGCAACTGCGCCGAGATCTGCCCCGCGCCGAAGGGAAAGGCTCTCGTCATGAAGCCGTTCGGCACGCAGGAGCACAAGCAGCCGGTATTCGACTACGGCGTCAACAAGGTTGCGCCGAAGCAGAACCCGATGAACAAGAAGACCGTCAAGGGCAGCCAGTTCGAGAAGCCGCTCTTGGAATTCTCCGGCGCCTGCGCGGGCTGCGGCGAGACGCCGTATGTAAAGCTCGTCACCCAGCTCTTCGGCGACCGTATGATGATCGCGAACGCTACCGGCTGCTCGTCGATCTGGGGCGCGTCCGCTCCGTCGATGCCTTACACGAAGAACCACCTCGGACAGGGCCCGGCTTGGGGCAATTCTCTGTTCGAGGACAACGCGGAATTCGGTCTCGGCATGTTCCTCGGCACGAAGGCCGTTCGCGACGCGCTGGCAGCGGCTGTCAATGAAGCAATCGCAGCGGGTAAAGGCTCGGCTGATTTGCAGGCGGCCATGAAGGAATGGAAAGAGAACATGAACGAGGGCGACGGCACCCGCGACCGTGCGGCGAAGCTGACCGCGCTGCTTGAGAAGGAAAAGGGAAGCGACGCTCTCCTGGGCAAGATTTACGACAAGAAGGACTTCCTCGTCAAGCGCTCCCAGTGGATCATCGGCGGCGACGGCTGGAGCTACGACATCGGCTACGGCGGACTCGACCATGTGCTGGCTTCCGGCGAGGACGTCAACGTGCTGGTGCTCGATACGGAAGTTTATTCCAACACCGGCGGCCAGTCCTCGAAGTCGACGCCTGCGGCGGCCATCGCGCAGTTCGCGGCCAGCGGCAAGCGCACGAAGAAGAAGGACCTCGGCATGATGGCTATGAGCTACGGCTACGTCTATGTCGCGCAGGTCGCGATGGGCGCGGACAAGAACCAGACGCTGAAGGCCATCTGCGAGGCGGAAGCCTACCACGGCCCGTCCCTCGTCATCGCCTACGCGCCGTGCATCAACCACGGCATCCGCGCGGGCATGGGCAAGAGCCAGCGGGAGGAAGAAAAGGCGGTCAAGTCCGGCTACTGGGCGACCTACCGCTACAATCCGGAACTGGTGGGCACGGACAAGAACCCGTTCACCCTCGACTCGAAGGAGCCGACGGAGAGCTTCCAGGAGTTCCTGCAAGGCGAGGTCCGCTTCAGCTCGCTGAAGCGCGCATTCCCCGAGATCGCGGACGAGCTCTACGCAAAAACCGAGTGCGACGCGAAGGCGCGGCTTGAAGGTTACAAGAAGCTGGCAGGGCAAGCGTAAAAAGAATACAGAGAACAAAAAAGCGGCGTTCCATGGCGGAGCGCCGCTTTTTCTTGTGATTTTAAATATAATTGCCTGCGATTCGTTGACGCTTGAAGTGCGGTTTGTAACCTCGCAAATAATCAAAACTAAATGACATCCTTCTTTCGTCATATTCCGACGCATGGTTTTTGCTCTCGGCAGGAGTTTGGGATTCTTGAGTAGGGACAATGATATGCGCCCCCACCACCGCCTGCGGCGGTCCCCCGCCCCCGAAGGGGCGGACATTTTTATATCTACCCGAAATACTCTTGCATCAGTGCCGCCTGCAAAAGCTCCTGCTTTTCAAGGAGCCGTCGAAGCGCCGATTTTTGTCCGCCACCTAGGGGCTGGAGAAGCTACAGCTTAGATACATATCCGTCGAAGCACTGATCTTTGTCCGCCCCCTAGGGGGCGGGGGACCGCGAAGCGGTGGTGGGGGGATGCACCGTTTCTTTTCTTCTTCATCAATTTGTATCCCGGTTTCTGGAAACAATGTTTGCGGCTTTTGCGGCAGAGGAAGGGGTAAAGAAAAGCGGCGTTCCATGGCGGAGCGCCGCTTTTGCTATGATGATTTTTCCGCCTACCCGAGCAGTTCCAGCATCTGCGCCGGGTTTTCCGCCGCTTTTACCTTGTCCATGGCTTTGACGATGATTCCTTTTTCGTCGATCAGGTACGTCGTGCGGACGACGCCCATGGAGACTTTGCCGTAGTTTTTCTTTTCCTTCCATACGTCGTAGGCTTGCAGCACTTCTTTTTCCGTGTCTGAGAGCAGGACGAAGGGGAGGTTGTATTTTTCCTCGAATTTCTTGTGGGACGCGACGGTGTCTTTGCTGACGCCGACGACCACCGCGCCCTTTTCCTGAAACAGCGGATATTTCTCGCCGAAGCCGCAGGCCTGCTTCGTGCAGCCGGAGGTCATGTCCTTCGGATAAAAATACAGGATCACTTTTTGTCCGCGAAATTCCTTGAGGGTGCGCGTGTTTCCGTTTTGGTCCGGCAGCGCGAAATCCGGCGCCTTGGTTCCGATTTCCAGCATGAGTTGTCTCTCCTTTCAGCAGTTGCTGCTTTGTCGACCTTGTCCTTATATTTTCGTTTCCAATATTGTACCATTTTAGTTGCGGCGGATACAGAGGAAAAAAGGCGCAAGATCGTTGTTTTTTCGTTGTTTCTCCGTTTCCTTGACACTCCCCGGAAAACAATATAAAATAAGCTCGTATAGCTTTGCCACATTCAAGGCTATATTGACAAAGGAACTAAAAGCCGAAAGGCAGCAAAAAAATTTAACAAATGGGAGGCGCATAGTATCATTGAATTGGTTTTGGCGTCCGCGCTGGCTTTGATTGTCGGCGCCGGCGGCGGTTATTATGTACGAAAGCAACAGGCGGAGGGAGCAATCGGCTCCGCCGAGGAAGAGGCACGGCGCATCGTGGAGAAAGCAGAGGCGGCGGGCGAGGCCAGAAAGAAGGAGGCCGTGCTCGAGGCGAAGGAAGAAATCCACCAGATGCGGCAGAGCCTTGACAAGGATACGAAAGAACGCAAAGCGGATATGGCGCGTCAGGAACGCCGCCTTCAGCAGAAGGAAGAGAATCTCGACCGCAAGCTGGAAACGCTGGAAAAGAAAGAAGAGGCTTTGATCGCGAAGGACGCGTCGCTGGAAGAGGAGCGCAGCCGTGCCGCCGAAATGCACGAAAAGCAGAAGGCGGAATTGGAGCGTATCTCGAAGCTGACGACGGAAGAAGCGAAAGCGATGTTGATGGCCGAGGCGGAAGAGGAAATGCGCCACGAGAAGGCCATGATGATCAAGGAGTACGAGCAGCAGGCGAAGGACGAGGCGGACAAGCGCGCCCGCGACATCGTGTCGCAGGCGATCCAGCGCTGCGCCGCCGATCAGGTGGCGGAGACTACCGTTTCCGTTGTCGCGTTGCCGAATGACGAAATGAAAGGCCGCATTATCGGTCGCGAAGGGCGAAATATCCGCGCGCTGGAAACTTTAACCGGAATCGACCTGATCATTGACGATACGCCGGAAGCGGTTATCCTGTCCGGCTTCGATCCGGTGCGCCGCGAAATCGCGCGGATTGCTCTAGAAAAGCTGATTACGGACGGCCGCATTCATCCGGCCCGTATCGAGGAGATGGTGGACAAGGCGAAGCGCGAAGTCGACCAACGTATCAAGGAAGCCGGCGAGCAGGCGACATTCGATACGGGCGTTCACGGGCTGCATCCGGAATTGGTGCGGCTTTTGGGACGCCTCCGTTATCGCACAAGCTATGGGCAGAATGTGCTGAACCATTCCATCGAGGTCGCGCAGCTCGCGGGCGTCATGGCCGCGGAGTTGGGCGTGGACGTTGCGCTGGCGAAGCGCGGCGGTCTTCTGCACGATATCGGCAAGGCCATCGACCATGAGAGCGACGGAACCCATGTGACCATCGGTGCGGACATTGCGCGTAAGCATCGCGAGTCCGCGGAAGTTATTAATGCGATTGCTGCGCATCACGGAGACGAGGAAGCGACTTCGGTGGAGGCCGTGTTGGTCGCGGCGGCGGACGCTATTTCGGCGGCCCGTCCGGGAGCACGTCGCGAGAGCCTCGAGACGTATCTGAAACGTCTGACGCGTCTGGAAGAAATCGCGAAGTCCTTCGACGGCGTGGACAACTGCTACGCAATTCAGGCGGGCCGTGAGGTCCGTATCATGGTGAAGCCGGACAAGGTGGACGATGTGGCGTCCATCGCGTTGGCGCATGATATTGTCAAGAAAATTGAGTCGGAGCTTGAATATCCGGGCCAGATCAAGGCGACGGTCATCCGCGAGACACGGGTTGTCGATTACGCGAAATAAGGAACTGGAAAGAAATAAATTTTAAGTTATCGCACAGGGAAATGAAGACAAGCGAGAGCAAAAATTTATTTCTGAACAGTTCCTAAGGTTTTGTGCAGGAGTGATATGGTAAAGGAGGGGTAGTCATGCAATTTGGTCGCAAAAAGAAGCCCAACATCGACGGGATCAATCTCTTAGTGTCCATTTTGGTGTGCTACCCTGAGATTGGCACGATTAGCTATGAGCCGGAGGAAGACGCGCTGCATTTTTCCTTTGCACTCCATGAAGTGCCTCCGCGTCAGGAGTATGAGAGTGCGGGGGAATTGATTCGCGAGAGCATCCTGACCTATCACAGCATCGAGGGCTTTGACGAGGGGCGCATCGAAATATATCTCGAAGGGCAAGGACATACGGCGTTTTTCCATGTCATCCGCGATATCCGTACAATCTCGCAAGGCGAGATCAGCATGATTTCGACGATCATGCGGGAACGGTTCGGGGAAACGCTGATTGTCGATCCCGACAGCCGGCCCGACGATTTCGAGTTCGATCTTGCCGCCCATGAAAACGCCATCGACCACATGATCGGCACGCTGAAAATCTCGCGCGTGACAAACCGCATGATCGGCATCCGCGAGGAAGGCCGGGTTTTGGTGTTCAATAAGTGAGGAAATGGTTTTGCGAATTTTAATGGTTGGAGACGTAATAGGCCGCCCGGGAAGGGCGGCCTTTGCCAAATATACGCCGAAGCTTCGGCAGGAAAAGAATGTCGACCTTGTCGTCGTGAACGGGGAGAACTCCGCCGAGGGCAGGGGCGTCACGAAGAAGACGCTGGACGAGCTCTTGCTTGGCGGCGCGGACGTCGTGACCGGCGGCAATCATATCTGGGACAAAAAAGAAGTACTTCAGTTCATAGACGACGAGCCGTACCTGCTGCGACCGGCGAATTACCCGACGGGCGTTCCTGGTAAAGGGGCCTGTGTCTATCCGCTGCGGGGAAAGAATGTCGGCGTGATGAACCTTTCGGGGCGCGCGTTTATGCAGGAACTGGACTGCCCGTTCCAGCGTGTGGAGGATTTGCTGCGGGAATTATCCGGCGAGTGCGACGTGGTGCTCCTGGATTTCCATGCGGAATCGACATCGGAGAAAATGGCGATGGGCTGGTATCTGGACGGACGCGTGACGGCGGTGGTCGGTACGCATACCCATGTGCAGACGGCGGACGAGCGTATCTTGCCGGGTGGAACAGCGTTTATTTCTGACCTCGGCATGGTCGGCCCGTGGAACTCCGTGATCGGTTTTACGAAAGAGCCGGTGCTGGCAAAGACGACAACAGGAATGCCGGCGCGTTTCGAGGTCGCCGACGGTTCCGCGGTTTATTCGGCGGTTCTTTTGACGGTTGACGACGGGACGGGGAAGGCGACGAATATCGAACGGATTCAGATCCGGGAGGACGCTGCGTGATGTTTTTTCAGGGTTTTTCCTCAATTTTTGACGAACGCGCTGGGAATGTGATATAATAGCTTATACATTTTTCAGATATTTTCGCAAAAGGCCGCAGGGATGCGGGCTTGTTTGGTATTTCCTAAATGCGGAACGGGAAGTGAAAGCAGGTTTATGGCAAGCGATCTACATACCCATACGAGTTTTTCGGATGGGCGTCTCGCGCCGGAGGAACTGGTGGCTGCGGCGAAGGAGGCAAAGCTTTCGTATCTTGCGATTACCGATCACGACACGGTAGACGGGATACGGCACTTGTACGAGCAGGGGCTTTATCCGTCGAAAACCTTGCATATCATTCCGGGAATCGAGTTCAGCTGCGAGGTGGATGAGCACGACGTCCATATCCTCGGTTACGATTTCGACATTTACAATCAGGATTTGGCGGACAAAGTTACGGAGATTTCGGAATCGCGATGGGCGCGTTTTTCCACGATGGTGGAGAAACTGCAGGACATCGGATACGACATTACGGAAGGAGATGTCCTGCAAATCGCCGGGACGTCCCGCGCCATCGGGCGCGCGCACATGGCGCGCGCGTTGGTGAAGAAAGGGCTGGTCGGCACGATCCGCGAAGCCTTCGACAAGCTTTTGGACTACGGACAGCCGGGGTATGTGCCGCATTATCGGATCGCGCCGGAGGAAGCGGTAGCCTTGATCCGGAACGCGGGCGGCGTGCCGGTTTTGGCTCATCCGAAGCTGGTGAAGGACGACAAGATTGTCGAGCGGATGCTGGCACTGGATTTTGGCGGAATCGAGGCGTATTATCCACGGCATGACGCGGAAGATACGGCGCGATATTTGGCAATGGCGGAAGCGCGAGGACTGCGCGTCACAGGCGGCTCGGATTTCCACGGGATTCCGCAGCGAGAGCCGTCGGAGCTGGGCGTGTTCGTCGTGGATGACGAACTTGCGGCGCCGTTTTTCCATCCGCCGCAGAATTAACATTGGCAGGTGAGTGTGATGGACGTCATAGCGCTGGTCGGTCCCAGCGGGACCGGAAAGAGCCATCGGGCGCTCCTGGTTGCAAATCAGTACAAGGCGGACGTGATCATTGACGACGGCCTTTTGATCAAGGACGGAAAAATTATCGCGGGCAGCTCGGCCAAGAAAGAGAAAAGCCGGATCATGGCGGTGCGGCGGGCGATTTTCATCCTGCCCGGACACGCGGAGGAGGCGCGGGCGGCGCTGGATCGTGAAGCGCCGAATCGCGTGCTGATTCTTGCGACGTCGGAAAACATGGTGCACAAAATCGCGAAAATTCTGCGTCTGCCGCCGGCAAGCCGCATTGTTCGCATCGAGGATATCGCGTCCGAGACTGACATGAAGAAGGCGGCCTATCATCGCCTGAAAGAAGGAAAGCATATCATCCCGGTGCCGACCATCGAGTTGAAGCCGCATTTTTCCGGCTATCTGGTCGATCCGCTCCAGTCCTTCTTCCATCGTTCATCAGCGCGTCCACGCCGGAAGCTGGGTGAGAAATCCATTGTTCGGCCGGTGTTCAGCTATTACGGCAAGCTTATTATTGACGATTCGGTGATCAAGGCCATCGTGAAGCGGTTTGTGGGCGAAAGAGATTTCGTCAACCAGGTCGCCCATGTTCGTGTGCGTCATCTGAAGGACGGCGACGAGGATCAGGGTATCGAGGTTTCGCTGGAAGTTGTGCTGCGCTACGGCAAGCATATTCCGACGCTGATCCATCAGACGCAGGAAATGGTTAAGGAAGAAATCGAGCGCGTTACCGGCATGGTGGTGCAGGAAGTTAATATCATGGTGCGCACGCTCTATGTGGGCGCGACCTGAAAAGTGATTTTATTCCAGGCAACTCCCCAAAATCTTTTGTGTAAGGTTTTGGGGAGTTGCTTTTTTGGTTCTGCAAATAAAGGAAAAACGGCGGAAGCGTAGAATACTTTCTATAAAATAAAAGCTGTTTGCAAAGGTGGCGTCTTTATGCCGAAAACCGTGATCCTCTCCTGCCCGACGCTGATGGTGGAGCTGAAGGCCGCGCTTGCGGCGGCGTCTTCGGAAGCCGTCGTGTATTTTATCCCGCGGGAACTGCACAGCGTCCCGAAAAAACTGCACGAATATTTGCAGGATATGATTGACCGTTTTTACAATGTGGAACGGATTGTGATCTGTGTCAGCGGATGCGGCGGCGGCACTGCGGGGCTTCGCGCGTCGTCTGCGGAGCTTGTCGTGCCGCGTACACGGGACTGCCTCGATATCCTGCTTTCCGGAGACAGTCTCGACGTCCTGCAGCGGGATATTGGCGGCGTTTATTTTACGGAAAGCTGGATGGAATGCACTAAGGAATCCGAAATCGACCTTGACAAGCTGGCGGGGAAAATGGGGCGCGAGGCCGCCGAAGATTTTCTGCGCCGGTTGTACAAGACGTGCAACAAATTCTACATCATCGACACGGGCGGTTATGATGTGCGGGCGGTGCAGGATTATGTCGCGCCGCTGGTCAAAATACTTTCCGGCACGATGACTTTGCTTGACGGAAAATGCGGCATTCTGCACAAAATCGCAAAAGAAACCTTCGACGGGGATTTCATCGTCGTCCCAAAAGGCGGAGAGATCCCGTCGGACGCGTTCCTGAAAAATCGTTAAGACCATTTGAAAGGAATCAAAGCCTATGTTCTTCGGCATTTATGTTACTTTTGAAAAATAACAAAATGAAAACGCATCGCGCTATTATAATTGTAAAATGAATATATTTATGTTATATTCGTATATAGAAAAGAATCCAATCTGACAGTGCAGTTGAGCAGGTGATTTATCATGGAAAAACCGCCTTCCGTTGCAAATAACGTAAAAACGATCGCATTTCGGCTTTGTCTTTTGCTGCTGTTGGTATTCCTTGTTCCTGCGCTTGCGTTTTCCTCCGGGAAAAAGACCGTGCGGGTGGGGTGGTACGAATCGCCGTTCAATATCACGGATTCCTTCGGCGGGCGTTCCGGCTTTGCCTACGAGTACCAACAGAAGATTGCAGCCTACACCGGCTGGGAGTATGAATATGTAAACGCGGGCTGGCCGGAGCTTTTGCAGATGCTCCAGCGGGGCGAGATCGACCTTTTGAGCGACGTTTCCTATACGGAGGAGCGGGCGGGGAATATGCTGTTTTCCGCCCTGCCCATGGGCGAGGAAGATTATTATATTTATATTTCCAATCGGAATACGCAAATCAGTCTGGACAATTTCGATTCCTTCAACGGGAAGCGGGTGGGCATAAACCGGGGCAGCGTGCAGCGGGATTTCTATGCCGCATGGGCGGAAAAATACGGCATCTCGACGGAAATCGTGGATCTGACGGGCGGCGAAAAGGATTCGCTGCAAAAGCTGAACCGGGGCGAGCTGGATATTTATGTGGGCACGAGCATCGTCAAGAACGGCGTCGGCGAGGACAGGCCCATTCCCATTTGCAGCGTCGGCTCCTCTCCGTTTTTCTTTGCGGTGAGCCGGAACCGCCCCGATCTGCTGCAGGAACTGGATGCTGCCATGAACCGGATCCAGGATGAAAACCGGTATTACAACCAGCAGATGAACAAAAAGTATTTTTACAGTAATGCCCTCGGCGCGTACCTCACGCCCGCCGAAAGCGAATGGCTCGCGCGCCACGGCGTCGTTCGGGTGGGCTACCGGGCCGACTACCTCCCTTACTGCGGGAAGGACGAGCAAACGGGGATACTGACAGGCGCCCTGAAGGATTACCTGAAAATTGCCGCCTCCGGCGTGAAAAACGCGAACCTGGTTTTTGATCCGATTGCGTTCCCTGACATGGAATCCGCGATGAAGGCACTGAAAAACGGGGAGATCGACTGCCTGTTCCCGGTCAGTTTTTCTGATTATGACGGCGAGAAAGAGGACGTTCTGGTATCGACGCCGCCCATGCATTCGGAAATGTTCGCGGTGGTGCGGAGAGAAAACCGCAAGAAATATTCCCTGCAGGAAATCGAGAGCGTCGCGTATGTGAAGGGCAACCATTACCATGAGAACTTCGTGAAGAAGTTTTTCCCGGAATGGAAAGTGACGCTCTGCGACAAACGGGAGGACCGGCTCCGGGCAGTGGCCTCCGGCGAGGCGGACTGCTGCCTGATTTCCCTTTACAGACTCAACAGCCTTGTCGACCAAATCGCCAAATACAATCTGGCGCCGCTTTCCACCGGGGAGGACATACATTTCTCCTTCGCCCTGCGCCGGGACGACGCCCTGCTTTACTCCATCCTCAACAAGCTCAACAATCTCGTGCCGGAAACGCAGGTGTACTCGTCGCTGGCTTCTCACTCCTACGCGGAGAAGAAGGTCAGCTTCGCGGATTTCGTAAAGGACAATTTCGTCCCGTTCGTCGCCGTCGCCGCCACTATCGCCACGCTCCTGCTTTCCCTGTCGCTGTACAGCGCGAAAGCCCGGAAAAAAGCGAAAGACAGGCAGCAGCTCATTTCCGTGACGGAAAACGACGACCTGACCGGGCTGTTCAGCCGGGGCTTTTTCTACGAATACGCGAGACGCTTCAACCGCGATTATCCACGATTGAAGACGGACGCCATCGTCCTGAATATCGAGCAGTTCCATCTCGTCAACGAGTTGAACGGACGCGAGTACGGCGACATGGTGCTTTGCTCCCTCGCCGAGGAAATCAAGACGTTCCTGGAGGGGAATATCGGCATCGCCGGCCGTATCGAAGCGGACAGGTTCGACATTTTCTGCAAGCATGTGGAAGATTATCCGGCGCTGCTGGCGGAATTCCAGAACCGGCTGAACGAGCTGTCGCGGAGCGTCAGCATACGCCTGCGCATGGGCGTCATGCCATGGCAGGAGGGGCTGGGCTCTGACCAGGCCTTCGAGCGCGCGTGGTCGGCCTGCAACATGGTGCGGGGCGGCAACAAGCATCTGATGATCTACAATGAGGAAATCCGCTCCCGCGAAAACTACAGCCAGCGCCTGCTGAACGACCTGCGGCGGGCGGTGGAGCAGCGGGAATTCAAGGTCTATTATCAGCCCAAGTACAACGTCCAGTGCGACCCGCCGAGGCTGGCCAGCGCGGAGGCTCTGATCCGGTGGCAGCATCCGGAGCTGGGCCTGATCCCGCCCAACGATTTTATCCCGCTGTTCGAGGGAAACGGGCAGATCAGCCTCGTCGACAAATATGTCTGGGCTGAGGCTGCCCGGCAGATTGCCGAATGGAAGGAAAAATACGGCGTTACCATACCGGTTTCCATCAATTTGTCCCGGGTGGATATGTTCGACCCGCAGCTGGAGGAAATCCTCGACGGGCTGGTGGAAAGCAACGGACTGGACCGCAAGGACCTGAAGCTGGAGGTGACGGAGTCCGCCTGCACGGACAATGCGGACGAGCTGATGAAGGTCATGGAACGGCTGCGGAGCAAAGGCTACGAAATCGAAATGGACGACTTCGGCTCCGGCTATTCCTCACTGAATATGCTTTCTTCGATGCCGGTGGACGTGCTGAAGATGGACCGGGGCTTCATACTGAACATCGAGCACAGCGAGCAGGACTTCCGCCTGGTGGAGCTGATCCTCGATATCGCCGAGAATCTGAAAATGCTCGTGATCGCGGAGGGCGTGGAAACGGAAAATCAGATGGCGATGCTGAAAAACGCGGGCTGCGACCTGGTGCAGGGCTATTATTTCTCCCGCCCGGTGCCGCCGGACGTATTTGAATCGTTCATTGAGCGCGAAAAGAAACAAGGATAGACGGAAAACGCTGTCGAAGGCTTCAAACTTTGGCAGCGCTTTTTTATTGCGACGAAAGAAAATTTGATTGTTGTACTCCAATCATTGTTGCAGGGTTGTCAGGGAACGAGCCGATGGGGATTTGTGAATTGCACAGTGGAACATTCACCGCTTCCTGAAAAAAATCTGCAAAAATTTCGTTATTAGCTTGCAAAGCTTTTATGCTTGGGAGTATAATAGGGCGGAAAATATTTCGTCGGGCGGGGGGCATGGAATGACTTCGTCGAGGTGGAATATGGAAAAATTCTTATCAATCTACGGCAGGGGCGGCGTTTGGACGCTGAAGGCTCTTGCGGGATGCACGCTTGCGGGTGCGCTGGTCTTTCTCCTTTTGGGGAAGGGGCTGCTTATCGGCGGGCTTTTCGTCGGCTATCTGGCGGGCGGCATTTTCTGCTGGACGTTGACGAATCGCATGGAAGACGGGCATTTCGACGAGAAGAAAGCGGCCTCGCAGCTCCAGAACGGGCTGTTCATTCGCATGGGTTCGCTTTGCCTGATCATGGGGCTTGCGGCGCAGGTTTCAAAACCGTTTTTTCTGGTGGCGATTGCGGCGTATCTCCTGTTTCTCGCGACGGCGTTCGCTTGCCTGATCGCGGCCCGTATCAAGAAGAACCGCGAGGAGGCGGTTTCGTAGAGTGATAGGGGTTGATTAAAGGGGAGGGGTTGTATGGAAAAAATCGGTCATCGCGAAGTCGTGGAGTTTGCCGGCTATCTCATCAATGAAGAGACGCTCATCATGAACTATATCACGATGGCCATCGTCATTCTGATTGCGATTCTCGCATCGCGAAACCTGAAGGAGGTTCCCACGGGGTGGCAGAACGCAATCGAGGCCATAGCCGAGCTGTGGGAGGATAAAATCAATACGATGATTGGGCCGACGGGGCGTTCCCTGACCCATATCTTCCTCACATTGTTCGTGTATCTGGTGATCGCGAACTGGCTGGGCCTTTTCCCGGCGATGGAGTCGCCGACAAACGATTTGAATACGACGCTGGGCCTTGCAATCACGATGTCCATGCTGATTCATCACGGCATCGGCGTGGCGAGGAACGGCATCGGCTATTTCAAGCACTTCCTTGAGCCGTTTGCTCCCTTCATCTTGATTCATCTCATTGAGGAGCTTGCACGGCCCGCGTCGCTGGCTTTCCGTCTTTTCGGAAACATCCTGGCGGGCGAGGTGCTGATCATCATTATCCTGAATCTCGCTCCTTGGTATGCGAACTGGGCGCCGCATGTAGTCTGGGTTATCTTCAGCCTTGCGGTCGGCATTATCCAGGCGTACATCTTCACGACGCTTTCGCTGGTGTATATCGCGCCGGCGGCGCAGGAGCATCATCACGAGTAATTTTTGTAAGCCGTGGCAACGGTTCCGGTGCGGGGCTTTCCCGCGCTGTGAGAATTTGCCGTAAAAAATATTTATTTATTATTAGGAGGTTTTTTTCTCATGGCTACTATTTCTCCCGTTATCATGTCCCTGATCGTTATCCTTATCATCACGATGACTTCGATCATCATGGCTGTTTATGGTGACTCCCGCGTCCTGATGCGTTTGATGGACGGCACGGTTCGCCAGCCGGAAGTCAAGGATGCTCTGTTCACGAACGCTCTCGTATCCTGCGGTCTTGTTGAGTCCATTCCTATTATCGCTATCGTCGTTGTCCTGATCCTCATCTTCGCGAATCCGTTCATCGCGTAATTGGCGGCTTAGGCGGGAAGCGGCAGCTGTTTCAGGTTGTCGTCTTTTCGTGCGAAAGACGCCGGAAGGGAGGATCCGCGAATGGTAGATGTCAACTCAACATTATTCATACAGATTATCAACTTCTTGGTCCTCCTTCTCGTGCTGAAGAAATTCGCATGGGGCCCTCTGCTTCAGGTTCTCCATGACCGGACGGACAAGATCCAGAACAATATCCGTCAGGCCGACGAGGACCGCGCGCAGGCGGCCGAGATGAAGAAGGAGTACGAGCAAAAGCTCTCCGATGCGAGGAAGCGCGCGCAGGAGATTACCGACTCCGCGACGCAGCGCAGCGAGGCGGAGCACCGTGCCCGCGTCGAGGAAACGCAGCAGGAGATCGAGCAGATGAAAGCCGCGGCAAAGGCGCAGCTCCAGGCGGAGCGCGAAGAGGCCGCGAAGAAAATGAAAGGGCAGATGGTCGCGCTTTCGCTGGCGGCTGCCACGAAGCTGATGGGCCGCAACATGGACGACGCCGCCAATGAGGCGCTCGTCGGCGACTTCATCGACAGTCTCAGCAAAGAAAAGCTGGGTGATCTGTCATGCTGAATCTACAGCTTGCCACAAAGTATTCAAAAGCGATGTTCCTCCTCGCCCAAGAGGAAGGAAAGCTAGTCGAGTACGGGGCGGAGCTCAAGGCGCTGGACGAGGCAATGGACGCCACGCCGGAGCTCAAAGCGTTCCTGGAAAGCCCGATGATCCCGCGGCAGGCGAAGCAGGAAGCGGTGCAGAAGATTTTCGGCGGGGAACTTTCCCCAATGGTGATGAATTTCTTGCGCCTTCTCTTGGACAAGCAGCGGGGAGCGCTCCTTGGGGAGATTGTGCGCCAGTATGAGAATTTCTCGAACGAGGCGCAGGGCATTCTCGTCGCGGATGTCACGACGGCCAGGGAGCTGTCCGACAGTCTCGGCGACAGGCTCAAGGCAAAGCTCGGGGAGCTGACGGGAAAGACAATCAAGCTGCGGAAGCATTTGGACGAGAAGCTGCTCGGCGGCGCGGTGGTTCGCATGGGCGACCGGCTGATCGACGGCAGTCTCATAAGCCGCATGAAGGCACTCGAAGCACAGCTTTTGGCGGATTAGGAATTGAGGTGAGTGCTAAGTTATGAAAATGAATCCCGAAGAAATAACAGCCATCATCAAAGAACAGATCAAGAACTACGAAGTGGATCTTGAGATTGACGAGGTGGGGACTGTTATCGAAATCGGTGACGGCATCGCTCATATTCATGGCCTGCAAAAAGCAATGGCCGGCGAGCTGCTCGATTTCGGAAATGATATTTTCGGACTGGTGCTGAACCTGGAGCAGGACAACGTGGGCGCCGTCGTTCTCGGCCGCGAGAACGAGATCATGGAAGGTGACACGGTCAAGCGCACAGGGCGCATCTTGCAGGTGCCGGTCGGCGAGGCGATGATCGGGCGCGTCGTGGACGCTCTCGGACGTCCTATCGACGGCAAGGGACCGATTGAAACAACGGAATACCGGAAAATCGAAAGTCCGGCGCCGGGCATCGCGGACAGAAAGTCGGTTCACGAGCCGCTCCAGACGGGTATCAAGGCTATCGACGCACTTGTTCCCATTGGGCGCGGCCAGCGCGAATTGATTATCGGCGACCGCGGCACGGGCAAGACGGCAATTGCCGTCGACACGATGATAAATCAGAAGGGGCAGAACTGTATCTGCATTTATGTCGCTATCGGTCAGAAAGCGTCTACGGTGGCCCGCGTGGTCAAGACGCTGGAAGACACCGGGGCTATGGCGTATTCGATCGTTGTCGCAGCGACGGCGTCGGATTCCTCGCCGCTCCAGTACATGGCGCCCTATGCCGGCGTCGCGATGGCGGAATATTTCATGCGGAAGGGCGGACACTGCCTTTGCATTTATGACGACCTCACGAAGCACGCGGCGGCGTACCGCGCCATGTCGCTGCTTCTCCGTCGTCCTCCCGGACGCGAGGCGTATCCGGGCGACGTATTCTATCTCCATTCGCGTCTCCTGGAGCGCGCCGCGAAGCTGTCCGATGAACTCGGTGCAGGCTCGATTACCGCGCTTCCGATTATCGAGACGCAGGCAGGCGACGTCGGCGCCTACATTCCGACGAACGTTATCTCGATCACAGACGGCCAGATTATGCTGGAAACCGATATGTTCTATTCCGGAATCCGTCCGGCGGTCAACGTCGGCCTTTCGGTATCCCGTGTCGGCGGCAGCGCGCAGATCAAGGCGATGAAACAGGTCGCCGGTACGCTGCGCTTGGATTTGGCGCAGTATCGCGAGCTGGCGGCGTTCGCGCAGTTCGGCTCCGATCTTGATAAGGCGACGAAGGATCAGCTCGATCGCGGCGCGCGCATGACGGAGACGCTGAAGCAGACCCAGTATTCGCCGCTCGTCGTCCAGGAGCAGGTCATGGTCATCTTCACGGCGGTTCGCGGCTATCTCGCGGACATTCCCGTGGACAAGGTCGTCACGTTCCAGAATGATTTCCTGAAATTCATGCGGCAGAGCCACCCGGAGATCGGGCAGAAGATTGCCGAGCAGCAGAAGCTGGATGACAATCTGGAAGCCGCGCTCGGACAGGCTATCGAAGAATTCAAGGAGACCGTTCCTTACAAAATGGCGTGATGAGGTGATTGAATGGCGAGTTTGCAAGATATACGCCGCAGAATACGCAGCGTAAAGAGCATCCAGCAGATCACCAAGGCGATGAAAATGGTCGCGGCTGCGCGCCTCAGGCGCGCACAGATGGCGGCTGTCGCAAACAAGCCCTATGCGGATAAGATGGCGGAGGTCGTGGAAAACGTCGCGTCCAATGTCACCGATTTCAAGCACCCGCTTCTCGAGACCTATGACGCGGCGGAAAAGGAGCTTTTCCTGATCGTCGCGGCAGACAAAGGTCTTGCGGGCGCCTATTCCTCGAATATTTTTAAGGAAGCGGTTCGGCATATTCCCGACAAGGAAAAAGCCGATCTTGTCGTCATCGGCCGAAAGACCGAGGAACATTTCCGCAACCGGGGCTATCATATCGTAAAGGAATATCTCGGCATCAGCGAGCGGCCCACTTTCGAGATCGCGAAGCAAATCGCGGCGGAGCTGACCACGCGCTATGAAACCGGCGAATACAGCGCCGTGCATATTATTTATGCGCGGTTTGTGTCGTCGATGGTCAATGTGCCGGAGAAGTTCCAGCTCCTGCCTTTCGAGGGCATCACCGGCGAGGCGGAGGAAGCCGAGCTGACGAGACTGGACAAGGCGGGCGCGTTCATCGCGCATTTGAAGGCGGCGGCGCTTGCGAAGCTGCCTCAGCCGGGGCCGCAGAGCTACGACGAAATGATCGAAGCGATGGAAGCGAAAGAGGCTGCCGAAGCGGAGCGCGCGAAGAACGAGGCTGCGGAAAAAGCCGCCGCGGAGGCCGCGGCAGAAGCAGCCGCGGAGGAAGCGGCGAAAGCGAAGGAAGCCCAGGCAGCAAAAGAGGCGGAAGAGCGGTTTGGCCCGTTGCCGCCGCTCCCGGATATGCCGGAGCTGCCAAACGAAGAAACGGACAGCATTGATTTCAGCGCGTACGATACGCCGCTGGAGGAATTCAAGGAAGAGCCGTTCATCTTCATACCGAACGCGGACGACGTGCTTAACGCGCTGCTGCCGCAGTATTTGGTTACGATGATTTACGCGGCGCAGCTACAGGCGGCGGCCAGCGAGCTTTCGTCCCGCATGACGGCAATGTCGAGCGCGACGGACAACGCGCAGGAGCTGACGCGCAAGCTGGATCTGCTCTACAACAAGGTACGTCAGGCGAACATCACCCGCGAGATCACCGAGATCGTGGGCGGTGCGGAAGCATTGAAGTAAGGCGGCGGCTTCGCTGCCTAAGGGGGTCTACCATTGGCAAAAGGCAAGATAGTACAGGTCATCGGAGCTGTCGTTGATATTGAGTTTCCACTGGGAGAGCTGCCGGAGATCCTGAACGCCGTCACGATCAAAGGCAAGTCGGGGGATGTTGACATCAACCTGGTCGTGGAGGTCATGCAGCACCTCGGTGACAGCGTTACCCGCTGCATCGCCCTGAGCTCGACAGACGGGCTTGTGCGCGGCATGGAGGCGGAGGATACCGGCGCGCCGATCAAGGTGCCGGTCGGGCCGGAGTGCCTCGGGCGCGTGTTCAACGTGCTGGGCGAGACGGTCGATCACAATCCCGAGCCGGTCGGAAACAAAGAGGCGTGGCCGATTCATCGTCCCGCGCCGACATTTGAGGAACAGGATGCAACGGCGCAGATTCTCGAGACGGGCATCAAGGTCGTCGACCTGATTGCTCCGTATTCCCGAGGCGGAAAGACGGGTCTTTTCGGAGGCGCGGGCGTCGGCAAGACGGTTCTGATTCAGGAGCTTATTCACAATATTGCCACCGAGCACGGCGGCTATTCGGTCTTCGCGGGTGTCGGCGAGCGTACCCGCGAGGGCAACGATCTTTGGACGGAAATGACCGAGTCCGGCGTTATCTCGAAGACGGCGCTGGTCTACGGGCAGATGAACGAGCCCCCTGGAGCTCGTATGCGCGTCGGCCTGACGGGTCTGACGATGGCGGAGTATTTCCGCGACGTCGAGCATCAGGACGTGCTGCTCTTCATCGATAACATTTTCCGTTTCATCCAGGCAGGTTCCGAGGTTTCGGCTCTGCTGGGCCGCATGCCGTCGGCCGTCGGTTATCAGCCGACGCTGACCACGGATATCGGGGCTCTGCAGGAGCGCATTACCTCGACAAAAGCAGGTTCCATCACGTCGGTGCAGGCTGTTTACGTTCCGGCCGACGACTTGACCGACCCGGCGCCTGCGGGCACGTTTACGCATTTGGACGCGACGACGGTTCTTTCCCGTCAGATCGCCGAGCTGGGCCTTTACCCGGCCGTCGATCCGCTGGATTCCACGTCCCGTATCCTCGACCCGAATATCATCGGCGAGGAGCACTACAACGTGGCGCGCGGCGTGCAGGCGGTTCTGCAGAAGTACAAGGAACTACAGGATATCATCGCCATCCTCGGTATGGAAGAACTTTCCGACGCCGACAAGCTGACGGTTGCGCGCGCTCGTAAGATTCAGCGCTTCCTTTCGCAGCCGTTCGCAGTGGCGGAGCAGTTCACCGGCCAGCCGGGCAAATACGTCCCGCTGAAAGAGACCATTCGCGGATTCAAGGAAATCCTTGAGGGCCGCCATGACGACCTTCCGGAGAACGCGTTCTATATGGTCGGAACGATTGACGAGGCCGTGGCGAAAGCCGAGAAGCTGAAAGAGGAGGCATAACCTATGCCGACGATCAAGCTGGAGGTCGTTTCCCCGGACGCGGTGGTCTATCAGGCGGACATCCACATGCTCGTCGTCAAGGCGGAGGATGGCGAGATCGGCGTCATGCCGAACCATCTGCCGATGATCGCCAGCATCATCCCCTGCGCCATGCGCGTGAAACACGAGGATGGCCGTGAGGAGCTGATCGCGTGCGGCGGCGGCTTCATGGAAGTCCTGCAAAACAAGATTACGGTGCTTGCGTCCTGTGCGGAGACGCCGATTCAAATCGATGTCCTGCGGGCGGAAAAAGCATACCAGCGGGCCGAGGAACGAATCAAGAAGTTCAATTCCGCGCCGCTGAAACACACGGACATCGACATCAGCCGTGCCGAGGCTGCGCTCCAGCGCGCCATCGTGCGTCTCAAGGTTGCGAAGTCTGTGGGAGCATAAACTCTATAGGAAACAAAATGAAAAGGACTGTCGTACGAAGAACATTCTTCGTCGGCAGTCCTTTTTTGATCTTCCGGTTCCTTTACGTTGCGTTCCGATTTGTTTTCCGGGAAAACAGGGAAGTCATTCCTGCAGCCCTTTCAGCAGTATCCGTAAAAACTGGACGAATTGGGACATGAAGTCCCTTGTGCCGAAACCGGCGGCGGGGAATATTTCAATATGATGGGATTCTTTATATTCCAGGCTGGCCGGATACAAGGTCATAGCGTAGCAGTTTTCACACTCCACGAACTGATAAGCCTGTTCCTCGGTGAATTGCGGAAAGATGAGCTGCACCAGCGTCTTCAGCCTGTTGAAAGAACGATTCATCTCAACACGGAAACTGTTATGCATCCGGGAGGAAGCGCCTTTCAGGATTACCGTGTTCACGATGCCGAGCAAAGAAAGCATCCGCCGATGGCGGAGCAGCATCTCGGCCCAGGCGAAGCAGAAGGCCTCCAGGTCTTCTGCTTTTTTGACAAACGTTTTTTCAGCGTCGTCCACCATTGTTTCGATATCCTGCAGCAGGAGCGTCAGGAAAATATCTTCCTTGCAGCGAAAATAGTTGTACAGGTTGCGGCGCGTAAAATTCAGCTTTCGCCCGATCTCCGAAAATGTGATCTTGTCGTAGCCGATTTCCACATAAAGTTCCGCAGCCGCGTTCGTGATCTGTTCGACACGAATCGTTTTCTGTTCATCGTTTCTCGCTCTGATGAAATCCATCGCTCTCCGTCCTGTCTGTCTTGGTATGATTCATAAGTATAGCATACTCAAGCCGCTTGAGCCAGTTCTTCCATGTGGCGTCCGGCATCTTGCTGCATGCGTCGGACCAAGAACGTCGCGCAGGCCGCGCGGATCGACTGATCCAGGAATAAGGCGATCCAGGCCCCTAACAGACCCAGGTCGGCTGCATACAGGAAAAAAGCAGTCAGCAGAGGACGCAGCACGGCGATGGACACAAAAGAATACAGCGCAACGACAGCCGTCTTCCCGCTGCCCCGCAGAATACCGGCGCACACCAGACCCTGCGCTTCCGGAAATCCTACGAGGGCAACCAGGAACATGATGATCCCGCTCATCGCCAGCGCAGCCGGATCGTCGGAGTAAACCTTGAAGATCGGCTCCCGCAGCAGGAAAATAAACGCAAAGCTGACAGCGGAAAAAATCAGTCCCCACCGGACGCCGATCTTGCGGAAGGTATGCCAGTCCCGTTCATTCTTCGCACCGCAGCTCTGGCCGGCCAGGACCATGCTCGCCTTGCCCAGTCCGGTGGCAAAATCCCAGTAATAGTCCACTACGCTCATGCAGATACTGTGAACCGCAAAGGGAACCGTGCCGAGTCCCGCCGCCATCCGGGTGAAAAGCACCATGCCGAGACGCTCGAAACCCTGCTCGCTGATGATGCTGCCGAATATCGGCAAGATTTCCCTGAAGTACTTCCTGTCGGGAATGAAGCTGCCGCCCTGGGAAAAGTACTTGTTGTTGTTCATGATATAAACCGTATATAACAAAGTGAACATAGTTCCGATCACTGTGCCGATGGCGGCGCCCACGACGCCCAGTTCGGGGAACGGGCCCACCCCGAAGATCAGCAGTCCGTTCACGACGATGTTCACGATATTCCCGGTCACGTTCGTGCGCATGATCGCGCCCGTTTCCCCGAAGCCAAGCTGGACAGCCTGCAATACCGAAGTCATGGAAGTGACATAGACCGAGAAGATGGCGATGCGGCTGTACAACAGCGCCTGCGGAAGGTAATCGCTTCCGGCGCCCATCAGCAATAAGATCTTTTCCAGCAAGAAATAGAACAGGATATGAAGCAGTCCCATAAAGATACCGGAGAGGAACAGCGACTTGCGCAGCAGCTCCGAGACGCCGGCAACATCCTGCGCCCCGGCTTTCCTTGCGGTCAGCAGCGTGACAGCGGATGCGATGGAACGCGCGAAGCAGAGAAGTATCATGCGGGGCTGCGCAAAGATACTGACAGCCGCAATGGAAACCGCGCCCAGCGCGCCCACCATGATCAGGTCGGCGGAAGCCAGGAAACTCATGAATACACATTCTACCGCCGCAGGCAGCGCAATGTGGAAATACTTCCGTTCATCCGCGGTCTTGAATAGTTTGTTGAATACGTTCATAAATTTTCCCTCTTTCAAATAAATAGCACGTTGGAATTTATTGTGAGGGTATCATATCATAGTTGAAAATAAATATCAAGATATAATTTGAGGTTTTGTAAAAAACAAAATGACCGCCCGGCGAATGCCGGTCGGTCATGGTGAGTGCGCAAGGGGGCAGGAAACAATCAGATACAATATTCATAAGTTATACTAATCTCAGTTGAGATTTTTAATCTTTACTGAGATTTATGAGACGTCAGACGCGCCGAAGGCGCGGCTGCAGCCTGCGTGCTGCGACACTTAGCGCTTTAGCGCTTAGTGTCGCACATCCCGAACAAAGCGAGGGTAAGCAGGCGTATCTTCGGTCAAAATTTTATTTAAAATTTTGGTCGAAGAGTAGTATTAATGTTCGTGGCAGTGATGGTCTTCGCCATGATGATGGCCGCAATGGCCGTGTTCATGCTCATGGTGATGGCCGCAATGGCCGTGGGCATGGTCATGGTGATCGCAATGGGCGTTCGGGTCGTAAGCCAGCGTTCCTTCTGCAAGTGCCTTCGCTGCCTCGTCCGCGTTTCCCTGTACGCCGGCGTAGAGCTTGATTCCAACGTCGGCCAGCGCCATCTGCGCGCCCATGCCGATGCCGCCGCAAATCAGCGCGTCGACCTTGGCGGCCTGCAGGAATCCCGCCAGCGCGCCGTGGCCGCTTCCGTTGGTGTCAACGACCTGTTCTCCCGTGATCTTTCCGTCTTCCACATCGTACAGCTTGAACTGTTCCGTATGTCCGAAATGCTGGAAAATCTCTCCGTGTTCATAAGTAACCGCGATTCTCATTGTCATGCTTCCTTTCTCCATAATATCCTGCCGGATTTCCACCGGCGCAAATTCACAGCAGCCTCCCGCGATCAGGAGCCGCTTTCCGTGAACGAGGGCCTCCGCGACCTTCTTCCTCGCGCTGTCGTAAATAGCGGTAACCGTGGTGCGGGCAATGTTCATTCTGGACGCGCAAGCTTCCTGGTTCAGCCCTTCGTCGTCCAAAAGGCGCAATGCCTCAAATTCATCCACCGTCATCCGGACGCTCTCGTCGGCTTCTATGTCATCGGGCGAAAAACTGCGATAGACCGGCAACCGCTCTATTCTACGGCATCTGATTGGTCTCGGCATAAGCATCTCCTTTCCGACATATGTCGAAAATTATTATACGAAAGAAAATGACATATGTCAATTATTCAAAATAATCAATGAACCAACTGTCGGCATAACTGCAGCAGTATTTGACGCTACGTCTGCCGCTCTCTCCCTTTCAAAGATTTTTCCAGACAGGCAGGAAAAATCCTTTCGGGGGGAGAATTTTCAAAACGTAGTATCTTTCATTGAAGAACGGAAGGAAAGGAGCCGATTTCGATGAAAAAATGTTCACGCCGTGATTTCGTAAAACTGATGGGGCTGGCCGCTCTGAGTCCGATGCTTCCGATCGGCGGAAACGGCGCGGGATATTCCTCCGCGCTGGCAGCCGACAGGAACACCGGGACGTATGACATCAAGCACGGAGAAGTGCAAATCTTTCCCATCAACGAGAATACCTGGTGGATTCAGGAAGACATGGTCCGCAGTTTTCTTTTGACCGGAACGAAGGAAGCGCTGCTGATCGACAGCGGATTCCACGTGCCAAGCATGAAAGCGGTTGCCGAGAGCCTGACGAGTCTTCCCGTGAAGCTAATGAATACCCATGCCGACCGGGATCATGTGGGAGGCAACAACGAATTCGGGACGTTCTATATGAGCATGGCCGAGGCCTCAAATTATTACCACGGCGAGAACAGGAAAGGCATCATCGTTCCCGTGGAGCACGGGGACAAACTCGACCTCGGGGACCGTGAGCTTGAGATCATCGGGCTGCCGGGGCATACGCCGGGCAGCATTGCCGTGCTGGACGTGAAGAACCGCGTTCTGATCAGCGGCGATCCGATACAGGACGGGAACATCTATATGTTCGGCGTTCAGCGGGAGCTTCACGCCTATGTGCTGAGCCTGAAGCGCCTGGAAAACTTTAAAGACCGATTTGATACCATCTACCCGGCCCACGGCAGCTTCCCCGTTTCCCCGGATTTGATTGTTCCGCTTTACACGGGCGTGGAGCGCATCCTGGCCGGAAAAGTGCAGGGGGAAGACGACGCCCGGAACGGAGTTCCCATAAAGAAATACGATATCGGAGTCGCGACGATTCTCGGCGACGGCAAGTAAAACCATCGGCCCGGTCTGCGCCCATCCGCAGTCTTGCTTCGGGATCGGCGCCGAAAATTATTGACGGTATAAAACAAGGAGGGCGTTGAGGAAGAAAAATTCCTCAACGCCCTCCTTGTTTCTTGATTATCCTTCTTGGTTTTCGTAGCCGTAGCAGTACCCGCCACCGCCGCAGCCGTAGCCGCCGCGTCCTCCGCGGCCGCCGCCGTAGTACCCTCCGCCGCAGTGTGCATAGCTCGTTTCGACGCAGGGCGCGTTGTCCCTGCAGTCCACGGCTCCCGGCGTCGCCGCCAGCGCCGTCCCCGTCGAACCGATCACCATTGCCGCCATAGCCGCCAACATCATTTTTTTCATTTGAATCATCCTTTCTTTTTGTAAAGAAGTTTTCTTTGATGGTTTGAAGTATAAAGGACGATTGTGTCGGAAGTGTGTCGAAACGAAAAATTTTTTCAAATTATTGCCTTGCCTTGAAAAACGGACAGCGAGCTTCGATACATTGGCTGTTTTGCGGCCAGAATCCGCAGACAACTTTTTCGGATTCCATCTTTACGCCGAAATGTTTTTCGACAAAATCAATAGCCGTCAAAACGGACAGGAAAGAATCACGTTTGCAGCAGCGGGGGCCGCCAATCTCGCCAATCCTAGCTAGGGCTTTCGAGGTCATCTGATGGGATAATGCGAAGGGTTCGTTGGTAAGCGGCGTCGATTTCGAGATAATGGACATAAACATTCCCGTGCTTATGCCCGCGCCGCAGGCGCCCCAGAATCCGCAGGCGCCGCCGGGAACGCTTTTCCCGCGATTCATCATTTCAAGTAATGAAGTATGGAGATCAATGTCTCCACCGGCATTCTTGAACGCCGTCAAAAGCGCAGCGCCCACCATGACATGATGTTCCGGCTCGTGCATGTGGCAGAACGGCATTTGCATCATCTTCCGCAGAATCTCGATTGGATTTTTGGAGGTCTCGGAGAAACAAAATCCAATCAGAGCGTCCATGCCCTTTGTGTGGCAGTCGTTGCAGATGTAATGGCCGTTGGCGCATTTTGTTTTGCTTGCCTCCCGCTTATGGCAAAGAGCACATTCCATCGTTTCATCGTTTTCCGCGTAGACGAGCGGCGACTTGCAAATCAAACATTCCTCGCTCATGGTAAGTTTCCTTTTTTGATGATATTCTATGCTCCGCGCGGAAGAATAACAAGCCCTGCCCGCACGAAAAGAAGGATGGCTTTTTATTCCCGGTAATGGTAATGCGCGTTATATTCCACTTTGCGGCTTGGCTGCAAGTCTTTTATATCCGCGTGGAGGAACGGAGTCATCGCCGCCCAGGTCACCTCGAAATTGTCGAGAAACGCTGTATGCCATGATTTCGGGACGATGCAGAGACGGGAATCGGGAATCATTTGGTGCGCTTCCATCATGGTGGCGATGGGGGCGTGGTCGTCCTCGTCCCCGGCGATGAGCAGGACAGGGCAGCGGATAGCGCCGAAGACCTCGGCGCCGACGTTCATTTGGCTCCAAAAGTTCATGTAATCTGTCCAAAACTCCTGCAATCTTTCCGGTTCCGGCATGATTCGCTTTTGCTGCTCGATAAAAGCCTTGTCGATTTTCTCCATGTCGGCGACGTTCAATGTGCCCGCCGTAAAAAATCCGGGGTGAAGGGTGCCCGCGCCGATAGCGGCGACGCGTTCCACCGCTTCGGGGTACATGGCGGCGACCTTGTAGGCGGTGTACGCGCCGTCGCTGAATCCGATAATCGAGGCCGGCGCGTCCGTGACTTTTCGCATCACGGCAATCATGTCGTCAGCTTTTTGCTCATACGTCAAAGGCTTGTGGCCGATTTCCGAGCGCCCATGCCCGCGCGTCGAAACGACAACGACCTGATGATCCGTCCGCAGTCGGTCGATGATGCTTCCCATCTCATAAGGCGTACCTACGCCGCCGCCGTGAAAAACGAAAATCGGCTGTCCTTTGCCGTACACCTCATAGTAGATTTTCGCATCATCCGCCTGGACGTAATGGCCGACAGCCGGGTTGTTGCCGTAAGGTGTATCGCTGCCCTTGACGCTTTCCGGCTGCATGAAATAGCGTATCGGCGGCGTTTCTGCGGCCTGACCGATGGCGGAAAGGACGCTTCCAAAGAGCCAAAACACGTTGAGAAATGCAATGGCAAGTTTCGTTTTCATTTCATTTCCTCCTCGATGATTTTTACGCGCACAGCCTTGGCGGGTTTCGCACGGGGATAGGTCCCGTTGATTCCACACGAATATTTGAAAATATTATATTCTTCGCATGAAATAATAGCAAATCTTATAGGGAATGGCCTTTTTTGTCTATAAGGACGAAGCGGCGCATTGAGCGGCAAAGGAATATAGCGTATGTGCTGGCGGCGGTTGCCGTCATTTTTTGTGCGGCGAAATAGAAAAGACGGGCATTGAGGATTTTGTATTTTCTCGATGCCCGTCTTTTTTGTACATGTAAAAATATGCACATGGGTTGTGGTATAATAATATTAGATCACAGGAGGTGGAAATCAATGAAAAAGTGGAGCAAGGAGTGGATGGATGATGCGGTCAAAAAAGCTGGCGAGGCTTTAAGGAACAAGGATGAGAGACCGATGACTTTAGAAGAACAAATTGAAGATGATGCCGAATATGGTTATTTTGATGATGCCTGTGACTACGATCCGCCGGAGCCAATCGAACTTACGCCGCGCGAAATTTCTTCGACATTATTTAATGGGATGAGGTTTTGCTTTGTTAACAGCCGCGATTACGATAATTACTGCGATTTTTACCACATTGACCGCGCAATATACAGGGTGAATCTTTCCGATGGACGTGTCACAAGAAAACTGGCAGGGATTTTCCCCGCAATCGACGAGATTCAGCGTGCAAAAACTAATAAAGTCGGTGCGTGGTACTGGCGGTATCTTGGTGAAGCTTGTGTCATGTTTGTACACGAGGACGTAATTGATGCGTATAAAAGTAACCTCGGGATTGAAGAAGAGTCTCTTGATTGGCAGCCGGACGAGGTTTGGCAAACGATATGTGAATTGTCTTATCAGGATTACCAGCCTAAGAAACTTGATTCGGAAAAATTGAGTGGACTGCAAAAATTATGGGTTTACCTCGGAAACGACAATGAGAGATACGTGCTGGGACAACCGGGAAAAAAGAACATGCTTGTTTTTGGTGTTAATCCAAGTAGTGCTAAACCTGGGGATGATGATCCAACGACTAAAAGAGTCCGCAAGATTACTCGAAATCAGGGGTATGATGGGTGGATTATGGTGAATCTGCATCCGCAGCGGACAAAGAAACCTGATGAGCTGTATGAGAATGAGATATGGAGAGAGAATAATCTGATGGTGCTTGATGCGGTGAAACGGTTCTTTCATATAGATGCGATTTGGTGTGCATGGGGAGCCAGTATTGACAAGCCCGGAAATCAGTTTTTATACCATTCGTTAAGAGAAATCTATGACTTGCTGAAGGGCTGTGCTTCATGGCTGCGTTATGGCGAGTTAACTGGGAAAGGGCATCCTCGGCATCCGCTCTATGCTCCGGAAAAGGGAAAATTTCTCTCATTTAAGATTGAGGAGTACATTTTGACGCGTGAAGAAACGGCGCATTGAGAGGAGTAATCTATAGAATGGCAATGAAAGCAATAATGGTAGTGATAACTGCGTATCACATTTTCGCAGTATTACGGCGTGGACAAAAAACTGTCTGGGAAGACTTCATGCGCGGCTTTATTATCTGCGGGCTTGCTGTGTATTGGTGCTTGTTATGAGCGGTGTGGAAGCGCGAGGGAATCAATGTGGCTAAACAAATCAAATCCTTGGAGGACATCGAAAAAGTCGTGGAGAAACAGGGTTTTCTCCCTTTCTTCGCCAATGACATAGAGGGCTTTTCTCTCGAAGAACGTATTGACGGGAAATACTGGTTCACGGGTTTCGATGGATCTTGGGAGGCATGGGGCTGGAAAGGCTCGATTGCGCGACGGAAGAAATGCGTCTACGGAAAACTGTTCAACAAGAAGGCTGGGTTCGTAAGCCGCGAGTGGTATCCAGACCTCGCCAACTGGCGGCGGGACGGCTACGACTTCGACGCGCTCTATGATGATGGCAAGGCGTCTCATGATAACAAGCTGGTCTATGACATGGTTGACCAGCGGGATGATTCTGTGCTGTCGAAGGAACTGAAAAAGCTGGGAGGGTTCCGCAAGGGCGGGAAGAAAGGCTTTGACACCATTATTACCCGGCTGCAGATGGAATGTTACCTTGTTGTGGCTGATTTCACATATATGACGGACAAGAAAGGCAATCCGTATGGATGGGGCGTGGCGCGGTACACCACGCCGGAGAAGTACTATGGCAAATCCTTTACGGGGGCGGTGTACCAACGGAAGCCGGAAGAATCGAAAGAACGGTTGCTCACCCATTTCCGAAGGATACTGCCGAGGGCAAACGAGAAGCAGCTTTTGAAGATTCTTGGTTAGATCAGAATAAAAGACGGGCATTGAGGAGTATATACTCCCCGATGCCCGTCTATTTTGCATCTCAGCCTTCGTTATTGTTTTCGTTGCCCCAGCAGTACCCGTCGCCATAGCCTCCGCCGCATCCGTAGCCGCCACGTCCTCCGCGACCGCCGTGATGGTATCCTCCGCCGCAATGCGCGTAGCTCATCTCGATGGCCGGAGCGTTGTCCCCGCAGAACCCGCGATCCGGCGTCGCCGCCAGCGCCGTCCCCGTCGAACCGATCACCATTGCCGCCATAGCCGCCAACATCAATTTCTTCATTTGAATCATCCTTTCTTTTTTAGAGAAGCTTTCTTTGATGGTTTGAAGTATAAAGGACGATTGTGTCGGAAGTGTGTCGAAACGAAAAAATTATTCGTCCAACATGATTTTTCCTTTTTTCGCTTTTGCTCTAAGCCGTGCAAGCTGCTCCTTCTCAATTTGTTGGATACTTTTTTCCGGCTTTGGCAAATCCTCCGGCATTGTGCCGCCGATCTTCTTGATGGCGGAGCGTACTTCACGACCGACGTTATAATGGACACTTGTTGCCGCCGCTGCTCCTTGTACATGATCTTTGCGGAGCTTTTCCTCGGTCTGTGATATTCGGAACAGGTTGGCAATCAATTCCGTGCTGCCCATATAATCCAAGATTTTCTGCCCGATTTCAAGTTCTTTTCTGGCGTGAATATCCTCTACGTCAAGACCTCCGTATAGCCCCATATATCCAGCATTTTGGAAGATTGCAAACTCTTCGTTCGTAATAACTCCGGCGTCGTGTGCGGTTTCGGCCAGCAGTTGATTCCACTGCTTGATATCGCCCCGGACGACAAGCCGCCTTCTGTCTTCGTCAAGTTGGTTGAAATGGTCAGCCACTTCCTGACGATAGGTCTGGATTGCAAAATATGTTTGGCCGAGCGCAATCACTTCTTTTCGTGGATCGCCGTTCTGTACGACAAGATAACAAGCGTAACGGGACAATTCATAATCCTTTTTCGGCTTGGAGGTTGCCCCCGCTTCCACGATTTTGCTGACCTCGGCAAAATCGCTTGAAACACTGTGCCCACTGTTCTCGCAAGCTATCATTGCCCTGTCAATCACTTTGCTAAAGTTTCTCCATTGGGTGTAATCAAGTGCGATTGCCAGTTCGCGTGCACTCCAAAACTCGGATCCGTCTGCACGAACCTGTTTAATATCTTCAAATTTTTTATATTCTTTCACATTTAGGTTTCTCATGGACTTTCCTCCGTATAGGAACCAAATAAATAGAACGTTTCAGTGGTTTTATAATAAGCGGATTCGGGAACGGTCCGTTTCGTCAAATGATTTCACACACACATTTGAAAATATTATACCCTTTATGCAAATATATTTCAAATTCTATAGAAACATTTTTGTTTGATTATCTCAGCTTTTTTCGTGCCAACAGTGCAAACAGCACCGGCACGAAGAACAGGCCGAGAATCGTTGCGGCGCTCATGCCGCCGACTACCGCCGCGCCCATGCCGACCCTTGCCTCCGCCCCCGTGCCGGAAGCGAAGGCCAGCGGCAGGCAGCCGATGATCGAGGTCAGCGCTGGCATCAGGATCGGACGAAGCCGAAGCTTCGCCGCCGCGAATACGGCGGGAACGGCTTTCATGCCCGCGTCCATGCGGAGCTTCGCGAACTCGGCGATCAGGATCGCGTTTTTCGCCGCGAGGCCGATGACCATCAGGATGCCGATCTGCATATAGATACTGCCCGCTCTCCCAATCGCAAGTTCTGTGAGGAGCGCGCCGAAGACGCCCGCCGGGACGCTCAATAAAACGGAGAAGGGAATCGACCACGATTCATAGAGAGCGACGAGGCAGAGGAACACGAAAAGCAGCGAAAGCCCCATCACTTTCAGCACCGTGCCCTGGGCGTCCCGCAGCTGGCGGCTCTCGCCCGTCCACGCGATCTGGAATCCCGTCGGCGCGACCTCTTTGGCGATTTCCTCCAGTGCGTCCATGGCCGCCGTCGTCGCCTCGCGGATGCCGCCGCCCTTTTCGAGATGCTGCTCGACGCTCTCGATGACCACGATCGCGTCGTCCACCACCATGCCGATGGCCAGCACCATCGCGAACAGTGTCAGCGTGTTGATGGAAAAACCGGCAATCCTGAAGGCGGCAAAGGTGGCGATCAGCGAGACGGGAATCGTCAGCACGGCGATAACGGTGGCGCGCGGATCGCGCAGAAACAGGTACATGATGGCGACGACGAGCGCCAGCGCCTCCCAGAAGGTATTCGATACTTCCTTCATCGACTCCGCCACATAGCGGGTGCTGTCAACGAGGGTGCGGTACTCCATGTCCGGAGGAAAGGAGCGGGACTCCTCCACGAGAATCGCGTTGACCTGGCCGATGGTCTCGACGGCGTTGGCGTCGTTCGTCAGGGCAACGCTGAAGGCGGCGGTTTCCAGCCCGTCCTGCAGCGAAACATAATTCATGTCCCGTACGCCGTTGGTGATTTCCGCCACGTCCCCGAGCCGCACATAGCGGCCGTCCGGCTCTGCACGAAGAATAATACTTGCAAAGTCTTCCGGCGTTTCCCTTCGATTTGCGGCGCGGCCGATGGACTGGGTTTCCTGCCCTTCGTCGGCGGGCATCTTGCCCAGCGCGCCGACGGAGGCCCGCTTGTGCTGCTCCTTGACGGCGTCGGAGACGTCCGTCACCGTGAGCCCGTGCGAAGCGAGCTTTTCCGGGTTCAGCCAGATCCGTATGGCGAAATCGTCGGTGTACTCCGTGACGGAGCCGATACCGTAGACACGCTTGATCTTGTCCATGAAATACACTTGGCATAGTTTTTCAGGAACATGCTGTCATAACTGCCCTTCGGCGAGATCAGCGAAATGACCAGCGCCATGTCCTCGGAGCTCTTTGTCGTGGTGACGCCGTAGGACTGCACCTCGTCGGGCAGCTGCGGCAGCGCGGAGGAGATGCGGTTCTGCACCTTGACCGCGGCGGTGTCGCCGTCGATTTCTGGACGGAAAACGATTTCGAGGTAATAGGCCCCCGAGGAATCGGAGGTGGACTTCATATAGTCGATGCCCTCGACGCCGTTCACTTCGTTCTCGATGACCTGCGCCACCGTGTCGTTGAGCACTTCCGCGTCAGCGCCGATATACGTGGTGGAAACCATCACCGTGGGCGGCGCGATTTCCGGGTACTGGGCGATGGGCAGCGAAAAGGCGGAAAGCAGCCCGAATATGGTCAAAAGCAGCGCGGCGACGATCGCCGACAATGGATGCCTGATAAAAAATCCGGTCATGAATGAGTCTCCCTGTTTCTCCCTATCTCTCGACGCCGCCCAACAGCGCCCGAAGAATTGTTTTTTCCATTTCCCGTTCCGTCAGATGTCCCCAGAGATGACATTCCAGTATCCCCGTGACGAGGCTGATGAAAATATCGCCGATGACGCCCGCCGAGAAGTCCAGCGTCAGGATACCCCGTTCCTGTCCCTCGCGGAAAAATATTTCCAGATCATTGTAGTAAGCGTCCCATTCCCCGTCCTGGAGCATCTCAAAAAAAACGTCCCTACCGATAAAGAGGACATAGGTGCTGTTGCGGCAATGGATCGCGATCAGCTCCCGCAGCGCTTCCATGTAATCCTCATGCGGCTTTTGGATGGTCCGGCGGATTTCGGCAAACACGTCCCGCACCCGCTCCACGATGGTGGCCTGTAATTTTTCTTTTGTCGAGTAAATGCGGTGCAGGCTCGCCTTGCTGATTCCCGCGCTGTCCGCCAGCTCCTGCATCGTGCTGCCGGGATTCGCGGCCAGCGCCATCGCCAGCTTTTTCAAAAGTTCCTCTCTGTCAAATGCCATGCCTATTTGCCTCTCTGTTGTAAGATGTTATTGTTAAATTATACAAAACGATTTCAAATAAGTCAATAAAGTCGTATTTGAAACAAATCCTGTTTATCTCGGTGGAGGGCGGCGAGTATTGCTGCGATAACGAGCGCGATGAAGGCGGAAGATGGTGAAATCGGCGAGGTGCAAAAACATCTGTTGATGATTGCCGGCATTATTTCATGCGCCATGCGCGTGAAATACGAGGGTGGCCGCGAGTGCACAAGAAAACAAAACGAACCGCCCGGGAAGCCGGACGGTTCGTTTGGAGCAGGACAGTTTCCGTCGCTGTCGGATCATGAAGGACGGACTTGTTCACCTTGCAAAAGAAAAACTTGATTTGGCGTCGCCTAAAATTCTCGCGCTGTTCAGGACAACCGCCAGCGTCGCGGTGTTGTGGATAATCGCGGCCCAAAGCGGATTGATTTTACCGAGAGCGCCGAGGAGCATCGCGGCGGAGTTCACAGTGATAGTCGCCATGAAGTTTTGACGGATCAGGTTCATGGTGCGCCGCCCGATGGTCAGCGCGGTCATCAATCCTTCGGGATCTTCGGAGCGGATTGTTACCGCGCCGGACTCGGCGGCGATGTCGGTCTGCTGCCCGCCGAGGCTGACGCCGACGTCGGCGAAGGCCAGCGCGGGGGCGTCGTTGATGCCGTCGCCGACCATCATGATGCAGCCGCGTTCCTTGAGCTTTTGCACATAATTCGCTTTGTCCTCGGGCAACACTTCGGCATAGTAGGCATCTATGTCCATGTCCCGCGCCACCTCGGCGGCGACCTCTTTCGAGTCCCCGGTCAGCATCACGATCTCGTCGATGCCATAGCGGCGCATTTGGTTCAGCGTCTTTTTCATCTTCGGACGGATCGGGTCATTGATGCCGATGACGCCGAGCAGTTTTTTGTCCCGTGCCACATAAATGCGGTTCGGTGCCGTTTCTTCGATCATTACGTCATCAAGATTCCTGACCTTCGATTCCTCCATGAATTTTCGGCTGCCCACCAGAACCGAACCGCCCTTGAACTTCTCGAAGTCCGGCACTACGGCTTTCATTCCGCGGGCTACGACGGTAGTGGAACTTTTATGCTGCGGCACTTCCCAATTCTTTTCCCGCACATATTTTTGGATGGCGACTGCCAACGGGTGGATGGAATGCATCTCCGCCGAAGCCGCCAAAAGCACCGTTTCCTTTTCGTCGGCGTTCTCGACGGTGCGGATATAGGAAATCTGCGGCACGCCCACGGTCAAAGTGCCGGTCTTGTCCAGAACTACGGTGTCGGCTCCGGCCAACGCCTCGATGTAATTGCCGCCCTTGACGAGAATGCCTTTTTTCGCAGCGGCGGCAATGGCGGCGGAAATCGCCGTCGCGGTGGAAAGCTTCAGACCGCAGGAAAAGTCGATAAACAGGAGGTTCAGCACCCGCTGCCAGTCTCGCGTCGCGCCGTACACCACGAACGCTCCCAAAAGCGAAACGGGAACAAGCAGATTCGCCATCTGGTCTGCGAAATTCTGTACGGGGGCGCGCTGGGCCTGTGCTTCTTCGACGAGATGCACGATATGGGCGAGAGACGTGTCTTTCCCGGTCTTCTCAACGAGAATGACAAGCTCTCCAGCCTCGACTACGCTGCCCGCATAGACGCGGGATTTTATCTGCTTCATGGCTGGATTCGACTCGCCGGTGATCGATGACTGGTTTACGGCGGCGGAGCCCGCCAGAACCCGCCCGTCGATGCAGATCATTTCCCCCGCGTGGGCGGCGATCTTGTCTCCAGCCTTCAACGATTCCACGGGAACCTTCCGTTCGACACCCTCGTCCACCAGCCAGACATACCGCTGATTCAGATTCAGGAGGCCGGAAATCTGGCGGCGCGCCCGCTCGGCGGCGTAGCTGGTCAGCATTTCGGCAACGTTTGACAGCGTCAAAAGCGTCAGGCTCGATTCGGGACGGCCGGAAAGCACCGAAGCGGCCACCGCCGTGGCGGTCAAGGTGTCTGCGTTCGGACGACGATCGCGAATCAGGCCGCCGTAGCCGCTTTCAAACAGATTCCGCGCCATGCCGAGCACGAGCAGGCTGCGGATTACACGAAGCCCTGCGTAAGCGGCGGGCGCGTTCTTTTCCAATAACTTCATCGCCGCGAAGACGCCGACGGAAATCAGGGCGTCCCGGCGGTAGTCGGCCATCGTCGGCTCGGCGGTGCGCGCCTCGGATTCCTCCCGGATATGCCGGACGAGCCGCAGAGCGGCGGGCGAAAGCCGCGCCCCTGTGTGCCAAACGCGAAGCGCTTTGCCCTCCGCCGCCACGGAGACGACGCCGCGCGCGGCGCGAAGCCGCGCCCCTGCAAGAATACGTGCCTCATGGGACAGCTCCGCCGAAAGCGGAACGGTAACGAGACGATAGCTCATGCGATCCGCCATCCTCTCAACAATGAAAACGCCCACCAAATCAGCTGCGGCCCGGAAGGGAGCTGCTTCGCCAGCAAAATTTTTTGCAGGCCGCGAATCGTGAACACAAAGGACAAAAGCGACGGCAGATCGAGCCATCCCTTCGTCAGGAACTTCATCTGATGGTTCAGCGCGTTGAACGTGCCGCGAATGCTTTGTCCAAACGAGGCCAGCCCCTCCGCCGTTCCCTCATGGCAAGTCGAGACATCGGACGCCCCCATTTCCGTATCTTGCGCGGGCACGGAAAACACGCGGTTTTCCAGCCGTTCGGCAATCGCGTCTATCTGCGCTTCTTCGCCGTGGTAAACGAGCAAAAGGCTCCCCGAAACATGGTTCGCCTTCACCTCGTCAATGTAGTCGATTTTCGACAGGGCTTCCTCCAAAGCCGTTGCCAAAGCTTCGTTTCCGAGCAGTCCTTTTGCGTAATACCGCCGCCGCCCCGGAATGGCCCGCGCCAATGTGAAGGCAGGCGTTTCGCGGCGCTTCGATGCGCCTCCCGTCAAAAAACGCCGGACGCCCTGCCCAAAGGCCAACCCCATCATCATACCGGACATATAATTCATATAATCACCTTCCCTTTCCGTAAATTCGTCCTTCCCCATGGGGGAAGGCTCACTTTCTTTTCACATGCGTTCTGATATACTCCTCCATCCGCGCCAGCTCCGGATTCTTTCGAAGTGTCGCCGGATCGTACTCGATGAGGATCGAGCCGGTCGTCGTGTTTGTGCGGACGCTCTTCATGCCCGACGCGCCGGACAGCTCCTTTTCCACCTGATTCGCCAGCGCTGCATTGCCGACGAGTGGACGGGCATAAAGCCGCGCCCTGCCCGGAATGTACGAAGCGACCTCTACCGTGCGGACGAAAAAATCAAGCTTCGATTGCGGAAAATCCGTCATAGAGAAAAAACCACCGTTCTTTTTCAAATCTTGCGCGAGTTTTTTGCGGTACTGCCAGGCATGGATCGCCGAAAGCCCGGCCCACGCGAGACCGCAGATAATATGCCCCCGCTTCGACGGCAGCGCCAACGAAAGGAGCGTTCCCGCCGCCGCCCCCGCCAGCGGCAGCCCCAGTGACATTTGCTTCATAAAAAACTCCCCGCAAACAAAAGAAGAGACTGTCCGACAAAAGGCAGTCTCCTTTCTTTTGAATACTTATTTTTCCTGCGCCTTCTGCGCCGCGATCATGTCTTCAAGCTCTTCCTTCTGGCGCTCCAGCTCCGCCAGAGGCACCTGTCCCGCAGGCTCTCCGCCCGCCAGCGCCAGCATCTGCTGCTCACGCTCCTGCATATAGCGGTAGCCGAAAACCCCGGCGACAACGCCCACAGCCATTCCAATCCAAAAATCGCTTCTCGAAAACATTCTTCATTCCCCCTGTGTATTTTATAAAATGAAAATCATTACAGCTATAATATCGCATATAATACTCAATGTCAAGATGAATTTCTCTTGCACGTAATCATAGTTTTGGACGCCGTACGGAAAACAGAAACTCCCTGCAGCTTTGCATCACAAAGCTGTAGGGAGCTGCTGCTTATGGGAGAGAAAATGAGAGGTTGTCAAATAAGTCTTCACGCAAGTGCTTTGACGAGACTTTCGCCAAGCGCCGCGCACTCCGCGAGCCCTTTTTCGTCGGGGGTGTTCTCGACAGCGAGGCTGCCGATGAGTTTCGCGCCATCATCTTTTACGCGCGCAACCCATTGACGCATCCACTCGCCGCCGCCCCAGCCGTAGGAGCCGAAGAGACCGACGGAAACGCCGGAAATCCTGGACTCGGCCTCCTGAAAAAACGGCTCGAACTCCGCTTCCTCGAGAACCTCGGCGCCCATCGCTGGGCAGCCGAAGAGAAAGCCGTCGTAGTCTTTCATGTCCTGGGCGGAAAACGCGTCCACACGGAACAGCGTCGCTTCGCCGCCGGCTTTGTTCGCGCCGTCGACAGCGGCCTGCGCCATCGCTTCCGTATTTCCGCCGCCGCTCCAATAGACTACCGCGATTTTCTTCATAGATTGCTCCTTTCTTTGGAAGTAATTATCCGAATAAGGCCGCCTCGTTCGTCGGGGGGATGACGAACAAGGCAACTTAAACGGCTTGGAGAAGTTCGGCCATCGGGACGCCGCTGGCGAGCCGTGTGCAGAAGCGCGCTGTGCAGTCGGCGTATCGCTTGAAAAGCGCCCTCGACGCATCCGCGTCGGCGTAGACCTTCCAGAAACCGCAGCAAAGAAAGCCGCGTCCCTTGTGTTCGATGAAGCCTCTGACATCATGCGGGGGGTAGCCGAGAAAGAGGCCAATCTCATGCGGAAAGCCTTCGCCCGGCTTTGGTTGGACACGCTGACGAAGCCGCTCCAGCATTGCTGCAAGCGAATCCGACGGACGATACCCGTATCGCCGGAGAAGCATCCTCGCTTCCCGCCGGCGAAGAACAGCGTCCAGCGCATCGGCCCGATAAAAGAGCACCAGCGCGCGGCCTTCTTCGTCCAGCAACCGGAACACCGAAATGCCGTGACAGGCGAAACAGAGTTCATAGTTGGCGAGCTGCGCGTCGAGATCGTCAAATCGATCCTTTTGAAAAGCGACAAGACTTGCCGCCTTCAGGCCGATAAACGTAGGGGCGCACTGACGAGCAAGCAGTTCCTCAAAATCCGCTGTCGTCATTGGCTCACCTCCTGTGATGGAGGTATCATAACATAAACGAAAATAATTTTCAATACTTTTTGAGAAAATTTTTCAATTGTGCTATGATAGGTTCATAAGATACGGAAATGAGGTGTTCTCGTGTTTCGTCCCGAAATTGTCCTATCCCTTTTTATTCCCTTTCTGGGAACGTGCCTCGGCGCGGCCTGTGTCTTCCTTTCACGGCGGGAGCTGCCGACCGGAATGCAAAAGGCGCTGACCGGGTTCGCGTCCGGCGTGATGATCGCGGCGTCGGTTTGGAGTTTGCTGCTGCCCGCGATGGAGATGAGTGCGGCCATGGAAAAACTCGCATTTCTGCCCGCCGTGATCGGATTTTGGGCGGGCACACTGTTCCTTCTGCTACTCGACCATGTCGTTCCTCATTTGCATATGGACGCCGACAAAGCGGAAGGGCTTCCCGCCCGATTGCCCAGGACGACCATGATGGTGCTGGCTGTGACGCTTCACAATATCCCCGAAGGAATGGCGGTCGGCGTTATGCTTGCAGGCTTGGTCGAGGGCGCATTTCAGGTCACCCTCGGCGGGGCGCTGGCGCTTTCCCTCGGCATCGCCATCCAAAACTTGCCCGAGGGCACGATTATTTCCATGCCGCTCTACGCGGACGGGGAAAAAAGATTTCGCGCTTTTCTGGGCGGCGTTCTCTCCGGTGTTGTGGAACCTATCGGCGGCGCCCTCACGATTTTAGCGTCCGGAGTGATTGTCCCGGCGCTCCCTTATTTCCTCAGCTTCGCTGCAGGCGCCATGATTTACGTGGTCGTGGAGGAGCTGATTCCGGAAATGTCCGCCGGGGAACATTCCAATATCGGCGTCGTCTGTTTTGCCGTCGGCTTTACAGTCATGATGATTCTTGACGTCGCGCTGGGCTGAAAATTGTGTAGTAGGGGAGAGCTGTGCGTCAATATGGCGATTTTGAATGGCCGGAGTATCCCTTCAAAAATTTTCTCCCTTGACATTAAAAGGAATGTCGCTTATTATTTGTGATAATCATTTTCAAGAAAGAAGGGCGGACATGAAAAGAAATTTCTTTCAAAACTTCCTGCATCGTGTTTTCCAAAACTGCGCGAAGCCGGAAGGCAGGATCGGGAAATTGATTGTGCGCATGATGAACGCTTCTCACAGGCCGGTTTCCCAGTGGGGACTTTCGCATATAGACTTGGCTCCGGACGCGACAGTCATCGACTTGGGGTGCGGCGGCGGCAGCAATGTGTCGGCTATGCTCGACGCTTGTCCCGAAGGGCATGTTACAGGGGTTGACTATTCCCCGGTCAGCGTGGCAGAGTCAAAAAAGAAAAACGCCGCCGCAATTCGCGACGGACGTTGCCGAATCATGGAGGGGAATGTGGCCGCGCTCCCGTTCCCCGACGAATCATTTGACGCGGCTACGGCTTTTGAAACGATTTATTTCTGGCCGGAAAATACCTTCCCGGGGGTTCACCGCATTTTGAAGCCCGGCGGCGAATTCCTGATCGTCTGCGAAGCCGACGGCTCCTGTCCTGCGGATGAGAAATGGACGCGCATCATCGATGGTATGAAGCTGGTCTCTCGTGACAATCTTGTTTGCGCGTTGGAGAAAGCGGGCTTTCGGGAGGTGCGAACGGACCAAAAGTCCGTTATGGGCGACGCGGGCCGCTGGCTCTGCGTGCGGGCAAAAAAATAAATATACAGTTGTTTACTGCATCTCTTCCCACCAACGGCCCCCAGTCCCTTTTCAAAGAAATGTTCTTCGCTCCTTAAAATCATAAATAGAATCGGAAACAGAGCCTGCGTTCAGAAAAGCAGGCTCTGTTTTCTCTCATTTCCCATATCCGAGTTTTTTCAGCCAATCCATGACTTCCTTTTTCGCCTCGCCGCGGTTCTTCTGTGCCGTCGCGCCCTTCATCTCCAGCGCTTCGGTCACTTTCGCCTTCGTCGTGTCGGCGATATAGCGGTCGGTGCCGGAAAGGCCGCTGCCCTCATGGGTGCAGAACGGCGCTACGGTCTTGCCTTCAAGCTTCACCTTGTCAAAGAACGTATAGCACGGCATCGGCAGGTCGCCCCACCAGATCGGATAGCCGAGGAAAATCACGTCATACTTCGAGACGTCCGGCATCGTACCGACGATTTCAGGACGTGCATTTTCGTTCTTTTCCTTCTTCGCGAGTTCCGTCGCCGGAGTGTACTCTTTCGGGTACGGCTTCGCGGGTTTGATCTCGAAGGTGTCCGCGCCCGTCGCCTCGGCAATCATTTCTGCGAGGATACGCGTATTGCCCTTCTCGATATAGCCGACGTTGTAGTTCTCATAGGCGCGGGAGAAATAGACCACCAGCGCCCGCTTGCCCGTAGACACGTCGGCGGCTTTCTTGTCCGTCGCCGTTGTCTCATTCTTCGGTGCGGGTGCGGACGAGCCTGAACTTTTCGCGGGCGCGCCGCCACCGCAGGCCGTCAATGTCAGCGCACAAAGCGCCAAAGCCATCATTGTGAACCATTTTTTCATGTGCAACCAACTCCTCCGTGTGTCGTTTTCAGATCCTGCAAGTCACCGTACCAATAGGCAGCTGCCTTTGCCGGTTCGTTTCCTGTCACGCCAGCGCCTTTGCGACCTTTTCCAGTTCGTCGCGGATCGCGATGTGCTGCGGGCAGGCCTTTTCGCAGGCGCCGCATTTCACGCAGTCCGCCGCCGGCTTCCTGCCGTGCATGTTCACGAGCCAGTTTTCCTGATGCTTCGCCGCGTCTTTGTCGCCGTACAGCGTCAGGTAATTCATCGCGGTGAACGAGCCGGAGACGCCGATGTTCTGCGGGCAGACCTTCGCGCAATAGTTGCAGGTGGTGCAGGGAATGATCGGGATTTCCGCCAGCGCTTCCCGCGCCTTTTCGATGGTCTCTTCCTGCTTTTGCGTCAGCTTTTTGAAATCCTTCATATAGGAAAGGTTATCCTCCATCTGCTCGACGTCGGACATGCCGGAAAGCACCGTGACCAGCCCGTCGAGATTCGCGGCGAACCGCACCGCCCACGACGCGCAGGAGGATTCCGGCTCCGCCGCCTGCAGGATTTTCTTCACGCTTTCCGGCGGATTCGCCAGCATACCGCCCTTGACCGGCTCCATGATGATGACGGGCTTGTCGTATTTCCGCGCCGTTTCGTAACAGGCCCGGGACTGGACGGCCGGATTCTCCCAATCGCCGTAATTGATCTGGAGCTGCACGAACTCCATTTCCGGATGCGCCTTCAGGATTGTCTCCAGTTCCTCCGGCGTCGAATGAAACGAGAAGCCGATGTGACGAATCTTGCCTTCTTTCTTTTTTTCCTGCACGAAGGACCACATATCGAAATCGTCGAAGAACTTCGTGCGGCTCTCGCCGAGATTGTGCAGCAGGTAAAAGTCGAAATAGCCCGCCCCTGTCTGTTTCAGCGAAGTCTCGAACTGCGCGACGGCGTCTTCCCGCGTCTTGCAGTTGATCCAGGCCGCGTTTTTCGTGGCGAGCTGGAATTTCTCCCGCGGATAGCGCTCCACGAGTGCCTGCCGGATGGCGTCCTCGCTGCCCGAATAGGCCCAAGCCGTATCAAAGTAAGTGAAGCCCGCCGCGAGGAACTTGTCCACCATGACCTTCACCTGCTCCACGTCGATGGCCCCGTCCTTCTGCGGCAGCCGCATCAGTCCGAAGCCTAACTTCTTGATGTTCTCACCCAAGTACATGAAATTCCCTCCCGTTTTTCCATTCATCTGCGTCATTATCGCATCTTTTCCCACCATCGGGAAAAGGTCTGTCCCTTTTCTCCGATCCGGACTTTCTCGCCGATCATCGGCGTCAGCCATTCGTAAGGCTTGCCCGCGCTGTACTTCTCCATTTCGAGATACGGTTCCTTCCACGTATGCAGCGCCAACGCGAATTTTCCGTTGTGCGAGGACACGACCTGACGCGCGTCTACGTCCTGCGACGCCTGCGCCGTTTCCGGAGGCAGCAGATGAATCCTGTGCCAGCTTTCGTTGTACTGGCCGTTCTCCATGACCGCAAGGTCGAAGCCGCCAAAGCGTTTCCCGATGGCGGCAAAATGCGCGCCATAACCGCCGTCGCCGCTGAAAAACACCTTCCGTTTCGGCGTCGTGAACGCAAAACCGCACCACTCGGTAGGGTTCTGTGTCAGGAATCGCCCGGAGAAATGCTGGGACGGCAGGATATGCACCGAGAAATCTTTGGACAGCGGGATTTCCGCGTCCCAATCCTCCTCGTGCAAAATCGCCGGGTCGAAGCCCCACTGCTCGAAATATTCGCCGACCCCCAGCGGGCAGACGATATGCCGTACTTTCGGGCGCAGCGCCATGACGCTGGCGTAATCGAGATGATCCCAATGGTCGTGGGTGATCGCCAGTACGTCAACCTCGGGGAAATCCTCCGCCGTATAGATATTGCTGCCGGGAAAGGCGCGGTTTACGAAAAAGACAGGCGATCCGTAATCCGAGAACACGGGGTCGATCAGCACGCGCAGGCCGCCAAGCTGCATATAGTACGACGAATGGCCGAGCCAAACAAGAACGTCCTCGTCGCGGGAAAGCGACGCAATCTCCGTCTTTTTCGACATCATCGGCTGCTTCGGCACCAGCCCGTTGCTGTCCCGCGTCAGGAATTTTATCGTGGCGGCGAGGCGGCTTTCGTCCTTCGCCATGACCTCCACAGGTTCCAGGCATTGAAACTTCCCGTTCACGAAATGAGGCGACGCCTTTATCTGCGCCAACCGTGCCCCCGAGGGCAGCCGCCCGAACTTCGGCTGGCTCGTGAACCAGACACCGCCGCCCGCCGCAAGACCGACAGCACCCAAAAGCCCAAATAGAAACGTTCTTCGCTCCATCTCCGCTCCTGAAATTCATGATAAGAATCGGCAAAAGAGCCTGCGTTTCGTCCGGCAGGCTCTTTTGCCTTCCTTTCAGCTGATTGAAATCAATTCATACTGATCGCTGCCCATCTTAAGTTCCTTCATGGCCGAGAGCTGGCGGAGCCCCTTGCGGCTCTCGATGCGCTCGATCAGGTCGTTCTTGCGCGTGTCGCCGAAGTTGTAAACCATATCGACAGACGCCTTGTCGATGGCGAGGATGTCCGTGGAGGCCATCATGCCGAGGTCGGGAATCACCGGCTCGGCGGCTCCCGTACCGGCGCAGTCGCAGTCCACGCTCATGCGGCGCAGGACGTTCAGGAACGTGATGTGCTTTCCGAAATGGTCGCAGGTCGCTTTGCCGCTGTCCGCCATCAGCTCCATGAAAAGCTCGCCCGTCACCCATTCGCCGTAATCGACGACGCCGTGCACCTGCCGCTTGCCCGTCTTGCCCGAGGCGCAGCCGATGGCGATATTCTTCAGCGAGCCGCCGAAGCCGCCCATGGCGTGCCCTTTGAAATGGGTCAGGACAACCAGCGAATCGTAGTTGACGAGATGCGCGCCCATCGCCACTTCCTTCAGGTGAAATCCGTTCTTCACCGGCAGATTGACGTCGCCGTCGGCGTCGATGATGTCCACCGGGCAGAAGGTCCATCCGTTCGTCTCCAGCGTCTCCCGATGGCCCTCCGTGGAAGCGCGGGGACTGCCGTAGGCCACGTTCGCCTCGATGATCGTCGCGCCGGGAATCTGCGCCATGAAATCCCGCACCATGTCCCGTGGCAGGATATTCGGGCCGTGAGGCTCTCCTGTGTGCAGCTTGACGGCGACCTTGCCCTGAATTTCCGCGTTCACCTTTTGGTAGAGCTTGATCAGATGCTCGGCGTCAATCTTGTCGGTGAAATAGACCTTCGCCTTTTCGGCGGACTCCGCCCCGGACGCGGCCGCTTTCGCCGCAGCCGCGGTCTTGCCGTCGGCAGCCTTCGCCCCGCCGCAGCCCGCCGCGAAGCCGGAAAGCCCCGCAAGGCTTGCCCCAGCAAGCATCAGCCCCGCCTTTTTCATGAAATCACGTCTCGAAATACCGCTCATCCAAAGGACTCCTTTCTTGTCATCGGCGAAAACCGCTGTTATACTAATATTCTATCAAACGGTAGCGCCTACCGGTCAAGCGTTTTTTGAAAAATTTTTTGGAGGGTTCACGATGTACACGATGCGGGAGGTCAGCAAGGAAACCGTCATGACCTATGAATGGCTGAAATTTTATTGCAATCAGGGATTGGTCCCGAACGTGAAGCGTGACGGAATAGACCCGACAGAGGCGAACGGGACTTATTCGGCGGTTCTTTAATGAGTTTTCTTCAAATACTGTAAATCCCCGTACCAATAGGAGGCCGTCGTGCCGCCGTCCATCAGGAAGTCGCTGCCGGAGATGAAGCGGCCCCGTTTCGACATCAGGAACTCGGCCAGCTCGCCCACCTCGTCCGGTGTTCCGGCGCGGCCCGCAGGAGACTTCGCCAGCATGGTACGGTAGCCCTCGCCCCGCGGACCTTTCAGCTCGTGATTCGCCAGCGGCGTGATGATGATGCCGGGGCTGATGGAATTGACCGTCGCGCCGCGTTTGCCCCAGCGCGTCGCCTCGTACATCACGCGGAGCACGTTGCACCGCTTGGAATATTGGTAGGCTTTCAGCGTGTCGGTGATGGATTTCAGCATAGGCAGCCCCAAAAGCTCCTCAGTCGGCGTCGTCGCGAGCGCCGTGTTTTCCTCCTCGGGAAGCGCGCCGAGACGGTGGCCGGATTGGGACGAAATCACGACGCCGGAGCCGCCCTTGGCGATGATTTTTCCGAATTCCTCCAGAAGCACCGCGGTGCCGTAAAGGTCCACTTTCAGGATCGCTTCCACCGGCGCCTGCGAGGGGGAGACGCCCGCTGCGTTGACGACGTTCAGTATCGGACCGAAGTCTTGCGCGTGCTCGATGAGCGCGAGAATCGAATCCCGCGAGGAAATATCCACGGCGACGGTGCTCGTCTCAAAGCCCGCGTCCTCCAAAATCTGCGCCGCCGCGTCGGCACTTTCTTTTTTCAGGTCGCCGATCACCACATGACGTCCGGCGCCGACCCGCCGCGCGATTGCCTGTCCGATGGCTCCCGCGCCGACCAGCACCACGACTTCTTTTTTCTTTTCCATAATCGCATCTCCTTAAATTTCATGGCGAACTGACTGTTACAGCTTCGCCGCCGCTTCCCAGAGCTTCTTTTGTTTTTGCCCCGGCTTCGGGGGCGGCAAATTTTTCAGCACCCGCGCCGGATTGCCGCCCACCACCGTATTCGGCGGAACGTCCTTTGTCACCACCGCGCCGCCCGCGATGACGGAATTCTCGCCGACGGTCACGCCCGGCAGGATCAGCGCCCGCGCTCCGATCCAAACGTTCCTGCAAAGATGGACGCCTTTGCATTTCAGCACGACGTGATCGTCAAAATCATGATTCGTCGTGACAATCGTGACCTGCGGGCCAATCTCGCACCCCTCGTCGATGGTGACGCCGCCCGCTGCCATCAGCGTCAGGCTGTGATTGATGAACACGTTTTCCGCGAATGTGACCTGTTTCGGGAAGTCGATCTGGATCGGCGTCATGATGTTGACCGTTTTCGGGATGCGGCCTTCAAACATCTCCTCATAAAGCGGTCGTAGGTTTTCCATTGTCGGGAACGCATGATTGAGCTTGTGGCTCATCTGTGTGCCGAAATTCAGATGTTCGATGGCCGCGAGATAATATGGCTGCGTCATATCGACGGGATCGCCGTCTTTCAGCATTTGAAATACGTCTTTTTCCATGTCGTTCACTCCTTCTTTAAAACGCCCCGGTCTTGATGTGCGGCACATACGGAGCTTCCAGCGCCGCGATTTCGTCCTCGTCGAGCTTCATGTCGAGGGCGGCGACGGCTTCCTCGATGTGCTCCACGCTGGTGGCGCCGACGATGGGTGCGGTGATGTACGGTTTCGACAGCATCCAGGCCAGAGACTCCTGCGCCATCGTGCGGCCGTACGCTTTCGCCACCTTTTCAAGATTGTCCACGACTGCCTTGTCCACATCGTTCGTCGCATCCCAGACCATCGGCGAGACGTCGTCCACCTTGTTCCGCTCCGTGACCGTGCCCCACGGGTGCGCGCAGCGACCGCCCGCCAGCGGGCTCCACGGCACGACGGCCATCTTGCGGTCGGCGCAGAGCGGCAGGATTTCCCGCTCTTCCTCACGGTAAATCAGATTGTACTGCGGCTGGAGGGAAACGAACTTCGTCCAGCCGTATTTCTCGGCGATGTTCTGCATCCGCTCCAGCTGCCACGCGAAAATCGTGGACGCGCCGATGTACCGCGCCTTACCGCTTTTCACCACGTCGTGCAGCGCCTCCATCGTTTCCTCCATCGGCGTATTCGCGTCGAGGCGGTGAATCTGATAGAGGTCCACATAGTCAAGGCCAAGCCGCTGCAGGCTGTGGTCGATTTCCGCCATCACGTTCTTGCGCGACGTGCCGCCGCCGTTCGGACGACCGGGGCGCATCTCGAAATTCACCTTCGTCGCCACCACGATCTCGTCGCGGTTCAGTCCGAAGTCCTTGATATACCGTCCCGTGATTTCCTCGCTGGTACCCATCTGATACACGTTCGCCGTGTCGAAATAGTTGATGCCAAGGTCAACAGCCTTCTTAAACATCTCCTTGCCGTCCTCGTAGTCCTTCGCCCACGGGAACACGCCGTTCTCTTTGCCGGGTTTCCCGAAGCTCATCATGCCGAGACAAATCCTCGAAACGTCCATCCCCGTGCTGCCGAATTTCACATACTGCATAAATCGTCGCTCCCTTCGCTTCTATCAAGTTTATTTTCATCTTGCAAATTGATTATAACCGTCTATAATTGAAATATCCAATACAAAGACTTTATAACCAATAGAATTTTTCTATCAAGAAAGGATTGCGCGAATGAACACAAAACAGATGGATTGCGTGCTGGAGCTGGCGCAGACAAAGAATTTCAACCGGGCGGCGGAAAACCTTTTCATTTCCCAGCCGACGCTGACTTATCAGATCAAAGCCGTCGAGGACGAGATCGGTTTCACACTGTTCGACCGCTCGGGACGCGGGGCTTCGCTGACTCCGGCAGGAGAGCAGTTTTGCACGACGCTGCGCAATGTCCGGAACGAACTGAAACGGGCGACGGAGCAGGGGCAGAATTTCAGCGCGCGCTATCGCACGGACATCACCGTCGGACTTCCGATGCGCTCGGCCATCTATTTTCTGCCGCAGGCCATCGAGATATTTGAAAAGGAAAACGAGGCGGTCTCGGTGACGCCGCATTTCCTGCCGCTTGCCGAAGCCGCCTCGTTTTTGAAAGGCGAGGAAGATATCCTGTTCGCGATGGAGCACGACGTGAAGCATATCCCCGACGTCGTCCTGCACCCGCTTTTCGAGAGCCGCATCTATCTGATTACGGAAACGGCAGACCCGCTGGCGCAAAAAGATCTCGTCCGCACCGAAGATTTGGCGGGACGGACGCTGATGGTGGGCGGCGGCTCCCCGCCGCAGCTTCGCCGCGTCCAGCAGCGCGTTATTGAGGCGACGGGCGTCTCTTATTTCAACAGCGCGAACCATGACACGACGCTGACGAACGTCGCCGCCAGGAAGGGCGTCTGCCTCGCACCCGGCTTCCTGAACGACCAAAGCGGCGAATTTGCGTGGACGCCCTTCGACTGCGAGGAAACAGTCCCCTGCGTGCTCTGCACCCACAAGCAGGAGCGCCGGAAGGAAGTGCTTGCTTTCGTGAAGCTGCTGCAGGGCATCTACAAAAGCCGCCCCGAGTTCCCCGTATAGGCGACCCGCACACCTCGTATCGAAGCGTTGCTTGTTCGCCGACAATCGACTCGGTTTTGTAAACCTCGAACCGGAATATTACATCTTTTCGACAAGCCTTTTGCCCATCTCGACGGCCTTGCGGCAATCCTCCGGGAAATGCCTGGCGCGCCACGCAGCTTTTTCCGTCTCCGAGAACACCTCGCAGACATATTTTTCATAGTCGTCAAACTGATAGGTATTGAAGGAATGCAGTACCAGCGGCTTCTGGAAATAATTTTCAAGGAACACCTCAAAAAGCCCCATGTACTGTTGATAGCCGTCCCGGATCATTTCGTCCTCTTTCACGTTCATCGTGTAAACGCAGGCCGTCGGAATCTTTCGCTCTACTAAATTTGGATAGCCGTGCTTGTACTGCATATACGGGAAGAAGAACCGCTCATAGAAGGAGTGGAGCTGTCCCGTGATCGTGCGGTAATAAATCGGCGAGCCGAAGACGACGGCGTCAGCCTCCCGCAGCTTTTCGAGCACGTCGTGAAGCACCTGCCGTAGCTCGGGCCGTCCTTCCGCTTGCAGGCAAAGCAGCTCACGCAGCCCGTATATTTCAGCCCATAGAGATCGATCCGTTCCGTCACGGCCTCGGGCGCGGCTTCTTTGACGCCCTCCAGCACTTTGTCCAGGAGTGTCGCCGTATTCTTGTTGCGGCGCGGACTTCCGTTGATGGCGTAAATCTTTTTCATAAACGCTCCCCCTATATCCAAAATCATCAAATGGTATGTATCGTAGCAATGAGACAAGTGACAGCATGATTTTCCCCTATCGAACGAACCGTTGAATATTTCATTCTTTTTCAGCGTATGAAGTGGGTGAGCGTAATCTTCTCATATTCCGGGGATGCGCCTCCGGCTTTGATTCCATTCAGGAGCCACGCTATATTCTGTGCCAGTGTCCGCATGGTTTGAAGTCCCTCGGCATCTTTGGCCACATCCTCCGGCGTGAAGCCGTGTACCTGATTCCAGTATTGGGAGGTAGCTACTACCATATTGGTCATCTGAAAATACATATTGAGCCGCGTAAATGCCACAGATGCGCCCCCGCGACGGCAGGACACCACGGCTGCGGCAATCTTTCCCGCGAACCGTCCGCTTGCACTGAACATGAAGCGATCGAGAAAGCTCGTGAGCCGACCGTTCGGTCCGCCGTAGTAAACCGGCGAGCCAACAACCATGCCGTCAAATTCATCCCATCTGGCAATTGTTTCATTTACCAGATCATTGAACACACATTTTCCCGTTTCCTGACATTTGTAGCAGGCAATGCAGTCCTGCATTGGCTTCTTGCCAAGCCAGAGGATTTCGGACTCCACATTAAGCTCGCCCAGCTTGTCAGCAACTTCCTTCAGCGCGGTAAAAGTGCAGCCTTTTTCATTTGGACTGCCGTTGATTAAAAGAATTTTTGACATCTCGCATCTCTCCTGTTCAAAAACGATACTACATCATTCCTCTAGCTCAAACTGACTGGCAAAAATGAGGTCGGGGTCATAATACTTCATCGAGTCTTTGGCAATTGCGGCGTGTTCCGGCGAATTGACGAAAGCTTCCCAGCTTTTCTTGTCAGCAAAGTCTGCCGTCAGCGCTACGTGAGTATTATTCGCATACCAGCCGAGATTTTCGCCCGCACGCACGGTTGGGTATTTTTCCTTCAGCCCCCGAAGTTTTTTAGCGATTTCACGGATAACCTCCTCTGAAACACCCTTCTTCACCGCTGCAATAAAAATATGCCTTATCATCATAATGCCGCCCTTCTAAAAGCCGCCATACATGGCAGCAGTGTCTTCGGCAATTTTATTTTTGCCCATACTTCTCGTAATGAACATTTTGCCAAACCAAATCTTTTTCCGTACGAGGGGATTTTGTTTCGTCTTTTTGTCCCAAGGCCACCACATTTAGTACAGAGAAATTATCCGGCACACCGAGGATTTGTCGGATTTCCTCATCGGCACTTTTCCTTTGTCCCTGCCGATTCCGCATGTGAATCCAGCAAGCCCCCACACCAAACTTCTCAGCAGCCAGCAGAACGTAGGTGGAAGCAATGGCCGCATCCTCAATCCAGAGTTCGCAGTCTGCCGTATCGGCTATGACCACGATGGCGGCATCAGCCGTGGAAAGCGGCCCTGCACCCATGCGCTTGCAACGTGCAACGGCCTCAATGGTCGCCCGGTCACGCAGGACAACAAATTCTATGGGATGCCGTCCCCAAGATGAGGGAGCTAAAAGGGCAATCTTCAAGATTTCTTTCACCACATCGTCCGGAACTCTCTCTCCCGTGTAACGGCGAATAGAACGGCGGTGACGTACCAATTCATACAAGGAATTTTCCTGACCTTCATTTGAAAACATACTCGATATCCTCCTGCTTCTCATAAAGCTCCCAGTATTTCTCCGCAATGTCGGCAGGATCATAATGAGTGCCCGGTGCAATGCTGCCCATGATAGTGACGATGCCCACATAGACTCCCTTTTCCTTCACTTCCTGCGACAGAGCAAATGTGAGTGCCTGAAGGGCTGCCTTATCCACGGAAACGCAAGTGTATTCTGCCATGGGATAGAGGGCGAAACCGCCGCCGGTGAAGAGAATAGCCCCGCTTCCCTTGGCAATCTGCTCTGGCAATACAAGATTTGCCGAATGAAGTGCGCTGGCCACATCCACCTGATAATGTTCCATGAGGTCGGAGCTTTGGAGTTTTGTGGGAAATCCCGCCGTCAGGATTGCGGCATTGTAAATAAGCACATCTACGCTTCCATGCTCCTGCCGTATCTTCTGAAAAGCCGCTGTCAGGGACTCGGTGCTGGCGGCATCTGCCGCATAGGTATAGGCTTCAATCCCCTGGGTTTTCAGTTCATCTGTCAGAGGCTCAAGTTTGTCAAGGTTTCTCGCCAACATTGCAACCTTGAAATCGTGCATACCGAATACCTTGGCAATGTTTACGCCCATTCCCTTGCCTGCACCTACCACAACAGCCAACTTCTTTTCCATGATAAATTTCTCCTCTCAATTTTGTGCCTTGATTGTATCTGTGTCTATTGTATGGTAGAATCCACATAAAGAAAAATATATTTTTGTTTATGGGAGGATAACTAAAAAGTTATGTTGACACATAATCTGCGAATATTCCTTGAGGTGGCCAATCGACAGAGCATCACCGAGACAGCCAATGCCCGCTACATCTCCCAACCCGCTGTCAGCAAGGCCATTCAGTCGTTGGAAAAAGAACTGAGTTTGAAACTTTTCCATCGTGACAAGAAAAGCGGCATGATTACCACCGACGCGGGGCAAAAGATCCTCCTGCTTGCGAGGCAGATGGAGGATTTGGAGAACCGGATCCGTCAGACGGCGTTTCGCGAGAACCATTTTATCGGCGGTAGGCTTCGCGTCGCCTCCGTTCCCGTCACCACTGCCGTCCTGCTGTCCAAAGCGCTCCGACGATACCGCGAGAAGTATCCCTCCGTATCCGTAGAGATCAAGGAAGGGACGCCCGCAGCCGTCAAGAAGATGGTGGAGGAACACGCCGTGGATTTCGCCGTCACCTACGCGCCCTTCGGCAATCTGGCGACCGAGGTGCTCATCGAGGACGAAATGGTGGGACTCCTTCCGACGGATTCCCCGGAGGAAACCGTCGACCTGAAAAAAGACGCGGGGCGATTGGTGCTCTGCCGCGCCGGATTGGAAACGGCGATGGAAAAGCTGCCCTCCCGATACAAGGAGGATTTCGCCCGCAGCCTGCTGGTGCAGGACGCCCAAACCGTAGTTCGCATGGTGGAGGAAGGCAACGGCGTCGGCCTCATCTCCCGATTCACCCTTTCACCGATTCCTCACCGTTTACGAATCTGCCCGGTCATTCCGGCCATCGGAACGCAGATTGGGTTAATCGCCTGCGAGCTGGATGATCTGACGCCGGTCGCCGGAGAATTTGCGCGGATGATACGGGAAATATCCAAAAGTCTTCTTTGAGCAGTATTTTAAGCATTTGCTTTAAGCTACAAAATCTTAAACCAAAAACGTTCTTCGCTCCTGAAATTCATGATAAGAATCGGCAAAAACTATGGTATGCCAGTATTCTGTCAGGCAATGGCATCTACCGGTCAAGCGTTTTTTGAAAATTTTTTTGGAGGATTCACGATGTACACGATGAAGGAGGTCTGCAGGGAAACCGGCATGACCTATGAAGGGCTGAAATTCTACTGCAATCAGGGATTGGTCCCGAACGTCAAACGGGACAAGAACAACCGACGCGTCTTTGACGAGCACGCCATGCGCTGGGTAAAAAGCCTTTCCTGCCTGAAAAACTGCGAAATGAGCATCGCCGAGATGCAGCAATACCTCGCCTATTGCCTTGAAGGGCCGTCTTCGATTCCCGTGCGGAAGGTGATGCTGGCAAAAAAGCAGGAGGAACTGCGGGAAAAAATCAAGCTGCTGCAGGAGGCGGTGGATTACATCGACTGGAAGCAGCGGCTGTACGACGATATATTGTCGGGCAAGCAGGAATACCATAGCGACCTGGTTTCGGCGGAAGAGTGACATGCAAATAAATGCCCTCCGGCATAGCCGGGGGGCATTTATTTGCATGTTACTTGGACCCGCGCAGATATTTTCCGGTCACGCTGCCTTTTGCGGCGGCGATTTCTTCCGGCGTGCCGCAGGCGACGATCCGTCCGCCCGCTTCTCCGCCGCCCGGTCCCATGTCGATGATATAGTCGCTGTTTTTTATGACGTCCAGATCGTGCTCGATGACGATGACCGTAGCGCCGGCCTTCACCAGCTTGTGAAATACTTCGAGAAGTACCTGAACGTCGAGCGGGTGAAGGCCGATGGTCGGCTCGTCGAAGACGAAGACCGCGTCCTGCTGCGTCTTCCCCATCTCGGCAGCCAGCTTCAGCCGCTGCGCCTCGCCGCCGGAAAGCGCGGGCGTATCCTCGCCGAGGGTCAGATAGCCGAGCCCCAGCCCGTCCAGTACGGCGAGCTTGTTGTATATCTTTTTCGAGGCGGCGAAAAGGGGCATCGCCTCCCGGACAGTCATTTGCAGGAGTTCGGGGAGCGTGTAGGACGTCTCTGATTTTTTCGGCGTCCAGCGAATCTTTTCCGCGTCTTTGCCGTAGCGCGAGCCGCGGCAGTCCGGGCAGGAAATCGTCACGTCCGGCAGGAACTGCACGTCGAGAGAAATCTGCCCCGTGCCGTCGCAGGTCGGGCAGCGCAGCTTCCCCGTGTTGTACGAAAATGCCCCCGCGCCGAGCTTTTGCGCTTTTGCTTCCTTCGTCGCGGCGAACAGCTTTCGGAGGTCGTCCAGTACGCCGCTGTATGTCGCCAGCGTGGACCGGATATTGACGCCGATGGGCGTTGCGTCGATGAGATTTGCGCGGGAAATCCCCTCCGCCTCCACCGACACAATATGCGGCGGCAGCTTCTTCCCTTCGATTTGCGCTTGCAGGGCGGGAATCAGACTTTCCAGCACCATCGTGGTCTTGCCGGAGCCGGACACGCCCGTCACGGCGGTCAGCCGACTCTTCGGGATTTCCACGGAAAGGCCGCGCACGGTGTGGAGGGGCGACGTTTCCAGCCGAATCCGCCCGTTGGCGAAGAGTTCCTTTTTGCCGACGCGTTTGCGCAGGATTTTCGCCTTGCCTGTGAGAAACGGCGCAATCTTCGACGCCTTGTTTTTTTCGATTTCCGCGACGCTGCCCCGGGCGATGACTGTGCCGCCCTCGCTGCCCGCCAGCGGCCCCATCTCGATCATGTAGTCCGCGTGCTTCAGGACCTGCACGTCGTGATCCACCAGTACCACCGTGTTGCCGTCGGCGATCAGGCTGTCCATCACGTTCATCAACCCTTCGAGGTTCGACGGGTGCAGGCCGATGCTGGGCTCGTCCAGCACATAGAGCACGCCCGTCGTCTCATTTCGCACCGCCCGCGCCAGCTGCACCCGCTGACGTTCCCCGTTGGAAAGGGTGCTGCTCGCCCGGTCGAGGGACAGATAGCCGAGGCCGAGGTCTTTCAGCCGCTTCGCGTTATCTAAAAACGATTGGATGATATTATCCGCCATCGGGCGAAGCTCCTCCGGCAGCGTTTCCGGCACGGACTTCACCCAAGGGATCAGTGCGTCGAGCGTCATGGCCGTAGCCTCGGCGAGATTTTTCCCCGCCAATACAGATTTCCGCACTGTCTCCGAGAGCCGCGTGCCGTGACAGTCCGGACAGACGCCGACACGAAGGAATTTTTCCACCCGCTTCATGCCTTTCTCGTCCTTGACGTGGGAAAGGGCGTTTTCCACCGTATAAATGGCGTTGAAATAAGTGAAGTCCATTTCCCCTGCCGCGCCCGTCTTCTGAATCTGATACACCATGTGATGCTTGACCGCGGGGCCGTGGAACACAATCTCGCGTTCCTTCTTCGTCAACTCGCGAAAGGGTACGTCGGTACGCACGCCGAGCTCCCGGGCGATGTCCTTCATCAGCGACCACATCAGGGTCTGCCAGGGCAGCACCGCCCCCTCGTCGATGGAGAGGGATTCGTCCGGCACCAGCGTGGACTCGTCCACGACGCGATGGACGCCCGTACCTCCGCAGGTGGGGCAGGCGCCGTCGGAATTGAAAGCCATCGCCTCGGCGCCGGGGCCGTAAAATTCCTCGCCGCAGACCTCGCAGCGCGTCGGCTGCATCAGTGCCACCGCCATGCTCGGCTTCGCCAGATGGCCGTTGGGGCAGGGGTGGCTGCCGAGACGGGAGAAAAGCAGCCGCAGACTGTTCAACAGCTCCGAGGCTGTGCCGAAGGTACTGCGCACGCCCGGAACGCCCGGGCGCTGCCGCAGGGCCAGGGCGGCGGGCACATGGCGCACTTCGTCCACGTCCGCTTTCCCCGCCTGGGAAATGCGCCGCCGCGTGTAAGTGGAAAGCGCTTCCATGTAGCGGCGCGAGCCTTCGGCATAGAGCGTGCCGAGGGCCAGCGACGATTTGCCGGAACCGGATACCCCCGCAATGGCCGTCATCTTCCCCAGCGGGATTTCCACGTCGATATTTTTCAGATTGTGCGCCCGCGCGCCGCGCACCGTGATATGCCGCGGCGCGGTTTTCTTTTCCTTTTCGGGCCTGACGTCCCGTGCATTCATGAATAGCCACTTCCGTTCTGTAGATGTCGGGATACGGTTCCTTCCGGGGATGCGTGCGTCAGGATATTCTTTCAGCTGATTGCAATTAATTCATACTGATCGCTGCCCATCTTGCGTTCCTTCATGGCCGAGAGCTCGCGGAGCCCCTTGCGGCTCTTGATGTGCTCGATCAGGTCGTTCTTGCGCGCGTCGCCGAAGTTGTAGACCATATCGGCGAATGCCTTGTCGATGGAGAGGATGTCCGTCGATGCCATCATGCAGAGGTCGGGAATCAACGGCTCCGCGGACTTTGCCGCGGCTGCAATCTTGCCGTCGGCGGCCTTCGCCCCGCCGCAGCCCGCCGCGAGGCCGGAAAGTCCCGCAAAGCTCATTCCGAGGGCTGTCATGTCCCCTTCTTTATGAAATCGCGTCTCGGAAGTTTTTTCATACGGTTTCCCCCATTTCTTGAAACAAATCCCAAAGCATTCATGACACAATTGTACCACCCGGCAGCGGTTAACGGTCAAGCTCTTTTTTTCATCGTTTATCATGTATCGCGTCACGTGCCGGGAACCGCCGAAAAAGCGCGCAAAGGAAAAGCCGCGAAATTATTTTTCGCGGCTTTTCCAATAGCATCAATACCCGAAAACTTCTTTTGCCTTCCGCATATTCGCCCGCACGTCGACGCCGAAGGGACAGCGGGTTTCGCAGACACCGCACTGCACGCATTCCCCCGCGTGGTGGGGGAGGAGGGCGTAATGCTCGCGCACCGTTTCCGGGACGCCTTTCTGCGCTTCCGCCAAATGCAGGAACTTCGTGACGTCGGCAACGCTGATTTTTTGCGGGCAAGGGGCGCAATGGCTGCAATACATGCAATGCCCCTGCCAGCGGATGCGCGGGAAGGATGCGAAGGCCGCTGCGTAGTCCCGTTCCGCGTCGCCTGCGTCCTCATAGGCCAGGCTTGTCAGGAATTGTTCCGCCGAGTGGGCGCCCGCCAATACCGTCGCCACCGCCGGACGGGTAAGCGCGTAATGGATGCACTGGTTCACCGTCAGCGCCGCGCCTGCGGGGGAGAGCTTCGCGTCGAGCAGGTCGCCGCCGCCGAAGCATTTCATCACGGTGATTCCCACGCCCAGCCGCTGACAGGTTTCGTAGAGCCGCTGACGCTCGGGGTCCATATTCGTCAGCTCGCGGGATTGACGCTGAACATCAGCACCTCGATGGCGCCGCTTTCCACGGCCTTCAGCGCGACCTCGGGATTGTGGCTCGAAAGGCCGATATGCCGGACGCGCCCCGCGGCTTTCAGTTCCTTCGCGTAGTCCAGGATGCCGCCCTTTTCGATTTCCTCCCAATCGGAAAGGGCGTCGCAGTAGTGGATCATGCCAACGTCGAGATAATCCGTCCGCAGGAGCTTCATCATCTCGTCAAATCCGGCCCGCGATTCCGCCACGTCCCGCGTGCGCTTGTACTGCCCATCCTGCCAGATCGAGCAGATATGGGACTGGATATAAAACTTTTCCCGCCGCCCGGCAAGCGCGTCGCCGACGGCGCGGCGCACGCCGGGATTCGACGTGTAGAGGTCGAAATAATTGACCCCGCGGGCCTCGGCCAGGTCGAACAGCGTCTTCGTCATTTTGCAGCCGTCCTCGGCAAAGCCCTCGCAGCCCATGCCGATCTCGCTGACCATCAGTCCGGTATTTCCCAATTCCCGATACTTCATTTTACCCGTCCTTTCCACGTTTTGCCACACCAATACAGATAAGCTCAATGCCAGTCAAAAACTACAGGGACGTCTCCCGGTCCCAGCGCTTCCGCCAGCCCCGCCGGATTCTCCACGCGCCCCAGTCTCGTATAGGAATAGCTCGTGGAAAAATCCCGATAAAACAGAACGATGCAGTTTCCATTATACAGCATCAAATCGCCGGTGTGAATGGTTCCGACGTTTTGATCGGAAGAAGGCAATCGTTCCGGCAGCCTATAATACTTCTCGTTTTCGTTCAATTCCGTCATCGTGACCGTCAGAGGCAGCTTCGCGGAAAACGCCCGCGCGGCATCATTGTCTTCCGGTACGGCCAAAAATGTCTTTCCGCCTGCGCGGATTTCCACGAATTTTTTCTGTTTCAAGGTGTTTTGCTCCTTTTCCTGCGATGAAGACGTCGACGCGTCCGTCGGCGGGGCGACTTTTCCGCAGCCCATGGAAACGCAAAGCGCAGCGAAAAGCAGGCAGACCATAAGTAGTTTTTGCATCCGCTGTCCCTCCGATTACCCGTTCACGCCTGCCGCGGCGCCGCCCAGCGGGTTCATGGCCGGGCGACAGCTTTGCCCCCAGACGGTGGCGGCGGCGAGAGCGGCGAAAGCGAGGCCGCCCAGGAAAACGTATTGCGTTCCCATCGCTTCGATAAAGACGCCGCTGAACGCGGTACCGGCCATGCAGCCGAGATTCGCCGCCGTCAGGAAAAGGCCGTTGGCGAAATCCGGCGCTTCCGGCGCGGCGCGAAAAATCCAGAATTGGTTGATGTTGGCGTTGACGCCGCCGAGAAGCCCCCAAAGCACGACGAGCAGCGCCGTCATCGCCGGCGCGTGGCCGCCCGAAAGGAAGGGCAGATACACCAACCCTACGGCAAAGGGAAAGAACTTCACCGTGCCGAGGGGATTTTGCGTCAGGAGCCGCCCCGCGATCATGCTGCCGAAAATATTGCAGACGCCATAGACGAACAGCGTGGTGCTGACCAGCGCCGGGGCCAGCCCCGCGACGCTCCCCAGATACTCCGCCATATAGTTGAATACGCCGAAGACGGAGCCGTTCAGGAAAATGACGGCGACGATGGAGGCCCAGAGCATGGGCTTTTTCAGGACGCGAAGCTGGCTGCCGTAAGTCATGTGCTCCGTGGGCGGCATGGAAGGCACGAAAAACCATGTCGCCAGGAAAACCAGGAAAGTCACGACGGCGAAAAACGCCATAGACGCGGAAAGGGAAATGTTTTCCGCAAGAAAATTGCTGACGGGAACGCCCGCCACCATGCCCGCCGAAACTCCGATATTGATTTTCGCCACGGCTTTCGGCGCGTCTTTCTCCCCCGCGATCATGGCCGCCACGGTAAAGGCCATGGAGCAATAGACCGGATGGAAGAATGCGGGCAGCACGCGCACCGCCAGCAGCAAATTGAAATCCCCGGCAAAGACCGAGATCACGTTGCAGACCGTGAAAAGCCCCAGCACCAGCAGCATGACCGATTTCCGGTTGAACCGGGAGAAAAACAGCGGCATGGTCGGCCCGGCAATCGCCACCCCCAGCGCGAACAGGCTGATCAAAAGCCCCGCGTGCACCACCGTCACGCCGTACCGCTCCGCGATATAGGGCAGGATGCCGATAAAGCCCATTTCCGTGTTGAGAATCCCGAACACGCCCGTCATCAGGATAAATATAAGCAGATTTTTGTTGTTCATGCGTACCACCTTTATTATAAGAAAGGGCCTGCTTCGTCGGTAAGCAAGCCGTTCCTCCCTCTCCGGTTATTTCAGGTTCTCGTCAAAGAACGCAAGCAAACGGTCGAACGGAATCTTGTCCATCTGGTCGTAGAGGTCCACATGGGTCGCGCCGGGCACGACGATTTCTTCCTTCGGCCCCGCAATCTTTTCGTAGACGTTGTCCGAGAAATACTTGGAATGGGCCGCATCTCCGGTGATCAAAAGGACGGGCGTTTCGCCGAGCTCATCGAGGTTGTCCATGAGGCGGAAATCGAAGAAGCCGTAAGGCGTCGTGGAATCCCAGGCCAGCGTGTTCGAGTTGATGGCTCTCGGATGGTAGGCGCGGCCCACATAGTAGCCGTAAAAATCCTGGATGACCGGGTTCGCGTCCGCCGGCAGTTTGTCGGGGAACATCGTGTCGAAGGTCAGGACATTGCCGTTCGCGTCCACTTCCAATTCATGGGCGCCGCGGATGGACTTGCCTGTCTTGGCCTCCTCGTCGCGCATTTTCGCCAGGTGCTTTTTCACCAGCTCGCGCTGCTCCGGTGTGTAATAGGCGCCGTTGTAATGGTCGCTGATGCTCTCGCTCATATCGTACATGGCCGAGGTCGCCACCGCCTTGATGCGGCTGTCGCTGCCCGCCGCCGTGATGGCCATGCCGGACAGCCCGCAGATGCCGATGGCGCCCACTTGCTCCGGATTGACGAATTTCAGGTTTGTCACGAAATCCACCGCCGCGTGGTAATCCTCGGTGAAGATTTCCGGCGAGCCCATATTGCGCCGCGTGCCACCGCTCTCGCCGGTCATGGAAGGATCGAAAGCCACGGCCACATATCCGTGCTTTGCCATTTCCTGCGCGTAGAGGCCGGAGGCCTGCTCCTTGACGGCGCCGAAGGGTCCCGTGACAACAACGGCCTTGTATTGTTTCTTGACGTCAAACCCCTGCGGCAGATAGAGATGCCCGGCGACCTCGAAGCCGTAGCGATTTTGGAAGCGCACATTCTTCGCTTCGATGGACTTGTCCACGCGAAACACGCGGGTATCGTTGTCCAGATCGCGGATGGAGGCCTCTTTCATTTGCGAGGCAGCGACCAACGACCGGGTCGGCGTCGCGGCATGAACCGCGCCCGCGCTTCCGAAAGCAAACGTCCCGATCATCATGGCGGCCAAAACGAGCATGGATTTTTTCTTCGACATTTTCATAATAAAAATTCCCCTTTCCGTAAGCTCATCAACATTTTATCTCTTTGATGAGTTCATTATAGGATAAGGGGAATCATATTACAAATACTTAGTTTCTATCATCTATCATGCTTAAAAAGCATCATTTACTATCCGTAAACGAGGCCTCGAAACACGCCATGACCAGGCGCCCCGCACGGGAAAAGACCTGTCCTTTCTTCCATATCAGATAATTGCGGGAACGAAGCTCCGGCATGAGCGGACGGAACACGAGACCTTCCCCGTCATCCTCGTCCGTCGAAAGCAGCCCCGAGAAGCTCAGGATGCTGCCGAAGCCCTGCTCGGCCATGAAGCGCGCATTGTATACCAAATTATAAGTGCCCACGACGTTCAGTTCCTCCGCACGGCGCCCCAGCCAATGGTCAAACTCCTTTGCCTCCATTGCCTGCCGCGACACGATCAACGGCTCCCGCGTCAATTCTTCGGCGCGGATCCCTCTCTGTGCCGCCAGCGGATTCGACCGGCGCAGGTACAGCCCCCAGACGTCCTCATGGGAAAGCTGCCGATAGGCGTACTCCACCGGCGGCGCAGCGCAGCACAGCAGCCCGAAATCCAAAAGTCCCTTTTGCAGTCGGTCGGTCACAATTTCCTCGTTGCCGCTGGTCAGATGGAGGCGAATCCGGGGATAGGAGGTGTGCAGAGGCGCGACGGCGCGAATAATCTCCCGCATCCCTTCCGTCTCGCCGCAGCCGATATAAACGTCCCCCTCAACCATCTCGTCCGCGTGGGCGAACTGCTCCAGGGTCTTGCTGGCGAGAGCGGTGATTTCCTCGGCCCGCATCTTCAGGAACATCCCGGCTTCCGTCAGCTGCGTTTTCCGTTTGCCGCGCACGAAAAGCGCCGCCCCCAGTTCCTCTTCCAGCTCGGCGAGCTGCCGGGAAAGCGTCGGCTGCGTCAGGTTCAGTTCCTCCGCCGCCCGGCTGATATTCTCATGACGCGCGACGGCAAGAAAATATTTGAGCACACGAAGCTCCATTCAACCACTCCTTCGCAGACGCCTCCACGCTTTTCCTTATTTGCTCAGTACATCCTTCGTAACATTCACGTTCTTCGCTTCCTCGTATTCCATCGTGATGCCGACGCTGAAATGGAGTATATACTCCGGCTGCTCCGGCAGCGGAATCCAATAGCCGTAGGCGTCTTTGCCGAAGGGCCCCTTGTAGGTGACGGCGATGGTTTTCTTTTCATCCGCCGCCTCGTTGCAGCGGCAGCCCTTGTGCTGCTCCGGCTTGCCGTAGGACGAGCATTTCGAGCCCACTTTGATGCCGAAGGCCTCTGCCTTCTTGTTCGCGGCAACGATTTCCCGGCTCTTCCTGATCAGCATGATTGGCTCGGGAAAACCGTCCCACATCAAATGGAATGCGCGGATGATTTCTTCTACCGTCATGATGTAACACTTTGCCTTTTTTACAAAATAACTTCTTTGTTGTCCAGGATTGCCCGGCCGGGCGCACAGGCGGGGCAGTCGCACCATTTGCCGCCGGAGGCGATCAGCTCCCTGAAATGCGCCGCCATCTGCGCCGCTGTTTCCGCGCCGAAAATCTTCTGACCGGTCTCCGATTCAAAGAAATGCAAGGAATCCTCGGCGGTCTGCACGTCCGCTTCCAGCTCGGCGACGAGCTTCCTGCTCATTTCCTTTTCCTCCGCCGTGCCCTGCGCCTTCAGCCACGCCTCCGCCAATTCCTTGAGCGGCGCGTAGCAGCTCGACGCGTTGATCAGGTCTTTCACTTTTTCGACGATTTCCGCTTTTGTCATTTTCATGTCCCCCACTTTTATAAACGATTACGCTTTCAGCTTGAACACCTTTTTCTGCATGCCGCAGATCGGGCAAACGAAGTCCTCCGGCTCCGCGTCGAGGTCGCCGATGTACTCGAAGCCGCAAACGGCGCAGACGTAAACCTTTTTCCCCGCTACGTCCAGCGCTTCCGGCTTGTACTTTTTCAGGAGGCCTTCCAGCATCTCGCCGTGATGGCCTTCCTGCTTCGCGAAGATTTCCATCTCGTCGGCGGCCTCGGTCAGCCCCGCCGCGCGATATTTGTCCGCCATTTCCTTGACGGTCGTATCGCCGCGATACTCGGCGGCCATCACGCCGCGCACCAGCATCCAGAAGTCCTGCGGCACTTTGGCGTTCAGCGTCGCGTAGAATCCCGCGTGTACCGCCTCCTGATTCGCCGCCTCGATAAATGTCTTCGACACATCCTCCAGTCCCTGCTCCTTCGCGAGACGGGCCAGCGCATAGTACATCATCGTGCCGTTCGCCTCGGCCTTCGCCATCATCTCCGAAATCGGCTCCAACGGGGTTCCCTTTGTCAATCCGTGCAAACTCATTTCTTTCTCTCCTTTCGTCAAAGAAAAAACCTCATACTATATTCATTTTATCATTTTCCTATCGACTTTCAATCGTTTGTCAATTCCTTTCGCATACTACACTCCGCGTCAGGAGACAAGCGCCTTGCCGATTTCATACGCTTCCTCGCACTGCTTCGGGAAGACCTCTTTGCGGTAGGCCGCCTTTTCCGGCTCGTTGAAGATCGAGGACTCGTATTTCGAGTAGTCGCTGAATTGATAGGTGTTGTAGGCCCAGAGGGTTTTCGTCTCCGCCTTCAGTATCCGCGCCGCGGAGCCCTCGTAAATCCCCAGCCGCTCCCGCATATTGAATTGCTCCACATGAGCCTCCGTCATGTTCATCGTGTAAATGAAGGCGTGGGGCAGGGACTTCGGGAACACTGTGGGAATCTCCTCGCTGTAAATGTAGTTCGAGAAGAAAAGCCGTTCGATGAAGGCGAGCATCCCTGCGGACATATTCATGAAATAGATCGGCGCGCCCATGATCAGCGCATCCGCCTGCTTCACGCGCTCTAAAACCGGCGCGAGATCGTCCTTCACTGCGCAGACGCCGTGCGCGACGTCCTTCCGCTTGCAGTAGAAGCAGCTAAGGCAGCCCGTGAATTTCAGGCTGTAAAGATGGACCAGCTCCGTCTCCGCCCCCGCGTCCGACGCGCCGCGAAGCGCGTGCTGCAGGAGCTCCGCCGTGTTGCCGTTCCGCCGTGGGCTGCCGTTGATCGCGATGATTTTCTTCATATCCGTCCCCCCGTTGCTTTGCTCCGCGCCCGCGTCCGGTACGCGGGCACGATATTCCATACCTGTATTATCGCATATTATGGAACATTTCACAACGATAAACAAAAATAAAAGCGATCCCATCCCGGAACCGCCCGTCGTCAATCACAAAAAATTTTGCGGTAAGAAAGTTGGAATTTCTTACCGCATTTTTTTATATGCGCTATATCGCCTATTTCCCCGCTTTGCTTTTCTCGCGCAGAAGCCCTAAAAAGCTCCGAAACGTGCTGTCCATAAAGCGGTCGCGCCGCCAGACGAAGGAAATGTCCGCCCATGCGTAAGGCTCGGGAACCGCGTGGCAAATCAGCCCCTTCGCGGCGGTATAGACGGAGGCAAGGCTTTCCGGGAACAGTGCCGCGCCCAGTCCGGCGCTGACGCTCGCGAGGAGCGCCCCGATGGAATCGAACTCCACGGCGCGCTCCGGGAAAATTCGTTCCGCGTCAAGCCATTCCTCCAGGCTTTGTCGGTAGGAGCAGCCGTGAGGCAATACCAGGAGCGGCCCCGCCAACAGATTGGCGACGGGGGTTGTTTCCGTTCCCGTCGCCGAGAAAAGAGCCAGCCGCTCGCGGCGCACCGGAACGGACGAAAGCTCCGCGTGTACCGTCGCGCCGGCCACGAAAGCTCCGTCCAGCGTGCCGTCCAGCACGCTCCTCATCGACGCCTGCGAAACGCCGGTTTTCACCGTCAGGGACACGCCCGGGCATCGGCGGTGATATTCGGCCAAAAGCACGGGAATGAATGTGATGGCCGCTGACTCCATCGAGCCGACAGAGAGGCTTCCCTTTGCCGTGCCGTCGTCCCGGACGACGCTTTCTGCTTCCTCCAAAAGATGAACCAGCCGATCAGCGTAGGCCAAAAGCGATTCGCCTTTTTCCGTCAGCGTTACGCCATGCGCGTGACGGCGAAACAGCGGCGTTTCCAGTTCCCCCTCCAGCTGACGGATTTTTGTGGAAAGATTCGACTGCGCGTAATTCAGCTTTTGCGCCGCCTGGGAAAAGCTGCCCTCCCGCGCCACAATCCGAAAGTACCGAAGCGCCTGCAAATCCATACTTATTCACCCCACGCCAAGAAAACGGGAAAAATCATTTCTGGCGCTTGCGGATTTCCGTGACTGGTACGCCGCCGATGCCCCAGTTGTCGGTGTCCACCTCGTCAATGGTAACGACCGTCGTCTTTTTGTTCTTGCCGAGCACGTCGTGCAGAAGATTCGTCGCGCCTTCGATGAGCTGCCGCTTCTGGTCGGCGGTCACTTCTCCTTCTTTCGTGATCCTGATGTTGACATACGGCATAGATAAGCTCCCCTTTCCTTTATAGTCAATCATTGACCTCGGGCACCGCCAGCGAGAAATGCACGACCACGTCCGGGTATCCTTCCAACGGCACCCAACCGCGCACCCGCTCCGCGAACGGACGATCAAGCTGACCGATGCCCGTATCCAGCGCCGCCATTTTCCGGCAGCCGCGATGGCTTTCCGGCGTGCCGAACTGCGCACAAATTTCTCCCGGCTTCCGCCCGTTGTTCGCCGCAAATGCGTTGACGGCAATGACCCGATGCTTCCGGTCGATGAGCCGTGCCTGCCCTGGGAACAGCTCCCTAGTCTTGTGAAACGCCTCGATCAGTTCCGTGTAATCCTTTTCTTCCATTGCGGTACCCTCCCGTAAAATCATTTCGATTGTTCTTATTTTACAACGAATAACCCGAAAGGGAAAGCAAATAATATATATGGTGGTATCTGTTTTCTATATATGAAAAAACGATAGCCGTATCATGAATCCGGTTCTTCCCAAAGGAAAACTTTCATTATAAAATACAGATAAAATACAGGCAAAAGAAACCGCTTCTTTGCGGCGGGAAGAAGGAAACGTATGAAAAACCTGGACAAATCCATCTACTATTTCGCGCTGGGGCACGCCTGCGTCGATTGGGCGCAGAGCGCGATTCCCGCGCTTTTGCCGTACTTCATCGCGAACTACGGGCTTTCGTACCGGGAGGCGGCTTCGCTGGTCTTCGCGAACGTGCTGCTTTCCTCAGTGCTCCAGCCTCTTTTCGGCTATTACTCCGACAAGATTTCCCTGCCCTGGTTTATCCCGCTGGGACCGCTTTTCTGCGGACTCAGCATCACGCTCATCGGTTTTTCCTCGTCCTATTGGATGATTTTCGCCGCCGCGATGGTCTGCGGCCTCGGCAGCGCGCTGTTCCATCCGGAGGCGGCGCTTTTCGCGGGGCGGATTGCCGGGGCGCACAAGGGGCAGGCGATGTCCACCTTTTCCGTCGGCGGCAACGCCGGATTCGCGGTCGGGCCGATCGTCGCGGGCTTCTGCGCCTACACGATTGGCATTCATTCGCTGGCGTTGTTCGGCGTCGTGAACGCTTCGGCGGCCTTTGCCATCGCCCGGCTGCTTCCCCGCATGACGAAGTCCGCCGAAGCTGCGAGCCCGCAGACCTCGCGGGGATCGTCCGGGCAGCGGAAAAACGACTGGGCGTCCTTCGGACGGCTGTCCGTGACCATCTTCGCCCGTTCCCTCGGCTTCACGCTTTCCAATACCTTTATCCCGATTTTCTGGGTCAGCGTCCTCGGCGCCACGCCGAAGCAGGGAACGATGGCGCTCTCCCTGCTCTTCACCATGGGCGCCCTGTTCACCTATTGCGGCGGCCTGCTCGCCGACCGCGTCGGGTTCGTGCCCGTCCTGCGCGGCGCGTTTGTGCTGATGGTTCCGGCCATGTTTTTCCTCGTGAACAGCGAAACCGTCCTGTTCGCCTCGCTCCTGCTCGTGCCGGCGGCAATCGCGCTCTTTTTGCCGTACAGTCCGGTCGTCGTGCTGGGACAGAAATATCTGGGCAAGAACGCGGGCTTCGCTTCGGGCGTCACCCTCGGCCTGACGACGACCATCGGAGGCGTCTTCGCGCCCGCCGTCGGCTGGGCCGCCGACCGCTGGGGCCTCGCCGCCGCGCTCCAAATCCTCTGGATTGTCGGCGCCCTCGGAGCGGCCGCTTCCTTCACGCTGAAAGAGCCAAAGGAATAATATTGTCGAGCTGCGCCGCCGGATGCAGCGGCAAAAGGAGCGGCTTCCCTGCGGAGGCCGTTCCTTTTGCTTTTTATGCCTACTTTAAGATTTTTTAATATGAGTAAAATCTTAAAATACTACTTTAAGATTTTGTTGACCGGTGTAAAATCTTAAAGTAGAATATCAGGTAAAGGAGGGACACAAATGATTATCCGTGAACACTACCTGTCTCAAATCCGGCCTTTCTACGAAAGCGACCTCGTCAAGATCATCACGGGCGTCCGACGATGCGGAAAGTCCGTGATTTTGAAACAGGTTCAGTCGGAGCTGGAAGCCGCAGGGAAAAAGTGTCTGTTCCTGGATTTCGATTTGCGTCCGCTCCGCACCCGGATTCCGAACGCCGACGCGCTCCTTGCCCATGTGAACGGATATCTCGGAGAAGAAAAACTCTATCTGTTTCTGGACGAAGTGCAGAATGTGGAGGGCTGGAGCGAGGCCTGCCGGACGCTCCGCCTTTCCAATGTGTCCGTATTCATCACCGGCAGCAATTCCCGGCTCTTGTCCAAAGAGTTCACGAAAGAGCTGTCCGGGCGCTATGTTTCCTTTCGGGCGCGCCCTTTCGTCTACCGGGAAGCAAAAGCATACGCCGACCAGTTGGGGCGACGCTTCGGGATCGACGATTATCTGGTTTGGGGCGGATTCCCTGCGGCGCTGGAGCAGCCGGACGAGGACTCTATGAAGCGATACCTGAACGACCTCAACGCCACGATTATTTACAACGACCTCGAAAACCGCTATGCCATCCGAAAAAAGGACATATTCGAGCGCTTAGTGGATTATGTGCTCGTTTCCAACGCCCGAATATTCAGCGCCAGCTCCATTGCGGACTATATGAAAGGGCAGAACGTTTCCGTGTCCGTCCCCACGGTCATCAAGTACCTCGGTTACCTGAAAGAGGCCTATGTCATTCAGGACTTACCCCTGTATTCCCCGAAGGCAAAAGCGAAGCTGGATTATTACAGCAAGCTCTACGACGAGGACGTTTCCCTGAACAGCATCCGGCGCGTGGGGGAACGCTACGACCTGACCCACAATTTGGAAAATGTCGTGCTGAACGAACTGCTCTATATGGGGTATGAGATTTCCGCGTACAGCCATAAAGGCAAAGAAATCGACTTCCGCGCCGTGAAAGGCGGCAAAGTCTACATGGTGCAGGTCGCGTACAGCGTTGCGGAGGACAAAGCGTATGCGCGGGAATTTGCCGCATTCAGGGAAATGGACAATTCCATGAAGAAAATCCTCATCACCAACGACGGCGTCGATTATTCCACCAGCACGGTTTACCACTACAAGCTCAAGGACTTTTTGATGATGGACGACTTGTAGGCTCTATGCGAAAAAGGAACGGCTCACTCGGGGGCCGCTCCTTTTGTTTTATTTCTCATACCCGATCTTTTTCAGCCACGCCAGGGTTTCCTGCTTCGCCTCGTCCTTCCAGTTCTGCGCTTTCGTGCCGTACATTTCGAAAGCTTCGGTCACGGTTGCGCCCGTCGTTTTTGCGATAAAGCGGTCGGTGTCGGAAAGACCGCTTCCCTCGTGGGTACAGAAGGGCGCGACGGTCTTGCCTTCGAGCTTCACCTTGTCAAAGAAGGTGTAGCACACCATCGGAAGGTCGTGCCACCAAATCGGATAGCCGAAGAAGATTACGTCGTACTTCGAGACGTCCGGCATCGTGCCGACGATTTCCGGGCGGGCGTTTTCTTCCTTCTCCTTCTTTGCCACCTCCGTCGCGGCTTTGTACTGCTTCGGGTAGGGCTTGGCGGGCACGATCTCAAACATGTCCGCGCCTGTGGCCTTGGCAATGAACTCCGCAAGAATCTTCGTGTTGCCCTTCTCGATATGACCGACGCCGGAATTTTCATCGGCGCGCGAATAATAAACGACGAGGGCACGTCCCTTCACGGGCACGGCAGCCTTTTTCTCCGGCGCGCCGCCCCCGCAGGCCGTCAGTGCAAGCGCACAAAAGGTGAGTATCAAGAGCGTCAAATATTTTTTCATATCTCAAATCTTCTCCGCCAATGCTTCCGCCTGCTTGCAGCCGTCCGTCCTGTCAATATCGCCGACCTTCAGGACGCCGGTGACGCGCACCTCGCCGACGAGGTTCCACTTGATGAGGTCGGCGGAGCGTTTCAGCGGCATGGTCACTCCGTCCAGCACCTTGTCGTCGTCCTCCTCGCAGCAGGTGATGACAGCGTAGCTCTTGTCCGCGATGTCCTTACCGCCAATGACGAAGCAGAACATCCTGTCGATCACGCATTTGATCTGTGCCGGAATCGAATACCAATAGACCGGCGTGGAAAACACCACCACATCCGCCTCAAGGATTGCCGGGGCAATCATGTTGAAATCGTCGTCGAAAGAGCAGGGCCGCCCCTTTGAATAGCAGGTCTCACAGGCGTGGCAGCCGCCTAACTTCTTGAAGGCCGCGTCAAACCGCGTGACCGTATGACCGAGAGCCTCCGCCTTCCGGATGAACGCCTCGGTCATCTTGAAGCTGTTCCCGTTCTTGCGCGGGCTTCCCGTGATGACGACAATCTTTTTTTCCATGACAATTCGCTCCTTTTCTTGATTGAATAATCCTTTCTCTGTATAATCATATCAAGAATTATATTTTTCACAAGTACGCACATTCAGTATGGGTACTTACCCGAAGGGAAGTGTTCCTATGGCGCGCTGCATCGCGGACGAAAGCCTTGGCAGCACGGGATTCAGCTACACGCTGTCGCTGATCAGCGGCAAATACAAAATGACAATCCTTTACACGCTGATGGAGTTCGGCGTCGTGCGCTTCAACGAGATACAGCGCTATATCGGCGGCATCTCGTATAAGACGCTCTCCGCGAACCTCAAAGAGCTGGAAGCCGACGGGCTGGTGCACCGTGAGGAGTACCCGCAGATTCCGCCGAAGGTCGAATACTCACTGACCGGGCGCGGCAAGTCGCTGATTCCCCTGCTCGACGGCATGTGCGAATGGGGAGACAAGCACAGGCCGCAATGAATAATTTTCCCGCGCAGCGTGGGAAAAAGGATATATCGATAAACAACAGGAAGTTCAAGGATATCAGGAAATCGCGGGAGGCGGAATCATGAAACAGAAAACATACTGCGCAAGTACAATGGAAGACCTATCGGCGGCACTGGCGGAAATCGCGGCGTCGAGCGAATACCGCGAGGCGTCGGACGTGCTCGTCCATGTGCTTTCGGATCTTTTGCCGCAGGTGCGGGCGGCGGAAGTGCTGGCGAAGGTCCGCGCCGCGCTGCCCCGCGCGAAGACCCTGGGGCTTTCCGTCAACAAGTTCCGCGAGCGGGCAGATGAAACGCTGAAAAACGTGCGGCTTTCTGTATGCTATTTCGAGCGGTCGAAGGTGGAAGTGCGCGAGTATGACGCGGATGGCGATCTCACGGCGCTGGGCGCGAAAATCGCGGCGGAGCTTTCCGCCCGTCCCGAGATCAAGGGCGTCGAGATTTACCACGGCGGCAGCTCCATCGCCGTCGAGGATTTTCTCATGGCGGCGACGAAAGGCCATGAGGACGTCCCGTTTTTCGGCTCGGAAATGCAGACGACGGATTTCGCGAAATACGACGAACGCGCTTGCCGCAATTTCTTCAAGGAAATGGCCGAGGGCGTCGTGGGGGAGCTTTTCATCATGGGAGAGACCGTGCGGAAGGTCGGACTGGTGCTGGCGTTCTACACGGGCGACAATCTCCACATCAAGGCGGACGCGGTCTTCGGTTGGAAAACGCTGGGCCGCGAGCTGGTCGTGACCGAGGCGGAGGACGAGTTTATCGCTGCCCGGATCAACGATATGCCCGCAACGGAAATCTACCGTAAATATTTGCAGGTCATGCCCGACGAGTATTTCCTGTTCAACATCTGCGAATTCCCGTTGGTGCAGAAACGGGGTGACCGGCTGCTGCCCCGTGTGCCGCCGATGCACGACGAGCAGCACCGCCTGTATTTCATGGGGCGCGTCCGTGTGGGCGACCGGCTGCGGCTGACTTACGGCAATTCAGCCGACATCCTGTTCAACACATGGCAGGCCAGCGAGGATATGCGCCTGTTCGGGCCGGAGTACATCCAGCTGATTCCCTGCGCGAACCGCACGCTGTTTTTAAAGGAGCAGGCGCATTACGAGGCGGACATGTACAGCCGCTACCTTGCGCCCGTGGTCTTTGGCGGCGGCGCCGAGCTTTACCGCTTCAAAGGTTACGGCGGCGTGCTGAACAGTACGCTGATCGCCGTCGGTATGCGCGAGGGCGAGGCGAAGGTCGCGCCGCCCTCGGATTGCCCGATGCAGGCGTTGGCGGAGGAAGCGCATTTCGTGCCGCTCTCCGACCGGCTGGCAGCTTTCGTGGACGTGGCTTCACAGGAACTGGCGGAGGAAACGAAAAAAGCGAAAGCCGCGAATGTCGCCAAGTCCCGCTTCCTGTCGAGCATGTCCCATGAAATCCGCACGCCTATCAATGCCATCATGGGCATGAACGAAATGATTTTGCGGGAGGCGATCCATCCATCGATCCGCGAATACGTCGAGAATATCCGCTCTGCCAGTGAAACCCTTTTGGGCCTCGTCAACGACATTCTCGACTTCTCGAAAATCGAGGCGGGCAAAATGGAAATCCTGCCCGTGGAGTACGAAATCAGCTCTGTGCTGAACGACCTGGTGAACATGGTCAGGGCACGGGCGGAGAAAAAAGGTCTGGAGCTCCACGTCGAAGCGTCGCCGGAGCTGCCCACGCTGCTGTTCGGCGACGAAATCCGCATCAAGCAGGTAGCGACGAATATCCTGACGAACGCGGTCAAATACACGGAAAAAGGCAGCGTAACGCTCCGCGTATCTTTTGAGAAAGCGGGCGGGCAGAATATCCGCCTGCGATTTGCCGTCCGGGACACGGGCATCGGCATCAAGCCCGAGGACCTCGACAAACTTTACAACGCCTTCGAGCGCATCGAGGAAGCGAGGAACCGCACCATCGAGGGAACCGGTCTCGGCATGAATATCACGAAGCGGCTGCTGGAGCTGATGGGCAGTCGTCTCGAAGTCGAGAGCGTCTACGGCGAAGGCTCGACCTTCTCCTTCTCGGTGGAGCAGCGGGTCGTGAACTGGTCGCCCATCGGGAATTTCGAGGAGGCCTACCGCCGAATGGCAGTCCGGCAGCAGGTGTATCGCGAGAGCTTTACCGCGCCGGAAGCCCAGGTGCTGATCGTGGACGACACGAAAATGAACCTGACTGTCATGCGCGGCCTGCTCAAAGCCACGAAGGTGCAGCTCGACGAGGCGGAAAGCGGACAGGAAGCGCTGGCGCTGACGGAAAAAAAGAAATACGACGTTATTTTCCTTGACCATCGGATGCCGGGCATGGACGGCGTGGAGACGCTGGTCTCCCTTCGGATGCAGCTGCACGGGAAAAACAGCGACACACCCGTCGTCTGCCTGACGGCGAATGCCGTTTCCGGCGCGCGGGAATGGTATCTTGAGCGCGGCTTCAACGACTACCTGACGAAGCCGGTCAGAGGCGAGCAGCTCGAAGCGATGCTGCTCAAATATCTGCCGCCGGAGCGAGTGACGACGTCCGACGCCGGCGCATCCAAGGACGAAAGCGATGGCGCGCTCCCGGCGTGGCTGCTTTCCTCCGAAGCGCTGGGCAACGTGCTCGACGTCAAGGCGGGGCTGCTATTCTGCGGCTCGGCGGAGGACTATCTGGCCGTGCTGCGCGTGTTCCAGGAATCGGCGGCGGAAAACGCCGACGAAATCCAACGGCTTTTCGAGGCGAAGGACTGGAAAAATTATACGACGAAGGTCCACGCGCTGAAAAGCTCGGCGCGCGTCATCGGCGCCGCCGAGTTGTCCGACCGGGCGGCACGATTGGAAGACGCAGGCAATCGGCTCTATGTGGAGGAAATCGCGGCAGACACGCCGCTGCTCCTTGCGCTCTATCGCGCCAGCGGCGAAGCCCTGGCTCCGCTGAAAGAGCCAAAACAAAACGATGAGAGCCTGCCGGAAATCGACATGGCGTCCCTTCGCGAAGCCTACGCGGCCATTCGTGAAATGGCGTCGTCTTTCGATTACAAGAGCATCCAGTTCGTACTGGACGACCTCGCCAAAAGCCGCGTGCCGAAGGAAGCGGCGGAACGCCACGCCCGCCTCGTGGAAGCGGCGAAAAAGCTGGATTGGGACGGGTTGAAAAAGATTTTGGAAGAAGCATAAAGAGAGGGGACGGATTGAAATCCGTCCCCTCTCTTTATTTCTGCATTTCGTGCAGCTGCTCGTATTTCTTTTTCTCAAAGAACTCCTCCAAGGATTTCAGGAGCGTGGCCTTGTCCGTTGATTTCAGGAGGTAGCCGTCCGGCTTCAGCGCGAGGACCTTTATTACGCTTTCCCGGTCGCCCTTGCCCGTCAGGAAGATGACCGGGATTGAGTCCACCTTCGTCTCGCTGCGAATCATTTCCAGCACTTGCGGACCGCTGGTCACGGGCATTTCGTAATCCAGGAGGATCAAATCCGGTTTATTGTCCGCGATGTACATCATCGCCTGCGCACCGGAGGTGACGGGGGTCACCCGGTATGTGCCGGAAAGCCAGCCCGTTACCATTTTCAAAAACGCGTTGTCGTCGTCCACCAGCAAAATGCTTTTTCGGCGCGCGTTCTCGTCATTGACCTGCACGAGACGATCCATCTCGTCGATCAGCTTCTTGACGTCCAGCGGGCGCTCGAAGCGGGCCGCTGCCAGCGCGGGGGGAATCGTTTCCTCCACCGTCGCCAGCTCCGCCGGATTGCCGAGCAGGATCAAGAGCTTGTCCTCCTCGGTGCAGAGGTCTTTCAGGTAGACGAGCAGATCGGAAGCCTCCGAGACGAAGTCCCCAAGATAAAAAATCAAGAGATCAGCGTCCCTGTGCTTCGCGTTTACAGCGGCCACCGTCGCGTCCACCGGTAAAATCGTGTATCCGGCTTCCTCCAGATTCTTCTGGATGGCGTTCACCATGAACGACGTGCCGCTTCGGATCATCATCGCTTTCTTTTCCATATCCGGCTCCCTCCCCGCCGGGGCAATCCGTTCTTTTCCCGAAGAACACTGCTGCCCGCAGTCTGTCTCTATCTTATTTTATCAAATATAGGCAAAAAAGCAATCCCGCCCGCGCCGCCGATAAAGAGGCCGGCGCACGAAAGGCTGCTGCCCTCGTGGGGGCAGAAAGGCGCTGCGGTCTTTCTTCGAGTTTCACCTTGACAAAGAAAGTATAGCAGATTATCGGCAGGTCGCTCCGCCAGTTCGGGTAATCGAGGGCAATCACATCGCAGCCAGAATCGTCCGACATCGTGCCGGCAACCTCCGGAGAGCGTTCTCGGCCTTCACTTTCTTCTCGGCCTCCGGTTTTGAATCGCGGGCTGCATCAGGTATTTCCCGACGCCCAGGTTCTTTTTTCGGAGTTCGTCGCCCTTCAAAAATTCGAGGCAGATGGAATCCGCGCCGTCCTTCGGCTTTATGACGTAAGTCTCCGTATCCGGCAGGCTGCCTATGTTCTCTATCGAGTCTATCGTCGGAATTACAGGATACCCTGCCAGTGTCAGGTCGATCAGGTATTGCTTGCCGCGCATATCGGCCTTTCCCGTAAAATCGTTAAATGTCTTGAGCTTGTTTTTCCGCACCCGTTGCACGAAGGATGCGTAAACCTCCTTGAAGCCGCTGACCGCCCCGGTATTCCGAAATACCACCAGGTCGGCCGCCGGTTCAAAGGCTGCGGAATTTTTAGGGTGGCAGATCGCTATGTCGAAATGTTCCTTGAGCTGTTCGGTGATGTATAAATCTTCCTCATAGTATCGCCTGCCCTTGGCTTCATAATACAAGTCGGTCAGATACAATATCTTTTTCATGTTCGCCCTCCGTTTCTGCTTCGTCCGTATTATCGCATAAGGCGACTTCCCGCACAAGCATAAAAAAGCGTCCTCGCCCGGAGCCGCTTCGTCGCCTCCCACACAAAATAATCGGTGATTCTTTCCTGCGCGGATAATATGTCCTAATTCACAAAGAATTCGTGTATAAATTTCTTGAATAGAGTATAATACAAATAACATATACTAATTCGCCGCGCAAGGGGGGCTTTCCATGCGGCAATTATCCTATGTCGTCCGCCGCGCGGATGACATCACGGCCTGCGTCCGCCGTTTCCGGGCGGCTGCGCCTACGGCCGGCAAAAGCCTGTTGATCACGATTTTCACGACTTCTGTGGATCACGCCCAAATCCTGCGATTGACGAGCCGGCTGGGGAACGAGTTTCCGGCCGCCGCCATCGCGGGCTGCACGACGACCGACATGATCCGCAACGGCGGCATCAATGTCAACGCCGCCGTCGTCTCTTTTTCCATATTCGACCGGAGCGAGGTCTGGGTAGATTACTTCGACAATCCCGAAACGCTCGCCGAGGACGGCAAAAAATTCTGCGACCGGCTGAAACACGTCAATCATCTTGCGGGTGTCAGTATTTTCGGCACTCTGCACGCCCTTGACATCCAGCCGTTTTTGGATGGGCTGTCTTCCCTCGACGAGCGTGTCGTCATTTTTGGCGGCGGGGCAAATACCATTAAGAACGCCCCTGCTTGTGTTTTCACAAAAGACGAGGTCATGGAGGAGGGGCTTGTGGTCATCATTCACGCGGGCAAGGATCTTCACCTCCACGCCAGCCTGAACTTTGGCTGGAAGCCTTTGGGCCGCGAGTTTGTCATCACGAAAATGGCGGGCTCCCACGTCGTGGAGGAAATCGACCATCAACCCGCCGCCAAGATTTACGAGCAATATCTCGGTATCAGGCCCGATCATCTTTTCTCGCGGGACACGCTCGCTTTTCCCGTATTCGTACGGCGCGGCGACAGCTATATCGCGCGACATACTGTCGGCTGCGGGCCAAACGGTTCGCTCCTTTTCATCGCCGATCTTTATGAGGGCGAGACTATCCGTCTCGCGTACGGTGATCCCGGCGAAATGATCAGGGACGCGGAGGCAGGATATGCGGACATGGCGGAATTTCGCCCGGAATCGCTTGTCATCATGAGCTGTTACGCACACCGTATGTTCCTGCATGGCGACGTAAAATTCGAGCTGGCGCCCGCGCGGCGTATTGCGCCGTCCCTGGGCTTTTACACTTACGGCGAAATTTTCCGCTTCGCGGGCAGCGTCAGCATCCACAATATGATGCTGCTGACCGTGGGCTTCCGCGAAGGAGAAAAGCCATCAAAGCCGCTTCCTTCGCAAAGAAAGACGCTGACGCGGTTCAAGGATTCGCTGCTTCTCGTGGCGCGTCTCGTCCATTTTGTCAGCGCGACGACGGCGGAGCTGGAAAGCGCGAACGCGGAGCTGAAACGCATGGCCCGGACAGATCGGCTGACGCAAATCGCAAACCGCGGTGAGGTGGAGGCGGTGCTGAAAAAAGAAGTCGCCCTCGCGGCGGAGGGAGGCCCGCGCATTTCCGCACTGATGCTCGATGTGGACAATTTCAAGCAAATCAACGACACTTACGGCCACAATATCGGCGATCTCGTCTTGGCGGAAACCTCGAAAGCGCTCCGCGCCCACGCCTTGCAAGGTGAAACGGTGGGACGCTGGGGCGGCGAAGAGTTTTTGCTGATCCTGCCGAACACCGATGAAAAAAAGGCTGCCCGCACGGCCGAGCACATCCGGAAAGACATCGAGTCTCTGCGTGTCCTGCCGGACGGCAAAGTTTTCACCGCGAGCTTCGGCGTCGCCTGCGTCGCCCCCGGCGAAACCTTCGACGAATTTTATCAGCGCGTGGACGGTGCGCTTTACCGAGCCAAGTACAGCGGGAAAAATTGCGTCCAAATCGCCCGCGCTCCGTCAAAATGAACCAACAAAAAATGGGCGCCGAAACAATTTGTTTCGGCGCCTTCAAGTTTTTTGCGAAACTGTCGGTTTCTGCAGAAGGGATTATAGTTGAGCAGGAGCGTCAGCAGAAGAAACACGAATAAAACAGATTGGAACAAAACGGGGCCTCCTTCGGCAAAGTCACGAACCGCTGCGACGGGGAAAAAGCGTTACCTTTACCAAGGCTGAGGCGTCATCGGCGTCACAACGCCGAAGGCGTAGCCTTTCTCCCGCAAGACGCGGATGATTTCCGGCAGTGCCTTGACGGTCTCTTCGTGCCCCGCCGAGCTGTGCATCAGGATGATGGCGCTGTCCATTGTCGCCTGGCCGGCGATGTTGTCGATGAAATCCTGCGCGACGGGGCCGTTGGGGTCGGAGTCGGCCGAGCTCACGTTCCAGTCGTGCTCCACATAACCGTTTTCGGCAGTCACGGCGTCGTACGCTTCGGTGAAATGGCTCATGCGGCCGCCGGGGGCGCGGGTGATCAGCGGGCGTCTCCCGATCAAGCTGTAGATGGCTTCGTCCGCCTCTTCCATTTCCTCCAGATAATTATCGACGGAGGCATAGAGGCGGTCGTAATCGTGATCGTAGCTGTGATTGCCCAGCGCGTGGCCTTCTTCAAAAATCCGCTTCGCGGTTTCAGGATAGGCTTTGACGTTCCTACCTACGACATAGAAGGTGGCCTTGACGCCTTCCTGTTTCAAGATGTCCAGTATGGCGTCCGTGTTCTTTTCGTCGGGGCCGTCGTCAAAGGTGAGATAGGCCGTCTTCTGTTTCTCGTAGGGAGCGACTGCGGGCAGGGCGACGGGCAGCCCCTTGGCTCGCCGTTCCCCCAACGTATAGCGGTCATACACGGGCAGGGAGGGATTGTTCAGCGCAAGATTGCCGAAATCGTCCGACGCCGTGATGTAAGCGGAGTCGGAGGCATTTTCCACCTTCGGCGCGGGAGGGTTCGCTTCCGACGCGGAGGCATTTTCTGCTTTCGGCGCGGCGGGTTTCGCTTCCGATACGGCGGTATCCTGTTTCGGACCGGGCGGGACGCTGCTGCTCACTTGGGAACCGCAGCCGCCTATGAGGAGCCACAAGCAAGCGAGGGAGAGGAAGATTGTTTTTTTGCCGAGATGGCGAACGGTCATAAAAAAGACTCCTTTGGTGAATCGCCGATTAAGTCCGTTCGTGCATTTGCCGAGGGATTTGACCGGCGCTTCCGTTTTTTTGATATCCTTGTTTATTTTATACGGAACCACGCATTTTGCAAGGGGAAAACTATCCTGCAAACAACCGAGGACAATACAACAAAAGCTTTTTTATCGCATTTCCTTTATTTTGTGGTTGTTTTTTGCTATACTTCTATATGTAGTTTTATTTGGATTTTTGATTTGGAGGGAAAACCAGTGAAAGCCGGTATTATCAGCCTTGGCTGTGCGAAGAACCTTGTCGATACCGAGGTAATGCTGGGACTGCTGCGGAAAAGCGGCATCGAGCTGACGAAAAAACCGCGCGAGGCGGATATCCTGATTGTCAATACCTGTGCCTTTATCGAGACGGCGAAAAAGGAATCCATCACGACGGTGCTGAATATGGCTGAATACAAGACAATGGGGAAATGCCGCGCATTGATCGTCGCCGGCTGCCTTGGCCAGCGGTACGGGCAGACGCTTCTCGACGAGATGCCGGAGGCCGACGCCATTATCGGAACCGGCGCATGGCACCGGATTATGGAGGCGGTGCAGGAAACCCTGAAAGGAAAACGAGTCATTCTTATCGGTGAAAACGAGACGATTTATGATGCGAAAACGCCGCGCATTCTGACAACGCCCGGCTACACTGCCTATCTGAAAATCGCCGAGGGGTGCGACAATCGCTGTTCGTTTTGCGCGATTCCGATGATCCGCGGGCGTTACCGCAGCCGCAGGGTGGAGGATATTGTCGAGGAAGCGAAGCGTCTTGCGGCGGGCGGCGTCAAGGAGTTGAACCTGATTGCGCAGGATACGACGGCTTATGGACGTGATCTTTATGGGGAACCGTCGCTGACGCGGCTTTTGCGGGAATTGGTGAAAATCGAGGATGTCCGCTGGATCCGAACGCTGTATTCGTATCCTCGTTTTTTCACAGATGAATTGATAGATTTGATCGCGTCGGAGGAAAAGCTGGTCAAATATGTTGACCTTCCGCTCCAGCATGCCGACGATGAATTGCTCCGTCAGATGCGCCGCGCCGATACAAGGGCGTCGATGGAGGCGTTGCTCCGAAAGATTCGCGACAGGATTCCCGGTGTCGCGGTTCGTTCCACGTTCATCGTCGGGTTTCCGGGGGAGACCGACGAGCAGTTCTCGGCGCTCTATTCGTTTTTGGAGGAGCAGCGCTTCGACAAGGCCGGGGTCTTTACCTACTCAGCGGAGGAGGGCACAGCGGCTGCGGAGCTGCCGGGGGAAATTTCCGAAGATGTCATGCAGGAGCGGTATCACGAGCTGATGAGCCTGCAATGTAAGATTTCGGAGGAAATCAACCAATCGTTGGAAGGAAAGGAACTGGATGTGCTGATCGAGGGCAGCGACGAGGAACAGGAAAACGTGGCTTACGGGCGTTCCTATCGGGAAGCACCGGAAGTGGACGGTCAGGTTTTCGTTGAGGGACTGGAAAAGGCGCAGCCGGGAGAAATCGTGAGGGCTCGCGTGGCGCAGGGCTTCACCTACGACATCGTATGCGAACCGTTGAATTAACCTCCCGCAAAGAGAGAAGAGCAACTTGACGGAGGGAGTTTTTTTAAAATATCCTTAAAAACACCGCTGCTTCACGGGTTTTTCAGAGAGAAGGAAGAATATGATTGCGGAGCTTGTGACTACGGGGAGCGAGCTGCTCCTCGGGCAGATCGTCAACACGAACGCCGCGTATATGGCGCGGGAGCTGAACCGGATGGGCGTAGACGTATGCTTCCAGACGACGGTGGGAGACAACCGCGCCCGCATGAAGGAAGTCCTCACCCACGCATTGACACGCGCCGATATTGTAATCACTTCCGGAGGGCTTGGTCCGACACGGGGCGACATCACGAAGGAAGTCTCGGCGGAGGTCATGGGGCTGACGATGGCGCAAAACGAGGAATGCGTGGCGCGGCTCAAAGCGCATTTCGCCCGCGTCGGGCGTGAAATGACCGAAAACAATCTGCGGCAGGCCATGATTCCCAAAGGCGCGCATATTTTCGTCAATCACGCGGGCACCGCGCCGGGTGTCGCGATGGAAAAGGACGGCAAGCTGCTCGTGAATCTGCCCGGGCCGCCTTCGGAAATGAAGGATATGTTCCGGCGGAGCCTTGCGCCGTATCTGGTGGAAAAATACGGCATTTCCTCGATCATTTTTTCGAGGGTGCTGCACACGAACGGAATCGGCGAGTCCATGTTGGAAACAAAAATCGACGACCTGATCCTCGCGCAGAAAAATCCAACGCTGGCGCTTCTCGTCCGCCCGACGGGCGTGATTATCCGCATTACCGCGAAGGCGGAAAACGAGGCGGCGGCGGAAAAGCTGATTGCGCCGGTGGAAAATGAGATCCGGAATCGGCTCGGCAGTTTCGTCTACGGTGTGGACGAAGAAAAAATGGAAGAAATCGTCGGCAGGGAGCTGAAAGCGATGGGACTTACCGTGGCGACGGCGGAGTCCTGCACCGGCGGTCTTGTGGCGAGCCGTTTGACCGACGTGGCCGGAAGCAGTGAATACGTCAAGGGCGGAATTGTTTCCTACACCGACGAGATCAAGGCAAATGTCCTTGGCGTTTCCCGTGAACTTCTTGCCGAGCACGGTGCGGTCTCCGAACCGACGGCGCGGGCCATGGCGGAGGGAGCGCGAAAGGTTCTCGACGCGGACGTCGCGGTCAGCACCACGGGGCTTGCGGGGCCGGGCGGCGGCACCGAAAAAACGCCTGTCGGCACTGTTTTTATTGCGGCATCGGGACCGAAAGGAACCGTGGCGGAAAAGCACAGCTTCACAGGTACACGCGAACAGGTCAAATTTCGTGCATCGCAGGCAGTTCTTGTACTCCTGCGTAGATATATACGGACATAATATCCTTCCCCTCCGGGGAAGGTGGCGCGCGGTTTGCGAGGGATGAGGGCTTTCGGCATGGTTGAAGACCTCACCCTGCTGTCGCGGCCCCTGTCCGGGGAGTTGGAACCCGCGCGAAGTGTCCCAAGGGGAGAGCTTGTATTGAAAAGGAGGACTATTTTAATGGATTGGAAAAAAATGATGAAAATGACTTTTGCGGCGTTGGCAGCGGCGTTTTCGCTGGCCATGCCGCAGGCGTTCGCGGCGGAAGAGCCGGCGATTGTTCCGGAGGCTCCCTCCGAAGGCGAGCAGCAGCAGATGACAGAGGAAGAAATGTTGCAGGCCTATATCGACAGCGGCTACAAATACACGAGCCAGCGATACGGTTATTCCATCGTTTGTCCGAAGAAACCGTCGGTTGTCCCCGCCAGTATGCTGCTTGACGAGCACGAGAAGGGGGACGTGCTGATCTTCAAGAGCACGGGTACGGGCGAAAATACTATGATCAATTACGCTTGGGTGATTCGTCCCGATGCGTTTGACGAATCTGTGATTCCGGAGGATATCACGAAGCAGCCGGAGGCAAACCAAAAGGAATATCTTGACAAATTCATGAAAAGCTCGCCTTATGAGTTCATACGCCTGACCGAGGTGGACGGGCGCGCTGGCGTTTACGCGGTCACGGCCAAGGAGATCGAGGTTGACACGAACGGCGACGGTAAATTTGATGAGGTCATGCGGGCGGAATCGCAAATGGTTCAGACCTTTTTCCGCGGCGCGTACGGCGGACGCTTCGGCGTCAGCCTGATGGAAAATCCGGAGCTGACGAGGGACGGAATCGCTCTTTACCAGTTCGGCGTTTTGACTTTCCAGGAATGGCCGACCAAGATGCAGAACGGACAGAATGTGGACAAGAAGGATAAGAAAGACAAGTGAATCCGACAATAAAAATGAACCCGATGCATGCATCGGGTTCATTTTTATTGTTATGCTTCCATCTCTACCGGGTCGCCGACGAGGAACAGGTAGGCCAGCACTATGAGGCCGAGGGCGATTCGGTACCAGCCGAAAGCTTTGAAGTCGTTTTTCTTGATATAGCGCAGGAGCAGTTTGATTGAGATTACCGAGACGATGAAGGCTGTCGCCATGCCGACAGAGAGAATCAGGATTTCGCCGCCGGTGTAGTGCCAGCCGAATTTCACCAGCTTCAGTAAACTTGCGCCGAACATGACCGGAATCGCCAGGAAGAAGGTGAATTCCGTCGCGACGAAGCGGGAGGTGCCGAACAGGATGCCTCCAAGAATGGTCGCGCCGGAGCGCGAGGTGCCGGGCACGAGGGACAACACCTGGAAACAGCCGATAATGAACGCCGTCTTGTAATCGAGCTGCGCGAGAGTTTTGATGCGGGGCGTACGCTTCGCGTTGGTGTTCTCGACGACGATGAACAGAATACCATAGATGATCAGCGTGGATGCGACCACCAGCGCCGTCATGAAATGCTGCTCCATGTATTTATTGAAGGCGAGGCCGATGACGCCCGCGGGCACGCAGGAGACGACGACTTTTTTCCAGAGTTCGACGGTTTCCCGTTTTTCCGCCCGTGTTTTCCATGAGGAAAAGGGATTGAGACGGTCGAAGTTCAGCACGACGACGGACAAGATCGCGCCGAGCTGGATTACGACGAGAAACATATCCATGAATGCTTTCGACACATCCAGCTGGATGAATTCGTCCACGAGGATCATATGGCCGGTGCTGCTGATGGGCAGCCATTCGGTGACGCCCTCGACGACGCCGATGATGATTGCTTTGATAAGTTCCGCAAAATTCAAGTCCATGTAAACTTATTCCCCCAAAATAAAATGTCGTTTCATTATAAATGTTCTTTCGTAAAGATTCAATAGAAGACAAGATTTTTCCGTTGCAGTTTTTGCATCAAACATATAAAATAATATTATTATGGAAAGGGCGTGGAAGTATGGCATTGGCTTTTACGAAATGGCAGGGGTGCGGCAACGATTTCGTGCTGGTCGACGGGCGGGCTTCAGGGCTGCCGTCGGACGCGGCGAAGCTTTCGCGGTACGTCTGCGACCGCCATTACGGGATTGGCGCGGACGGACTGATTTTCGTCCTGACGTCGGACAAGGCGGATTTTTGTATGCGGATTTTCAATGCGGACGGCAGCGAGGCGGAGATGTGCGGAAACGGCATTCGCTGCTTTGCGCGGCTTGTCTACGAGGAAGGCATGACGGACAAGGATGCCTTTACGGTGGAGACGGGCGCGGGCATCTTGACTCCGCGCGTTGTGAAGGAAAACGGGAAAATTACAGGCATTGAGGTCAATATGGGCGAGCCGGTGCTGGAAGCGGCGCAGATTCCGGTGCAGGGGTTCGGCGAAAAACGTATGGTCGCGGAAAATATCGAAGTGCTTGGCAAGCAGTACAAGGCCACCTGCGTTTCGATGGGGAATCCGCATTGCGTCGTTTTTGTCGGCGATGTGAATGACGTGGCTATGGAAACGGTCGGTCCCGCATTTGAGCGCCATAAATGGTTCCCGCACCGGACGAACACCGAGTTCGTCGTAGTCCGGGACCGCGAGCATTTGCGGATGCGTGTCTGGGAACGTGGTGCGGCGGTGACGCTGGCCTGCGGGACGGGGGCCTGTGCGTCGCTGGTGGCGGCAGTGCTGAACGGCCGCGCGGAACGGAAAGCGGAAGTTGAGCTGGACGGCGGGCGGCTGATTATCGAATGGGCGGAAGACAATCATATTTATATGACAGGCCCGGCGGAAAAAGTTTTTTCGGGCGTGTATGAGGAGGGAGAAAATTGCTGAAAAGCATGACCGGGTTCGGCGCGGGGCTTGCGGAGACCGAGGACTTCCGCGCCGCCATTGAGGTCAAAGCAGTCAATCAGAGGTATCTCGATCTTGACGTCCGTATGCCGCACGTCCTCGACCCGTTTCTGGAGCTTATGAAAAACAAAGTGAAGGAATATGCGTCCCGAGGCAAGCTGACGGTCAGCGTGCAGTTTTTCGACAAGCGCGAGCACGTACGGGAAATACGCCTTGACAAACCGTTGGCGATTGCTTACCATAAGGCTTTGAACGAGATCAGCGATTTGCTGCATTTGCCGCGTCCCGATGATGTGCAGGCGATTTCGGCCTATCCGGGTGTATTGACGGCGATGGAAACGCAGGACGGCCTCGAAGGCGCCGACGAGGTATTGCTTTCCGCGTTGGAGCAGGCAATGGTGCAGTTTACCGAGATGCGCGAAAAAGAGGGTGAAAACCTCAAAGCGGATTTTTTGAAGCGCGTCGACCTGCTTTCCTCACAGGTGGAGGAAGTGGCGGCGCTGGGGCCGGAAATCGTCAGGCAGTATCGCGAGCGTTTGGAGGCTACGGTAAAAGAGGCGCTTGAGGGGGCGGAAATCGACGAGGCGCGGATTATCCAGGAAGTGGCAATCTATTCGGATCGGGTGAATTTCACCGAGGAAATCGTACGGCTTCGCAGCCATTTCGAGCAGTTCCGCAATATCCTCGAAAACGCGGAAGCTCCTGTCGGGCGAAAGCTGGACTTCCTGATTCAGGAAATGAACCGCGAAGTCAACACGACGGCGTCGAAGGCGAATAACGTCTGCGCGGCGAAGATTGCCGTAGAAATGAAGAGCGAGATCGAGAAGCTGCGCGAACAAGTGCAGAACATTGAATAGAGGATAATATTTATGGAAATGAAATTTATCAATATCGGGTTCGGCAACGTGGTTTCGGCGCACAGGCTCATTTCCATCGTCGCGCCGGAGTCGGCGCCGATCAAGCGTATCGTGCAGGAGGCGCGGGAGGCCGGACGCCTGATTGACGCGACTTACGGGCGGCGCACGCGATCGGTGCTGATCGCGGACAGCGACCATGTGATTCTGTCCGCCGTGCAGCCGGAGACCATTGTGGGGCGTATCGCGGGCAAGGAGGACGCGTCGGCTCGGACGGAGGAGGATGAGTCATGAGAACAGGCTGCCTGATTGTGATATCCGGTCCGTCGGGGGCGGGAAAAGGCACGGTTTGCAGCGAATTTTTGCGCGCCTGTCCCGAAGTGGCCTACTCGATTTCGGCGACGACACGTACGCCGCGTGAAGGGGAGCGGGACGGCGTCAATTATTATTTCCTCGACCGCGCCGCCTTCGAGCGCATGATTGCGGACGGCGAGCTTTTGGAATGGGCGGAGGTTTACGGGAATTACTACGGGACGCCGCTGAAGAAAATCGAGGAAAAGCTGGCTGATGGCACGGATATTCTGCTCGAGATCGACACACAGGGCGCGTTGAACGTCATGAAGAAATTCCCGCATGGGATTTACATCTTTATTCTGCCGCCGTCGCTGGAAGAACTGGAAAAACGGCTGCGGGGGCGCGGCACGGACTCCGATGAAGTCGTGGCGCGCCGTATGGCGGCTGCGGCAGGGGAAATCGCCGTCGCGAAGGAATACGCCTATACAGTCGTGAATGACAAAGTGGAAAATGCCGTGCAGACGATTGCAGCCATTGTGACGGCTGAACACGCGCGCACGGCTGCCAATCTATATAAAATAGAAGAACTTTTAAGGAAGGAAGCGTAAAGAATATGAAGCAGATGGATATCGTGCATCCGCCGATGAAAGAGCTTTTGACGAAGGTGGACAGCCGCTACACGTTGGCGGTGCTGGCGGCGAAGCGGGCAAGGCAGCTCCAGGACGGCGCGGAGGTCAAGGTGAAGGTGCCGTCCAACAAGAATGTGACGCGGGCGCTGGCCGAGGTTGCGGAAGACAAGATCGGTTACGAGCGCACGAAGCTTTGCATAAAGTAAAGGAAACATAATAATGCTTCAAGGAAAGAAAATATTATTGGGCGTCACGGGCGGCATTGCCGCTTACAAGGCGGTGGAAGTCGTCAGCCGTCTCCGCAAGGCGGGGGCGGAGGTGCGCGTCGTCATGACGAAGGAAGCGACGGAATTCGTCACCGAGCTGACCTTCCGCGAGATCAGCGGCAACCCTGTCACCGTCGATATGTGGGCGCCGGTGCAGCATTGGAACGTCGCGCATATCGCGCTGGCCGACTGGGCGGACCTCGTGCTTGTTGCCCCTGCTACCGCGAACATTCTCGCAAAGGCCGCGCTGGGCGTTGCCGACGATATGCTGACGACGACGATGCTTGCGGTCACGGCGCCGATATTTTTCGCGCCCGCGATGAACAGCAATATGTACGCCCATCCGGCGGTGAGGGAAAATATCGAAAAGCTGGCGGCCCGCGGCGCGCATTTCATCGCTCCGGGGACGGGAAAGCTGGCCTGCGGCGCGGAAGGACCGGGACGGCTGGCTGAACCGGTGGATATCGTCGCGGCGCTGGAGAATTTTTTCGTCGAGGGCGCGCAGCTTTCCGGCGTCAAGGTTCTTGTGACGGCGGCGGGCACCATTGAGCCGATTGATCCGGTGCGCTATATCGGCAACCGTTCTAGCGGGAAAATGGGCTACGCGCTGGCCGAGGAAGCCGTGGCGCGGGGCGCGGAAGTCGTGCTGGTGTCGGGGCCGTCGGCGCTGACGCCTCCGAAGGGATTGAAGACATTCATTTCCGTCGAAACGGCAAAGGAAATGCGCGAGGCGGTGCTGCGCGAGGCGGAGACCAGCCGCATTGTCATCAAGGCGGCTGCTGTTGCCGACTACCATCCGAAAACGGTCGCCGAGCACAAAATCAAAAAGAACGATGAGGAACTTTCCATTCTGTTGGAAAAGAACCCCGATATCTTGAAAGAGCTGGGACAGAAAAAGCGTGAAGGGCAAATCCTCGTCGGCTTCGCGGCGGAGACGCAGAACCTTTTGCAGTACGCGAAGGAAAAAATCGAGAAGAAAAACCTCGACTTCATCGTCGCCAACGACGTGACGAAGCCGGGGGCGGGATTTAATACCGCGACAAACCTCGTTAAAATCATTTCGAGGGGCGGGGAGATCGAGGAACTGCCGCTGATGGACAAGCGGGAAGTCGCAAAGCGGATATTCGACCGTGTTTTGTCCGACGGGCTGAAAAAATAGGAGAATCCCCCCTTTACAAACCTTTCTTTTTATGGTAATATTTTTATCTGTCAGCCGATGGTTTCGGCTTTTTGCGGATATATCGCGGGATAGAGCAGTTGGTAGCTCGTCGGGCTCATAACCCGGAGGTCAGAGGTTCAAATCCTCTTCCCGCAACCAAATATGGGTAGGTGCCCGAGTGGTTAAAGGGAACAGACTGTAAATCTGTCGCTTAACGGCTACGTTGGTTCGAATCCAACCCTGCCCACCATCATATCGCGGGATAGAGCAGTTGGTAGCTCGTCGGGCTCATAACCCGGAGGTCAGAGGTTCAAGTCCTCTTCCCGCAACCAGAGAATAGTGCTGATGTAGCTCAGTCGGCAGAGCGTATCCTTGGTAAGGATAAGGTCACCGGTTCAATCCCGGTCATCAGCTCCATTTATATTATGAATATGGCGGAATAGCTCAGTTGGCTAGAGCATGCGGTTCATACCCGCAGTGTCGAGAGTTCAAATCTCCCTTCCGCCACCAGGAAAGTGCGTCCCCGCTAAACAGCGGGGATTTTTTGTGCATATGAAACATAGATAAAAATATGTCTTGCGTGTGCTTGTTGCATTTTTCTTCGGGCTGTGTTACAATACGCTACATATTTATAGAGACTGTCGGCGATGAGGAAGAGGAGTACGCGGCGGGCGGCGGTATAGAGAGAGGTTCCGTGGCTGGGAGAACCTTGCGTCGTGCCGGGGAAGGTCGCTTCGGAGCTGTTCCTTGTAATTGAGGACGCGGAAACGGCGTTATGTTTTGAGCCGTGCTCGCATGTTTGCGGCGCGGGAAGATAGGTGGTACCACGGAAGATTGCTCTTTCGTCCTTCGGGATGAAAGAGCTTTTTATTTGTTTTTAATTTGTTTAGGAGGTTTTTCAGATGCCGGAGACGGGGAACATGATTCCGAAGGTGTACGATCCGAAATTGTTTGAGAAGAAATGGTATGATTTTTGGGAGACGAGCGGGCTTTTCCACGCGGAGGTGGAGAAGGACAAGAAGCCGTTTTCCATCGTGATCCCGCCGCCGAACGTGACGGGGCAGCTCCATATGGGGCACGCGATGGACAATGCGCTGCAGGATATCCTGATCCGCTGGCGCAGGATGCAGGGATACAATACGCTCTGGATGCCGGGCTGCGACCACGCGGGCATCGCGACGCAGGCGAAGGTGGAGGAGTCGCTGCGCGAGGAGGGACTCTCCCGGTACGATCTTGGGCGCGAGAAATTCCTGGAACGCGTCTGGGCCTGGAAGGAAAAATACGGCAGCCGCATCATGTCGCAGCTCCGTTCCCTCGGCTCGTCCTGCGACTGGGCGCGGGAGCGGTTCACGATGGACGAGGGATGCTCGCGGGCGGTACGCGAGGTGTTTGTCAGCCTCTATGAAGAGGGGCTGATCTATCAGGGCATGCGCATCACGAATTGGTGCCCGCGCTGCAATACGGCGCTGTCCGATCTCGAAGTTGAGCACGAGACGGAGCAGGGCCATCTCTGGCATCTCGTCTATCCGGTGGCAGGCTCGGACGAGAAGGTCGAGATCGCTACGACGCGTCCGGAGACGATGTTCGGCGATACGGGCGTTGCGGTGCATCCCGACGACGAGCGATACAAGCATCTGATCGGCAAGACGCTGATCCTGCCTGTGGTCGGGCGTCGGATTCCGCTGTTCGCCGATGAGTACGTCGATCCGAAGTTCGGCACCGGCGCGGTGAAGGTGACGCCGGCTCACGACCCGAACGACTTCGAGATGGGCAACCGCCACAATCTGGAGCAGGTCAAAGTCATCGAGAACGACGGCACGATGGGCGAGGGCGCGGGCAAATACGCGGGGCTCGATCGGTACGAGTGCCGCAAGCGTCTCGTCAAGGAACTGGAAGAGACGGGCGTACTGGTCAGGACCGAGAAGCACGAGCACGCAGTGGGCCATTGCTCGCGCTGCCATACGACGGTGGAGCCGTTGGTGTCGAAGCAGTGGTTCGTGAAAATGGAGTCGCTGGCGAAACCCGCCATCGAAGCTGTGAAGGACGGACGCATCAAGTTCGTGCCGGAGCGCTTCGCGAAAATTTACACGGGCTGGCTCGAGAATATCCGCGATTGGTGCATTTCCCGCCAGCTCTGGTGGGGCCATCGCATTCCGGTTTGGTACTGCGACGACTGCGGCGAGGCGTCGGCTTCCCGCGAGGATCTCACGGTCTGCCCGAAGTGCGGCAGCAAGAATATCCGTCAGGACGAGGACGTTCTGGACACCTGGTTCAGTTCCGGTCTTTGGCCCTTTGAGACGATGGGCTGGCCCGAGGACACCGAGGAGCTTCGTCATTTCTATCCGACCAGCGTGCTGGTGACGGGTTACGATATCATTTTCTTCTGGGTCGCCCGCATGGTGATGCAGGGGTTGAAATTCGGCAAGGATATCCCGTTCCGCCATGTGTTCATCCACGGCCTCGTACGCGACAGCCAGGGGCGCAAGATGTCGAAGTCGCTGGGCAACGGCATCGATCCGGTGGAGGTCATCGACAAGTACGGCGCGGACACACTGCGCTTCATGCTGGTGACGGGCAACACGCCGGGCAACGACATGCGTTTCTATTGGGAGCGCGTGGAATCGGCGCGGAACTTCGCGAACAAGCTCTGGAACGCGTCGCGCTTCATGCTGATGAATCTCGAAGGCTTCGACAAGAGCTTTGTGCCCGAAAAAGCTGATTTCGAGCTGGCCGACCGTTGGATCCTTTCACGTTATGCGAAGACGGCTGCGGGCGTCACCGAGAATCTCGAAAAATTCGAGCTCGGCGAGGCGGCCCGCGCGATTTACGAATTCATCTGGAGCGAGCTTTGCGATTGGTATATCGAGATGGCGAAGCCGCGCCTCTACGACAAGGAAAACGAGCGTCCGCGGCGGACGGCGCAGTATGTGCTGGGCTATGTGCTGGAGCACACGCTTCGTCTGCTGCACCCGTTCATGCCGTTCATCACCGAGGAAATCTGGCAGCGCGTGCCGCATGAGGGCAAGAGCGTGATGGTTACGGCGTGGCCGACGGACGAGGAAGGCAAGATTGACGAGAATGCCGAGACCGCGATGACGGCTATCATGGAGACGATCAAGGCCATCCGCAATATGCGCGCCGAGGCTGGGGCGCAGCCGGGCAAAAAAAGCGAGGCGATTCTCCATATAGCGGAAGACGGACTGCGCGAGGTGTTCGCGGCGAACGAAGGATATCTCAAGGGGCTTGCGGACACGGAACCGCTCACGCTCTGCGGCGCGGACGCAGAGAAACCGGAAAACGCCATGACGGCGGCTGTGGGCGGCGTCGGCGTTTATCTGCCGCTGAAGGGCCTGATCGACGTTGAAAAAGAGACCCAGCGTCTGACGAAGGAACTGGAAAATCTCGATCGGGAAATCGAGCGTGCGAAGAAGAAGCTCTCGAACGAGAACTTTACCGCGAAAGCGCCGGCCGATGTCGTGGAGAAGGAGCGCGCAAAGCAGAAAGATTATGAGGAAAAGCGAGCGGTCATGGCCGACCGTTTGCGGCATTTGGCTGCGTTGTAAATCACGCGAACAAAATTTTCAATGGGAATCCGAATAAGAGGTTTTTCATGACATATCAACAGGCATTGGATTATCTGGCGTCGCTGAACACTTTCGGCATGCGGCTGGGATTATCCCGGATCCTGCGGCTGACGGAGATTTTGGGGAATCCACAGGAAAAATACCGAACGATTCATGTCACGGGCACCAACGGCAAAGGCTCGGTCTCCGCGCTGACAGCGGCGGCGCTCACGGCCTCCGGGCTTCAAACGGGACTTTTTACATCGCCTCACCTTTCTAAATATAATGAAAGAATGCGAGTGGACGGCGCGGATATTTCCGATGAAGACTTTGCTCGTATGCTGTCGCGGACGCAGGAAGCGGCGGAAAAAATGATCGCCGGGGGTGGGGAAAGTCCTACGCAGTTCGAGGTTTTGACGGCGGCGGCGTTCCTTTATTTCGCCGAGCAAAAGGTGGATTATGCGGTCATCGAGGTCGGGCTGGGCGGGTTGCTCGACTCGACAAATATCATTGCGCCGGTCGTTTCGGTAATCACGAATGTCACTTTGGAGCACGCCGATATGTGCGGCGGCACATTGGAGGGCGTCGCCGAGCACAAGGCGGGGATTATAAAGGAAGGCGTTCCCGTCGTGACGGCGGCGAAGGGCATGCCGCTAAAAGTGATTCGCCGTGCGGCAAAGGAAAATCATGCGCCGCTCTATGTGATGGGCGAGGATTTTGAACTGCGGGAACGTTCGCGGGGGGCGGAGGGACAAAGGCTCTCCCTCGAAGCTCCGGAATTGTCGCTTTCGGATTGGCGATATGAGCTTCCCTTCGCTGCGCCGTATCAGGCGGAAAACAGCGCCGTTGCGGTGATGCTGCTTGCGGTTCTCGCGCAGCGGGATGCACGGATATCGATGCCGGAGGCGCTGGAAGTGTTCCGGCGGGCAACGTGGCCCGGCCGTTTTGAGCGGATGGATATCGGAGAGCAAAAAATCGTTGTGGACGGCGCGCACAATCCGGCGGGCGCGAAGGCGTTCCGGGAAGCGCTTGACTCGGTCTTCCCGACGGCGCCGCGTGTGTTCCTTCTCGGCATCCTGCATGATAAAGCGGTTGACGAAATGCTCGATATATTGCTGCGTCCGGAGGATGTCGTCCTCGTGACGCAGCCGGACTCGGAGCGGGCGGAACTGCCGGAACGGCTTTTGCAGTCGGTGCGGAAAAGAGTACGGCAGGCGAAGGCGGAACCGGATCGTGGGCGTGCTCTTGAATGCGCGCTTGCGGCGGCGAAGGGAAAAATCCTTTGCTGCACGGGCTCGCTTTACCTGATCGGCGATTTGCGCGAGCGGATTGTGGCAAGGAAGGAGGAAGCAGGGGATGCAGGAATCGGAAACGATGAGCATCATTGAGCAGAAAAAACTGCAAAGCCGTCAGCGCTCCATGGAAAAGCAATGCTACTACGCGCTCTGTGCGGAGGCGTTCCTGATCTCGATATCGCCGAATCTGGCAATTATCGCATTGATTATCGGCGTTGTCTTGTGGATTCGGCGCTGGATCTGCGATCCGGATTTCCATTTCCGCAGGCTGCCCTATGATGTGCCAATCTTTATTTTTATCCTGTTTGGGGCGGCTTCTATCGCAGTCTCTCCCGACCCGGCCTTCAGCGTTTACAATTACCGCGTGCTGGTCGGCTCCTATGCGTTCACTTATTTTCTGGCGGGACAGACGCTCAGGACGGAAGAACAGCTTCGGGGTGTACTGAAGGCAATGGCATGGTCGGCGGCTCTTGCCGTTATTTACGGTTTTTACCAGTTCTCGTTCGGCATCGACATCGCCGATATGAAATGGGTGGACGCCGAAGCTTTTCCCGAACTGAAAAAGCGCGTATTCTCGACTTGGGAAAACCCGAATATCTTTGCCGGATATCTGGGCGAAGCGATTGCGATGACGTTTGCGTTTTTTATCCGTGCAGAGAATGAAAATAAGCGGCTGCGCTTGGGCGTTGCGATAGCGGCCCTTGCTACGTGCCTGGTCATGACGTATGCGCGCGGCGCGTGTTTTGCGGTGATGCTGACACTGGCGGGGTATGGCTTGGTGAAGGATCGGCGCGTGTTGTTGGGATGCGTGGCGCTCGGGGGCGTTACGCTGCTTGTCGATCCGATGCTGGCGGAACGTCTGCTTTCCGTGTTCACGAAGATTGACACGTCCTCGGAGATGCGGCTGGCGATTTGGGAAAGTTCGGCCGCGATGATTCTCGATCATCCGATCCTGGGCATCGGGTGGGGCGCGTTCCGGTTCGTGTATCCGGAATATGATTTCTATATCAATGATCCTGCGGTAATCATTTATCACGCGCACAACATGTACCTGAACTACGCGGCGGAAATCGGCGTCATCGGCGCCGCCGCGTATTTCTGGTTCTTTTTCGGCACGATGCTCACCGCGTTTTTGTCGGCGGGGAAAGAGGAGAGCCTGTTCGTGCAAAAGTTCGAGCTTGGCGCTGCGTTGGCGCTCGTTTCCGTTGCCTTGGGCGGCCTGACGGACGATGTGGTGTTCAATATCCCGACTTCTATGTTGCTCTGGATGGGCTGCGCGCTTGCTATGGCAGCGCGCGGCGCAGGAACAGAAAATCAAACCGCAAAAACGCAGGAGTAAAGACCTAACCGCTGCTGCATAAAGCTTCTGAAAACGATGGAGAAACTGCAATTTCCAAGCAGTTTCTCCATTTTCTCTAAAAACGATATATTGTGATTTTTTGTGTATGGAACTCCTCAAAATGTCCATATATGGCGGACGGGCTGCTTGAGAAAAACAAGTGTCCGTTTTGCGGGAATTGTCGAAAAACACGAAGGAAAGTAGGTCGAATTACTTGACTATGAGCGCCCAAAGTGGTACACTAATAGCCGGAAGAAATTGACGCACGAATGTGTTGCTGAAGCTTCTTTTTCGGGGTTCCGACAGATGCGAGTAATCGGACAGCCGGAAGGGAAGGCGGCATATCAGGCGTCAAAATAACGGCCTTCACGGTCGTAAATTAAAGGAGGTTTTTTAATGGTTGGAAAGAACGACATTCTTGATCGCGTTCGGAACAAAGCTCTGCAGGATAAGATCGTAACGGCTGAAGAGGCCGCCGAGTTTATCAAGCCGGGAATGAGCATCGGTACGAGCGGCTTTACGCCGTCCGGATATCCGAAGGCTGTCCCGCACGCTTTGGCTGAGCGCATGAAGAAGACACCGTTCAAAATCAATCTTTGGACCGGCGCTTCTGTAGGCCCTGAGCTTGACGGCGAATTGGCAGCGGTCAAGGGCATCGATTTCCGTATGCCTTACCAGACGAACAAGGACATACAGAAGGCAATCAACACGGGCGAGATTTCGTACTGCGATCTCGATTTGAGCGCCTCGGCGCAGATGGCCCGCTATGGCTTCATGAAAGGCAACAAGATTGACGTTGCCATCGTCGAGGCCGCCGCGATCACGGAAGAGGGCAACATCATTCCGACGACTTCCGTCGGCAATGCTCCGTCCTATGTCCAGACTGCGGATGTTGTCATCGTTGAGGTCAATACCTCCCAGCCGTTGGCTCTCGAGGGAATGCACGATATCTACGTTCCTCTCGATCCTCCGTACCGTCTCCCGATCCCGGTTGTCCGGCCCGACACTCGCATCGGCACGCCGTTCATTCCGTGCGATCCGGCGAAAATCAAGTACATCGTTCCGTCGGATGTGACCGATAAGGTTCGTCCGCTGGCAGCGGTGGACGACGTCGCGAAGAAGATGGCGGGCAACCTCATCGACTTCCTGGATGGCGAGGTCAAGGCAGGCCGTATGCCTCAGAACCTGCTGCCGCTCCAGTCCGGCGTCGGCAACGTCGCGAACGCGGCTCTCTCCGGTTTCGTCAATTCGAAGTATGAGCACCTGACGGTTTACACCGAGGTTATCCAGGACGGCATCTTCGACATGATCGACGCCGGCAAGCTCGACTTCGCGTCCGGCACTTCCCTGACCCCGTCGCCGGAAGGACAGAAGCGCTTCTACGAGAACATCGAGAAGTACAAGAAGAAGATCATGCTTCGTCCGGAGGAAATCTCCAACAACCCGGAAGTCGTTCGCCGCCTTGGCGTCATCGCGATGAACACGGCGATCGAGGCCGACATTTACGGCAACATCAACTCGACTCTTGTCAACGGTACCCGTATGATGAACGGTATCGGCGGTTCGGGCGACTTTGCCCGCAACGGTTATCTGACCATCTTCCTGACCCAGTCCACGGCGAAGAACGGCGACATCTCCTCGATTGTCCCGATGGTTTCGCACGTCGATCACGGCCAGCAGGTTGTCGATGCCATCGTCACCGAGCAGGGCGTTGCGGATCTCCGCGGCGTTTGCCCGCGCGAGCGCGCGAAACTCATCATCAACAACTGCGCGAACCCCGAGTATCGTCCGCTTCTGCAGGACTACTATGATCGCGCTCTCAAGGCGACCATGGAGAAAGGCGTTGCGCATACGCCGCACATCCTCAAGGAAGCCCTGTCGTTCCATGTAAGGCTCGCCGAGACCGGCTCGATGAAGGTTAAATAAGAGTCACAAACTCGTAGATAATTCATCAGTTGTTATTGGCGAACAAATAAAAATAGGAGGGTAAACCCATTATGAGCAATGAAAAGATCAAAGCTGAACTCGAAAAGTACGAAGCTGCCGTAGCGAAAGCTATCGAGAAGACTCCGGAGCGCAAGCATCTGCCGGAGCAGCGTCTCTACACGCCGCTGGATGTTGCGGGCGCAGACGAGTACAATGAAAAGATCGGCTTCCCCGGTCAGTATCCGTTCACGCGCGGCGTTCAGCCGACCATGTATCGCGGCCGTTTCTGGACCATGCGTATGTATGCCGGCTTCTCGACGGCTAAGGCTTCCAACGAGCGTTATCGTTATCTGATCGCGAACGGCGGCACGGGCCTTTCCTGCGCTTTCGATCTTCCGACGCAGATTGGTTATGACTCCGATGATCCGATCTCCGAGGGCGAGGTCGGCAAGGTCGGCGTTGCCATCGACTCCCTGGCCGATATGGAAGTCCTGTTCGACCAGATCGATCTTGGCAAGGTTTCGACTTCGATGACGATCAACGCTCCGGCGTCCGTCCTCCTCTGCATGTACATCGCTGTTGCTGAGGAGCAGGGCGTTCCGGCTGACCAGCTGCGCGGCACGATCCAGAATGATATCCTGAAAGAGTATGCTGCCCGCGGCACGTACATCTTCCCGCCGAAGCCGTCCATGCGTATCATCACGAACATCTTCGAGTATTGCTCGAAGAACGTTCCGAAGTGGAACACGATCTCGATCTCCGGTTATCATATCCGTGAGGCTGGTTCCACCGCTTCGCAGGAAATCGCTTTCACGATCGCCGATGGTATCGCTTACGTCGACGCCGCTATCAAGGCTGGCATGAACGTCGACGATTTCGCGGGCCGTCTGTCCTTCTTCTGGAACGCTCACAACAACGTTCTCGAAGAGGTCGCGAAGTTCCGTGCTTCCCGCCGCGTCTGGGCGAAAGTCATGAAGGAGCGCTTCGGTGCGCAGAAGCCGAAATCCATGATGCTCCGCGTTCACACCCAGACGGCTGGCTCGATGCTGACGGCGCAGCAGCCGAACAACAACATCGTCCGCGTTGCTCTCCAGACGGCAGCAGCTGTCATGGGCGGCACGCAGTCCCTCCACACGAACTCCAAGGATGAGGCGCTGGCTCTGCCGACGACCGAGTCCGTTACCATCGCTCTTCGCACGCAGCAGATTGTCGCGAACGAGAGCGGCCTGGCCGACGTCATCGATCCGCTGGCTGGCTCCTACTATGTAGAGGCTATGACCGACCGCATCGAGAAGGAAGCTTGGGATTACATCAAGAAGATCGACGAGCTCGGCGGCGCCGTTGCTGCTATCGAGAAGGGCTACATCCAGAAGGAAATCCAGGATTCGGCTTACAAGTGGCAGATGGACGTCGAGAACAAGCGCCGCATCATCGTCGGCGTCAACGAGTACACTCAGGAAGAAGAGCCGCCTAAGGGCCTCCTGAAGGTTGATGCTTCCGTCGGCGTTGAGCAGTGCAAGAAGCTGGCTGACCTGAAGGCCGGCAAGCCGATCAACAAGATGACCAAGGGCCGCGACAACGAGGCTGTCAAGGCTGCTCTTGCGGAATTGAAGGAAGCTTGCAAGAAGGACGAGAGCGAGAACCTCATGCCGCATATCCTGAAGGCTGTCAAGACGTATGCTACGCTCGGCGAAATCTGCAACGTCATGCGCGAAGTCTTCGGTCTCTATGAGGCTCATGTCAGCCTGTAATTTCAGGCCCGGTTTCTCAACTCGAGTTTTTGCAAATGCCTAGTGCGCGGAACGTACGCGCACGAAGCTGAATCTAAGTTGGAGGGAATAAAATAATGGATAAAATCAGAGTTTTAGTTGCTAAGCCTGGTCTGGATGGTCATGATCGTGGCGCCAAGGTTGTCGCTCGCGCTCTGCGCGATGCCGGTTTTGAGGTTATCTACACGGGTCTCCGTCAGACGCCGGAGCAGATCGCTCAGGCTGCTGCCGATGAGGACGTCAATGTTGTTGCGATGAGCATCCTTTCCGGTGCGCATCCGCACCTCTTCCCGAAAGTTGTTAACCTCGTCCGTGAGAAGGGCATGAAAGACACCCTGATCATCGGCGGCGGCGTCATTCCTGACGGCGATATCCCGGCTCTGAAAGAGGCCGGCATCGCTGAGGTATTCACTCCGGGTACCCCGACTGGCGACATCGTTAAGTTCATTAACGAGAACGTGAAGAAATAATTTGCAGCAGTAAGGATTTGCCCTCTTTGAATTCATTTCATTGAGGGCAAACCTTTATATTGTTAAAGGTGGTGCAGATTATGGAGAACATAGCTGATGAAGTCCTGAAGGGTAACCGTCTTGCGCTGGCGAAGGCTATCACGGCTATTGAAAACGAGCGTGAGAACGCGACTGATATTATGAAGCAGCTTTACCCGCATACAGGCAACGCGTATGTCCTCGGCATCACGGGCCCACCAGGCGCGGGAAAGAGCACGCTTACCGACAAACTTGCAAAAGAGTTCCGCTCGCGCGGAAAAACAGTTGGCATCATAGCAATTGACCCGACAAGCCCGTTCTCTGGCGGCGCGATTCTCGGTGACCGTATCCGCATGAACGACCTTGCGATGGATGAAGGCGTATTCATCCGCAGCATGGGAACACGCGGCAGCCTCGGAGGACTCTCGCACAAGACAGCGGACGCCGTCAAGGTCATGGATGCTTTCGGCGTGGACGTCATTTTTGTTGAAACGGTCGGCGTAGGCCAGTCCGAAGTCGACATCGTGAAAGCGGCGGACACGACGATGGTTGTCCTGATCCCCGGCATGGGCGACGATATTCAGGCGATCAAGGCCGGTATTTTGGAGATCGGCGATATTTTCACGATCAACAAGGCCGACCACGACGGAGCTGACAAGCTCCAGACCGAGCTAAATATGATGCTCGATCTGGACGGCGTGATGAAGGATTGGCGGCCGCCGATCCTGAAAGCGGTTGCGAACCAGAACATCGGCATAACGGAAGTTGTCGATACGTTCCACAAGCATCGGACACATATCGAGGAAAACGGGCAGTTGACTGTAAGGCGTACCGAGCGGGCGAAGAATGAGATGTTGGATCTTCTTGACGCTAAGATCGGCCAGTATGTGCGCCATAAACTCGTGGACAGCGGGAAAATCGACGGATACGTTGAGGAAATCAAATCGCGCAAGACCGATCCGTATACGGTAGTCAATGGTGTTATGGAGAGTATGCTGAAATGAGAAAACACCGTGGATGGAAAATGGCCATACAGCCTAATGCTGATGGCTGTTCCAAAAATAAAAATAAAATGGGAGGTTTTCACATGAGTAAGTTTCACGTTCTGGGCGTAGACCATCTTGGCGTGGCCTGTGCCGATCTCGATGAGGGCAGCAAGTTCTGGGCGGAGTGCATGGGCGTTCCCTGCAGCGGCAAAGAGACGGTTGCCGAGCAGAAGGTTACGACGGTGTTCCATCCGATGTGGAATGGCAGCCAGGTTGAGCTTCTGGTCGCGACGGCTCCGGACAGCCCGATTGCGAAGTGGATGGAAGGCAACGGCGGCAAGGGCGGCATTCAGCACGTCGCGCTGCGCGTTGACAACATCGATGCAGCTATTGAGGAACTCCAGGAGAAGGGCGTCAAGATGATTGACAAGAAGGCTCGCCGCGGTGCTGGCGGAGCGGACATTGCGTTCATCCACCCGAAATCCACGGGCGGCATCCTGCTCGAAATCTGCGAGCTCCGCGACAAGCGCGAGGCTTACTGAGATTCATCGCCAAAAGAAGATGTGCCGTGCTGCAAGCAATAGGTGCGCTTCGGGAAGCGAAAATCGTTGGGAAAACTGAATAAAAACCATCATGCCCCATACCGGAAGACGGCTATGGGGTATGATTGGTTCTTGGAATTCATTTTTTTCGGAAGTTTTTTCAAGGTTTTTTCAAATATTTTTCAGAAAAAGCTTGCAAAAAATTTGATTATCGTGCAAAATAGAGCTTGGGTAATCTTTACCAAAATATAATACCCTTTAGGAGGTAGAATATGGCTACTGTTCAGGAAAGAATCAAACAGGCGAAGGAGAAAATCGAGCACGTCCGCATGGGCGGCGGAGAGAAAGCCATCGAGAAGCAGCACAGCAAAGGCAAGCTGACTGCCCACGAGCGTCTGGATCTCCTGTTTGACGAAGGCACCTTCGTCGAGCTCGACGCTCTCGTTCACCACCGCTGCGTGAACTTCGGCCAGGACAAGAAAGAGCTCCCGGGCGAAGGCGTTGTCTGCGGCTACGGCACGGTCGACGGCCGTCTCGTTTACGCGTTCGCGCAGGACTTCACCGTTGAGGGCGGTTCCCTCGGTGAGAAGCATGCGCACAAGATCTGGAAAGTCCAGGATCTCGCCATGAAGATGGGCGCTCCGTGCGTCGGTCTGAACGACTCCGGCGGAGCCCGCATCCAGGAAGCTGTTGACGCGTTGTCCGGCTACGGCGGAATCTTCTTCCGCAACACGGCCGCTTCGGGCGTTGTTCCGCAGATTTCCGCAATCATGGGTCCGTCTGCCGGCGGCGCGGTTTATTCCCCGGCTATCACCGACTTCATTTACATGGTCAAGAACACGAGCCAGATGTTCATCACCGGCCCGGCCGTTATCAAGACGGTTACCGGCGAGGAGATCACGGCTGAGCAGCTCGGCGGCGCTATGACGCACAACACGGTTTCCGGCGTTGCGCACTTCGCGGCTGAGAACGACGAGGACTGCATCAAGCAGATCCGTTACCTGCTTTCCTTCCTGCCGAGCAACAACATGGAGGAGACCCCGCTTGTTGAGACCGGCGACAGCCCGCTCCGTATGGACGAAGGCCTGAACACGATCATTCCGGACAACCCGAATGCTCCGTACAACATGAAGGACGTCATCAAGATGATCGCCGACAACGGCGAGTTCTACGAAGTGCATGAGCATTTCGCGAAGAACATCATCACCTGCTTCGCTCGCTTTGATGGCCGCACGGTCGGCATCATCGCGAACCAGCCGAACGTCATGGCCGGCTGCCTCGACGTCGACGCTTCCGACAAGAGCTCGCGCTTCATCCGTTTCTGCGACGCGTTCAACATTCCTCTGCTGAACCTCGTCGACGTCCCGGGCTTCCTGCCGGGCACGGATCAGGAGTACAAGGGCATTATCCGCCACGGCGCGAAGATGCTCTATGCGTATTCCGAAGCTACGGTTCCCAAGATCACGGTTATCCTCCGCAAGTCTTACGGCGGATCCTACATCGCTATGTGCTCCCGCGAAGTTGGCGCGGATCAGGTTATCGCCTGGCCGTCTTCCGAGATCGCGGTTATGGGCCCGGCGGGTGCTGCGAACATCATCTTCCGCAAGGATCCGGACAAGGATCAGAAGACTGCGGACTATGTCGCCGAGTTTGCTACTCCGTACAAGGCTGCGGAGCGCGGCTATGTCGACTATGTCATCGAGCCGAAAGAGACTCGTCCGCGCATCATCCAGTCCCTGAACATGCTGGCTACGAAGCGCGAAGTCGGTCCGGCGAAGAAGCACGGCAACATTCCGCTTTAATCGGCGAGCTTTTTCCGCCGAAAGCGGAAGAGCAGTGTATCTCTGTGGACGATGCGGCCTGACCGTGCCGCAAGGCGCGGTCAGTGCCCGCGTTCAAATAAAAAATAACAATTTTGGAGGGAATCCAAGTGGCAAAAAAATTTAACATTACTGTAAATGGAAGTTCCTATGCTGTTGAGGTTGAGGAAGTCGGCGGTTCCGCTGCTCCGGTAGCTGCTGCTCCGCGCGCTGCTGCTCCGGCTGCTGCTCCGGCCCCGGCTCCGGCTCCGGCCCCGGCTCCGGCCGCTCCGGCTGCGAAGGCCGCTGGCGCTGGCGAGCATGCCATCAACGCTCCGATGCCTGGTAAGATCCTGAAAGTCCTCGTCAAAGAGGGACAGCAGGTCAAGGCTGGCGAGAACATGATGATGCTCGAGGCTATGAAGATGCAGAACGAGATCCTTGCTGACGCTGATGCGACGGTCAAGGCTGTCAACGTTTCCGAGGGTCAGACGGTCAAGGCCGGCGACGCTCTCATCATCCTCGGCTAATCCAAGCCAAACAAAAAGCGCTCTCCGAATGGAGGGCGCTTTTTCTATACTTTTTGGAGAATCAATCTTCTCTGTACAAGCGAGGATTACTTATCCGCAGGTCGATCTCGAAGGTTCGGGGCCAGGGGAAGCGGGCGGTGATGGCGAAGTCCGCGGCGCGGAGGCGGAGCGCTGTGTTTTTCGTCTGGAATGTGAACGGCGTTTGATAGGCTGCGGTGTGGACAAGACGGGTGCGGCGGTTTTCGAGAGCCTTTTCCAATAGCAAGGAACCGAGGGAATAGTTGTAGTTGTATTCGAGGCCTCGTCCGTTTTGTGCGCCGCATTTTTCGAGGGAATAATTGAGATGGTCAACAATGTCTTTCAGGTAATAGCAGTCTTCAAGGAATCTGCTGTCGAGGAAAGAGATATGCGCAGCGGCGACATTTATAGCCTCGGTTTCCGTTTGCGTGCGCCGCTGTGCTATTTGCAGCAGGACGGCGTGAGCGACGGCTGTTCCGATGGAATTGCTGGCGGTATTCCAACCCGCGTAAGCGGCGAGGCCGTGAATCGGAACTTCGGCTTCAATCAAATCCGGGAGCAAGGTTTCGTCGAGGCATAAATGCTCGGAGAGGTCGACGAGGGCAACGGCGCGGTTTTCGTTGATCAGTGTATTGATTTCCGCAGCAGCCGTGCGGCGATTGTATTTTGTCGTCTCATTATTTGCGGAAAGGTATAGCGAGAAGTCGGAGACGTCGGGGGATGGAGCGATTGTGCCTCGTGTGAACCGGATTTTTTCCCGCGCGTTGTTTTCCAGTGTTGCGCCCATATACGGAAGAACGCGGGCGGGGGTGGAGGCGTCGTTGTAAAGCAGCGAAACACGAGGCGAAAAGCCTTCGCGTTCCGCTTCGACGGCGGCGAGAATGGAAAGTGCGAGTTCGTCGGCACCCTGCGTGAGAAAAACACGATTCTCTCCTATGTTCTTCGCGGTAAGAAGTTCTGAAAAACGGTGCAGGGTCAAATTGGGGATGCTGTATGGTTCGCTGTCGTCTTGTCCGATGACGAGGCGGTCAATCGTTCCGTTTTCGGCAAGAGCAATCAGGCGCGTACCGAAAGCGGCGTAATCGGCGAAAAGCTTTTCATATTGCGCGAGGATTTCCGGCGATATGGAAGCTCGCAATTCTTCGAGAGCGGCGAGATCCTCGTTCTTCGGTCGCGTTTCGCGGGAAATCCGTCCGCGAAGACGCGAGTATTTCATCAGGCGTTTCTGTTCCTCCCAGTCGCAGAGACCGTCCGGCGGCGTCATGCGCGGCAGGATACTGAACGCGAAAAGCGGAATGTTTTGATGTGCGGCGCGCAGTTTCCGCAGGAATTCGAGCAGCGCGTTTTCGTCGTCGGTTGTTTTTCTTGCCTGCCGTGAGGCGAGGAGACCGCCGTGCAGCAATTGGTCGACGGACAGGATGGCCGCGTCGAATTCCGAGAGGTGATCCATCGTCCAGGCCTGGATCGCGGCGGTGTCGCCGGGGCGGAAATATTCGTCGAGGAGCTCGGCGGGCGGCAGGACGACCTCGACGCCGGCAATACGCGCGGCGTCCTGCACAAAACGTCCGCAGGGAGGACGGCTGTCAAGAGGAACGAGCAGCACGCGCCGGCGGATTGCGGGGAATTCTGCAGGGACGGGAACGGAGCCGTCGTCCTGCGGCAAGGAGAAGAAGGCGCAGATGAGCGCGAAAAGAATCGCGCAAACAGAAATGATGCGGCGCATCGTTTCGCCTCCTTCAGATAAAATATTGATTCTCTCACAGGATATAGTATACTATCTGCATGATAATTGTGAAAGAGGGGAGAATGATTTATGCGGGCTGTGGTGACGCGCGTCAGGGAGGCGTCGGTGACGATTGACGGCGTATGTGTCGGACAGATCGGGAACGGTTTTTTGGTGCTGTTGGGCGTCGGACCGGAGGATACGGAGAAGGAAGCGGAGTGGCTGGCGGACAAGGTATGCGGTCTGCGTGTCTTTGAGGACGAGGCGGGGAAGATGAATCTTTCGCTGGAGGCAGTCGGCGGGAAATTGCTTGTCGTTTCGCAGTTCACGCTCTACGCCGACCTCAAGAGTCGTCGTCCGGGATTTTCCAAGGCGGCGAAGCCGGAGATTGCGGAGCCGCTTTACGAGAAGTTCATGACGGCCTGCGAGGCGCGTGGATTTGTAGTGGAGCGCGGGCAGTTCGGCGCGGAAATGCAGGTCGCCTCGGTCAACGACGGACCGGTGACGCTGTTTTTCGATACGGACAAAACGAAATAGCGGCAAAGAGAAAACGCTGCGTCGGAATCAATCCGATGCAGCGTTTTTCTTTGCCGTAATTACGCCTGCGGGACGACGTCGTTCAAGCCCTTCATCAGGCCGTCGAGGTCGATTCCGTGCGCCAGCGCGCCCTGCTCGATGTTCTCGAAATGCGCGGCGGCACAGCCGACGCAGCCCATGCCGGAATTCATGAAGACTTCGATGGTGTCAGGATATTTCTGGACAACCTCCATGATGCTCATATCCTTCGTAATCGTCATGCCAATAACCTCCTTTGCGAGATGTAATTCGATTTGATTGGTATAGTATAGCACGTTTTTCTTTTTCAGGGTAGCTTTTTTTTTGGCGGCGCGGTATACTAAGGAACATTAAGGGAGGAATCAGTGTGTATCGAATTATTGCGCGGATTGTCGCGCAGAAAAGAATACTTTTGCCGGTTCTGTTCGCGGTTGCGGTTTGCTTCCTCGCCCAAAGGCCGGAACAGAGCAATGCGGCGGGCAGTTCGGACAGTGTCAGCGGGCCGAAGGTCATTGTGCTCAATTATCATAAAGTGGATTATATGAACCATTCCCTTTCGGTGCAGCCGCCGGATTTTGAGCGGCAGATGACGTTTTTGAAGGAAAACGGCTATCATACGATTTCGCCCCATGAAATGTATATGGCGTTTACGGACGGCGCCCCGCTTCCGACGAATCCGGTGCTGATCACTTTCGACGACGGCTATTCGGACAATTACACCTATGCGTACCCGATATTGAAGAAATACGACATGAAGGCGGCGATTTTCGTCATCACGAGCTTGATGGGAAAGCCCAATTACCTGACCTGGGGGCAGGCGGCGGAGATGGAGGCCAGCGGCGTCGTGTCCATCGAGTCCCACACGGTTACCCACGGATCGCTGACGGAACTGACGGACGAGCAGATCCGCCATGAGCTGACGGAGGCGAAGCACGACATCGAGCAGCGGCTCGGCAAGGAGGTCGAGTTCCTCGCCTATCCGACGGGGGCGTACAACCTCCATATCGCGAGCCTCGTGCAGGAGGCGGGATACAAGGGGGCGTTCACCGTCCGTTACGGCAATATGGATCGGTCGGCGAATTTCTACGCGATTGAGCGCGTGCCGATCTTCCATACGTCGGATACCTTCGCGTCATTTTTGGAGCGGCTGAAATTCGTTCCGTTGTTCGAGCGGATCGGATGGACGAAAAACTGATAGAAGAAGTGGTATTTTTGTATCGGTTTGTGCTAAAATATAAAACATATTTGTATGCAAGGGGGAAATGAAATTGCGGATCAATGGAGCGCAGGCGGTTTTGGAGGGGCTGAAGCAGGAGGGCGTGGACGTCATTTTCGGCTATCCGGGCGGTGTTGTCCTGCCTTTGTATGATGAGATATACAAGATGAAATTTCCGCATATCCTCGTGCGTCATGAGCAGGGCGCGGCGTTGGCGGCGGACGGCTATGCGAGGGCCACGGGCGAGGTCGGCGTTTGCCTTTCGACGTCGGGCCCGGGCTGCACGAATCTTGTGACGGGTATTGCGACGGCTTATATGGATTCGATCCCGCTGGTCTGCTTCACCGGGCAGGTGGCGACTTCCGTCATCGGCAAGGATTCGTTCCAGGAGGCGGACATCTGCGGCATTACGACGCCGATCACGAAGCACAATTATTTGGTGAAAAAACCGCAGGATCTGCTCCGGACCATCAAGGAGGCGTTCTTCATCGCGCGGACGGGGCGCCCGGGGCCGGTGGTCGTAGACATTGCCACCGACGTTTTCCGTGCGGAGATGGACTTCGATTATCCCGAGGACGTTCATTTGAAGGGGTATTCGGGGATTTTCAAGGGTGAGGAGAACTCGATCGGTGCGGTGGTGGACGCTCTTTCCGAGGCGGAAAGGCCGCTGGCCTTTATCGGCGGCGGCGTGACGCTGGCGGACGAGGCGGACGACCTGCGCGCGGTGCTGAAAAAAATGGGGATCCCGGTCTGCTCGACATTGATGGGGCTCGGCTGCGTGGCGCCGGATACCGAGGCTTATCTGGGCATGGCGGGCATGCATGGCTCCTACGCCGCGAATATGGCGATCATGGGCTGCGATCTGCTCTTGGGCATCGGCGTGCGCTTTGACGACCGTGTGACGGGAATTGTCAAGGAATTCGCGCCGGGGGCGAAAATCGTCCATTTCGATATCGACGCGGCGGAATTGAACAAGAATGTGCGCGTCGATTACCCGGTGCTCGGCGATCTGAACTGGTCGCTGCCCCTGTTCGCGAAAAAGCTGGCGGCGAAGGGGGTGGATTTCCCGGCCCGGTTTGCGGCCTGGCGTGAGAAAATCAAAGCCATGCACGCGGAACATCCTTTTTCCTATCAGGAGAGGGACGGCTTCATCATGCCGCAGCAGCTCATCGAGACTGTCCGGCGGCTCATGGACGACGAAACGATATTTGTCACCGATGTGGGGCAGCATCAGATGTGGGCGGCGCAGTTCTGCAATGTTTCGCGTCCGCGCCATTTCCTGACCTCGGGCGGCCTCGGCACGATGGGTTACGGCCTTCCGGCGGCCATCGGCGCGAAGATTGGCCAGCCGGACAAGAAGGTCGTGCTGTTCACAGGCGACGGCAGCATCATGATGAACTGCCAGGAATTGGCCACGGCGTCGGATTACGGTGTGGACGTGAAGATTGTCGTCGTGCATAACCATTTGCTCGGCATGGTCGCTCAATGGCAGCGGATGTTCTATGACCAGCATTATTCCGAGTCCAGGCTCAACGGGAAAACGGATCTTGTGAAGCTGGCGGAGGCGATGGGGATTTCGGGCGTCCGGATCGAGAAGCCGGAGGAATTGGAAACGACGCTGCCGGAGGCACTTTCGCGCAAGGGCGCGGTGCTGATCGACGTGATGGTGCCGGAGGACGCGAATGTGCTGCCGATGGTGCCGGGCGGCAAGCGGCTTGACGATATGATTCTGGAAAAGGAGGCGGCGAAATGAAAAAGTTTTTGCTGGCAATCCTCGTAGACAATAAGCCGGGGGTTCTGACGCACGTGGCGGGGCTGATCAGCCGCCGTGCCTTCAATATCGAGAGCATCAACGCGGGCTATACCGAGGAGGAATCGGTGACCCGCATCAATATCGTCGTGTCGGTGGACAGCGAATGGGAGCTGGAACAGGTCAAGCACCAGCTTTCAAAGCTGATCGACGTGGTCAAGATCGTGAACCTGACCGAAGTGGACAATATCACGCGTGAGCTTGTATTGATCAAGGTTCGGGCGAAGGTGGAGGATCGCGCCGACCTGATCAATATCGTCAATATTTTCCGGGCGAAGATCGTCGATGTGTCGAAGGAGAATGTCGTAATCGAGCTGACCGGCGAGGAGTCGAAAATCAACGCGATTTGCGAGGTGCTTTCCGACTACGACATCGTAGAGATCGCACGGACCGGCGCGATTGCGCTGTCGAGGGGCCCGGTGCCGGTCAAGCAGATGGAGGAGAACTGATTCTCCGTTTTAAGGGTTTTTTAAGAAACGGTTGCTACAATAACCTTGCCCTCCCCTTGAGGGGAGGGTGGCGCGCGAAGCGCGACAGGTGAGGTGGAAACGAAATGCTGTGCTTATGTTCATCGTTACGTTTTGCAGACACCTTATCTGTCAGCCTTCGGCTGACACCTTTCCCTCATGGGAAGGCAAGAAATATTAGGAGGGGTTGCTTATGAAGATGCTGGGACGGAAGCTGCTGGGCGTTTTGCTGGCGGCTGTTATGCTGGTTGAGACAATGGGGCTGGCTTTGGCTGCCGCGCCTACGACGATGGCGGACAAGCTGGCGGAGGTCGAGCGCACGGCTTACGGGACGCCGCAGACAGGGGCGCTTCTCGACCGCGTGAATAAGCTGGAAAAGGACTTTGAGGGCGAGCATGCGCCGAACGACAGCGTGATGCAACGGGTGGACAATCTGTACGCGGCCATGTTCAAGAACGAAAACGGCCCGTCGCTGGTGACGCGGATGAACGCCATTGAGTGGGCTATCACGCAGAAGGTCAGCATGGACTCCATCCAGAAGCGCGTCAGCGATATGGAGATTGCGATGACGGGGGCGCCGTCGGAGGGGACCTATCGTACACGTATCGAAACGTTGGCTGGCTATGCCTTCGGCACGAAGGAAATCCCGCTGGAAAGGACGCAGATGCCGGCAAATACATTGGTCAAGGTCAGCCTTGTGACGCCGGTCAACGCGAAGCACCTGAAGGCCGGCGACCGCATCGAGATCCAGGCCGAGGAGGACGTGATCGAGAACGGGCGGATGCTGTTCGCGAAGGGCGCGCCGGGCTACGGCGAGGTCGTGAAAGTGCGGCAGGCGGCTGTCTTCGGGCGCGACGCCGAAGTGCAGATCGATTTTAAGACGATGCGCACGATGGACGGTACGGACGTGGCGATGACGCTGGGCGAAGCGTCGAAGGAGAAGATGCAGTCGATGGCCTATGCGGCGGGTGCGAGTATCGCCGGCATCGCGCTGCTCGGCCCCATCGGGATTATCGGCGGCGCCTTCGTGAAGGGAAAGAACGTTGACCTTCCGGCGGGCACGGAAATATACATCCAAACGGCGGAACCGATGACGATTTACGGTCTCGCCCTGGGGGAAAGCGCGCAAACGGAAACGATGAAATAACGGGAAATACTCGGAAAATGTGGATACAGAGTGAAGAGTGGGGATGATTGCTTATTATCTTCACTCTTTTTTTGTTGCATGACGGCGCGGGATGCTGTAATATAAGATTGATTACATAAAACGGCGGCTTCGGGATTGGGGCTCGGGCTGTCGGAGAACAGGGGAAATAATATGCAAAAAAAGGGGAAAATGCTTGTCGCGGCAGGAGTCTTTACGATTATGTCCGCATCAGTGCCTGCAGAGGCAATGTATTCTTCGGATACGGATACAAGCGCAGGTATTTTGGACTATATTGAGAACAGCAGGCGCATCCGGCGCGAGAACAAACTGACGGACGAGCAGCTGCAGCTGATGATTGACGCGAAAGATATGACGGCCCATCTCAGAAAGCCGGTTGATCCGTCTGCCCCGGTTCCGATGGCCGTCGAAGGCGACGATATGTTTTATGACCAAACTACGGGGGACGTATACGCGCGGGGCAATGTGCGCGTGACCTCTATAGATGCGCGCCGTTTTGAGTCGGAGGAGGCGCGGGGCAACCTGAAAAGCGAGGAAGTCCAGGTTGACGGGAAAGCCCATATGCTTCAGATGACCCGGGGGCAAATGCGTGCGACGCTGGATGGGTATCGCCTGATTTACCGTTACGGGAAACAAACAGGGAAGATGGAAGAGGCCAAGGGCAAGGTCGACCATTATTATATTTATGCCCGCCGCATCGAATTTTACCCGGAGAAGATGATTATCTTCGATGGCTGGCAGACGAAATGTGGAGCCAAAGTGCCGGATTACCGTGTTTCGGGCGATCTCATCGAGATTTATCCGGGTCATGAGATGTTGATTTATCAGGCGAAATATTGGCTGAAGAACAAGGTCGTTTATGCTCGCGATTTTTGCCGGGTCGATATCAGCCCCGATGCGAAAAACGAGCAGCGGATGCCGCGCGTCGGGTATAACAACGATGACGGCGTGTGGATTAAGTACCGGTTGGATTACGATCTTGCAAAGCGCGTTACCGCTTTCGCGGATCTGAAATATTATACGAAGCACCAGTTCCGCAATGTGTACGGGTTTGAGTGGAGCAATGCCGGAAGCTATGCGACAGTCCAATACGGTTATTTCGAGGACAGCGATGACAACTGGATCGAGAAACAGCCGACGTTTATCTATCGGTACCGGAACCGGCTTGGAAAACTGCCGTTTACTTATTCGCTGAATTTCGAAGGAGGACGCTGGTCGAATCGGGGAATTGATTCAACGCATACCTTTTATGGTATATCCCTTTCGCCCCATACGATCCGGCTGGGCAGCCCGTCGTGGCGCTTGAATACAGGCGTAGGATACAGTATTACAAGGGAAAGTTACGATCATTCGGAAGTCAAGGGCTTTAGTTACAACGCTACGATGGTCAAGGATTTCGGCGATAAGTTCGCCGCCTATGCCGGATATTTCTATTCCGCGAGCAATAAGGCCAATTCGCTGTTCGCCTACAATACCGACGATTACGCCCGTCATCTCGATTACGGGGTCAGCGTGGCGGTAACGCCGCGCGATCGTGTAGTATTCGGCCAGAGAATGGATTTGGAGACGAATACGGTAAAAGATATTGATTATTATTGGTTCCATGATTTGCACTGCGCACAGCTTATACTTCGCTACCGGGCGAAACGTGATTCCTGGCAGGTGAGGTGTGAATTTACGCCGTGGTGATGGGAGACGTTATGGAAAACCGTTTTTCCGATATATTGAATGCGATGCGCGGCAAGCGCATTCTGATTCTCGGCGACATGATCGCCGATGTGTATCTGACGGGGAAGATTTCGCGGATTTCGCGGGAGGCTCCGGTTTTGGTGCTCGAGCATCAGGATGAGCGCGTCGTCCCCGGCGGGGCGTCGAACGTCGTTCATAACGTGGCGACGCTGGGCGGCGTTGCCGTTGCCGTGGGCGTCGTCGGGGAAGATAAGGCGGCGAAAGGCTTGCGCGAAATGCTGTCGGGCAAAGGCGTGGAGGTTTCCGGCCTCGTCGCGGACGTATCGCGTCCGACGACGGCGAAGACCAGGGTTATCGCCGGAGGTCGGGCGACGGTCAGCCAGCAGATTGTCCGTATCGACAAGGAAGATCGTTCCCCGCTTTCGGAAAAGATTTTTACGCGATTGCGCGACTTTGCGCTGGCGGCGGTATCGAGGGCGGACGGCGCGGTGCTGTCCGACTACGGCGGCTCGGTGCTTTCCGACGCGTTGGCGGCGGAAGTGATTTCGATGTGCCAAAAACGCGGCGTGCCGACGATCGTGGATTCCCGGTATTCGATTCGTCGGTTTGTGGGCGTCGATTATGTGAAGCAGAACGACGCGGAGCTTTCCGACGCCATGGGCGAGGAACTGGCTGACGAGGCTTCGCTTCGCGCGGCGGGGGAAAGACTCCGGACGGAGCTTTCGGCCAAAGGCGTTTTGGTGACGCGTGGGGAAAAGGGCATGACGCTGTGCCTGGAAGACGGTTGTGCGGTCGACGTCCCCGTCTTGGACAAGAGCGAGGTTTTCGATGTGTCCGGCGCCGGGGATACCTGCGTCGCGGCGTTTATTCTGGCAATCGCGGCGGGCTCGTCGCCGGAGGACGCCGCGCGGCTGGCGAATGTCGCGTCCGGGATCGCGGTGCGGAAAATGGGCACTGCGACGGTCAGCATGGAAGAGCTTCAGACGGCTGCGGAAAAGCAGCTTCAATAAATAAGCAAATAAGCGCGGAGGAGGGACAGATATGATTATTCCGAGAGAATACATCAAGGAAGCTTGCGATACGGTCCGGGCGGACGGCGCGACCATTGTCTTCACGAACGGTTGCTTCGACATCCTGCACGCGGGTCATATCCGTTATCTGACGGCGGCGGAAGCGATGGGAGATTTTCTCGTGATCGGGCTGAATAGCGACGCGTCGGTACGTCGGCTGAAGGGCGAGGGCCGCCCCGTTGTTCCGGAGGCGGATCGCGCCGAGGTGCTGGACGCGCTTCGGGCAGTGGACATCGTGACGATTTTCGACGAGCCGACGGCGGAGGAGTTGATCCGTTTGGTTCGGCCCAATGTTTATGTCAAGGGCGGCGACTATACCCTGGACACGCTGCCGGAGGCGAAGATCGTACAGGAAGCCGGCGGCCGCGTCGAGTTCATCCCGTTTGTGGAAGGCCATTCGACGACGAGCGTCATTGAAAGGATCAAGGCGAACGGGGAATGAACATCCTGGTTGTCAAGCTCAGCGCCATCGGCGACGTGATCCATGCGCTTCCCGTGTCTTACGCGATCAAGGAGACGTTTCCCCAGGCGCGGCTGACATGGGCGGTGGAGCCGCCGGCCCGGGAGCTTCTCGTCGACAATCCCTATATCGACGAGATATTGCTGTTTGAGAAAAAGAAATTCAAATCCTTCGGCGGCTTCCTGAAAAACTTCAAGCCGCTCCGGAAAAAGCTGCGCGACGGCCATTTCGGCATTGCGCTGGATTTGCAGGGCCTTGGGAAATCGGCGGCGATCGCTTATTTTTCCGGCGCGCCGCGTCGGCTCGGCACCTGCAATATGCGGGAAATGAGCGACAAGGTCTGCGAGCCGGTCTGCGGGCCAAACGCGAACGGTCATATTGTTGAGCGTTATCTCGACGTGGCGCGGGCCATCGGCTGCCGCGTCGATGAGGTCAAATTCCCTTTGGTCGTGTCGGAGAAGGACGAGACAATCGCAAAGGAACTGCTTGTGAGGGGCGGCGTGCCGGCGGGCGCGGATTACGCGGTATTTGCCGTCGGCGCGAATTGGCCGAACAAGCGGTGGCCCGCCAAATATTATGCCGCGCTTTCGGATTGGCTTTACGACAGGAAAATCATTCCGGTGCTGGTCGGCGGCGGCGCGGTGGACGAGGGGATTGCCGCCGATATTTTGGCGCAGACGGAGATCCCGCCGGTGGAGCTGATCGGGAAGACGTCCCTGAAGCAGCTGGCTGCCGTTTTGCGCGGCGCGAAGTTCGCCCTCGGCGGCGACACCGGACCGGTGCATCTGGCGGCGGGGCTGTCCGTGTCGACGGTCATGCTGATGGGCCCTACCGACGCGAACCGCAACGGTCCTTACGGTCAGCCGCAAAACGCGATCGAGGTCTCGCGCACCTGCCGCTGGTGCTGGAAACGCGCATGCCCGAAGGGCATTGATTGTTTGGCGTCAATCACCGTGAGGACAGTGCAGGAAAAAATCTCGGAGATCATCGGAAAAGGGATTATGTAACAGTCCCAAAAGGAGGCAAACGTCATGAAGGCAAAAGATTTGCTGGCCGCGTTCCTGATTTTCGTGTGCAGCGTGTCCACTGCATTTGCGGACGTTGCGGATCCGGGGCGTCCGTATCGGCCGCCGCGTCGTCCGCTTCCGCCGATCGAGCAGCCGGTCAGGCAGGCGAATCCGACAGTGGATATTGCGATTTCTGAGGCGGAGGAGAACGGCGGGACGCTGCTGTTCAATTTCGGTTTTCCCGATATCGGCACCTATGAATATCGCGTCTACGACCAGAAAACAGGGGAGCCTGTTCATGGTACGGCGGGTGCGTACAACGATCCGGGACCGGGAACGGTGACGGTGGAATTTCCCTATGTGGCCCCCGAGGAAGGCGACGGGGCGCTCTACCGGCTGACGGTGCATTTTGCTATCGTGCGCCGCGAGCCCACATCCTTTGGTCAAAAAATCGGCGACCAGCCGGACGAGCAGGATATTGAGCGGGAGATCCTGATCGAGAGGAAGGACGGCAGGACGCAGATTTTCGTATCCAAAGATGGCGGTTGGCAGGCAATCGGATGAAGAGGGAGTTTGTTCCGGCGATTTTGCCCGCATTGACGCTCGCGCATTTCTGCGTGGACGGCGTCTGCGGCGCGGCGCTGGCGGCGTATGCTTTCGATGAGCCGTATCTGGAGCCGATTGTCTATTATTTCGGGCTGTACAATTTGATTGCGTTCGGCGGGCAATGGTGCGCGGGCTGGTTTTTCGACGAAAGGCCGCGTACGGTTTTGCCCGCCCTTGTCGTTGCGGCGGTTTTTCTTGCCGTCGGCCTTGTGTCCTCGCTTCCGGTTTGGCTTTGGGCGGCTGCCCTCGGCGTCGGGAACTGTGTTTTCCACGCGGCGGCGGGCGGACTTGTGCTTCGGCGGTATGAGAATTTCGGCCCGCCGGGGATTTTCGTTTCGGGCGGCGCTGTGGGGCTGGGGCTCGGCCTCGGCGGTTTTTGCCCGGCATGGCTTTTTTTTGTCTTGTATGTTGCGGCGGCGGTTTTTGTATTATCCCATTGTAACACATGCTTGCCCTCCCCTATGGGGAGGGGGGACCGTGAAGCGGTGGGTGAGGTTTTTGCCAACGATTATGAGACCTCATCCGTCAGCCCTTCGGGCTGCCAAGAAACATGCCGCTGGCATGTTTCTCCCCGGAGGGGAAGGCAAGATTTCGTGAATTATAATGCCGCAAGTAATAATAATTCTTCGTTGCCGACGGGAAAGGTTTTCGCCTGCGGGTTGGCGCTGCTTCTTTGCGTCGTGCTGCGCGGCTTCGGCGGGGGCGGCGTATCGGGGGCGCCCGTGCTGTTGTTCCCCTGCGTGTTCGCTCTGGGCAAGGCGGCGGGAGGCGTGCTTTGCGATCGTGTCGGATACAGGAAAACGATTCTCGCGATTTTCCTTTTGGGCTTTTTCGCCTTGCAGGGGGAAGGGCTGATTTTCGCGCTGCTGCTTGCGTTCGCGTTCAATTTGACGATGCCGCTGACGTTGCGGCTTCTCCATCGGTGCGCGCCCGCGCGGCCGGGGCTGATGTTCGGGCTGGCGGCGGGCTGTCTGTTGCCGGGCGCTTTCTATCCGGGCGCGGTTTTCGTTCCCGCGTCGGCGATGATCGTCCTGCAATTCCTGTGCCTTTGGCTCGCAGGGCGGGTACTTGGACGGGGGGCGGACGTAGAATGACGATTCCGGTCGTATCGGAAACGGCTTTTGCGTTGGCGGGCGGCGTGCTTTCGGAGCCGTGGCTTTTGGACGCGGCGTTGGCAACGGCGGTCATTGAGACGCCGATCTTTTGGCTCTGCGGCTATCGGCGGGCGGCGGAGTGGACCTGGTTCTTCGTCGTCAATATCGTCAGCAATCTTTTGTTGAACGAATTCCTCGCGGAAACGCCCCGGACCTTTCCGTATGCTGCCGCCGTACTTTTGGGCGAGATCTTCGTCGTACTGCTGGAATATGCGCTTTGCGGCTACACGGTGCGGGAAAAGGGCGGCAAGAGACTCTTCCGCGTGCTGTTATTGACGAACGGGGTGAGCTTTTTGGCGGGCGTTATATATTTTCTGCTGTGAACGGAACGACGCGGAAGGAAAATTTCTTTCCGCGTCGAATATTATTCTTGTTAGGATATTACTCCGGCCATTAAAAATCGCCATGTTGACGCATAGCCCTCCCCGTTGGGGAGGGGGGACCGCCGCAGGCGGTGGGTGAGGTCTTTCGGCACGTTGAAAAACCTCATCCGACGCCCTTCGGGCGCCACCTTCCCCAAAGGGGAAGGCAAGGTTTCGTGAATTTTCATGGCCAAACTAATAGTATGTAGAGGAGGGCGGAAGGATTGGCGAGAAAGGTCGTATTGCTGCTGCTTTCGCTGTTCCTGTTGACAGGCCTTTGCAGCGCGGCAAAGGGCGTGATGGTGGACGGGCAGGAGATCAGGCGGATCGGGGGATGGCCCGCCAAGTCGGAGGAGCATGTCCGGGCGACGTTCCATGACGATATCGAATATGTGTATCTTGCGACCATCGGCGACATGATGGAGGCGCTTCGGCAAAGAAAAATCGACGCCATCGCCATGAGCCGCGTCTTCTTCAACGCGCTTTGCGCCGAGGGGGAGAAAGGCATCGCCGTACTGGGCGATCCCATCGGGCAGACAAATTACGCTTTCGTATTCGACTATTCGGAGGATGGGGATCGGCTGCGGGGAGAATTCAATGCATTCCTCAAAACCTTGAAGGACAGCGGCGCATTGGATGAGATGAAGGGGCGCTGGAGCAGCGGGGAGACGCCGCCGGTGGAACCGCCGAATCTTTCCGGCGAGAACGGGACGCTGGCCATCGCAACGGACGGCTCCTGTCCGCCGCTGATTTACCTTTCGGACGGGAAACTCGGCGGCTACGAGGCGGAGCTTTTGGAGCGCTTCTGCATGGAGCGGGGCTATGATTTCAAATTCACCGTCGCCAACTTTGAGGCGAATCTGGCCAGTGTGAGCAACGGGCAGAACGACATCGGCATCAACGCCGCCGAGTACACGCCGGAGCGAGCCGAGACGTTCCGTTTTTCCGATGTGACGTTCACGGACGACTGCGTGCTTGTCGTCCGGGCAAAGAAAGGGACGGGGGAAGGAATCTGGGCGACCCTGAAGGAGAAGATCGACCGGGCGTTGATCCGGGAAAACCGCTGGAAAATGATGCTCTCCGGTATGGGGCTGACGCTGGCGATCACGTTGTCTTCCGTGATTCTGGGAACGCTCCTGGGCTTTGGTTTGTGCTTCGCCTATCGGGAGGGGTATCCGCTGCTGAACCGGGCGCTGGACCTGTTCTCCCGTTTCCTTGCGGGCATGCCTGTGGTGGTTCTGTTGATGGTCTTTTACTATATCGTTTTCAGCGGAATGAACGTGAACGGCGTGATCGTGTCTGTGCTGGTGTTTTCCCTGCTCTTTGCCTTTTCGGTCTTCGGGCTGCTCCAAAGCGGCGCGGCCAGCGTAGCGAAGGGGCAGACGGAGGCGGCGCTGGCGCTCGGATTCTCGGAGCGGCAGGCCTTCCGGAAATTCGTGCTGCCGCAGGCGATACTGACCTTTTTCCCGGCCTACCAAACGGAGATTGTGACTTTGCTGAAATCCACGTCGATTGTCGGCTATATCGCGGTGCAGGATTTGACGAAGGTCGCGGACCTGATCCGGGCGCGGACCTTTGACGCGTTTATGCCGCTGATCGTGATTTCGGTGCTGTACTTGATTTTGACCTGGTTGTTCCAGCGGATCACGGATTGGATGCTGACGAAGCTCAATCCGAGAAACCGGACGGCGGGCGAGATTCTGCGGGGGGTGAAACCATGAGCGGCGCGCTTCTCCGCATCGAGCATCTGAAAAAAGAATATCCGGGCGTGACGCCTTTGAAGGACGTAAATCTCACGGTGAACGAGGGCGAAATCATCGCGATCATCGGCTCTTCCGGCTGCGGCAAGTCGACATTGCTTCGGCAAATCAACCAAATGGAGCGGGCCACGGCGGGGAAGATCTTTCTCCGGGACGAGGAGATTACCGCGCCCGGTTATCGCACAGACCTCTTGCGCCAAAAAATCGGCATGATTTTCCAATCCTTCAATCTGTTTTCCCATCTGACCGTCGCCGAGAATATCATGGCCGCGCCGGTCGGGCTCCTGGGGCGTTCCCGGCAGGACGCCTATGACCGCGCGAAAGAGCTGGCGGCGAAGGTCGGCCTTTCGCAGAAGCTGCTGTCCTATCCCGACGAGCTTTCCGGCGGGCAGCAGCAGCGCATCGCGATCGTCCGTGCACTGGCCATGGAGCCGAAAATCCTGCTGTTCGACGAGCCGACCTCGGCTCTTGATCCGACGATGGTCGGCGAGGTCGAGACGGTCATCCGGAAAGTGGCGGAAATGGGCGTCACGATGATGATCGTCACCCACGACATGGAATTCGCGCGGAAAATCTCCACCCGGGTCCTCTATATGGACGAGGGCGGCGTCTACGAGGACGGTCCGCCGGAGCAGATTTTCGAGCGCCCGCAGCGGGAGAAAACGAGACAGTTCATTCAGCGGCTGAAGGTGCTGACGCTTTCCGTCGAGTCCCGGGACTTCGACTTCATCGGCGGCCATACCGCAATCGAGGCCTTCGGGCAAAAGAACGGCCTGTCGAAGGATGTGGTCCGTTCCCTGATGCTGCTTTTCGAGGAGCTTGTCACGCAGCTCCTGCTGCCGCGTTTGCCGGAGCCGCCGCGCATCCTTTGGACCGTCGAGTACGAGCCGAAGAGCGAATGTGCCGAGGTTTCCCTGCGATACAACGGCGAACATTTTGACGTCATGGAAAGCGACAACGAGCTTTCCCTGCGGATCGTCAGGGGAAGCGCGGAGAATATCCGCTATGCGGCGGAGGACGGGGAAATGTCGAATTGCCTGTCGCTCACGGTGCGCCGTCATGGTAAACTCGATGCGTAAAGATTTTCCTTGACAAACGCCCTTGGTCTGTGTATAATCTTCACGTTGACAGCCGATTGGGGTATCGCCAAGTTGGTAAGGCACGGGATTCTGAATCCCGCATGCGTTGGTTCGAGTCCAGCTACCCCAGCCACGCAAACCAAAGCATCGCGGGAGCGGTGCTTTTTTTATATCATGCGGACGAGAGGGAGGCTTTCGTATGGGAGAGGAACAGGAAAGGACATTTGCGTGCCTGCGGCCGGAGTATGTGGGAAAATTCCAATGCGACGGTAGCGTCTGCAACTCGCAATGCTGCAAGGGATGGGCGGTCGATATTGACGGGCCGACGTACCAGAAATATTGCACGATCGAGCCGAAAACAGAGCGGAAGAAAATTGTCTCGCGCATCAAGTACAAAAAGCAGAAAAATCAGTTCATCGTCGAATTGGCAAAGAACGGTTCCTGTCCGTTCCTTCAAAGCGACGGCCTCTGCAAGATCCAGAAGACTTGGGGAGCGGATTGGCTGTCAAATACCTGCACCATGTACCCTCGCAAGCCGTATTTGACGGGCGATCTTTTTATGATGGCTTTGACGCTGACCTGCCCTGTTGCGGCGAAGCTGGCGCTGCTTCCAAGGGAGTCGATGGCCTTCGAGGAAGTGCCGTTGCCGGCGGAGAGGAGAGATGAGATGATCCGCCGCTCTTCGGGGCGGCTGTCAAGGATGGGGGACGCGTTTATCGACGTTCAGTACGGGGCCATCTCGATTCTTCAAAATCGTGCGCTTACCATCGACCAGCGGCTGATCGTGCTGGGATTTTTCCTCGATCAGGCGGGAGACATGGTCGAGGCCGGGAAGCCGGAACAGATCGAGACGCTTGCGGCGGTCTACACGGCGGACGATTTCATGGAAAAAGTGCCGGAGATGCTTGATGCTATTGATTTTCGTGTCGTCGAATACGTCAAGAGTATGTTTGGGCTGATTGAGGCATTATATGGAAAAGACGCGGAATTTCATGGGCGGGAGCGTCCGCTGATGTATCATGTGGTTCACGCCTTCGAGCTGGAAGAGGAAGAAGTGCCGCTGAATGTGCTGGTGGAAAAGTATCAGAAAACATTATGTCCGGCGAAGGAAAAGCTGCATCAGGAATTCGGGCACATTTTTGAGAACTATCTTGTCAACGAGTTCTTTTTAGAGCATTATCCGCAGAAAATCATGGGGACATTCGTCCACAATTACATATTGTTTGTCATGAACTATAAGCTGGTGGAATTCATGGCCGTTTCGACGGCGGTTTCGGACGAGAAGGGATTGGACGCGGAGAAGCTGGTCAAACTGATCGGGCATATGGTTTCTTCCTTCGACCACAACACGGAGTTCCTGGATTCTGTTGCGAAGGATGCCCTGAAACGGCAGAAGGACGTCGTCGCCTGCATGAAGAATCTTTTGGACGCGGGCAAAGAGCTTTCGGTGTAAATGTCCTTTGTAAAAAAACATTTGCAATCAAAAACGGCTTCGTATATACTACATTAGTATAGTGTTTTTGGAGGGATTGATATGAGCAATTGGAGAAAAAGCTGGCGGAGGCTGTTTTTCTGCGTCGCCGCTGTGATGATGACTGTCGTGCTGGCGGGCTGCGGCGCGGGGAAGAGCGCGGGCGGCGGCCAGACGGCGGACGGGAAGACGGAGCTGAAGCTCGCCTATCATCTGCCCGTCGACCATCATCTGTCGAAGAGCATGGAGAAATTCGCGAAGCGCGTCGAGGAAAAGTCCGGCGGCAAGCTGACCGTGAAAACGTATCCGGCGGGACAGCTCTATACGGACAAGAGCATGAACGACGCGATCATGTCGGGCGGCCTGGATATGGGGCTGAATTCCACGGCGATGTGGACTACGGTGATTCCAGCGCTGAACGTGCTCGACGTGCCGTTCCTGCTGCCGAATTATGATTCGGTGGCGAAGGCTATCGACGGCGGCCTCGGCAAGACGCTGGAGGCGGAGTTCGAGAAGAAGGGCGTCAAGAATCTGATTTGGGCCGATTACGGCTATGTGCAGTTCGCGAACAACAAGCACCCGCTGACGAAGCCGGAGGATTTTGCGGGCTTGCAGCTTCGCGGCTACGGCCAGATTCCGGCGGAGACCATCAAGGCCCTTGGCGCGTCGCCGGTCACGATGGGATCGGCGGAGGTCTATATGGCCATCCAGCGCGGCACTATCGACGGGCAGACCTCCGGCACCACGGCGATGTTCGCGCGGAAAATCTATGAGGTCGCCAAGTATCTGACGATTACGAACCACGCGTTCTGCGAGTTCTCGCTGGCCATGAACAAGGCCAAGTGGGACAGCCTCTCGCCGGAGCAGCAAAAAGCGCTGTCGGAGGCCGCGAAAGAGATCCGGGATGAGATCCGCAAGGAGACGAAGGCCGAGGACGAGAAGACCACGGAGGCGCTGAAGCAGGCGGGCATGGAGGTATTCACGGTGCCGGCGGCGGACGTGGCGAAGTGGCAGGCGGCGACGATGTCCGTGCGCGAGAACTTCATCAAGGACAACGGAGAGCTCGGTCAGAAAGTCGTCGACGAGTGCCTGAAGGCGAGCAAGTAAAATCAGAGTGCATTTTGAGAGTGGAGTGGGGAGTGGAAGAACGCTTCGCGCTTCACTCTTGTTTTATTGATATTATGGAAGGATGGCCATGGAAAAATTGTTTCATGCTTATGACCGGGCGCTGCTGGCGCTTTCGCGGCTGGCGGCGGTAGTCGCCGGGTTTTGCATTCTCGCGGTGGCTTTCATCGTCTGCTATGAGATTGTCATGCGCGGGCTCTTCGGCTCGCCGACGGAATGGGTTTTGGAAATCTCCACCTACCTGATTATCGCGGCGGGATTTCTGGGGTTCGGCGTCACGCTCCGCAGGCGCGGCCATATTCAGGTCGATTTCATCGTCGAACGGTTTTCGCCGAAAGTGCGCTGCGTACTGGAGCTCTGCATGACAGTGCTCTCGGTGCTGCTGTTTTTCGTCTTTATGACGGAAAGCACCGATTTTGTGCTGACTTCCTACGAGTATCATAAATTGTCGCCGTCGATCCTGCGCTTTCCGCTTTGGATTCCGCAGCTTCCTCTTGTGCTGGGCTCCGGTCTGCTTTTTTTGGAACTGATCCGGCAGGGCTGGGCGGACGCCCTGGCGCTCGCCAAAGGCGATTTTTCCGAATTCCAGGCGAATGCGGCGGAAAGGCGGGATGATTGATGCTGCTCGGTTTTTCCCTGCTGATCCTGCTGCTGTTGGTGGCGGGCATGCCCGTGGCCTTTGCCCTTTCGCTGTCCGGCGTGCTCGGCATGTTCGCGTTTCTCGGCGGCGTGTCGGCGTTCCCGCAGATTCCCGTCATCGCCTATAAGACGCTGGACGATTTCGTCTTGACCGCCGTGCCGCTCTACATCCTGATGAGCCAGATCCTTTTGAAGGGGCGCGTCGGCAGCGAGCTCTTCGAGCTGGGCAGCAAATGGCTTGGCCACTTGCCCGGGGGCCTCGGCGTAGCGACGGTCTTTGCCTGCGCGATCTTCGCGGCGATTTCCGGCTCCAGCGTCGCCACCGCCGTGACCATCGGTGCGATGGCGATTCCCGAAATGCTGTCGCGGGGGTATAAAAGGACCGTCGTGCTCGGTACGGTGGCGGCGGGTGGCACCCTCGGCATCCTGATACCGCCCAGCATCCCGATGATCCTTTACGGAGCCATCACCGACGAATCCGTCGGCAAGCTGTTCCTGTCCGGCGTCGTGCCCGGGACGCTTTTGACGCTGCTGTTCATCGCCTACGTCGTGTTCATGTCCGGCGATATGGAGCGGCAGGCGCCCGCCTCCTGGGAGGAACGATGGGCGATATTGCGCCATGCGATTTGGGGGCTGCTGCTTCCGATCATCGTCGTCGGCGGCATATACACCGGCGCCTTCACGCCCACCGAGGCCGCCGCTGTCGGCACGGTTTACAGCCTGATTATCACCTTTTTCGTCTATCGGACCGTCAAGCTCTCCGATCTGCCGGAAATTCTGGAGGACAGCGTAAAGACCACCTCGATGATCTTCGCGATCATGATCGGCGCGATGCTCTTCGGCTTCATCCTGACCGCGCTCCAGGTACCGCAGGCGTTGATGGCGGTGGTCACGGAGAGCGGCATGAACCGCTGGCTGGTTTTCCTCGGCGTCAATATCGTGCTGCTGATTCTCGGCTGCGTGCTGGAAACTGTGTCCATTATCCTGATCACGCTGCCGATGCTTTATCCGATCATGCGGCATCTCGGCTTCGATTTGATCTGGTTCAACGTGGTGCTGTTGATCAATATGGAGCTGGCGCTGATCTCTCCGCCCATCGGCATGAATCTTTTCGTCATCAAGGGCATCAGTCCTGACAGCAAGATACAGGAAATCATCCGGGGTTCGCTGCCCTTCGCGCTGATCATGGCGGCGGAAATCGCGCTGCTCTGTTTCGCGCCGGGGCTGGCCACATGGCTGCCGCAGGTGCTGAAATAAAGGGCAGGGGCGCGGCGTCTTTCTTTTCGGAAGGGTATAATAAGGGCAGTACACTAAGGGGGAATTGTCATGTTTACATATACATATCGGACGAAAGGCACTTGTTCCAAGGAAATCGAGATTGTTTTGGACGGGAAAAAGATTCAAAGCGTTTCGTTTGCGGGGGGCTGTCCCGGTAATCTGGCGGGCATTTCCAGGTTGGTCGAGGGCATGGATATAGATTTCGTGATCGAGCGCTTCGCGGGTACGAAATGCGGTCCGCGCCCGACTTCCTGCCCCGACCAGCTTTCGATTGCGTTGCGCGAGGCGTACGCGGCGGAAAACGCTTCGGAGGCATAAAAGATGTTGTTCGACAGCCATTTGCATACGGAGGTCTCGGCGGACTCGGACATGAAGGCACAGGACGCGCTGGCGCGGGCCGAGGAACTCGGGATCGGGCTCGTATTCACTGAGCATATCGATTTCAGCTATCAGGGCAGGCTGAGCTTCATCTTCTCGCCGGAGGAATACTGGGCGGCTTACGAGCCGCTGCGCGGCGAACGGCTTTCCCTCGGCGTCGAGCTCGGCATGGTGCCGGGGGAGCTGGAAATGGCGAAGGCGTTCCTCGCCCGCGCGCCCTTTGACGAGGTCATCGGTTCGATTCATCTGATCGACGGCGGCGACATATACGAGCTGTCGACATACGAAGGGAAAACGCAGCAGGAGGTTTATCTGCGCTATTTCACGCTGATGCGGGACATGGTGCGGCAAAACCCGTATATCGACACATTGGCGCATATCGACTATATCGCTCGCTACGCGCCCTATGAGCGTCCGGACATTTCCTACGCGGATTGGCACGACGCGATTGACGAGGTGCTGCGGGCCGTCGTCGAGACGGACACGGCGCTCGAGATCAACACGCGGCGCTTTGACGACCGGCTCGCGATGAAAGAGCTTGCGCCGATTTACCGTCGTTTCTCGGAGCTTGGCGGGCGGTGCGTGACCATCGGCTCGGACGCGCACCGGAAGGAATCGGTTGGCGCGCATCTCGCGCTGGCGGCGCAAATGGCGGAAGCGTATGGATTGGAGATCGTGACCTTCTGCGGGCGGAAACGCGTCAAAGCCGGTTGATATTTGCTTTTTAGGAAAAAAGTGATATAATATATCGGATAATTCGTTAAGCCGAACGGAAGGAGACAGGGAAACGGCATGGCAAAAAAGAGAACGCCGGCGATAGTTGTTGGTTCGTTCAGCGACCCGGCGAGACAGATTTGGTCGCCAAACGCGCAGGCCTTCGAGACGGCCCGGGAGGCGGTGGAATATCTCGGCACGCGGAGTAGCTATTATGAAGATTTTGCTTATGAGCTGAATGTAAAAAAGGAAGAGCTCCCCGAAGCGCTTGAACGGATGAATCCGGCGATCACGATGGAGGCGCTGATTCGCGTGCTCCAGACGAGCCCCGGTATCGCGATCAGGACGTTTCGTACGATTCGTGAGGCGGAGTCCTTCCTGAATCTGATCGAGCAGATTGCCGAGAAAGACGAGAAAGAGCGCGAGGCGCGCAAATACAGGACCATTGAATAAAAAATTGTAAAAAGGCAGAATAAAACCCCATGCGCTGCGGATTCGTTTTTGGCGCATGGGGTTGTTTTTTATGAGCTTTATTTTTCCTGCAGGAACTGGGAAGGATTCACGCGCATGCGGAACATCAGCGGAATCAGATCCAGCTCGTCCAGTACGCTGATGATGGTATCCGGGGCGCATTTGCTGAGGTTGATGGTGAACGGATGCTCCAGCGCCTCGCCGGTCAAAGTGCCGAACACGCAGACCGTCGGCGTCTGCGTCTGGCCGAACTTGACTTCCTTGACGACGGCATAGCCCATCACCGTTTTGAGTACGGTGCCGATGGGATAGATGGCGACATTGTCGAAAAAGCGTTTCAGGAGCTGCTCGTCGAACTGCCCCGGCGAGCATTTCGTCATGATCTTGTACGCGATATGCGGCCGGAAGGCAGGCTTGTATGAGCGGGCGCTGGTCAGCGCGTCGTAGACGTCGGCGATGGAGACGATCCGCGACAGACGGTGGATCTGATCGCCCATGAGGTGATCGGGATAACCGCGCCCGTCGATATGCTCGTGGTGCTGTCCCGCAATCATGGCCAGTATCGGGGCGGAGGAGATGGAAAGGGTGTTGAGCTTGACGCGTCCCGCCTCCGGGTGCATTCGGATGATATAAAGATCCCGGCTTGTGAGTTGCTCCGTCTTCGAGAGGATATCGGGAGGAATGACCAGCTTCCCGATGTCGTGCAGCAGACCGCCCATGACCAGCGTGATCAGCTCCGCGCCGGACAGGTCGCAAAGCGAGCCGAGGGTGGCGGACAGCAGCGCGACGTTGACGCTGTGGCCGAAGGTGTAGTCGTCGTGCATGCGGATGTCGGTGAGCTGCACGAGATTTTCCCGGTTCTCGAGAGCGTTCGTCAAGATGGCCTCCGCGGTGGGGATCAGCGCGGTGGGATCCAGCTCCCCGGTCTCTTCCAAGACGTGAAAGGTTTCGTACACTTTGCGGATTGCGTCGGCGCGTGTGCTTTCCTCCAGGATATCGTCGGGAGGCGCGACGAAAACGGCGGGATCGGAGGACGTAACGGAAAGCTCCATCACGTCCAGTTTCGCGAGCCGGTCGATATGCGCCTGGGTAATAGACGCGCCGCGGGGCAGGATGGCCTCGCCGTTGCGGTCGTATATGCTCTGAGCCGCAACCATGCCGGGCTGCAGATCCTTGATGAGCAGATGGATCATCGTAATTCCTCCGAAATTAAGCATTGAGAAAGATGATAAAAAACCGCTCCTATTATATCATAGTAACAAGACCTTTTGGATATTTTGGATAAAATGGGAGGAAGAACCTAACTTTGCTGAATAAAAGAGGCTGCCGTAAAAGATCGGAAATCTTTTGCGGCAGCCTCTTTGGGAACCAAGTATTTTTTATTTCTTTTCCTTTACAGTACGAGCTTCTCGCGGATGCGGGCGATGGCCTTCTCCGTGGCCTGCCGGTCGCCGAAGGCGGTCAGGCGGAAATATCCTTCGCCGCTGGGGCCGAAGCCCGCGCCCGGTGTTCCGACGACATTGGCCTCATGGAGCAGCTTGTCGAAGAATTCCCATGAAGGCAGGTCGTTCGGCGTTTTCAGCCAGATGTAGGGCGCGTTGACGCCGCCGAAGACTGAAAGGCCGAGAGCGGAAAGTCCTTCGCGGATGATTCTCGCGTTTTCCATATAGTAGGCGATATTCCCGGCGACCTGCTTTTGCCCTTCGTCGGTGTAGATCGCCGCTGCGCCGCGCTGGACGATATAGGCGGTGCCGTTGAATTTCGTCGAATGACGGCGCGACCAGAGCGCGTTCAGCGGATGGCGGGAGCCGTCCTTTGCCTTGGCGGTCACGGTTTTCGGGATGACCGTATAGCCGCAGCGCGTGCCGGTGAATCCGGCCGTCTTCGAGAACGAGCGGAACTCGATGGCCACGTCCCTCGCGCCTTCGATCTCATAAATCGAGCGCGGGACGTCCGGCTCGGTGATATAGGCGGCGTAGGCGGCGTCGAACAGGATGACCGCGTCGTTTTTCCGGGCGTAGTCGACCCATTTCGTGAGCTCGGCGCGGGAAAGCGTCGTCCCCGTCGGATTGTTCGGGCAGCAGAGATAGATCATATCGACGGGCTGATCGGGCAGGGCGGGGGCGAAGCCGTTCTCCTCGGTCGTGGGCATATAGACGACGCCCTCGAAGCGTCCGTCCGCACCGAGGGCTCCCGTGCGGCCGGCCATGACGTTCGTGTCGAGATAGACCGGATAGACGGGATCGGTAATCGCGATTACGTCGTCCGTCGAAAAGATTTCCTGGATATTGCCGCAGTCGCTTTTCGAGCCGTCGCTGACAAAGACTTCGTCCGGCGATACAGCGATTCCGCGCGAAGTATAGTTTTTTTCAATGATCGCATCAATCAAAAAGTCGTAGCCCTGCTCCGGGCCGTAGCCGCGAAACGTCTCCTTTTTCGCCATCTCGTCCACGGCGGCGTGCATCGCGGCAATCGAGGCGGCGGGCAGCGGCAGCGTCACGTCGCCGATGCCGAGCCGGATGACGTCAGCGTCGGGATGCGCGTCCTTATAGGCGGCGACGCGCCGCGCGACCTCGGCGAACAGATAATTCCCGGGCAGCTTCAGGTAGTTTTCGTTGATATAAGCCATGTGAAATCACTCCAAAACTAATTTTGCTCTATTTGCCTTCCCCTTTGGGGAAGGTGGCGCCCGAAGGGCGACGGATGAGGTTCTTTGACGTTTCTGAAGACCTCGCCCACCGTCTTCGACGGTCCCCCGTCCGGGGAGTCCACTGGACTCCCGCGCAAAGCGCCCCCAGAGGGGAGGGATAATTCCGCAATCTGCCAACGCGTTCCATGATAGCACAATTTCGAGCGGGAAACTATAGATTCAGCATGTATACATATCAGGAAGCGGGCATATACGCCTTGAATGCGGTCGGTATGCTGTACGCGTCCGAAAGTTCCTCGGTTGTTGCCCAGGTGAGCGGCGGCAGCGGGGAGGTTCCGTAGGCGGCGAATTTCTCGCGGATAACTTCGGCGTCGTCGGCGAGACGGATATGCCACCCTGTCAGCTGCCATTCGATATGGGTGAAAATGTGGCGGGCCGCCTTCATGCGGCGGACGCTTTTCGGGGAAAGCCCCGCGTATTTGCAGAGCGCGAGGATTTCCGCGCGTTTTTTCTCGCCAGGGAGGTTCGGGAATTCCCAGAGATCGGCGAGAAGACCGCGTTTCGGACGCTTCGCGACAGCGAACCTTCCGTTTCGCTCAATCAAAAGCACCGTGCGGTCTTCGACGCGGCGTTCTTTTTTCGGGGCCTTGACCGGCAGATCGCTTTCCAGTCCTTCGGCGTGGGCGCGGCAGAGTGAGGAAAGCGGGCATTCCTCGCAGCGGGCGGCGCGGGGCAGGCAGACCAGCGCGCCGAGCTCCATCATCGCCTGGTTGAACTGTCCGGCCTCTTTCGGCATGACGGCGGCGAGATCGCCTTCTACGACGCGTTTCGTCGCGTCGCGCAATATGTCTTCGCGGGACGCGGTCAGCCGCGACACGACGCGGAGCACGTTGCCGTCCACAGCGGGCACGCGCTCGCCGTATGCGATGGACGCAATCGCGCCCGCCGTATACCGTCCGACGCCGGGCAGCGACAAGAGTTCGTCGAAATCGCGCGGGATTTTTCCGTCGTGCTTTTCCACGATCAATGCGGCGGCCTTTTTCAGGTTCCGGGCGCGGCTGTAATATCCGAGCCCCTCCCAGAGCTTCATCAAAGCGTCGTCGTCGACGGAGGCAAGGGCGCGGACATCCGGCAGCGCGGCGATGAAGCGCGCGAAATAAGGCATGACCGCCGCGACCCGCGTCTGCTGGAGCATGATCTCCGACACCCAGACGTAATAAGGCTGCGGATCGTCCCGCCAGGGCAGCGACCGCGCCCCCGCGCGGAACCATTTGAGAAGAGGCTTTGCGATTTTGTCGAGAGGAAAGGCTGCGGAGACTTTCATACCTGTATTCCTTTCAGGATTTTTCGCTATCATAGCATGGTTTTCGTGAATAAACAATGTCATTGACTTTTGGTTTTCGTGGAATATAATGAAAAAAGAGATAGTGCGCTGTACGAAAGGAGAGAATAGCATGGACTCTCGAAAAATCAAAGATGACAGCGGTTTGGAGTATGTCGTGAATTTTGAGTGGGACGATGAGGCAAAAGTATGGATAGCCACAAGCGATGACATTGACGGATTGGTCCTTGAAGCGAAGTCCTTGGATGATTTGATGCAGCGGGTCAGGACAGCCGCGCCGGAAATGATTGAACTGAATCATTTGCCGATTCGTCCGTCGGTACGGTTTTCCGTTAATCGCCGCGAAAAAGTGGGTTAACGGTGCGCCGGAGTGGCGGAATGGCAGACGCAGCAGACTCAAAATCTGCCGTAGGCAACTACGTGCCGGTTCAAGTCCGGCCTTCGGCACCATATAAAAAATTCGGCTTCCGGGCATTTGCCCGGAAGCCTTTTTCTTTCTATACTTCTCCTTCATCCATGATCCCCAGCTTCCGTTTCCAGTAACGGGAATAAATCGCGCCCAACGGGTTGTGGGCCAGCAGGCGGTCCTTTACGACCAGCGTCGTGACAGGGCCGGGGCAGTTCTTGTTGAAGATCGCGTCGTGGCCGACGCAGAGGCCGCAGGCGATGAAAAGCTCCGCGCCGTTCTCGGCGAGGAACCGTGCCTGCATTTTCGGGTTGCACATGGCCTCATGGTCGAGCTCCGGCTTGACCTGCTTCAGTCCCAGCTCCTTTTTCGCGACGCTGCAGGTTTTGCAGCAGACGCTGTAAAACTCGAAGCCCTTCTGCCGGAAGAATTTCGCGATATATCGCGCTTCGGCGTTCAGCCCGATGCAAAACGCCATGCCGAGTCTTTGATAGCCCATCTTTTTCGCGAATTCCGCCGTTTCCTCCAGACGCGTGATGTTGCTGTAAAAGGTGCCTTCGACGTAGGCGGCGGCCTCCATGATTGTGCGTTCGTCCTCCGTGTAGGCGGCGATGGCCTCGGCCCGGTCGACGCCCGTGCAGTTGACGCCCTTCGTGTAACAGGCATGGCTCTTGCAGTCCGCGCAGTTTGCTTTCATATAAAATTCTCCTTCCTCTTTTTTAGCTATATTGTACCATTTTATACGCGACGGTTACAGAGAATTTTATTGCAGGGATTTTTCACGTCGATGGAGAATACTATGAATACGGCAAATTTTATCGGTAAGGAGGCGCGTCTGATATATGGAAGAAACCGGGTCGCTGATTTTGCAGGTGCTTTTGCTGGCCATCCTGTTTCTCGGCCTCATGGTCGAGTTCAAGACGGGCGGCCTCGGCGTCGGGGCGATGCTCGGCCTGACGGCGGCTGGCGTGTTCTTCGGCAGCCGCTATATACAGGGGCTTGTGTCGATGGTGCAGATCGGCATCTTTCTCGGGGGCGTGCTGTGCATCGTCATAGAAATGCTTGCGCCGACGGTGGGGCTTCTGGCGGGGCTCGGCGTCGCGGCGATGCTCTACAGCGTCATCTTCGCGTTGGGCGGTACGATGGACGCGGTGGGCGCGCTTGTCGCGGCAATGGTCATCGCCGTGCTGGTCTTTGCGATTATCGTGAAGCGGCTGCCGTCCTCAAGGCTTTGGCGGAAGCTGGTGCTTCACGACAGCACGACGACGGAGAGCGGCTACGTCAGCGCCGAGGCAAAGGCGGAACTGGTGGGCTGCACAGGCTATACGGAGACGGAACTGCGTCCTTCCGGCCGTGCACTCGTAGCGGGACAGCCGGTGGACGTAGTCTCGGAAGGCGCGTTTATCCGAAAAGGTTCGCCGATTGTCGTCGTTTCGGCAAACGGCAGCCGGGTTGTGGTTAGGGAATTGCAGTAATCCGAAGGGAAGTGATGCCGTGATATGAATCAAAAGCAAAATCTTTATCTCATTACGGATGGATTCCCCTATGGGCAGGGAGAAAAGTCGTTTATCTTGCCGGAACTCCCCTATCTGATGGAGGAATACCGGATGACGATTATTTCCCCGGCACCGGAAGCGGTTGCGAGAGAAAAGGAATATGTTACGCAGTTGGATTCCGGAATCCGCCTAGTGCACTTGCCGCTCAAACCGATGCACCTGAATCAAGCAATGTGTGACAACTATTGTGCGCATCCGTTGGTGCAGGAGGAATTCCGTGAAATTGAAGCGGAAGATGTCTTGGCCAACGAACGTAAAAAGGATGCGCTGATTTATTTCGCCCGGGCAGAGGATTTTTTTCAGCAGATGCTCGTTTCTGGGGCGATAAATTTTCGGCAGGGTGGGATTGTATATACTTACTGGTACACATATAAGACTTTGGCGATTGCATTGCATCTTTCCCAATTTCCAAACTTGAAGCTCATTACGCGGACACATAACTACGATTTGTATCATCATCGCGCACCCAACGGCAGGCAAGCGTTTCGCAAATATATGCAGGAAATGATTCACGGTATTTTTTTCGTATCCCACAAGGGACTTGGTTATTATCAGGAAACGTTTATGGCGGGAATGGGGACAGATCGGCTTCATTATTGCCCGTTGGGAGTGAAAGGACCTTCTGCCATCCATTTTCCGCCGCCCGGCCCGAGGACGTTTCATTTGGTCAGTTGTTCGTTTGTCATCCCCCTCAAGAGAGTCGATCTCATTGTTAAGGCATTAGCTCTGTGCGATAGCGATATGCAGATACATTGGACGCATTTCGGGGACGGGGTACAAATGAAAGAAATCTACGATCTTGCAGTGAAATTGCTGGGCAAGAAAAGAAATATCCGGGTGGATTTCATGGGGTATTGCCCTAACGAGACAATCATGCAGTTCTATGAGAAGAACGATGTAAGTTGCTTTATTACGACTTCCTCCAACGAGGGGCTGCCTGTATCTATCCAAGAAGCGCTTGCGTATGGTATTCCAGTTATTGGGACAAATGTAGGCGGCATTCATGAAGAGATCGATGGCAACGGCGTATTGCTTCCGGATAACCCATCGGTTGAAGAGATTGCGGATGCTATTCGCAAAGTGTACGGAATGAGCGATTCGGAGCTGCGGGCATGGAGGGAACGTTCCCATCAACTTTGGGACGAGAGATTCAATAGCGAGAAGAACACCAAAAGATTCCTGGAAATATTGCGCACAATCTGATGTAGATTGGAAAGGAGCGGTTAATGTGATACCTGATATTCCTAGACAATATTTGGATGGAACAGCTATTGACAACGGGATGCGCATTAATTTTGCTGACAAGATTTTCGATGTATCCCGGGAAAATGCCATCAAGAGGATTGTATCCCCGAATGGAGCTAAAGAGGCAAATGTCATTCATTTGGGAGCTTGCGACCACATACAACTGATTGATGATAAAATCAAGCATAATGTATGGCTGCACAAATTACTGACGGATCATGCGGAGCATTGCGTGGGTTTTGATATTGATCCGGAAAGTGTTGCATATTGCAATTCCATTGGGTGGGAAAACATCTATTGGCTTGATATGGTAAATCAGTATGAGAAGGTATATAAAATTTTGGAACGACTGCCCCGCTGGGACTATTTGATTGCCGGAGAAATTGTGGAGCATTTGGATAATCCCGTGGAGTTTCTGGAAAAATTGCATCACCGATATGCAGGGTACATTGACACCATCGTGATCACTGTCCCGAACGCCTTTCGCATACACGGCTTAGATGGAATTCTGCATGGTTTTGAATGTATCAACACGGACCACCGGTATTGGTTCACTCCATACACCATCTGCAAGATAGCGCATCGAGCCGGTTTTTCTGTCAAAGAGCTCCTTTATACGGGGGTCAGGGATGTCCAGTTTGACAACAAGCAGTATCATTTGGAAAATAGCTTGGTAAGCACTGATTTGATTCTGATTGCCGGATTTTAGAAGGAATATGCTAAGTATACATGAATGGTTTAGATTAGGAGGAAAATATGTTGGAATTGCTTTTGGGTTCGGGCTTCATGCTCGTATTGATTATCATCGCGGTAATGATATTCTTGAATTTCGTGCCGATCGGGCTTTGGGTGTCCGCGATTGCCGCGAACGTCAACGTCGGTATTTTCGCATTGGTCGGAATGCGGCTGCGCCGCGTCGTGCCGAGCAAAATCGTCCTGCCGCTGATCAAGGCGAACAAGGCGGGACTGGACGTTTCGGCGAGCCAGTTGGAAGCGCATTATCTGGCGGGCGGCAACGTGGACCGCGTGGTGGACGCCCTGATTGCCGCGCATCGCGCTGCAATCCCCCTGCCCTTCGAGCGTTCGGCTGCGATAGACCTCGCCGGCCGCGACGTGCTCGAAGCGGTGCAGATGAGCGTCAATCCGAAGGTCATCGAGACGCCGGTCGTCTCTGCGGTGGCGAAGAACGGCATCGAGCTGCGGATCAAGGCGCGGGTTACGGTCCGCGCGAATATCGACCGTCTAGTGGGCGGCGCGGGCGAGCCGACGATTATCGCCCGTGTCGGCGAGGGCATCGTCACCACGGTGGGTTCGGCGGAAATGCATACCGACGTGCTGGAAAGCCCGGACGAGATTTCAAAGACGGTGCTGGACAAGGGGCTTGACGCGGGCACGGCCTTCGAGATTCTTTCAATCGACATCGCGGACGTGGACGTCGGGCGCAACATCGGCGCGGAGCTGATGACCGACCAGGCCGAGGCGGACAAGCGCATCGCGCAGGCGAAAGCGGAGGAACGCCGTGCGATGGCCGTCGCGAAAGAACAGGAAATGAAGGCCTATACGCAGGAAATGGAAGCGAAGGTCGTCGAGGCGCAGGCCGAGGTGCCCCACGCGATGGCCGACGCGCTTAGAAACGGGAACATGGGCGTGATGGACTACTTCAACCTGAAGAACGTGCAGGCGGACACGAATATGCGTGACGCCATCGGGCAGTCGGGCGCGGGCGCGAAACCTGCCGCCCCCGTGGTGAAATAAAATGAAGGGAAGATTCCCGTTGCCGCTTCTCGCCTTTTTGGCGCTGCTCTTCCTTTTCCGGATCCTTTCGTCGTTGGATTTGGACCCGGATTTGCAGGAGGACCTGCCGTTCTTCCTGATGGTGGGGGCGTTCATCCTGTTCCGTGCGCTTTCGTCGCAAACGGAGAAGAAACGGCGCGGCCCCGTTCCGGCGCCTGTGCCGACGCCGGAAACGAAGGCGGAGACCATAAAGAGAGAACTCGGCTTCAAGATCCCGACGCTGCGGAACGCGCCGAAAGACGTGCAGGTGCAGGCGCAGGCGGAAGACCAGATCACCGATGACGAGCTGGACGCTTTGCGCCGGGACAGCTATGAGCGCCACCTGGCGGAAAAACAGGCGCGGGAAGAAAAACTGGAGCAGGAACGCCTGCAGCGCGAGCACCAAAATCGGGAAACGCAAACGGCAAGGCGCGAAACGTCGCGTTTCTCCCCCGACGCCCTGCGAAACGCGGTAATCTGGTCGGAAATCATGGCGCCGCCGAAAGCGCTGAGAAGGCGTTGAGAAAAGAAGCAAGAAAGCCGGAGGGGCGTACTTTCTTGCTTCGACAATTTTTATTCAAATTTGGATTTATGTTCAAGTTAAAATAGCTTGCCTTCCCCTTGAGGGGAAGGGGGACCGCCGCAGGCGGTGGATGAGGTGGCAATAACGTAACGCTTGCACCAATCGTTACGTTTCAGTACCTCATCTGTCGCGCTTCGCGCGCCATTCCCTTAAGACTGGTACGAGGAGGAATATTTATGCCAATCAAGACTGTCGGATTCATCGGCCTTGGTGTGATGGGGGCGAGCATGGCTTCGCACCTTTTGGACGGCGGCTATTCGCTGACCGTTTATAACCGCACAAAGGAAAAAGCGGAGCCGCTTCTCGCCAAAGGCGCGGTCTGGGCGGAGACGCCCGCCGAGGTGGCGGCGAAAGCCGACATCGTGATTACGATAGTCGGCTATCCGAAAGACGTCGAGGACGTCTATCTCGGGACGGACGGCATCCTCGCAGCGAAAAAGGGCGGCTATGTCGTCGATATGACGACCAGCAGCCCGATTCTCGCGAAGCGTATTTATAAGGAAGCGAAAGCGAAAGGCATAGCCGCGCTGGACGCCCCCGTCTCCGGCGGAGACATCGGCGCGAAGAACGGCCTGCTGGTGATCATGGTCGGCGGCGACCGCGAGGCGTTCAATGAGCTGAAGCCGGTGTTCGAGCTGATGGGGCGCACGATCCGCTATTTCGGCGAGGCGGGCGCGGGCCAGTACACGAAAATGGTCAACCAGATCGCCATTGCGTCGGGCATGCTCGGCGTAGCCGAAGCGGTGGCCTTCGCGAAGAAAGCGGGGCTCAACGTCACCGACGTCGTCGAGACGATCTCCGGCGGCGCGGCGGCCTCATGGACGCTGTCGAATCTCGCGCCGCGCATGGTGCGGGGCGACACCGCGCCGGGCTTTTACATCAAGCATATCATCAAGGACATGAAAATCGCGCTGGAATGCGCCGAGGAAATGCACCTCGAACTGCCGGGCCTGCAGCTCGCGAAGCGGCTCTATGACCAGCTTTCTGCGAGAGGCATGGAGGACTGCGGCACGCAGGCGATTATCCAGTGGTACATGAAGCAATAGATCAGGAAGTAAAAAAGCGCTCCACGCGGGGCGCTTTTTCATTTCCGTCCGAACGCGAAAATCTTCACACACAGGAATGTGACCGGCACGCCCAGGGCCGCGGCGATCAGGTAGCTGGCCACGGGCGGGAAGCCGAGCCAGTTGTAGAAAATGATCACGATGATATTTTGGATGATGTAGTTCGGGATATACGATATGGCGAATCGAACGAGCCGGTTCCAGGACAGCGGCTCCGGGAACACGAAGGTGCTGTTCAGCCAGTAGGCGATGATATTCGACGTGATATAGCCGAGGTTGAACGCGATATTCGCGTCCGGCACAATAAAACCGTAAAGCCATGAGAGGAACGTGCCGTTCAATGTATTGATGCCGCCGATCACGAGGAAAATCAAGAATTCCCGTGTGAAAAAATGATGGCGGAACTTTTGCAGGATGGTCATTGCAATACTCCTTTCATAACTTATTATCGCCGCCGTGCCGTTGTTTGTCAAATGCTTGGACTGCTTCCGTTCCGCCTGCCGCGCGGCCTGACAAAAATGAGTCAACCCATCAAAAAATTCGGTTCACGAAAATAAGAAGTATAGCCCTTTTTTTTCCTTTATACGTGAAAATGCGGGCAGAAAACGAAAAAACAGGCAGAAATATTGGGAATTTTATCCTATTTTATCGAAATTAAACTGTAATACTTAAAAGAGAATTGAAAATTTTCTATAGTCGCGCTATCATATAAACGTTAAAGAGTATGCTTCGCAGGGAGCGGAGTGACAAGAAGGGGAGAATGGGCATGAAACTGAAGGCGAAGGCACTGATCGGACTGAACGTGGTTCTTTTGGTCGTCGCAATTTGTGTGGGCTTTATTGCCTATCGGGACGCGAACACGGGCTTCGATCTCGCGTTGGGCATGAAGGCGGACGGCGACCTGAGCCAGATGGAGACGCTGATTGACAAGCTGCATCCGGGACCGTGGGCGGTCAAGGGGGATGCGCTGTACAAGGGCGATATGAAAGTCGACGGCAACTTTGAGATAGCCGATTATCTGAAAGGTTTGTCGGGCGACCATATCACGATTTTCAAAGGCGACACCCGCGTCTCGACCTCGTTCCAGGGCGAGGGCGGCAAGCGCCCGGTAGGCACGAAGGCTTCGACGGCTGTCATTGACCAGGTGCTGGGCAAGCAGCAGAAATTCACCGGCCATGCCGAAGTGCTCGGCAACAATTACCTCTGCGGCTATCATCCGCTGAAGGGCGCCGACGGAAAGGTCGTCGGCATGCTGTTTGCCGGCATTCCGACTGAGCAGCTGGAAACAATCCAGAACAAGTTCATCATGTCCATCGTGATAGCTGTCGTTATTCTGATCCTCATTGTGGGCGCTCTTTCGTGGGTTGCCATCAACAAGATCATGGCGACGATGGAGGTTGTCAACAACCGCCTGTTTGACATCGGAAACGGCGATTTCCGCGGCGAGGATCTCGAAGTCACGAGTTCGGACGAGATCGGCCAGCTCGCGGAGGTGGCGAACAAGCTGAAGAAGTCGCTGCGTGAACTGATGGCCAGCGTAGCGGCCTCGGCGGAGCAGCTCGCGGCGGCCAGCGAGGAGCTGACGGCGAACGCCTCCGATACGACGAAGACCATCACGAACGTTGCGAATGCGGTTATCTCCATGGCCGAGGGCGCGGGTGAGCAATGCAGCGAGCTGGTCGGTGTCGCGTCCCAGACCACCGGCATGACAAACGAAATGAAGAATATGTTCGACGCTTCGCAGGAAATGAAGAAGACGGCGCAGAACAGCCGCGAGGGCGTCGAGCAGGGACGCGCGGCTGTCAACGAGGCGGTCGGCTCGATGGAGCAGATGGCGAGCCAGATGGAAGAGGCGTCGCAGGTCGTCGGCACGCTGGGCGAGCGCTCGAAGGAAATCGGCCAGATCGTCGAGACGATCTCGAATATCGCCGATCAGACGAACCTCCTGGCGCTGAACGCGGCTATCGAGGCTGCGCGCGCAGGCGAGGCCGGCCGCGGATTCTCGGTCGTCGCCGAGGAAGTCAGGAAACTGGCGGAGCAGTCCGGTGAGGCGGCCAGCAATATCTCGGCCTTGATCGGTGGGATCCAGAAGGATACCGACGCGGCTGTTGAGGCAATGGAGCGGCAGAACGCTTCGGTGCAGTCCAGCTCCGCAGTCGTGAACCGTGCGGGCGAAGCCTTTGCGAAGATCGACGACCGTGTCAACGAGCTGTACGGCCATATCGAGACCGCGATCAAGAGCATCAACCATGCGACGGCCAGCAGCCAACACGTCACGGAGTCTGTGCAGAAGATCCAGACGCTGGCCAACAACGTCACGGACAAGTCGCAGAACGTCTCCGCGGCCACCGAGGAGCAGGCGTCGGTCATGCACCAGATCACCGAAGCCGCCGCAGCGTTGGCGAACATGGCAATCAAGCTGCAGGAAGATATCGCGAAATTCAAGGTGTAAGGAAAAAAGAGAGCGCCGCGGAGAAATCCGCGGCGTTTTTTACGTGACGAGTTCTTGTATGATTGTTCGGTTTATGATACAATTCAATGCGAAAAGGTGTTTGCCACACGGCAGGCGGTCTTTGTTCTCAGCCCCTGAAAGGGGGGATGCTTATGAGCAGTTACGATTTTTTCGCGTTCATGATTCTTTTGCTCGCGTTGATTGTTGCTATCAAAGCATGAGAAAAGCCGCCTCTCGCTCCCAACGGTAGGCGGCTGATCTCATCAGTCTCTGAAATTCGGGGCTGACCGTTTGTCGGCGAGCACCTTTTTCTTATCTAGATTATAATGCCTGAGTTCAGAGTTTGTCAACGACAAACTCACCTTAGCAGCATTTCGACGAGGCACGAGTCATACCGTTTTATCGTCAACCGTCTTTTGCAGCTGTATTTTTCTTGCTTTTTCAGGGGGGTTACCCTATAATTGGATTACATACTTTTACTGCGCTGGGGGTGCTGAGTTGGAAGAGAAATTGAAGCTGTACGGATTCAACAACCTCACGAAGTCTTTGAGCTTCAACATCTACGACATTTGCTACGCGAAGACGGAGCGGGAGCAGCAGGACTATATACGGTACATTGATTCGCAGTACAATTCCGAGCGTCTGACGAATATCCTTTCCCGCGTCACGGAAATGATCGGCGCGAAAATCCTCAATATCGCGAAGCAGGACTACGACCCGCAGGGCGCCAGCGTGACGCTCCTGGTCGCCGAGGAAGGGGCGCTGGAGCGCGGGGAGAAGCTGCCGCGTCCAATGGCGGACGCCGTGGTGGCGCACCTCGACAAAAGCCATGTGACGGTGCACACCTACCCGGAATACCATCCGGACACCAGCATCGCCACCTTCCGCGTCGATATCGACGTGGCGACCTGCGGCACGATCTCGCCGCTGCAGACGCTGGACTACCTGATCAGCAATTTCGACTCGGACATCATCACGATGGACTACCGCGTGCGCGGCTTCACGCGGGACATCACCGGCAAGAAGATTTTCATGGAAAATCCGATGAAATCGATTCAGGACTATATCAACCCGGAGACGCTGGACGTTTACGATGCGGTGGACATCAACGTCTATCAGGCGAACCTGTTCCACACAAGGATGCTGATCAAGGAACTGGATCTGAAAAACTATCTGTTTAATACGGACATATACGAAATCCCGCCGAAGACAAGGCTCGCCGTCAGCGACAGCCTGCGGAGGGAAATGATAGAGATCTTCAGCGGACAGAACGTGTACTGAGCTTGCCCTCCCCTTTGGGGAGGGGGGACCGCGAAGCGGTGGGTGAGGTTTTTGATGTCACGCCTGTGCTAAGCGTTTCGATGTAAAACCTCATCCGTCAGCCTTCGGCTGCCACCTTCCCCAGAGGGGAAGGCAAGGTTGCCGGAGGGGGATTTTTTGTTAAGGGGCGTGGGAAGTGGAAAATAAAGATGTATCGCAGGAGAGCGCGCCGGTCTTGGAAGCCTTGGAGCGGATGAAGACGGCGCGCCTCGTGCCTTTTGACGTGCCGGGGCACAAGCGGGGCAGGGGCAATCCCGAATTGACCGCGTTCCTCGGCGAGAAATGCCTTTCCGTCGACGTCAATTCCATGAAGATGCTGGACAACCTCTGCCATCCGGTCTCGGTGATTCGCGACGCGGAGCGGCTGGCGGCCCAGGCCTTCGGCGCGGCCCACGCGTTTTTCATGATCGGCGGCACCACCTCGGCGGTACAGGCCATGATCCTGACGGCGGCGGGGCGCGGCGACGAAATCATCCTGCCGCGGAACGTCCATCGGAGCGTCATCAACGCGATGATTCTCTGCGGCGCGGTGCCCGTCTACGTCGATCCGGGCATGGACCGGCGCCTCGGCATCGCCCTCGGCATGAAGCCGGAGGACGTGGAGGCGGCGATCCTCGCCCATCCGAAGGCGAAAGCGGTCTTCGTCAACAACCCGACCTATTACGGCATCTGCTCCGATATCGGCGCTATCGCCCGTCTCGCCCATGAGCACGGGCTTTTGCTTTTGGCGGACGAAGCCCACGGCACCCATTTCTATTTCCACGACGGCCTTCCGGTGGCGGCCATGCACGCCGGGGCGGACATGGCCGCCCTCAGTATGCACAAATCCGGCGGCTCGCTGACCCAAAGCTCGATGCTCCTGATCGGCGACCGCGTCTCCGAGGGCTATGTACATCAGATCATCAACCTGACCCAGACCACCAGCGCGTCCTACCTCCTGATGGCGAGCCTCGACATTTCCCGGCGCAGTCTCGCGCTGCACGGCAAAGAGATCTTCGACAAGGTGATCCGTCTCGTGGAATACGCCCGGGAAGAAATCAACGAGATCGGCGATTATTACGCCTATTCCCGCGAACTGGTCAACGGCGGCTCGGTCTTCGACTTTGATATCACGAAGCTTTCGATCTTCACGCGGCCCACGGGGCTGGCGGGCATCGAGGTCTACGACCTCCTGCGGGACGAATACGACATCCAGACCGAGTTCGGCGACATCGCGAACCTCTTGGCCTATATCTCCGTCGGCGACAGGGAAAAGGACATTGAAAGGCTAGTCGCCGCGCTGTCGGAGATACGCCGCAACTACAGCAAGGACCGGACGGGCATGCTGGAAGCCGAGTACATCCGGCCGCAGGTCATCTGCGGCCCGCAGCAGGCGTTCTACGCGCCGAAGAAGTCGCTGCCCATCGGCGAGACCGAAGGCAGGGTTTGCAGCGAATTCGTGATGTGCTACCCGCCGGGCATCCCGATCCTCGCGCCTGGGGAACTGATCACAAAGGAAATCCTCGACTATATCCGCTACGCAAAAGAAAAAGGCTGCTCAATGACCGGGCCGGAGGACATGGAAATAACGCGGCTGAATGTGATGGAGTAAAGAAACGGTGGAATCCCCCCACCACCGCTTCGCGGTCCCCCGCCCCCCAGGGGGCGGACAAAGATCGGGGCTTCGACGGATAACGACAGGCAGACAGCGAGCGGTATAGACCCAGGGGACGGACAAAGATCGGGGCTTCGGCGGTTCTTGAAAAAGCAGGAGCTTTTGCAGGCGGCATTGATGCAGGAGTATATTTCGGGTAGAAATAAAAAAATGTCCGCCCCCTTTGGGGGCGGGGGACCGCCGCAGCTTCACACTCCCTTGCCCTCCCCTCTGGGGAGGGGGGACCGCCGTAGGCGGTGGGTGAGGTTTTACGGCACGTTGAAAAACCTCATCCGACGCCCTTCGGGCGCCACCTTCCCCAAAGGGGAAGGCAATATTTCGTGAAATTTAATGGCCGGAGGAGGAACATCATGGAGCTTTGGTTTACCGAGCCGCACACGGAAAACGTGCGGTTCTCGATGAAGGTGGACAAACAGGTTTACAGCGGAAAGAGCGACTTCCAGCGCATCGACATCTTCGATTCGCTGGAGTTTGGCCGCGTGCTGGTGCTCGACGGCTACACCATGCTGACCGAGAAGGACGAATTCATGTACCACGAGATGATCGTCCATGTGCCGATGTGCGCGCACCCGAACGCGAAGCGCGTGCTGGTCATCGGCGGCGGCGACGGCGGCTCGGTGCGCGAACTGGTGCGCTATCAGGCAGTCGAGCATATCGACCTCGTGGAGATCGACGAAGAAGTCGTGGACGCCTGCCGGAAATACCTGCCGCAGACGGCGGGAAAGCTCGACGATCCCCGCGTCCATATCCACTATGAGGACGGGCTGAAATTCATCCGCCACCATGAGGACGAGTACGACGTGATCGTCGTGGACTCCACAGACCCCTTCGGCCCCGGCGAGGGGCTTTTCACCCGGGAATTCTACGGCAACTGCTTCCGCGCCCTGAAAGAGGACGGCATCATGGTCAACCAGCATGAAAGCCCATTTTATCAGGAAACGGCCTACGCGATGCAGCGCGCCCACAAGCGCATCGTCAGCTCGTTCCCGCTGGCGCGGGTCTATCAGGTCCACATCCCGACCTATCCGTCCGGCCACTGGCTCTTCGGCTTCGCGTCGAAAAAATACCATCCGGTCAAGGGCGTGGACTGGGAAAAATGGGAAAAGCTCGGCATCAGGACCCGCTATTACAACCCCAAGCTCCACGCGGCGTCCTTCGCGCTGCCGACCTATGTGGAGGAAATCTTGAAGAGCGAGGAGCCGGAGGAAGAATGAAGATAAAGCGCCGCCATTCTGAAAACAGGCGGCGCTTTTGCGTGTTTTTGCTCGTAATTTGTTTTTTTATTGCGCAGCGGTACTATATATGATACTATAAAAACAAGGGGGAGATGCTTTGAGCCAGTGGGAGAAGCTGCTCGAACGAATCAGGAACAATCCGAAGACAGTCACCTTTGAAGAACTGGATAAAATCCTTGTCAGGAGCGGCTATGAAAAGCGTCAGCCCGGCGGCGGATCGAGTCATTACACTTATAGGAAAAAGGGGAAGCTGCCGTTGACAATCCCCAAAAAGTCCCCGTATGTCAAAGAATAGTATGTCAAGCTGGTGATAGAGGCACTGGGAGAGTGAATACTTTGGAAAAAGATTTGAATTATTATATGTCGTTGCCGTATCGCGAGGTCATCGAAACGGCGAAGGAAGGCGGGTACGTCGGCTATATTCCTGAACTGCGGGGGTGCGTGACGCAGGCGGAGACGAAAACGGAAATCGTGGATATGTTGGAAGACGCGAAGAAATGCTGGCTTGAGGCGGCGCTGGAAGACGGCGTGGATATTCCGGAGCCGCTGCAGGATGAGGACTTCAGCGGAAAGTTCAGTCTCAGGATTCCCAAGAGCCTGCATCGCAGCCTGGCAATCTCGGCAAAGGCGGAAGGCGTCAGCCTGAATCAGATGGCAATGTGCCTGATCGCGAGCGGGTTGGGGATGTCGGCGTCCAAATATTGATTTTACAAAAAGAGGGGAGAGGCATCCATGGAAAAGCATCAGGAAACCTTTTTCGGCTGTGACGCCGATTATCGGGACGCGCGGATCGTGATATTCGGCGCGCCCTTCGACTCGACCACCTCGTACCGGCCCGGCACGAGGGACGCCAGCCGCGTGATGCGGGCGGAGGCTTACGGGCTGGAGACCTTCAGCCCCTATCAGGACTTGGACCTGACGGATGCGCAGGTCTTCGACTCCGGCGACCTTGACCTGGCCTTCGGCAATACGGAAAAAACCCTTGCCATCATCGAGGAACGGGCGGCGAAAATCCTCTCGGACGGGAAACTTCCCTTCATGCTCGGCGGCGAGCATCTCGTCACCTTGGGCGCGGTGCGCGCGGCGGCGAAAAAATACCCCGACCTCTGCGTCGTGCATTTCGACGCCCATACCGACCTCAGGGAAGAATTTCTCGGCTCGGAGCTTTCCCATGCCACAGTCCTTCGCCGCTGCTGGGATATCCTCGGCGACGGGCGCATCGCCCAGTTCGGCATCCGGAGCGGGGAAGGGGAGGAGTTCCGCTGGGCGGAAAAAGAAGGCCATACGTCGCTTCATCGGTTCGACTTCACGGGCCTTCGCGAAGCGGTGGCGGAGTTTTCGGGAAAGCCTGTCTACTTCACCATCGACCTCGACGTCATGGACCCGTCCTGTTTCCCCGGCACGGGCACCCCGGAGGCGGGCGGCGTCACCTTCAAAGAGCTTTTGCAGGCCGCGCTGACGGTCATAAAAAACGCGAACGTCGTAGCCTGCGACCTCGTAGAGCTGGCCCCGAACCTCGACCAAAGCGGCGCGTCCACAGCCACGGCGCTGAAAGTGATGAGGGAAATGCTGCTGGCGCTGGAAAAGCCGTTTATCCAGCCGGAGAGGGTATAATATAATAAGGAAGGAACAGCAAAAGCCCCCGCGAAAGCGGGGGCTAACTTGTTTCCTGCATTGACTTGTTATCTTCCCAGCCGTCTGGCAGCCTCACGGTATACCTCGAGATCTGCCCGCATACCGACGATGATAATGGCCATACTCGTCCCGGTGCGTTCCAATTGATACACAATACGGATTCCAGCCTTCTTCAGCTTTATTTTCAGGCACCCGGAAAGGTCTATGCCGTGCTTGTTTCCAAGCTCTGTGCCATAGCCGCCTTCTCTTTTGGGAAGCGGATTTTCCCTGATTTTATGGATTGCCTTTATGACCAGCTTTTTCACACTGCCATCAAGTGCTGCAATATCTTTCAATACTTCATCGTTGTATACGATATTCCAGCTACTCAATTTCCACGTCCTCCCACCCTTTGAGGTCTTCCTTTGTAAGTCCGAGCATAGCCAGCGCTTCTTCCTCCGCGTAATATTTAGCGTCGGGATTCTTGAGCCGTCTGGCTGCTTCCATCTCAACCTTCCAATCCGTAATTTCGTCAATAATTTTCATATACGCTTTCGGGACAATCATGCACCCGGTACCGGTTATTTCCTTTGCTCCGTTCTTTAGCACATCGGCGAAAACCTCTGCCGAAAGATTGTCGATTGCCACTGCCTCCATGGTTACGCCCCCTTTCTGCTTTATTTTAGCACAATCCAAAGAAAAAAGACACACAAAAAGCCCCCGCTTTCGCGGGGGCTTTTTGCTGTCTCCTCGGCTCGGCCTGCGCAGCGCCGTGCCTTGGAGGCTTGGGTGTCGTTTGGTACTTCGCGCTCCGGGGCGGGTTTCCCCGCCCTTTTGCGCTTTTGTTTTTTGTTCTTACTTCGTCGTGCGAGTCAGCTGGCCCGTCGTGCTGCTGTAGCTCAGCTTCGTGTTTGCAACACCGGTGATGGTCAGCGTGCCGTAGGACTTGCCGGCATCGTCCGTCAGTGTGCAAATCGTGTTCTTGCCGGACGCAGCCATCGAGCACTTCATGCCTGCCGCCAACTCGACGATCTCGCCGACGCCAAGGTTCGTGATCGTGACGTTGTTCGTCACGCCCTCGCCCTGCTCCACGAGGCTCTTCAGGTTGAACTTCTCGGAGACATTGTTCGAGCCCTTCAGCGTGTACGTGCCGCTCTCGCGACCGATCAGCTCGATGCTGGAGCCCTTCGCGAGGCCCGCCGTATCGATGACGTCGATCGTCGAGATGTACTTGCTCAGCGCGTTCATATCGAACTTGCCGATCGCCTGGTTCTTCGTCGTGCTCTTCAGCGTCAGCGTATCGATATTCGCAGCCGTGGAGCCGAGATAGTAGCTCGACATCGTCACGTTCGTGACGTCGTCCACCGTAACACTCTTCATATCAGTGCCCAGCGTTGCCGTAAAGGCGTTCTTCTTCGCCGAGGTACCGAAATAGTAGCTCAAGGTGTTCGTATTCGTGCCGTCCTTCGAGATCTTGAGCGCCTTCGCCGAGCTGGCGGCTGCGCCCTCGACCATCATCGTTCCGCTCTCGCCGTTCGTCAGCTGGACATTCTTGCCGACGACCTGGAGCGTCATACCGTTGACCTCCAGCGCAGCTTCCGGATCCGTGTCGATATTGCCAAGGAACAGCGCGTCTTTCGACGTCTGATAGCTCTTGACCGTATCCTGACCGGCAAGATCAGCTGCCCAGAACACATCCACGCCGCTGCCGCCGTAGAGCATATCGCTGCCGGCGCCGCCGCGGAGCGTCGACTGGTACGTGCCGCCCTTCAGCGTGCTGCCGTTCGCCGCCGCCGTCAGATCGACGCGGTTGCCGGACTTCGACGCGTCAGCCGAAGCGATATTGTAGTAGCGAACCACTCCATCCTCGTTGGAAGCATTGGAAAGGTCTACCTTCAGCGTATCGCCCAGCGTCTTCGCCGTAGCCTTCGTCTTGTCGGTGCCGATGGAAAGCGTATTGGCGAGTCCGGCCTTGCCGTAGTAGATCGCCTTGTCTGCCTGCTCTGCGCTGACGTCGAAGGTGAAGGTCTCGGCCTTCGCAGCCTTGCCGCTGCCGAAGAAGTAGTTCGTGCCGCCGATATTGACAGCCTTCTTGTTGGCCATGCCGACCAGCAGGACGCTGTTGTCGCCTTCGCCGTACGAACCGTCGCCGCTGTCGTCGCTCCAGAGGAGCACATCCGCGCCCTGGAGGCTGGCGTTCGCGAGATTCGCGGTCATAGCGCCCGCGCCCCAGACCGTATCCTTGCCCGTCGCGTAGCTCTTGATCGTATCCTGGCCCTGGCCGACCTGGAAACCATCCTTCGCCGCGCCGCCGGTGAGCAGGTCGTTGCCCGCGCCGCCGTCCAGGAAATCTTCGCCGGAGGCCGCGCCGATGATCGTGTCCGCCGTATTGGAGCCGTTGACAATCCAGTTGGCCGTCGCCTTGATGGTCTGGCCGACCTGATTGTCGATGACCGCCGTCCAAGCCTGCGTTTCGACATCCCACGCCGTCTGCGTCGCGCTGTAGGTATGCCATACGCCGGCTGCGCCGCTCACGCTGCCGATCAGCGTCTGGATGCTCTGATCCTGCGTCCTGACCACTGCCGCGTTGAGCGCCTTGGTCGTCGATTTCGCATCGCCTGCCAGATACTTATCGATGACGAACTCGTACGTATCCTGACCGACATTCTTCTTCTTGTCCGCCGCGTACCGGCTGTCGAGGGTCTTCAGATCGACCGTCACCGCGCCGTACGTCGTCGTCAGGAAGTCGTCGGTACCCAGCGTAAAGGTCTCCTTGACCGCCTTCCAGCCCTTCGCCGTCGGCACCTTGCCGTTGACCGCGAGGACGCCGCTCGCGACGCTGGTCTTGCCGGCCAACGCGTAGACATACTTGCCTTCCGTGGAGTCGTCCGCAGCACCGTCCGCGATGTAGAACAGATTGCTGCTGGACTTCTTGAAGGTCGAAGTGATCGTCTCGTCGCCGTACGTCTTGACAAGGAACGACTCGTTCTCGTCGAGTTCGCCGACCGTGTAGCTCGTCGTCGCATTGCCCTTCGAGACCTTCGTGGACGCAGCCACCGTGATCTCGTCGTTCGCTACGACGCCCACCTTGCCGACGATTGCCGCGTTCGGACCTTCCTCCGCGCCCGCGAAGAGCCGGATCGTGCCGCTGGTCAGCGTCACGCGCTCGTCGTCAGCGCCGTTGACCTGCTGCATCGTGAACCCGAGCGCACTCGCGGCGCCAGCTGTGTACCAGTGACCGCCGACCGAGACTGCTGCGCCCTTCGCCAGCTTCGCCGTCGTCACGCTGTCGCAGGTTGCGTAAGTCGCGCGAGCCTTCAGGTTCGCGATGATCGAATTGGCCGCTGCGCCGGTGATGACGATCTGCGCGTTCTCGCCGACGGAATTCTTTTCCGTAGCCAACGCCGCCGTGCGGTTGAAGTTGAGCGCCGTCGCCGTCGGAGCCGTGATGGTGATCTTGCCGGAGAATGCGTTCTCGTCGGCCTCTTCCATCTTGCCCGTCGTGGCGTTGAAGCGCATCGCCTTGACACTCTTCACAATGCCGTCGACGCCGTTCTCGCTGTCCAGCTCGACCGCGATATAGGTGGCCGCCTTCTGTGCAGCCGTCGAAATCGTCGTCTTCGCCGTCTTGACAGCCGCTGCGTTCGTACTCGTATTCACTGCGAAGTAGCCGACCTGGCTCTTGTCCAGCGTCCAGTTGAAGTCGGAAACGATCGTCGTCTTCGAGAGATCCGGATCGCCGTACTCCACTTTGGTTACGTCGTCCGTAGCCGTCACAGCCGCCTTCGACGTGCAGACCGTCTTCGTGCCGTCCGCCGCCGTCTCCGTCTTCTGGATCAGGCCGCCGGCCAGCGCCAGATACTCGGTCGTGACAAGGCCCGCCGTATCCAGATCGGTAACGACCGTGACCTTCTCCTTCTCCGTATTCAGGTTCGTGATCGAGAGCACGCCCGCGGTCACCTTCGCCGTAGCGCCGTCCTTGCCCGCGTAAGTCACCACCTGCGTCGAAGTGCCGACCTCCGTGCCGTTCGTGTAAACCGTGAAGGTCTTGTCCTTCGAGGTCAGATTGTACGTGCCGTCGCCGGACGCGACCTTATCGTGCTTGGTGATGCCCGTGATCACGGAGCCGAGCGCCAGGTTCTTCGCGTCGAGGCTCCAGAAACGCTTCGTCTCATACGCCGGCAGCGCGAAGGAAATCTTGCCGTTGTTCTCGTTTGCCGGGGAAGCCGTAGCGCCGTCGATCGACACCGTGCCGAAGACCTGCGAGACGCCGTTCACCGGCTTCACGACAATCAGCTTGCCCGTCTTGCTCGTCGCGTCGGCCTCCATCGCGTCAACCGCCGTGATCGTCGTCACGCCGTTCTTCGCTGTTTTCGCCGACAGACGGTAATATCTCGTATTCGGCGTCGCGCTGAAGCCTGCTGTGATGACGTCGCTGTCGACTCCGGCCGTCTTCGCCGCCGTGGTCGTGAATACATACGTACCGGCCGTCTTCACATCCGTCGTATTGATGAACGCGTACTTCGTGCCTTCCGCCGTCCAGTCGGTCAGCGTCGGCGTCTCAAGCTGCATCGGGCTGAAGGTCTTCGACTGGTCGCCCGCGTAGAAGTCCGCCGTCGCCTTGATCGTGCGGTACGTCTTCGCCGCGTCCTCCGCGTAGTCGCCGGGCTTGCCCTCGACGCGCTCGATCATGACCGTAGTCTTCTTGCCCGCCGTGTCATACTCGACGTCAACAACCGTGTACTTCACGCTGGTCGCCGAAGTGCCGACGCCCGTCGTGACCTCCAGCGAAGCGCCATTCTCATCGAGGCCCGTCACCGTGGAAACCTTGCCGTTCGCGGCCTTCACAATGACATTGTTGTCGCCGGTCGCCGTGACCGTCAGGTCGTTCGCCTCGCCGCTGTACGCCAGGTTCTTCTCTGCGTCGCCCGCGAGGTGGATGCTTTCACCGGCCGCCAGCTTCACCGTACCGGCCAGCAGTCTCGCGGCGCCGCTCGGAGTCGCCGCCGTGCCGTCGCCTTCGCCGACGAAGGTCATCGCGCCGTTCGCGCCCGCGGTGTAAGTGACCACCGCGCCGTCGTTGGCCTCGACCATCTGCACGCTCTCCGCCGGTGTCGTAGCTGTTGCGGCTTTCAGCGCAGCCGTCGTCACCTTGTCGCCCAAAGCGATGTTCTGGATCTTCGAGCCCGCGCCCACCTTGTTCAGCACAACCTTGAAGCCCGGCTTCGTCTTGGTCTTCTGCGCATCGCTGCTCGTATCGTAAGACGCCGTCTTGTTGTAGAACAGCGGCAGTCCCGTCGGAGCCGTCACCGTCAGTGTCGCGGCTGCCAGGAGTCCGGCGCCGTCGCTGAGCACCGTCGTCGTCTTGCCGTCCTCAGACGTCTGGACCTGCAGGGCGTCGATCGTCAGCGCCTCGCGGCCGAAGTCGTCCGTCTTCGCGTTCGCCACAGCCCAGAGCGCCGTCTTGCCCTTCGCCGCCGTAACCGTGACCTTCTGGCTCTGCTCGGCAATCGTCGCAGCATTCTTCGAGTTGATCTGGAAGTAGCCGGTCGCACGTCCGGTGACGTCCGCCCAGTTGAGCTGACCGACGATCTGGTTCTGCTCGTCCGAGATATCCTGGCCCTCGCCGAAATAGTTCGCCGCGAGAATGTCGGCGCCCTCGGTGATGAAGGCCGTGTATTTCGTAACCTCGGTCCCCTTCGTGACCGTCTTCGTGATCTTCGTCGGCGTAGTCGCGTCGACAGCGTACTTCGTCGTCTCGCCCGTCTTCGAAACCTGGAGCTCGTCGCCGGCCTTGAGGCCCTTGATCGAGGTCACGAGACCGTTCGTCACCTTCACATCGATAGAAGAGCTGGTCGTCTTCTTATTGTAAGTGACCGTCACATTGTCCGCCGAAGCGTCGCTGTCGGCGCCTGCCGCCGTGAACGCGTCGCCGGCCTTCGTCATGCGCAGCACGCCGTTCTTCGCCAGCACATCCGTTCCGGTGTCGCGGACGAATTCCAGCTTGTTGCCCGCCACGCCGCTAAACAGCGTATGCGTACCGAACTTCACCGTGTCGCCCTCGGCCATCACCAGCGTCGTCAGGCTCGTCTTCTGGGAGCCCAGCGCCACCGTTACCGAGCCGGCGCCATAGGTCGCCGACGCGTTCGTCGCCGTCACCGTAGTCTTCACCGTGCCGGTGACAAGATCCGTGTAGCCCGTGACCACGCCGTTCACTACAGCGACCACCGGAGCGTCCGTACCCACGTGCTCGATCTTCACCTGGTTCTCAGGCAGATACTTGTCGGCCGCCGCGCCCGTCGCGTACACCGTCAGCGCGCCGTTCATCACGATCGTGCCGTCGGTCAGCACGCCCGCGTCGACGAACATCATCTTGCCGTCCGCGCCTGCCACGAAGTCGGTGCCGTTGATCGTGACCATCTCCGCGGCCTTGGCCGGGGTCGTCTTCGTCGCCGGGACATACTTCTTCAGCGTCGTCGTCGCCAGCTTGTCGCCCTTCGCCAGATTCGTGATGACAGAGCCGTTCGTAGCGCCGGTGATATTCACCGCCAGCTTCGCGTAGCCGTTCTTGTCGAATACCAGCGCCGGAAGGGCCATCGTGCCGTCCGCCTGCTTGACATTCACCGTCGGGCCGGTGATATTCAGCGTGCCCGTAGCCGTCGCCGGGATATTGATCTCGTCGCCCAGCTCGCCGGTCTCCAGGACCTTATGCAGCCGAATCTTGTCCACCGTACCGTCGGCCGAATTCACCGTGACCTTCGCCACATACTTGCCGGCGTCCGCCGCGGTAACCGTCGTCTGGCCCGGCTTGATCTCGACCGTGCCGATATCCTTGATCGTGGAGCCTTCCAGCGTCACATCCGCGAAGAAGTAACCGGAGCCGTTCGCAACCGTCCAGTCGAAATCGGAGGAAATCGAAGCCGTCGCGTCCGTATACGTCAGGCCGATGATATTCGTCAGATCGCCGGAGGACTTGCCGATGTCCGTCGTCGTGACGCCGTCCGCTACGATCGTGCGGGTAATCTTCACCGTGCCGTCCGTATTCGCCGTCGCCACATACGTCGTGACCTTCGTGGCCTTCGTCTCGGTATCGAGCTCCGTGACCGTGATCGACTCGCTCGGTGCGATTTCCGTGATGCTCGTCAGCTTGCCAGCCGCAAACGTCACCGTCGCGTCCGCCGCGCCCGTCACCGTCGTCAGCGTCGTCCCGGCGTAGCCGCGTGCTTCCTTGTAGGTGCTGGTGAACTTGAACTCGCCCTGCAGCGCCGCGCCGTTGCCATAGAACTGCACAGCGTCCGCAGCCGCGTCCGCCTTCACCGCGTAAGTCAGGCCGTTCACCGTGATCGTGTCGTCCGCCTTCAGAGCGCCCGCCTTGATCGTATCTTCTTTATCGAAGCCGTTGTAAGCCTTGCCCGCCAGCGCGCCGCCGACAACGATGCCGTACTCGCGCCCCTTCGTGTCGGAATTGGCCTTGTCGACCTCGTAAGTCACAGCGCCCGTCTTCGGATCGACGACCTTCGTGTACTCCGTGCAAAGCTGCACTGCGTTCGCGCCAAGCGTGATGCCGCCTGCCAGCTTCGAGGCGTCGATAGTCACGCCGCCCAGCGTGCTCGACTTGACCGCGTCGAGATTGCCGCTGTCCTTCACGACCTTCAGGAAGTCGATCCTGACGTCCTTCGAGGTCTCGTCCGTCGTCGCGCCGACGATGACCCAGTCGGTGCCGTCCGCGAGGAACGCCGCCGGAGCCGCCGCCTGCGTCGTGATAGCCGCGACGCCAGCCGTGAGCGCGTTCGCCTTGAAGAAGCCGATCGTGCCCGCCGTCGTCGTGCCGAAGTCGAACTTGTTCGCCACTTGGAAGCCGTTCATCGTAGTGACTTCAGTGGTCTCATCGCCGTTCTTCTTCATCACGACGTCCGTCGGCCAGGCGTCATTGTGGATCGTCTTCGTGATCTTCGCGCCGTCGGTCGTGATCGTCGTCGTCTCGTTGATCTTATCCAGCGAACCGATGTAGTTCGTGATGACGACCGTCTCGCCCGCTTCGAGATCCGTAACTCCGGTGATCTCGCTGCCGACGCCCCATGCGTTCGCCGTGAAGGTGACCGCGACGCCGTCCTTGTTCGCTTCGCCCGGCGTGTAGGTGATCTCGCGGGTCACCGTGTCCTCGTCGAACTGCGGAACCGCCGAAGCCCTCGCCGTTCCCGTCACCGTGAAGGTGCCGCTCTCGATGGTCTTGTCGCCGTTGATGACAAACGCGGAAGCAGTCGTCACTGTGTAGTCCTGCCCGTTGACCGTGATCGTCTGTCCGGCTGCCGTCGTCGTCGTGCCGATCGTGTCGTCGTCCGCGAGGCCCGTGTAGCTCTTGCCCATGGCCGGGGTGATCGTCAGCGCCGCATCCGGATGCGCGTTCTCGGCAAACGTGATGCCGCCCGTCGCCGTCGCGTTGACAGCGAACTTCGGCAGCGTCTCGCCGCCCTTCACAGCAGCGAAGGAACCGTTCGACTGCATCTGCACGAAGGACATCTCCGAAATCGTAACCAGTCCGGACATCGCCTTCGTCGCCACGACCTGCAGGTAGTAGTCGCCTTCCTTGAAGGTCGGCCGCGTCGAATCGGTCTGCTCCTTCACCGGCTTGCCGGGATCAAGCACATAGATCTTCTTCGCTGCGTCCGCTTCCACCGACGAAAGCGTCGCGTGGAAATATCCCGTATTGTTCCAGTTGAAGTTCGTCTTCGTGACGTCCTGGCCCACGGCGTTCCAGGTCAGGCTCGACTTCAGCACGTCCTCCGTCGTATCCTTGAACACATGGGTATAGGAAGTGTTGTCGTCCAGCGTCTTCGTGACCAGGATCGAGCCCTTGTCGAGACCGGAGGTGATCTCCTCCGTCGTGTAGGTCACATTCGACTCGGTCGCCACGCCGAACTTGTCCGTCGTCGTCGTCTTGATGACAACCGTCTCGCCTACGCCGAAGCCCTTCATGCCCGTAACGCGGCCGTTGGTCACGGTGATGTTCGCCGTGTCCTTCGTGCCGCTCGGCGTGTAGGTCACCGTGTCTACCGTCGTCGCTTCCGTCGTCGCGTCGGTGTACGACGAGCTGATGACCTTCATGCCCGTTGCGAGCTGGATCGTGCCGTTCTTCACGTACGCCGTCTTCGCGGTCGTCGCCGCGTCGATACCGGCCAGCTCCAGCACGCCGGCGTCGCCCGCCGTGTAAACGTTCGTGCTGCCCAGCTTGATCGTGTCGCCGGCCGCGAGGCTCACCGTCGTGATATGGTCGTTGGCCGTCCAGGTGCCGATCACCGAGCCGGCAGCCGCGTTCGTAATCGTCAGGCTCTTGATGGCCGTCGTATCCGCGGTACGTCCGCTCAGGCTCGTGATCTTCAGGCCCGCCGTCGGCAGCGTCAGCGTGACGTCCAGTTTGTCGTTCGCTGCGATTGCCCCCGGCGTACCGAGCTTGCCGGTCATGCCGACCGTCGCCTTCTGGAGCTGCACACCGCCGTCCTTGGTCACCGTGGCAACCAGATAGGTGCGGCCATACTGCGTATAATCGGTCGTCAGCTCTTCCGTCCGGGTCGCGGCCTCGACCACGCCCTTCTCGGACGCCAGGAAGTATCCGGTGACCGTCGTCTTCTTCGTCGCCGCCTCGGTCCAGTCGAAGGCGCCGAGAGCGCTGGTATCCACTTTCGCGTAGGTGCCAGGATCATTGTCGTCGACCACATTCGCGCCGTCGCCGATCTCCTTGACCGTGACCACGCCGCCGCGTGTGCGGTAGATGACGGTCTTGCCGTCGGCCGTGCCCTTCTTCGTCGTGTACTCGGTGGTGACCTTCTTGCCGTCGGCGCCGACCGCCTCGACCTTGACGCTCTCGCCCAGATCGAGATCCGTGATGCTCGTCGGCACGCCGGCCGCGTAAATCACCTGGACGCCGTCGTCGTTCTTGCCCTTGTCCGTACCCGGCGTATAGGTCATCGTCTGCATCGTGGAGCCGTCCGCCGCCGCCGCGTTCACCGTGGCATTCTTCGCGGTCAGATCGATGGCGCCGGCCACGATGCGGCTGGCAAGCGCACTCTCGCTGTAAATCGTGAACGTCGTGCCGCCTGCCGGGGCAATCCACTCCTGACCATTGACCGTAATCTTTTGCTTCTCGGTCAGCGCCACAGACGTGACTACGTCGCCGCCCAAGAGGTTCGTAAACGTCGAGCCGACGCCCGCCGCTTTCACTTCAATATTGAACACCTTGCCGGTGCCGTCGTAATTCAGCACCGTCGGAGCGCCGGTAACCGTGACTTTCTTGATCTTGCTGGAAACCTCGGAAGCCGTCGCTTCGACAAGCTCGCCGTCCTTGACGATCATCGGGGTCAGGGTAATGGTGCGCGCATTCGGCGCTGTCGTTGCAGGCTCTGTCACCGTCGCCTTGACGAAGACTTCGCCATTTGCCAGATTATGTGCTGCACCTGCGCCTGCAACCACTTCCGTCTTGCCGTTCGCGTCGACAAGGAAGTAGCCGCTGGTGACTTTCTGCGCCGGAGCCATTCCCTCTGGATCCCACCTGAACGCGCCTTCCGTGATGGAATTGGTGCCGACAGCGGTCCAGACGTCCGTTGCAGCCGCTACGCTGGCAATCGTCGTGATGGTGGTGGAGCCGTCTGCGTTCTTGACCGTCTTGGTCACCGTGCCGCCGGTCGCCCACGCGAACGTGGTCGTGACGCCGTCCTTCGTGACCGTGACCGTCTCGCCGTTCGTATCCAGACCCTTGATGGACTTGATAGCACCGTTTTCGACCTCAACGGTAACATCACTAGCCGTTGCGTCATGCTCAATCTTCGAGCCGTCGGACGCGAACACAGTTGTGTAATTAGCCGTATTACTAATTTCCACCGTGCCGCTGGTCAGCGCCGTGCCTGTGAAGGTCAGAGCGCCCGCCTTGTCGACCTTATAGGTGTAATCCTTGACGGAGGCGTCTTCCTGCGTGACGTGCATGATGATCGTGGCGTCAACTGCCAGCGCTTCCGTCGTTACCGTATCGTTCGCGCCGAGATCCTTGAACTCGGAACCGGTAATCACGCCGTCGATGACTGCCGTGTAGGTCGCCTTGGCGTCCTTCGTGAACTTGACAAGATGGTTGTCCCCCTTGATCGTGATCGTTCCGGCATAGTCCTCGATCGGATCGAGCAGGCCCTTGCTGTTGCCGACCATCGGGGTCAGGGTCAGCACGCCGGCGGTGAATACCGCCTTGACATAGACCGCGCCGCTGGTCACGTCGCCGGTGCCGGTGCCGTAAGCTACCGTCGCCGATGCGCTGTCGCCCGCGAGATAATACGTCGCGTTCGCGTTGTTCCAGTTGAACGTACCGACGACGCCCGTGATGGACTGTTCCTTCGTGTAGCCGAGGCTGAGGATGTCGATCGTGGAGGAATCCATCGCCGCGTAGGTCTTGTTGCTGGTATCGTTCGCCTGCGTCTTGACCACATAGCCGTCGCTGTTGCGCGCGTAGGTGAAAACATCGTCCGCGGTAGTGCCTTCGTTTACCGTCACCGTCTCGCCGATGTCGAGACCGGTGATGGATGTGATGCCCTTCTTCGCATCGAAGGTCACAACCACAACGCCGTCCGCTTCGCCTTCCTTCGCAAGTTCTGCGTAGGACAGGATTCCGGCGGCGGCCGTCACGGAAGACGTCAGGCGATTCGCTGCGCCAGCGCTGAGCAGCAGCGCGCCGCTGTTGACGGTAAAGGCGTCGCCATTATGCCTGACGGAAATCGCTCCCGCTTCCGCTGCGGTGAAGACATGATTGACGGCCGCCCCTTCGTCGGCGTCGTGAATCGTGATCTTCTCGCCCGCCGCCAGCGTGCCGGAAACCACATCCACATCCTGATCGTCCAGATAGACCTTTGCGCCGGCCGCAACGCCCGTGATCTGCGGAGTGATTTTCGCAGTGCGAGCCACAAAAGTTACCGGGGCTACAAGTAGACCATCCCCTGCAAGGTTAAGCTCACAGGCTGCGCTCGGCGCGACGATGGAAGTCACGCTTGTCGCCGCAACGTTCTGGTCAACCTCGCCTGTCGCAGGGTCTACGGTGTAGTTGCTAGCCACCTCCAGCTCAAAGTTGCCCTTCTCGTCCTTCGTGACGGTAACCCAAGCGTACTTCGTCGTGGTATCCTCCGTGGAGGTCGTTGCCGTTACGCCCGGGGTCAGGTTGAACGCGCCCGTGCTGTCCGCTGCCACCAGATAGGTGTATTCATATACGTTCGTTCCCGCCGTGCTAGTCGGTACCGTCGTTGTCGGCCATGCGAAGGTCGTCTTGTAGGCTATCGTATCGCCCGCAACACCAACGGTATGCGCGGTATCTGCATACGGCACGTTGATGACCGCGAAGTGTGCCTTCGTCGCATTGCCTGCGCCGTCGTCGTTGTTCAGAAGGATAGCGCCCGTGGCCTTCGCCGCGTCGACGGTCAGCGTGCCGACCTTCGCCACGTCGCCGGTCAGGTCATAGGCTTCGCCGCCGTTGGAAGCGTGGTACTCGGTGATGGAGTATTCGACTTTGCCGTCGTCCAGATCCACGCCGGTAGCCGGTACGCGCTTGACCACGAAATAGTTGGCCGTCTCGTCCGGTTTCGTGGCGGAGCCTTCGCTGATGGAGACCACGACCTTCCCCGTCGTCTCGTTCAGCACGCCCGTCAGCGTATAGTAGGCAACCCCCAGGTCGGTTAGCGTCAGCGTCTGGTTGTCCGCCCAGACGACGCTCGGCTTCGTGGTGACCGTGTCGCCTTCGCCCTTGCCGACGACCTCGATATCCGGGTCGACTTCCGTCAGCGCATAGTTCACCTTCGGCGTATCGGCGCTGCCGCCGTCCGTGATATTGATGGCCGTGATCGCCTCGTTGACGCCGGCCGCGCTCACCGTGACCTGGCCCTTGCCCATCACGTCCGCGAGGTTGTACTTCGCGCTGCCGTCCACATTGAAATAAGTGATCGTAGCGCCCGTAGCCGCGTACTTGACAGCGAAGTAATGGCCGCTGGCCGGAGCCGTGCCCGTCGTCGGGTCCTTGACGTTGAACGTCACGATGCCCTGCGTCGCAGCGCTGCCCTCGGTGCGGACAACTTCATAATAATAGGTGCCGGAAGTCGCGCCCGTAAGTGCAATCGCCGTGCCGCGTTTATCCTCATCAAGCGTTGCCGTCGTCCCGTAGGTGACTACGAAGCTCTCGTTGTAAGAATTCGTAACCGTGGATGTGCAACCGAGCGTGATAACCGTATCCTGCCCGACGTCCAGTCCGCTGACCGTGTAAGCGACCGCATCTCCGTCGACCACGACCGCAGTCTTAGGAGTTTTATATGTTGCCGCGCACTCCACAGCCGTCGCGTCCAGGATGACCTTCTTCCCGGTGAGGTCGATGGCCTTGCTTGCCGTCGCGTTCTTGGTGTATTCCACCGTCACCTCGCCGTCGGTCGCCGTCGTGACCGTGAAGTAGTTGCCGCCCGCTGCGGCCAGCGCCTCGGCGATTTGTTCCGGCGTCGCGTCTGCCGCGATGGGAATCGGCGTCTTGGAGACCGAGACCGTGCGGACGCCCTTTTCGCCTTCCTTCGCCGTAACCGCGTAGTAGACCACTGCCGCCTTCTGCGCGTCTTTCGCCGGCGCCGTCAGCGTGATGGTGTTGTCCGTGCCCATGACAAACGACTTGGCATAGGTCACCGTGTCCTTGCCCTCGGTGAAGTTCTCCAGCCCGATCTCGCCCGACAGGTTCGTAATGTCGTAGCTGATCGCTATGTCGCTGTCGTTCGTCAGCTTGATCTTCACGACCTTGTCCGCAATCGCGCCGTTCAACTCCGCGTTGATCTTGATGGCGTTCGCGATCTTCTCAATCTCGGCCTTCGTCAGCGTTCCCTTCGCCAGCGTGACTTCGATATACGCATCCTCGGTCGTGGTCGGCGCATGATAAGTGAAGGTAAGTGTTCCGTCCGCTGTCGCTCCGTTAATCTCATACGACGTAACGCCCTTCGTTCCGATTGCGCCCGCCGTCTTTTTGATATTGTAGACGACTGCCGCCGGCGTGCCGGTCCAACCGGAAAGGTCGATTTCTGTCATGCCGTTATAAGTCCACCGGCTGACCTCTACGAACTCGACATAATCCGCGTCCGCAATCTTGGAAATAGCGCCTTCATCCAACGTAGCCAGTTTGTCCGTGGCCTGGTCGACGAAATACTTGTCTCCGACTGCGCCGCCGACCTTCTCGGTGATGCTGGTGATCGTCTCGTTGCCGTTGACCGAAAGGGTCGCCTTGCCCTTGGACAGAGCAATCGCGTTGTCGCCGGCCGCCGTATGGTACTCGACCGTGTAGACGCCGCCCTTGTCCTTCTTCACCGCGAAGTAGTTCACGGTCTTGCTGTCTGGTTCTTCGGTCGACGGGATCTCCGAGGCCAGCGTCACCTTGCGGAAACCTTCCTCGTCGAGATCGGTCTCCGCGGAAGCGGTCACGGCGAAATAGTACGTCTTCCCGGCTTCGTAAGTGGAAGCCGCCAGCGCGTCCAGATTGATGGTCGCTGCGTTCTTGTACTTCGCGATCCAGGTGACGTCGGCGTCGCCGCTGCCCTTGCCGGTGATCGTCGTTCCGGCGTAAGCCGTAACGGCCCAGTCGACGCAGTTGGCCTGGCCTTTGCCGCCGTCCGTGATGTTGATCGTGGTAATCTTATCCGACTTCGCCTTGATAGCGACATTGACGCCAAGGTCGGAGAGGGAGATGGTAGGAGTGTTGTTTTCGCCAACATTGTAACCGTGATAGGTAACCGTCGCCGTCTTCCCGCTGGCAGAGGTTACAATCTTGATATAGTCAACGCCCGACGTCGGAGCCGTCGTCCCGTTGTCCGTAATCGTAATCTTGTTATTTCCGTCGTTGACCTTATCGACTGTCCAATAATATGTATTGTCCGTGTCAGGCAACGTAATGAACTGCACCGCTTCGCCTTCGGTGTCTTCATAGGTGATCGTCGTCGCAGGCGAGGACGTCCATTTTCCTGTGACCGTCTTGCCCACATACTGATTAACAACGTCGTCAACGATGACGCCATTTTGCGTGTTCACTATATATTTGTCGTAATTTGCGGTTGCAGAAGCCGGAGTTTGGTTCGGAGTTACCGATACCGTGACCGTCTTGCCAGTAATCGCCGCAATGCCCAAAGCGTCGACAGTCACGCCGTTCTTCCAGCACGCCTGATCCAGCGCGTCCAGTTCGTCCTTGTTGTCCCCGGCAGCCACATACGCCACCTGATACGTAATCTTGTCGCCAGCGACATTGACAACCTTCGTGACCGTGAAGCAGGGGCCGACCGGAGCCAGCGCCGTCTGAACCGCGGTTCCGATGGAGTATGTGCGCACGCCGTCGTCGTCCTTCGCGCTCGTGCTGATTGCGTAGGTCCAGACCGTACCGGCGGCAGCCGTCGCCGCGTCGGTCGGCAGCGCGATCGTCGAATTGGCGGCCAGCGCGTAGGTCGCGAAATAATCCACCTTCGCGTCGCCGGTCTTCAGGCCGACAATGTCGCCCTTCGCCGTCGGCGGAACTTCCAGCAGCGAAACCACACCGTTGGAAAGTCCGGAAACGTCAACGGTGGTAACGTCCTTGCTGCTCGCCTGCTGGAAGGCAGTGAAGTCGACCGCAACATCCGGAATCAAAGTCGCCTTGGTTCCGTCGTTATTATGGAAGGTAACGGTGACGGTCGTCTTGCCGCCAGTCGTCGCTGTTGCAACATGGAAGTATCCGATGCCACCGCTTTCTGCAGTCGCCTTGTCGCTACCTGCGCTGACAGTCCCGTCTGCCGCGACCTTGTAGTAATCTTTATTTGCCCCCGATTCCAGCACAAGCGCAGTTGCAGCACCGTTATAATCCAGTGCTACCGGCTCGACCGCTGCGCCCACCGACGTGATCGTATCCGGCTGGCCATAGACGGAGGTAATCGTCGCAGCCGTGGTCGCCTCCGCGCTCGCGAAGGAATAAACGCCGACGTATTTGCCGCTGACGGTGATCGTCTTCGCCGCGGTATCAACCGTATATTTTGTCGCAACGCCTTCTTCGCCCTTGGCGTTCAGATCGGTGACCGAAACCGTCTGGCCGTTCTGCAGCCCGGAAACGACGCCCGCACTGGTGACAATGGCAGGATGAGACGCAGTGCCGATCTTCATGACATTTTCGTTGGAGTCCACGACCTGGATGCTGTGAGCGGTATTCAGCTCAATCGCCGAAGAAACCAGCGTGCCGATTGTCGCAGCGGTCTTCACCGTGCCGTCCTTATTGAATTCACTAGCCGCAGCCGTGATCTGCGCGGCCGTTTCCAGAGCCGTATATTCGTTCACGCCGACCTTCAGCAGCTTGCCCTTCGCCACGGTGACCGTGCCGTTGTCCAGGGTTGCTTCTCCCCCTGCTGCAAGCGTCATTACAGAAGCAACATCCGTCGTATAAGTGGCGACGCCGGAAACCACCGTCGCGCCCGCCGGGATCTGCGCACGCAGTGTGGCGTTCTCAAATTTGACGCTCTCGCCCAGAGTCGTGGTAATCTCAATCCCGTTCTCTGCCGCCGCAGTAAACGACACAATGCCTGTGCCGCTGCCCGTAGTAGCGTTGCCGTTCGCATCGAAGGATTCGACAACCTGCACAGACATCCCTGCGAGGTCGGCAGCAGCCAAAACATTGGCCGGTGCTTCCGTAATCGTGACTTTCTTGCCCGTGCCGCCGTTCGCCACGGTCAATACGCCGTTGCGATAGCGGGCGCCGATCACATAGGACTTGCCGGCCGTCTCGGCGGCTTCCTTGACATCCGCCACGGTGTCATACCAGCCGTAATCGCCCTCGCCAATCGCGGCGTAGACGCCATAGTTTAGGAAGGTGCCCGATGCGTCTGTAACGTTCATCGCCTGCGCACGCGCCGTGGTGAATTTCAACTTAAACGCTTCTTCCGGCGTATCCGGCAGGTAAGTAATGCTGCCCACAGAAGTCGAAACCTCAGCGTTCTTGTTCAGCCCGACCACGGAAATATCCGAGTCATCAACCTGCGCCCCGCTGATGCCGGTCACGACGAGAGTGCCCAGATCCGCAGGATTTAGGCCTCCAACGGCCACAGTCTTCACGTTCGTCGCGTCGACGACCACATTGCCGAGGTACGACTTCGGCTCGTTCGCCTCGGTCGTCAGGTTCCCGACAAAGGTAACCGTCACCGTCGGCGTCGCGCCCTCGGTCGTGGCCCAGGAGGTCACAGCCTTGAAGAAGCCGATTGCCGTGGCCTGTGCCGTCTTAGCGTCGGAAAGATTGGTAGCCGCTGTAGCAACCACCGAGCCGTTCGGAAGCAACGCATAATATAGAGTGGTGTTCGTACCCTTCGCAGTCACATTTGCGTTGCCCGCAGCCAGCGTCAGCGTGACTGCCTTCAAGGTTCCGCCGGTCACCGTGCCGGTATTCGAGACCGTTGCCGCACCGGCGTTCGTATAAACGCCCACAGCGTCGCCGGTCTTCGCCAGCGTGGTGCCGTTCATGGCATAGGTGAAGCTCTGCGTCGTGGCCGGCGTCCCTGTCGTATACTCCGTCGTGAACTTCGCGCCGGCGGAAATCTGGGAAACTTCTCCGCTCGTGTTGATGGTAATGGGATAACCGTCACTGCCTGTGGTATTCTTGATGGTGGTCCCATTGACAGTGAATGTCTCGTTGTCTTGGTCGAGCAAAATGGAACCCGCCGTCAATACCGTCGTCGTTGCACCGGCGGCTCTCGTAACAGTAAACGTCGCCGTTTCCGTTGCCGAAGCGTTCTTATAGGTACCGTAGCTAGCGCCGCCGTCAAGCACAACGGTATAGCTGTCGCCATCGGTTGTGTCACCAGAAACAACGCCGGCACTTGTTACGGTAATGCCGTCGCCTGTGTTCGTCCCCGTGTATGTAATTGTCCCGATGTCTGTAATCACTGCGGTGCCGGAAACGGCAATCTCAACCCGTCCGGCACTCAGCGTCACGACGCCGTTATCCACATTGAGAGTGGCCGTCGCGGTGTTGTTCTCCTTATAGGTGTTGGTTCCAACGGTCAAGATCTTTCCTGATGCGAGCACAACTTCATACACCGCGCCGCTGGCAGCAACAAGTGTACTTGCATCCGCCGCGCCGATCGTCAGCGCCGCAGTGCCCTTGTTCTGCACCTTCGTGGTATCCGTCAGCGTAAACACAGCCGACTCGCCGTTCACGGTAACGACATCATTAGCCGCAAGCGCGATAGCCGTCCCGGCAGCCGTCACGGTCATGGTAACGGCGTTAGCGTCGGCTCGCGCACTCAGGTAGCTCGCGTCGCCGATCACGGCCGTCTTGCCCTTATTGAGCGAATAGGTGAACGCAGTGCCAGCTACCATATCCAAAATCGTGCCGTCGCTGGAAACAGTAATCGCCTTACCAGTATCGCCGCAAGTCACAGTACCGATAATCGCCGCCTCACTGCTCCCGCCAGGCTGTACGACGATTTTCGCCCCGTCCACATTCATGGTGATATAGCCGTCCGTCAGCGTTGCAGACTCTGTGCCGGCCGTATTCACTACCTTCACCTTCGTCGCGACGTTGGGCGAAGCGTTCGTGTAAGTCTTACCGCCGATGCTTACATCTTTTCCCCCGGCAATCGCCCACTCGTATGCGCCATCAGCCACGCTCGTAACCGTTCCGCCAGATGTCACCTTCAAATCCTTCGCAGCTTTGTTCGTGACGGTGCCAAGATCCGTGACAACCGCAGCATCTGCGACCGACATGGTAATGGTTCCGGCGCTGAGCTTTATGGTCTCCGTAGCCCCGGACTTGGTCACGTTCAAGGTCGCCGTGGAAGAGCCACTCTCTGTATATGCTTTCCCGCCAATCGTTGCTGCATTTCCTGTAGTAAGCGCAACTGTGAAGTCAGCGCCGTCTTGAATGTTCGTGATTACGCCGGTCTTATTCACCGTCAGCGCTGCGCCGCCAACCTTGCTCGTCACAGTTCCGACGGCCGTGGACACCACTTCCGCGCCCGAAATCGTAACCGTGCCGGTGGGCATCGTGATTGCCAGCGTATTATTCGTAACAGTTGCGTCAGCGTTCGAAGTGAATTGCACCGTACCATTCGCAATCCCGTACTCCTTCACTCCGTCGGCGCCCTGGTAACTGACAGCCACAGGCGTCGTGCCTGCGTTGGTATAGGTAATGGAAGCGTCGCCCAAAGCGTTGTAGAGTTTCCCATACAACGCTTTTAAACCATCTGTACTGTTGTACAGGTCGTTCATGAATACCGTCGGCGTCGTCGCCGTCGCGGCAATCTTCGCGTCGCCCTTGGCCACCTGGATCGATTCGGTTCCCGTGCCCGGCGTCAGCGTCCCGTCAGCCGCAATGGCAATGCTCGTCGGAACCCAGCCTTCGCCGGCATAGACGCAAACACGCACTGTTGACGCATTCGAATTCTCCACGAAGAAGTTGCTGACCATACCGTCAATCGTCTGTCCATCGGCAACTTTGAAGGAAACGCGGTCGCCATCTGTATATTTTCCATCATCCACACCACAAAAGTCGTATATGGCGGCCATCTCGGCTTCCCTTGCAGCCGCCGTCGTCATGTTTTTGATGTCCAGGGTGATCGTGCCGTTCGACGCGATGGTGCCGATCCTTCTCTCGCCGTCTCCAGCCGAAGCCGCGGCCTTCGCCTTGACGACGCCAGCCTCCTTATAAAGGACAACAACTGTCTTATCCGCAGCATACACCGCAGCAGTGAGATCGACAGTCGTCAATGTTCCCGCCGCAAATAACTGCAAATCAAAACCAAAATAATCCATAAAATATAACCTCCTAATGTAAATTAGAGATCAGGCACACCCAAAAGGCATACCCATGAACGCCCCGCCCCGCGGATCAAAACGAGCCAAAGTCGCGCCGCATTCCCCCCTTGCCTTCCCCTTGAGGGGGCGCTTTGCGCGGGAGTCCAGTGGACTCCCCGGCAGGTGTCAGCGAAGCTGACGGATGAGGTGGAACTTCAGATGAAGCAAAACGTTACGGTTGCTTTAAGCGCAACCTTGGTAACACCTCATCCGACGCCCTGCGGGCGCCACCTTCCCCTCAAGGGGAAGGCAAGACTCGCTCACAACTCGTCCAAATCCCGCGAAGCAGGGATGAACATCAAAAAGTCTTTGCCTCCTTTCCTCTCAGTCTTTCGCCATCGAATACACACTCCGTCATACCGCCGCATCGCCGGAAGCCGCCCCATGCCGGAACGTGATAACTCGAATTTTCGCTGCGCCACTCACTTTCCTTGCCCGCCACCCTCTTGCCTTCCCCTTGAGGGGGCGCTTTGCGCGGGAGTCCAGTGGACTCCCCGGCAGGTGTCAGCGAAGCTGACGGATGAGGTGGCACTACAGATGAAGCAAACCGTTTCGATTGCATTAACGCAACATCGTTCCACTTCATCCCTTGCCCGCCACACTTTCCCACAGCCTTCCCCTATGGGGAGGGGGGACCGCCGCAGGCGGTGGGTGAGGTCTACTACAGATGAAGTAAACCGTTACGGTTGCATTAGCGCAACCTCGCCAAACCTCATCCGACGCCCTGCGGGCGCCACCTTCCCCAGAGGGGAAGGCTGATGACCATCAAGCGATATTCAAGTTGTCACGTTCCGACACGAGGCTTTTCCCGTTGGCGAAACGACGTGAGAAGAATAGTTGCTTCTCTCACAGCGAAGCTCGCCTCCCCAGCCGAAGCCGGAAAGGCCGCCCGCAAACGCGGGCGTTCCCCAGATCGGACGCAATGGCAACATCCTGTTTCCCAAAGCGTCGTTTTCATGGGGACAGGTCTAACTCTCGCCGGGTAATCTCGT